>NZ_CAMLHM010000025.1 GCF_946479885.1 uncultured Devosia sp.
ACCACCGAGATCTACACTCTTTCCCTACACGACGCTCTTCCGATCTCCAGGAACAGGCAGAGCGGCGAATAGACCCTGGCGTCGTTGAGCCGGAAATTGGCCTCCGGGGTCTTCTGTGCCCACCAAGGGGTGTAACCGATGATGCCGCGGGCGAGGAACACGGCGGCGAGCGGCAGGCCGACGAGGCTGAGCGACAGGCCGCCGCTGTCGTGATCGGCGAGCGCCAGCGCGATGACACCGGCGGCGAGAGTGGCGACCGATACGGCAAACGATGCCAGGCGCGGCGGCATGCGCTCGATGCCCTCAAAGCCAACGACGGTCTGGGCGAGCAGCTTCTCGCTACGAATGGGCCAGGTGCGGCCGATGGACCACAGGAAATGGGCGGTCGAAACCGCCAGCAGGACGATGAACATGAAGGCGGCGATCAGCATGCTCATGAGCGGAAGATTCTCGTGGTCAGGGTTTCGTGCGACATCTGGGCAATATCCGCCGCGTAGGCCACTGCGCCAATATCGTCGAGTGCGGCATGCTGGCACAGCTCTGCGACCGACGCGATTTCCGGCTCCAGCGTGGCCATGATGGCGAGGCCATCGGACTGGCCGATGGGCACCAGGCGGACGGCAACGGACACCTGGCTGTGGACGCTCGAGGTGAGCCAGGCAAGGAGCGCTGCATCCAGCGCGATGCCGTGTCCAGCGGCGATAGCACCGACGGCAATGGGGTAGGGGCAGGGCGTGGGCAGGTTGCCAAGGACGGGTGTCGGCCAGGCCCGGGCGGCGGTGGCAAAGGCCGAGCCGGTAATGGTGGTTTCCTCATGCCGCTCGCGAGCGGGCGTGAGGGCGAGGCAGAGATCGGCAAGATCGCCCAGGGCCCTCGGATCGCCGGCGGCGCGATGGGCGTGGGCCAGGAGGATGGCGTCGTTGCGCAGGCTGCCGTGGTTCAGAACGCCCTGGACCCAGGCTTGGGTGGTGGCACGATCATGCACCGCGCCGGCGGCGATGGCGGATTCGAGGCCGGCCGACCAGGCGAAGGCGCCGACCGGGAAGGCCGGAGAGAGCCAGGTCAGCAGTTTTTGCAGATCGCTGGTGTGGCTCATCGCGCCAGCAGGGCGTGGCCATGGCCCTGATCGCCGTGGCTGTGATAGGCGCCATGCTCGGCGAAGAACGGTTCGGTGACATCGGTCACGGCGGCGCCCAGGCCCAGCAGCATGGCCTTGAGCACATGGTCGCGCTTGATGAGGATGCGGTCCGCTTCGAGCTGCGCCGAGGTGTGGCGATTGCCGATATGCCAGGCGAGGCGTACCAGATGGGCAGTGTCGCGACCGCGGACTGCGTAGAGCAGTTCCTCGGCGGCGATGATGCCGGCAATGCGGCCGTCTTCGAGCTCAAGCGCGCTGTTGTGGTCCAGCGTTACGGTCTGGGGGAAGTCGACCATCACCTCGTCGCCACGGGTCAGGCGCAGCAGCTTGCGGCGCAGGCGGCGTTCGCTGTGGTCGAGGGTCACCGTGTCATAGGGCAGGCCGCGGCCGTGATCGGGCGGCAGAAGGGAAACGACGCGCAGCATTGGCTCGGGGAAGTCCGTGATCGAGGTCAGCTTACCGTATAGAAAAACCGGCTGATCCAATAGGCCTGATAGGCAATGTGGAGCAACACCGCGGTGAGATGGACGCGCTTGTCGGTCGAGCGAATGGCGACAGCACAGAGGACAAGACCGAGCGGCACCTGGATGAAATATTCGAGGCCGAAGCGGTTCCAATAGGCCTCGCCCTTGATAAGCGTGTCGACAGTATCGAGGACGAAGGTGGCGGCGAAAAGCCCGAAAAACCAACCACGACGCTTGAGGAAGAAGTCTTCGTAGCCGTCATATTCGGCAATGTTGTCGGGTGATAGCAGGGCGGCGATGAGGAACAGGGTGACCGCATAGAGGATGAGGAACAGCGTGATCCCGAAGGTCCAGTATGCCAGGTTGAACAGCGCGAACTGCCACCACCAGAACAGCACGAGTTCGACCAGGATGGAGCCCACCCAGAGCAGGTGAATGGCCGACACGCGCGATCGCTGCGGATGCTGGATCAGGCCGGCCACCGTCATCAGCAGCCGGGTGATGCCCAGGCCGACAATCATGCCCATGACGATGCGGACATGGGGGAAGAGTTCGTGCACGGCGGTGGCGTCCATGGCGCTTCGGCCCCCAACGCCCCTAGGGCGTGTTGTTCAACTCCGAGCAGGTGAGCACAGGTTCGGCATCTTCGCCAAGCGTGATGTCATAAAGGCTGGCATCGGCACCCTTGGTCCACCACGCCCATTGGTTGGCGGCGTAGCGGGCGCCAGAGGCCGCTAGGACCGAGGCGAAGACCAGCGGCTCGGGCTCGCCGTCGACAGGCACCAGCGCCAGGAAGTTGGGCGCGGCGTTGATATAGGTGACGCTGAGCGGTTCGGCCGCCGCGCAATCGTAGAGTACGGTGCGGCGTTCGAAATCGGCGGTGGTGCCGAGCTCGATCTCGACCGAGGTCTCAATGGCTTGGGCAGCGGCGGGCGCCAGCAGGCTGGCGGCGAGCAGGGCGGCGAGGGCGGGCTTGATCATGTGGCCTCCATTCGGTTGCGCGATGGTGCCCATGGCGCGAGGCGGAATTGAGTCAGAGCGTATCGATATGGTCGGGGTGGATGATCTCAACCCTGGATGACAGTACGAAATCGGCGGTGGCGGCAATGAACGCGGCCATGTGCGAGGTGGCGGACTGCCGATCGAAAGCGGCGCGGTCGCTCCACTGCTCGTAGCACAGCATCCGATCCGGGTCGGTCACGCTGGCATGGAGATCGTAGTAGAGGCAGCCCTGTTCCCGTCGCGCTGCGTCGATCAGTGCATAGGCAGCGTCCACGAATGGCTCGAGTGCGCCGGGGCGAATGCGGAAGGTGGCAACGACGACGATCACGCTAGGCTCCCTGATGTGGCGAGCCTAGCGTAATCGGGGCCCCGCCACCATGCCGATCAGGCCAGGTAGACCACCAGCAGGGCCCCGACGACGGCGACTGCGTCCTCGATCAGCGCGGCGGGCAGATCGCGGCCGAAGGATTTGGCGAAGCGAGACCGAATCTCGGCACCGCCCAGCGTGCCGAGCACGGCGCCGACAGCTCCCAGGATGGCGCCGATGATCCAGCTGGCCGGCATCAGCAGGGCGCCGGCGAGGGCGCCGAGCACGATGCGGGTGCCGAACTGCACGGGGACCTTGCGGCTGGGCGTATTGGGCAGTTGGTCGCTGACCAGTTCGGCGATGGCCACCAGGGTGATGACGATGACGGCAATGATGTTGCCGAGAAAGGCCAGGGGCGTGGCGCTGAGATCGATCCAGCCCAAATAGGCGCCCCAGGCAATGGCCGCTATGGGCGTGACGGCGCGCAGACCGGCGGCGATGCCGATGAGGATGGCAAGTGCATAGATCATGGATGGGCCTCGTTGACGCTAGGACAGCCAGCCTGCGCCCGGCAACCTGTACTGTCCAGAGGCTAAAGTGTTAGTGGCACAGGACGTTTTCCGTCGATATCAGGGATGTCGTATTCCTTGGCCAGCGCTGCCGCGACATGAACGTGCCCCGATTTGTCCATGAGGCCGGCATCGCGCCAGAGCCCCGAAATCACGCGCCCGATGAACTGGGGCGATTCCGAGTTGCTCATGTCGAAATACTCGGCGTTGCGTAGCACGGCTTCTGTGCGGACGAGGCCCGGATAGAGCGCGAGGGCGGCCACGTCATGGGGGCGGAGATCATGCGCGAAATCGGCGGCCATCTTGTCGGCGGCGGCCTTGGCGATGCCGTAGATGGCGTTGCCATCATAGCGCTGGGCGGCCCAGAACGAGATATTGACGATAAGGCCGGCGCGGCGGGCGACCATGCTGGGGGCGGCGGCGCGGGCAGTAACAAAGGCGGTGCGGACCGCGACATCGATCATGCTGGCCCAGCGCCACATGGGCTGCTCCCAGAACGGGCGGATCCAGGTAAAGTCGTCATTCTCCACCATGTTCTCGTAGCCGGGCCAGGCATTGTTGACGAGAATGTCGATGTGGCCTTCGGCTGCGATGATGTCGGCTACAGCGCGCTCGGTCTGGGCGTCGTCGGCGTGATCGCAGACATGGACGGTCAGCGTGCCGGGCAGGGCCTTGGCTTCTGCCACCAGACCATCGAGCGAGCCTTCGAGCTGTGGATGGGCCGCGGCCTGGGCGTCGGTAACCGTCCGCCCGGTGACGTGCACCCGCGCGCCTTCGGCCAGCAGTGCCAGCGCGATGCCGCGACCGATGCCCCGGCTGGCGCCGGTGACAAGACAGACTGCATTGTTGGTTTCGCTCATGATTGGTCCCTCCCGACTCTGGAAGAACGTATCATGAACATTAGCGTCAGAACAGGAAGTAACGCTGGGCCATGGGGAGGACGGTGGCGGGCTCGCAGGTGAGCAGTTCGCCGTCGGCATGGACTTCGTAGGTCTCGGGGTCCACATCGATGCTGGGCGTGGCCGAGTTGTGGATCATCGAGTGCTTGCCGATGCCGCCGCGGGTGTTGATGACGGGCAGCATCTGCTTGGCGACGCCCAGCTTGTTGCGCAGACCATCGTCATAGGCGGCCTGCGAGACGAAGGTGACCGAGGACGAGGTCAAGAGCTTGCCGAAAGAGGCGAACATGGGCCGGTAGTGCATCGGCTGTGGCGTGGGGATAGAGGCGTTGGGGTCGCCCATCGGGGCGGCGGCGATGGAGCCGCCGAGCAGGACCATTTCCGGCTTCACCCCGAAGAAGGCGGGGTTCCACAGCACCAGGTCGGCGCGCTTGCCGACAGCGATGGAGCCAATGTGCTGGCTCATGCCGTGGGCGATAGCGGGGTTGATGGTGTATTTGGCGATGTAGCGCTTGACGCGGAAATTGTCGTTGTCGCCGGTTTCCTGCACCAGCTTACCGCGCTGGCGCTTCATCTTGTCGGCGGTCTGCCAGCAGCGGATCAGCACCTCGCCGACGCGGCCCATGGCCTGGCTATCGGACGAAATGACCGAGAGAGCGCCCATGTCGTGCAGGATATCCTCGGCGGCGATGGTTTCCTTGCGGATGCGGCTTTCGGCGAAGGCCACGTCCTCGGGGATCGATGGCGACAGGTGATGGCACACCATGAGCATATCGAGATGCTCGGCGATGGTGTTGACCGTGTAAGGCCGCGTCGGGTTGGTCGAGGACGGGATGACGTTGGGCAGGCCCGCGACCTTGAGAATATCGGGTGCGTGGCCGCCGCCGGCGCCTTCCGTGTGGAAGGCGTGAATAGTGCGGCCTTTGAAGGCGCCGATCGTGTCTTCCACGAAGCCGGATTCATTGAGCGTGTCGGTGTGGATCATCACCTGCACGTCAAAGTCGTCGGCGACGGCGAGGCAGTTGTCGATGGCGGCTGGCGTGGTGCCCCAATCTTCGTGCAGCTTGAGGCTGGATGCGCCAGCCAGGATCATCTCGGCGAGCGGGGCAGGGCGGCTTGCATTGCCCTTGCCGGCCAGCGCCAGGTTCATCGGGAAGCCGTCGAAGCTCTCGATCATGCGCTGGATGTGCCAGGCGCCGGTGCAAGTGGTGGCCAGGGTGCCATGCGCCGGCCCGGTGCCGCCGCCGAGCATGGTGGTGACGCCACTCATCAGCGCTTCTTCGATCTGCTGGGGGGCGATGAAGTGGATATGGGCGTCCATGGCGCCAGCGGTGAGAATGCGGCCCTCACCGGCGATGACTTCTGTCGAGGGGCCGATGATGATGGTGACGCCGGGCTGGGTGTCCGGGTTGCCAGCCTTGCCGATGGCGTGGATGCGGCCGTCCTTGAGGCCGATATCGGCCTTGTAGATGCCTGATACGTCCACCACGAGTGCGTTGGTGATGACGGTGTCGACCGCGCCTTCGGCCCGCGTGCGCTGGGACTGGCCCATGCCGTCGCGGATGACCTTGCCGCCGCCGAACTTCACCTCTTCGCCATAGATGGTGAAGTCGTTCTCGACCTCGATGAAAAGTTCGGTATCAGCCAGCCGGACGCGATCGCCGGTGGTGGGGCCGTACATGTCGGCATAAGTGGCGCGAGAAATGCGGGCGGGCATGGTTGTCCGTGACTGGCTGGCTTTGGCTCGGGCCGACTTTGTCGCGGTTCACGGGGGCTGGCAAGGTGAGATGGCAAGTTTCGTGTGCCATTTTCACCTGCTGCTCAAAAAAGCGGCAGGCAGCAAATGACGGCGGCAGAGCTATTGGCTTCGTCGCTCGCCGAAGCGGCGGTGTATTGGCCAGGCTAGTTGGCGCGGGCGGTCTTTTCGCGGCGATACACAGCGACCGTGAAGTCGACGATCTGGTCGAGCAAAGCCTCGCCGGCAGCCATCTGCGGATCGGCGCCCTGCGTGCGGGCAATCAGCGAAACGGCCAGAACCTGGATGGCATAAGCGTGCTTGTCGCGGCCTTCGCGGTGGTGCTCGTTGCCCTGGGCCTCGAAGGTCCGCAGCAGGGTGTCATAGGTCTGGGCCTGCATGCCACGCTTGAGGGCCGACCAATCGGCTGCTTTGAGGTCGTCGGCCAGGTCCGAGGCCAGGCTGCCCAGCAGCCACATGGCCTCATTGTCCCTGGAGCCGTTCTCCTGCAAATCCTTGAGCACGGCGACAAAGCGCTGCTTGAAGTCTTCTTCCTTGGTCATGGCTCGATCCAGCAAATGCGATTGGCGCCCTTAGAGCATTTGTGCGCGGGCAATGCCATGCCATTTGCAGGACCGGCGGCGGATGGCGCTACAGGGACCCCATGACCTGCTGGCGGAAGCCGAAGACCACCCGATCGCCGGCCAGTGGGATCAACCGGACTTCGCGCGCCTGGCCCGGCTCGAAACGCACCGCCGTGCCGGCGGCGATGTCGAGCCGCATGCCGCGCGCCTGCTCCCGGTCGAAGCGCAGGCCCGCATTGGCCTCGAAGAAGTGGTAGTGCGAGCCGACCTGGATCGGGCGATCGCCGGTATTGGCCACTTCGATGGTGATCTGGGGAGCGCCGACATTGAGCTCGATATCGCCGGCCTTGGGAATGACTTCGCCTGGAATCATGATGTTGCTACCGGATCGGTTGGTGGACGGTGACGAGCTTGGTGCCGTCGGGGAAGGTGGCCTCGACCTGCACATCGTGGATCATCTCGGCGATGCCGTCCATGACCTGGGCGCGGCTGATGACATGGGCCCCCGCTTCCATCAGCTCGGCCACCGGGCGCCCGTCGCGGGCACCCTCGACCACGAAATCAGTAATCAGCGCAATGGCTTCGGGATGATTGAGCTTGACGCCGCGCTCGAGGCGCTTGCGGGCCACGACGGCCGCCATTGATATCAGCAGTTTGTCTTTTTCGCGCGGCGTAAGGTTCATGGTCGGATCCTAGAGGTGCCAGAGACGGGGCAGCGAACCAGCCCCGGATAGTTCGGATAGAATTGGAACGACGAGCCGTCGCAAGGCAAGCCCGGTTTGCGCCAGGGCGCGGACGACCAGACGCTCGCCATTGGCGCTGGCGGCGATGCGGCCATCCGCCGGCAAGAGCTTGCGCAGGCGCGCCAGCGTGGCGGCGCATTGATCGGCGGACGGAGCCACGTGCACCACCGAGGCGAAGGCGCGGCACCCCGACAGCAGCGACAGGCCGTTGCGTTCGGGCGAGGTGCCATCGAGACGCGTTGCCTCCGCATGGATCAGCCGACCGTTGCGACGGATGCGCCAGTTATCGGTCAACCGGGCATCCAGCGCCGCTTCGCCCATGGCGTCGCGCCCGAGCAGGATAGCCTCGATGGCGGTGAGGCTCGATCCCTCGCCCAGGTCGATCTCGATGCGGCGGTCGAGCTGGCTGGCCGCGAAAAGGATAGTTTCCTGGGGCAGCCAATCGAGATGGGCGCCCGCACCGACATGGAGCCGGGTTTCGACCGAGGCGGGACCACCGATGGAGCGATAGATACGCTCGCAGGCCTGAGTGGTCAGCACCATGTGGCCACCGGGCGCCAGGTCTGCCGACCATTGCATGCGGTCGCCGCCGGTCAACCCGCCCGCCGTATTGATCAGCACGGCTTCGAGAGCGTTCGAATGGGTGTTGGGCAGCCGGATTTTGGCGCAGCCGTCCTGATAGAGCGTGGCCAGGCGGGTCGCGCCGGCGCGCTGCTGGGTGCCAATGCGCCCCGCGCCACGGGCGCGCTGCATGACTTGCCCAGGGGCATGACTTGCTGTTCTGACGAGATTTTCGGCAACGATTGTCACGGCGCAGCGTTTCCTAGGCGAGCAGGCGCTCATTCATTAAGACATTATAGAAGGCTATTAAAATGCACATCAAAACCATTGTTTCTGCTGTCGCCCTTTCTGCTGCCGTTGCCTTTGGGGGCGTGACCTACGCCCAGGACGCTGCACTCCCCACCTCGATCGGCGAGCAGCAGCTGAGCGAAGCTGATGCCCAGCGCGTCAAGACCCATTGCGAAGACCTGCAGAACGCTGCCGGCCAAGCCGCTGACTCGGCCACCGATGACGCCGAAAACGACGCCAATACCGCGATGACCAGCGAAGAATCCGAGGGTACCGAAGGCGATGAAGCCGCTGCCGGTGCTGTCGACATGGACCTGATCACCGTCGAGGCATGCCTGGAAGCGGGCTTTATCACGGCTCCGTAATCTCGGTACTTCATGAGTTACACGCGCCCGGCTTCGGCCGGGCGTTTTTTGTTGTCTAGACCATCAGGTGGCGGCGGACGTCTGGCAAATCGAGGTCGCTGGCCGGACCGGAATGCCGGATCTCACCGCGATCCATCACGTAGATGTCGTCGGCGATTTCGCGGCAGAAATCGAGGAACTGCTCCACCAGCAGGATGGTCATGCCCTTCTCGTCGCGCAGGAATTGCAGGGCGCGGCCGATATCCTTGATGATGGAGGGTTGGATGCCCTCGGTGGGCTCGTCCAGCACCAGGACCTTGGGGCGAGTAACCAGCGCGCGGCCGATGGCGAGCTGCTGCTGCTGGCCTCCCGAGAGGTCCCCGCCGCGCCGGCCCAGCATGGATTTGAGCACCGGAAACAGCTCGAAGATATAGGGCGGGATGTTCTTGTCGGCGCGGGGCAGGCCGGCATAGCCGGTTTCGAGGTTTTCCTTGACTGTCAGCAGCGGGAAGATCTCCCGGCCCTGGGGGACGTAGCCGATGCCCATGCGGGCGCGTTTGTAGGGCGGCGACTTGCGCAGGACCTCGTCGCCGAACTTGATTTCACCTGCCGTGATGTTGTTGACGCCCGTAATGGCGCGCAGGGTCGAGGATTTGCCGACTCCATTGCGGCCGAGGACGGCGGTGATGCGGCCGGGCTGGCAGGTGATGGAGACCGATTTCAGCGCTTGGGCGGCGCCGTAATGCAGATCGATGGCGTCAATGGACAGGGCAGTACTCATCTCCCCAAATACCTTTCGATGACGACCGGATTGGCGCTGACCTGGTCGAGCGTGCCTTCGGCCAGCACGGCGCCTTCGGCCAGGCACGTGACGCGGGAGCCGAGTTCGCGGACGAAGCTCATGTCGTGCTCGACGACGACGACGGAGCGCGTCCTGGCGATGTCCTTGAGCAGCTTGGCGGTTTCGACGGTTTCGGCATCGGTCATGCCGGCGACGGGCTCGTCGACCAGCAGCAGTTTCGGGTCTTGCGCCAGCAGCATGCCGATTTCGAGCCACTGCTTCTGGCCATGGCTCAGATTGGCGGCGTAGTCGTCCTTGCGGGCGAGGAGGCGCACGGTTTCCAGGATTTCGGTGATGCGGGCGATGTCGGCGGCGTCGGCGGTGTAGAACAGGGTGGCGAAGACGCCGCGCGGCTTTTTCAGGGCCATCTCGATATTGTCCCAGACGGTGTGGGACTCGAACACCGTTGGCTTCTGGAACTTGCGGCCGATGCCCAGATTGGCGATGGCGGCTTCGTCCAGCCTGGTGAGGTCGGTGCGTCCATTGAACAGCACTTGGCCGTCATCGGGCCGGGTCTTGCCGGTGATAATGTCCATCATGGTGGTCTTGCCGGCGCCGTTGGGACCGATAATGGCCAGCATTTCGGCGGGATGGACGATGATGGAGAGGTTGTTGATGGCCTTGAACCCGTCGAAGGCGACCGAGACGCCATCGAGATAGAGCATGGTGCCCAGCTTTTCCTTGGCTTCGGACATGTCTACTCCGCCGGATTGGGTTGGGGATCGACGCCAGCCTCGACCTGCTTGGGCGTCGGGTCGCCGCGATCGTGCTGCTCGCGCCTGGTTGTTGCGGCGCGATACTGGCCGATGAGGCCGACAATGCCCTTGGGCAGGAAAAGCGTGGTGACGACGAAGAGGGCGCCCAGGGCAAAGAGCCAGTATTCGGGGAAGGCGCCGGTGAAGTAGGACTTGCCGACATTGACCAGGATGCCGCCGATGATCGGCCCGATGATCGTGCCGCGGCCGCCGACGGCAGTCCAGATGACCACTTCGATGGAATTGGCTGGGTCGAACTCGGATGGGTTGATGATGCCGACCTGCGGCACGTAGAGCGCCCCGGCAATGCCGGCGATGATGGCCGAGACGACAAAGGCGAAGAGTTTCACATATTCGACGCGGTAGCCGATGAAGCGGGTGCGGCTTTCCGCATCGCGCACGGCGACCATGACCTTGCCGAGCTTGGAATTGACGATCATCGAGCAGGCGAGGACAGCCAGCGCCAGGGCGATGGCCGAGGCGGCGAAGAGGGCCGCGCGGGTGGAGCCGGCCTGCACAGGGGTGCCCAGGATGTCCTTGAAGTCGGTCAGTCCGTTATTGCCGCCAAAGCCCATGTCGTTGCGGAAGAAGGCCAGCAGCAGGGCATAGGTCATCGCCTGCGTGATGATGGACAGATAGACGCCGGTGACGCGGCTGCGGAAGGCGAGGAAGCCGAAGACAAAGGCGAGGAGACCAGGGACGAGGACCACCATCAACATGGCGATCCAGAAATTGTCCATGCCGTACCAGTACCAGGGCAGCTCTTTCCAGTTCAGGAAGACCATGAAATCGGGCAGGGTCGGGTTGGCATAGACGCCCCGCGTGCCGATCTGGCGCATGAGATACATGCCCATGGCATAGCCACCGATGGCAAAGAACGCGCCGTGGCCGAGCGAGAGAATGCCGCAATAGCCCCAGACCAGGTCGAGCGCGAGCGCGAGCATGGCGTAGGTCAGGTACTTGCCGAACAGCGGGATGACATAGTTGGGCAGGCGGAGCGGATGACCCGCCGGGAGCAGCAGGTTGGACGCCGGCACGGCGATGGCCACCACCAGCAGGATGGCGACGATCCAGATGGCCTTGCGGTCGAGAGCGCGGAAGAGGGCCTGGGTGATCATGCTTCGATCGAGCGTCCCTTGAGCGCGAAGAGGCCGCGGGGACGGCGCTGAATGAAGAGGATGATGAGGACGAGAATGATGATCTTGCCCAGCACGGCGCCGGCATAGGGCTCGATGAACTTGTTGGCGATGCCCAGCGTCAGCGCGCCGACAAAGGTGCCCCATAGATTGCCGACGCCACCGAAGACCACGACCATGAAGCTGTCGATGATGTAGCCTTGCCCCAGATTGGGCGAGACGTTGCCGATCTGGCTGAGGGCGACGCCGGCCAGGCCGGCAATGCCGGAACCCAGGCCGAAGGTCATGGCATCGACGAGCGGGGTGCGGATGCCCATTGCTGAGGCCATGCGGCGGTTCTGGGTGACGGCACGCATGTGGAGACCAATAGCGGTGTATTTCAGCACCAGCAGCAGGGCCACGAAGACCATCAGCGCGAAGATGACGATGTAGAAGCGGTTCCAGGTGATGGCCAGGCCGCCCAGCTCGAACGATCCCGACATCCAGCTTGGATTGCCGACTTCGCGGATATTGGCGGTGAAGACGCGCTGCACCGCCTGCTGGATGATCAGGGACAGGCCCCAGGTGGCCAGCAGCGTCTCCAGCGGCCGGCCATAGAGGAAGCGGATAATGCCGCGCTCGATAGCGACGCCGACCAGGCCCGTGAACAGGAAGGCGAGGGGCAGGGCGATGGCGAGGGACCAGTCAAAGAGGCCCGGATAGTTCTGGCGGATGACCTCCTGCACCACAAAGGTGGTGTAGGCGCCCAGCATCACCATTTCGCCATGCGCCATGTTGATGACGCCCATGACCCCGAAGGTGATGGCAAGGCCAATGGCGGCCAGCAACAGCACTGAACCCAGCGAGACGCCGAACCAGATATTCTGCGCCACGTCCCAGACGGCGCGATCGCGCGCCAGGCCGTCGATGGCGGACTGGATGAGGGGCTTGACCGCTTCGGGGGCGGTGTTGAGCGCCGTCGTCAGGGCGTTGAGGGCGTCGCGCCCACCGATGGCCTGGACTACGGGGACGGCGGCCTGCCAATCCTCGATCGCGGCGTCGGGGGTCTTGAGGATGATTGCGGCACGCGCCTGTTCCATGACGCGTTTGATGCCGACATCGGTTTCGGCCGTGATGGCGCTGTCAAGCAGTTCAAGCTGGGCAGGATCGGCGTCGCGCAGAACGGATTGGGCGGCAAAGAGACGGACGCCACTGTCCTGGCTGAGCAGGGTCATCTGGCCGATCGCGGTGCGCAGCGCGCGGCGCAGGCCGTTGTTGACCTTGACCTTTTCGAGGCCATCTTCGGCGAGATCGGGCAAGGCAGCGCCGGTAACGGGGTCGGAGATATCGCCCTTGCCACCCGACGAGGCGGTGAAGACGACCTTGCCGGTCGCTTCATCGAAATAGAGTTCGCCTTCGAGCAGGGTTTCGAGGACCGGAACGACGCGTTGATCGCCGGTGGCGGCAAGGGTGCCGATGGCGGCCTCGCGGTCCTTGAAATTGCCAGGCGCCAGCGCGTCGACGAGGACGGACAGGTCGGCATCGGCGGTCTGGGCGTGAGCCGGGAGGGTCAGAAGGACGGTGCCAAGAACCATCATCAACGCAACGATGTGGCGGAGAAATTTCATGGCGGCCCCGATCTGACACCGTGGATTTGAGAGCGCGGTGGACGAGGGCGGCGGACCGCCCCCGTCGTTGTCGACTATTGGGCGGTGGCTACGTCGCCGCCGCAGGTCTTGGTTTCGGTGTTGTAATTGCCGCAGTTGATCGGGGCGGTCCAATCGGCCTCGAGCATCTTGGATTCGGGCAGGAAGTCGGTCCAGGCGTCGCCGGGCACTTCTTCTTCGGTTTCCCACACGACGTCGAACTGGCCGTCGGCCTGGATCTCGCCGATCAGCACCGGCTTGGTAATGTGGTGGTTCGGCAGGACCTTGGCGATGCCGCCAGTCAGGTTCGGCGTTTCAAGGCCGATGATGGCGTCGAGCACGGCGTCGGTGTCGGTGGTGCCGGCCTTTTCGACAGCGGCAACCCAGAGGTGGAAGCCGATGACGGTCGCTTCCATCGGGTCATTGGTGACCTTTTCCGGGTTGTTCATGAACGTCCGCCAGGCCGAGATGAACGCCTCGTTTTCCGGCGTATCGACGGACTGGAAGTAGTTCCAGGCGGCCAGGTGACCGACCAGCGGCGTGGTATCGAAGCCGGCGAGTTCTTCTTCGCCGACCGAGAAGGCCACGACCGGGATGTCCTCGGCCTTGATGCCCTGGTTGGCGAGTTCCTTGTAGAACGGCACGTTGGCGTCGCCGTTGATGGTCGAGACGACGGCGGTCTTCTTACCGGTCGAGCCGAAGGTCTTGATGTCGGAGACGATGGTCTGCCAATCGGAATGACCGAAGGGCGTGTAGTTGATCATGATGTCTTCTTTGGCGACACCCTTGTCCATGAGGTATTGCTCAAGGATCTTGTTGGTGGTCTGCGGATAGACATAGTCGGTGCCGGCGAGAACCCAGCGCTCGACGCCTTCATTTTCCATCAGGTAGTCGACGGCCGGGATGGCCTGCTGGTTGGGAGCAGCGCCAGTGTAGAACACGTTGCGCTGGCTCTCTTCGCCTTCGTACTGCACGGGGTAGAAGAGGATCGAGTTCAGTTCCTCGAACACCGGCAGGACCGACTTGCGCGAGGAGGAGGTCCAGCAGCCGAACACGGCGGCGACACCGTCGACTTCGATCAGCTCACGCGCCTTCTCGGCAAAGAGCGGCCAGTCGGAAGCCGGGTCGACGACCACAGCTTCAAGCTGCTTGCCCAGGAGGCCGCCCTTCTTGTTCTGCTCGTCGATCAGGAACAGCATGGTGTCCTTGAGCGTCGTTTCGGAAATGGCCATCGTGCCCGACAGCGAATGCAGCACGCCGACCTTGATGGTCTCGTCCTGGGCGACTGCCGGAACGGCAACCGCACTCATAGTCATAGCCACGCCCAGCCCCAGCCCCGCAATCGCGCGGTTTACTACTGTCATGTTTACCTCCGACAGATGTGTGTTTGCACCGTCGGAGGAATTGCAAAGGCCGTGCCAGCACTTGTTGGGCAGGACTAGAGCGTTGATTCAATTCAAATTTGACCCGTGGGCACGAAGAATAATGTCGCTTAACTCGTTGCGCACGGAAGGTTCGGTGCCTGTTCTTTGTGCGGGCACATTTGCGGGTGATGAATTTTCAGGCAGTTGCTTGAATGGCGCACAAATCGCCTGCCCGAAAATCGGGCGGCGGGGTGACCTGAGCCCGCGCTTGAGCTAGACTTGAATCACCGAAGATCGACTTCGGCAGAGGTCGTTTGCACCAACTACCTCGGCCCCGCGCCCTCGGGCGTGGGGCTTATTGGTTCAGGCTAATGCGCGGGCGCCAGTTGCGCCAGCACGGTGCCGTTTCCCAGCAGCCGCAGGTCGCCGTCGACGAGGGCGTAGGCGTCCGTCGCGTCCAGGGCAGCAAAAAAGGCCTGCTCCTGATCAAGGCCGTCACACGCCATCATCGTCGAAAAAACCTGGCTGATGTCGATGCCATCAGGCGTCTGGGCAAGATCGCCACCATAGGTGTTGCACCCGCCGTTGCCGCCAACACTGTCTGCCGAAATGATCAGCGTCGAGCCGACATTGGGAGCCACCGGCTGGCCATCGAGCTGGGTCAGGCGCCAGCTTGTTCCCACCAGATCAGCCAGCCCGCCGCCGTCGGCAAAGGCCGGAGTCGACAGCAAGGCAAGTGTAGCGGCGGTCAGCAGGCTTCGGGGCAGCATGGTGGCGTCTCCTGATTTCCCACGAGGTTGCCACGCGAAATGTGGCGGATTTCACGGGGCGCGATCACAGATCACGATCAGGGGAACTCTTCATGCTCAGCCTCGTTGTTCGAGCGAAGCCGGCTGCCGAAAGGCGCTGGACCGAGTTTGATGCCACTTCTCTCAGGCATCAGCGATCGGCGGACTGCTGCAGAGGCTGACGCTCCTCTGTGGTGTCTCCGGTGGGGGCGCGAAACTTCGGTTTCGCGCCCTTTTTACGTGCTAGTCCGCCAGCGCGGCCTCGAGCGCGACGACCTCGTAACCCTGGGCCTGGGCTACGGGGGCGCAGGTCACCTTGCCGTTCCAGATGTTGAGACCCGCCCGCAGATGCGGATCGGCGCGCAGCGCCTGCTTCCAACCCAGATTGGCGAGTCTGAGAACGTGGGGCAAAGTGGCGTTGTTGAGCGCATAGGTCGAGGTGCGGGCCACGCCGCCGGGCATATTGGCCACGCAATAATGCACGATGCCGTCGACCACATAGGTGGGTTCGGCATGGGTGGTGGCGTGTGACGTCTCGAAACAGCCGCCCTGGTCGATGGCCACGTCGACCAGCACGGCGCCCGGTTTCATGGTCGCCAGCATGGCCCTCGTCACCAGCTTGGGCGCGGATGCTCCGGGGATCAGCACGGCGCCGATGACCAGATCGGCATTGGCGACCGCCTCGGCAATGGTGGCCTTGTTGGAGTAGAGGACGCGAGCCCGGGCGCCGAAATGGCTGGACAGCCGTTCGAGCGCCAGTGGGCTGCGGTCAAGAATGGTGACGTCGGCGGAGAGCCCTACGGCGTTTTCGGCCGCGTGGAAGCCAACCACGCCACCGCCGAGAATAGCCACCTTGCCCGGCTGCACGCCGGGCACACCGCCGAGCAGCACGCCGCGGCCACCATGGGCCTTTTCGAGGGCGGTAGCGCCCGCCTGGATCGCCATGCGGCCGGCGACCTGGCTCATCGGCTTGAGCAGGGGCAGGGCGCCCGCAGCGTCGGTGACAGTTTCATAGGCAATGCAGGTGGCGCCGGAAGCCAGCAGATCGCGCGTCTGGTCGGGATCGGGCGCGAGATGGAGGTAGGTGAAGAGCACCTGATCCCGGCGCAACATGGCGCGTTCAGCAGGCTGCGGCTCCTTGACCTTGACGATCATGTCGGCCGCATCGAACACCACCCGCGCGTCGTTGGCGATTTCCGCGCCGGCGTCGCGATAATCATTGTCGCTGTCGCCGATACCCGCTCCTGCCTGGGTTTCGACCATGACGCGATGTCCCATATGGGTCAGCTCTGCCACGCTCTCGGGCGTCAGGCCGACCCGGTATTCATGGTTTTTGATTTCTCTTGGTACGCCGATCAGCATTTCGTTCCTCCCGAAGCTTGTGAGGCACAGCAGATCAAACAGGGGGCGAAAAGTGCTTGCATTTTGCAGGCCGATACCGCTGAAATTCGAATGACATTCGAAGCTATGGGTAAAAAGCGCAATGGCGTTGCAAGTTGATGCAGTGGATCGCAAACTGCTGCGGGTACTGCAGGAGGATAGCCGCAAGAGCGTGCAGGATCTTGGGGAGGCTGTTGGCCTATCGGCCTCGGCCTGTCATCGGCGCTTGAAGGCACTGGAGGAGCGGGGATTGATCGAGGGCTATCGCGCCATCCTGAGTGCCCAGCGGCTGGGCTATTCGATGCAGTTTTTCATCGAGGTCGGACTGACCAGCCAGAGCGAGGCGGCGCTCGATGCGTTCGAGGCCGCCGTGCAGGACATACCCGAGGTGCTCGAATGCCACCTGATGGCTGGGCAATCGGACTATATCCTGCGGGTGATCTGCCAGGATCACGAGGATTTCGAGCGGCTGCATCGGCGGCTCAGCGCGCGGCTGCCCGGGGTGGCGCGCATCCATTCCAATATGAGCATTCGCACGGTCAAGGTGCGGACAGGACTGCCGATCTAGACAGCGTCTGCTGCTTCAGCAGACCTCATCCTGAGCCCGTCGAAGGACGAGGTCGTGGCACTCGTGCCTCCACTCGCTCGACCTCGCGGTTCGACAGGCTCACCATGAGGTCTTGGCTATCTCGCGGTCGCCTAAAGGTCGACGGTCAGGTTCAGTCGGTCGAGCACGGCGTGGTCGGCGGGATCGACCATGCCGACCAGGAAGCGGGTGACGACGCGGCGCGAATCCGGCGGCAGGGCGGCAATGGCCGCGGTGATGCGGCTGGCTTGCGTGGCCGAGAGGGTGGCGAAGAACTGCCGGCCCTTGTCGGTGGCGTGCAGCAGGCGCTGGCGGCGGTCGGCGTGGCCGGTCTTCTGCTCGATATAGCCGTTGTCGATCAGCTGTCGCAGCACGCGCGCCAGGCTCTGCTTGGTGATCTTGAGGATGTCGAGCAGGTCGGCGACCGGCATGCCGGGCCGCAGATTGACGAAATAGAGCACGCGGTGATGGGCGCGGCCGAAGCCCTGGCGCTCGAGCAGCGCATCGGCATCGCCGGTGAAATCGCGGTAGGCAAAGAAGAACAGACCCATGATGTCGAGGGGCAGCGCCTCGCCGCCCGGCGGGGCGGAATTTATGTCAGCTATGTTGACATTTTTTTGGGTAACTGCCATTGTCTTTCCATCAGGACGCCGCTCCGTCTTATCCTCCAGCCTTTGTGGTTTGCCAAGGCCTTGGGCCTGAGGCATGATCGGCGCCAAACCGCGACCGCCGCAGAGCGGCGCACAGAAATACTCGGGAGAGGGATCATGGCAGGCGTGCCCATGGACCAGCGCGAAGGCTGGATCTGGTTTGATGGCGAATTCAAACCGTGGAAAGACGCGAAGATTCACGTGCTGACGCACGGGCTGCACTATGCCAGCTCGGTGTTCGAGGGTGAGCGCGCCTATGGCGGCGAAATCTTCAAGTCGCGCGAGCACACCGAACGGCTGATCCGCTCGGGCAAGACGCTGGATTTCACCATTCCGTGGTCGGTCGAGCAGATCGAAGAAGCCAAGCGTGAAGTGCTGGCCAAGAATGGCCTGGTCGACGCCTATATCCGTCCCGTCGCCTGGCGCGGTTCGGAAGAGCTGAGCGTGCCGGCGCGCAACAATACGGTGCACCTGGCGATCGCAGCCTGGGTGTGGCCGAGCTATTTCTCGGTCGAGGAAAAGCTCAAGGGCATCCGGCTCGAATGGAGCAAGTGGAAGCGCCCGTCGCCGGAAACCATTCCGTCTTCGGCCAAGGCCGCGGGTCTCTACATGATCTGCACGCTTTCCAAGGATGCGGCCATGGCCAATGGCTATTCCGACTCCATGATGCTGGACTATCGCGGCTACGTGGCGGAAGCCACCGGCGCCAACGTGTTCTTCATCAAGGGCAAGGACATCACCACGCCGACCCCGGACTGCTTCCTCAACGGCATCACCCGTCAGACGCTGATCGAGCTGGCCAAGCGTAATGGGTATACGGTGACCGAGCGTCACATCATGCCTGAAGAACTGAGCCAATTCGACGAGTGCTTCCTGACTGGTACGGCCGCCGAGGTTACACCCGTCAGCGAGATCGGGGATTACAAATTCAAGCCCGCCGAAGGCTGTCGCACGCTGATCGACGCCTATGCGGCTGAAGTCCAGCCCAAGCGGGTCGCCGCGGAATAAGCGGAATCAGATTGTGAAAAAGCCGGGCCAAGTGCCCGGCTTTTTTGTTTGTTTGGTGCCACGCCCTCGTGGTTCGACAAGCTCACCATGAGAGCCACTGGATGCCCATCGAAGGTTCAAACCAACTCGATCGTCACCCTCGGGCTTGACCCGAGGGCTCTTCACTTTGCCGCGGGTTCGGCAAGTACAGTGCCCTCGGGTCAAGCCCTGACGTGACGTGCGGTGAGTGGGACGACATGTGTGGTCACTCCCAGCGCGCCTTGGCCGTGTCGTCTTCGGGCTTGGCCTCTACCCAATGGGTGCCGTGAGGGCCGGTTTCCTGCTTCCAGAATGGGGCGTCGGTCTTGAGGTAGTCCATCAGGAATTCGGCACCCTTGAAGGCCGCGTCGCGGTGGGGTGACAGGGTCATGACCTGGACGATGGGCTCGCCGGGGGCGAGGGTGCCGTAGCGGTGGATGACTGTCGCGGCGAGCAGGCCGAAGCGGGCGGTGGCCTCGGCGACAATTGAGGTGAGCTGGTTGATGGCCAGCTCAGGATAGCATTCGAGCGTCAGGGCGGTGATCGGGTCGTCAGCCTTGCTGCGCACGACGCCGGTGAAGGTGGCGGCGGCACCGGCGCCGTTGCTGGCCGCGAGGAAGGCGTTGAGCTCGGCGCCGGGGTCGAAACTCTCGGTCTGGACGCGCACGTTCATGTCAGCCGCCGGTCATGGGCGGGAAGAGGGCGATGACGCTGGCGCCGGCAATGGGGGCGGCGTGGGTAACCAACT
Organism: uncultured Devosia sp.; assembly: GCF_946479885.1. Next base: position 19,534 of record NZ_CAMLHM010000025.1, read on the forward strand.
TGGCGTCGACGGCCGCCTTGATGAGCGCACGCTTCTCGACGGCATGGGCGAAGGCCTCGTCGCGACCGGCCAGCCAATCGATGAGATCGGCGACGGTTGCCACCTCAGGAGGGGGCGACACCTCTTCCTCGCCGCGGTTGAGGCGTTCGCGCAGCCAGGCGAAGTAGAGGATCTTCATTTCTGGTCTTCGACGAGATGTGGCCAGCTGGCGCGGAGATACTGGAAACCAGTCCACAGCGTGAGCGCCCCCGCAACCCAGAGCAGGATGTCGCTGACCAGGCCGAAGCCGGGGACTATTTTCTCGAGGAGGACTGCGGCCAGCGCGACCAGCTGGATCGTGGTCTTCCACTTGGCCAGCCAGCTGACGGGCAACACCACCGTGATATTGCCGAGGAACTCCCGCAGGCCGGGAATGAAGAATTCACGGAACAGGATGGCGCAGGCGGGGATCATGTCCCGGCCCGAGAAGCTGCCGTCCCAGGCCAGGGCGGCGATCAGGATGCCCACCAGCAGCTTGTCGGCAATGGGGTCGAGCATGCGGCCGAGCGGCGAATACTGGTTCCAGGCGCGGGCCAGATAGCCATCGAGCCAATCGCTGGCGGCGGCGATGACGTAGATGATGAGCGCCACGAGCCGCAGAATGATATCGCCCTGCATCACCAGCGCGACGATCGGAATGATCGCCAGGATGCGGGCGATGGTGATGAGGTTTGGAACGAGCAGCAAAGGGTTCTTGGCCATGGGTGGACAGAACAGGAAGATACGTCCCCGGGTCAAGCCCGGGGACAACTTCGTTACGCCACCTGCTGATTGGTGACCGCCCGGCGCTGCGTCACGGCTTCGGCCAGGGCTTCCAGTGCCGCGACCGTGGTGTCCCAATCAATGCAGCCATCGGTGATGGACTGGCCATAGACCAGCTCGCGGCCTTCGACGAGGTCCTGCCGCCCGGCGACTAGGTTGGATTCGACCATCACACCGATGATACGGCGATCGCCGGACGCCATCTGGGCGCCGATATCGGCGAGGACCAATGGTTGGTTTTCCGGGTTCTTGGACGAGTTGGCGTGGCTGGCGTCGATCATGATGGTCGGCGGGAGGCCGGCCTTCTCGGCGGCGGCCGCGGCGGCGTCGACGCTTGCGGCGTCGTAGTTGGTGGTTTTGCCGCCGCGCAGGATGATGTGGCAATCCTCATTGCCCGTGGTGGCGGCGATGGCGGAGCGGCCATCCTTGGTCACGGCCAGGAAATGGTGGGGCTGGCTGGCCGAACTTACGGCGTCGAGAGCGATCTTGACGTTGCCATCGGTGCCATTCTTGAAGCCGACCGGGCAGGACAGGCCTGAGGCCAGCTCGCGATGGATCTGGCTTTCGGTGGTGCGGGCGCCGATGGCAGCCCAGCTGACGAGGTCGGCAATGTATTGCGGCGTCGTCATGTCGAGGAATTCGCAGGCGGCGGGCAGGCCGAGATTGGCGACATCGAGCAGCAGCGCGCGGGCCGTGTGGAGACCCGCATCGATGTCGAAGCTGCCATCGAGGTTGGGATCGTTGATCAGGCCCTTCCAGCCGACCGTGGTGCGGGGCTTTTCGAAATAGACGCGCATGATGATCTCGAGCCGGTCGCCCAGGGACTCGCGCAGCGCAACCAGGCGCTTCGCGTAATCCAGCGCCGCGGCGGGATCGTGAATGGAGCAGGGGCCGACGACGACGGCAACGCGGTCGTCAGTGCCGGCAAGGATGTTGTGGAAAGCGTGGCGGGCGCTCAGGACAGTGCGAGTGGCGGCGTCGGTGCGCGGATGCTGGCGCATGACCTCGATCGGCGTGGTCAGCGGCTTTATCGCGGTGATGCGAAGGTCGTCGGTGGATTTGAGCACTTGGTAGTCTCCTCGGAACTCTTGAATTCTGGGGAGGCGGCCAACAAAAAAGCCGCCTCGGATGGGGGCGGCTGGCTTCGGGTTTGGTCGTATCTTTGTGAGATCAGATCAAGCGCGCGGTAGCCTCCGCCGGGAGCGGATAGCTAAACCAAAACGAATAAGCGGCGGCAGAACGGATCATGGCGTGATGTGTAGCGCGGGAATTCGCGGTTTGTCGAGTCCGACTTTTGGGCGAACGAATGCGCCGCCTGAAATGCGGTTATCGTGTCGTCCGTTCGCTCTGGGAGACGCCAAGGGGCGCTCTGGGAGACGCCAAGGGGCGCTCTGGGAGACGCCAAGGGGCGCTCCAGGAGACGCCAGGGGCGACCTGGGAGCGATGGTGGCGAGGCGCCTGCCTCGAAAGGGTAGAGTGGAAGTGAGACCGGTGCCTCGCCACCATGCCGGGATTTTGCGCACACGCATTGAGCGGCCACCCATCATTGTGGGGTTGAGACCGGCAATGCAGGCAAGGCTGTGACGCCCCGCAAACCCCGCACTGCCGTTCCGGCTGGTGGTCAGCATCCATGCGGGAGAATGGCGACCCATCCTCCCCGGCTGTCGTTCCCGCCGGTCACTCGTCATGATCGCGCTCTGGCGGGGCGATGGCGGGAGAATACCGGAGGTTTTGCGGGCGGGGATAAGTTTGCTGGAGAAGGAAGAATGCCCCCTCCTAGCCTCCCTCTGAAAAGGGGGCGGAATCCGCGCGGTGGGGGAGGCTGGATTGTGCCACAAACTGGATCGGCCGCTCCATCTACAGCCAGCCGCTCTTGCGCAGGCGGTAGTAGAGCGTGCCGCAGATGGTGGCGACTGATGTGAGGATGGCCAGGTAGCCATATTGCCATTTGAGTTCGGGCATGAATTCGAAATTCATCCCGTAAATGCCGGCAACGGCGGTGGGCACGGCGAGGATGGCGGCCCAGGCGGCTAGGCGGCGAGAAATGTGGGTCTGCTGCACCTGGCCGGCCATCATCGATGCTTCGAAGGCGAAGGCCAGCACTTCGCGCAGCGCGTCGATCTCGTCCTGAACGCGGTGAATGTGGTCGGTGACGTCGCGGAATAGGGGCTGCATGGTGGCTTCGATGGGGCGAACCTCGACACGCTGAATGCGGCGACAGACATCGACCAGGGCAGAGGCGGCGTTGCGCAGGCGGAGCAGGTCGCGGCGCAGCATGTAGAGCCGTTGTACCTCGGACTGCTGCAGTTCGCCGAACACCTTGTCCTCGATGGCTTCGACCTCGGTATTCATGGTTTCGAGGACGGGCATGTAGTTGTCGACGATAAAGTCGAGCAGCGCATAGAGGATGTAGTCCTCGCCGTGGGACAAGACCGACGGGCAGGATTCAGCGCGCTGGCGCACCGGGGCATAAGACGTCGAGGCGCCGTGGCGGACCGAGACGATGTAGCCGCGGCCGATGAAGATATGGGTTTCGCCAAAGCTGATGCGGCCTTCGAGCATGTGCGCGGTGCGGGCGACGATGAAGACGCAATCGCCGTATTGTTCGAGCTTGGGGCGCTGGTGCGGCTGGGCGGCGTCCTCGATGGCCAGATCGTGGAGGCCGAATTCGCGCTGGACGCGAGCCAAGAGGTCGGTGCTGGGTTCGAGGAGGCCGATCCAGACGACGTGGCCGGGGCGCTTGCGCCACTCGCCGGCGCCATCGATGCCGATATCGGCGAGACGCTGGCCGCCGGCATAGACGCTGGCGGCGACGACACCGGGTTCGAGCGGGAGTTTTTCTTCGACTGGAACAGCGTGCAGCATGATGGGCCTCCTACACGAGGAGGGATGCTACGCCTGTTGGGTTAAGGAGAACAGAGCGGGGTAAGAGCTTCGCTACCAACCATTGAACGTCACCCTCGGGCTTGACCCGAGGGCGTTATACTTCCTGAACGCCGCAAGTGAAGAGCCCTCGGGTCAAGCCCGAGGGTGACGGCCGGTGGGATGGGAAGCGCAGGCGCCCGAGCCCATACGCGCGCTATTCCACGCGATTAAAATGATCGTAGATCAGCTGGGCCATGGCGCTGGAAATGGTGGGGACCGATTGCAGGTCGGCGAGGCTGGCGCGGCCGACGGCCTTGGCGGAGCCAAAGTGGTTGAGCAGCGCGCGCTTGCGGGTGGGGCCGATGCCTTCGATCTCGTCGAGCGGGTTCTTGACCGCGGCCTTGTTGCGCTTGGCGCGGTGGGTGCCGATGGCGAAGCGGTGGGCTTCGTCGCGCAGGCGCTGGACATAGTAGAGGACCGGATCGCGATGCGGCAGCATGAAGGCCTCGCGGCCCTCCATGAAGAATTTCTCGCGGCCGGCATCGCGCTCCTCGCCCTTGGCGATGCCGATGAAGGTCACTTCCTTGGGGAGATTGAGTTCGGCGATGACGCCGCGCACCGCGCTCATCTGGCCGGCGCCGCCGTCGATGAAGACGACATCGGGCCAATCGGGCATGCCGCTGCTCTCGTCCTCGGCGTCATCAGCGCTTTCATTGGCCAGGCGGGTGAAGCGGCGGGTCAGCACTTCGCGCATCATGCCGAAGTCGTCGCCGGCGACGATATCGGATTTGATGTTGAAGGTGCGGTAGTGCTTCTTGGAGAAGCCTTCCTCTCCCGCCACGACCATGGCGCCAACCATGTTGGTGCCTGAAATATGCGAGTTGTCGTAGGTCTCGATACGGCGGGGCACGTCGTCGAGGCCGAAGGTTTCGGCGACGCCCTCGAGCAGTGCGCGATTGGTGGCGCCTTCGGCGAGCTGGCGGCCAAGGGCCTCGCGCGCATTGTTGAGGGCGTGGTTGACCAGGTCGCGCTTTTCGCCACGCTTGGGCTGTTCGATATAGACACGACGGCCGGCGCGGGTGGAGAGCGCCTCTTCCATAAGTGCCGGTTCGGACAGTTCGTGGCTGATGAGAACGAGCCGCGCCGGGGTGCGGTTTTCGTAGAACTGGCCGATAAACGCTTCAAGCACCTCGGCGTCCGAGAGGCTGGCATCGGCGCGTGGGCGATAGGGATAGTTGCCCCAGTTCTGGAAGGCGCGGAAGAAGAAGACCTGTACGCAGAACTGGCCGCCCTCGTGGTGGATGGCGAAGACGTCGGCTTCTTCCACCGTCTTGGCGGTGGCGTCGCCCTGCGACTGGATCAGGGCCAAGGCAGAGAGGCGATCGCGGATCAGGGCAGCGCGCTCGAAATCGAGCTGTTCGGCGGCCTGGTTCATGTCGCGCTGCAGGTGGTCGCGCACACCCTGCGACTTGCCTGACAGGAAGAGGCGGGCGTCTTCGACCAGTTCGCCATAGGCCTCGAGCGAGACCTCGCGCGTGCAGGGGCCAGCGCAGCGCTTGATCTGGTGCTGCAAGCAGGGGCGGGTGCGGGCGGCGTAGAAGCTGTCCGAGCAGTTGCGCAGCAGGAAGGCCTTTTGCAGGCTGGCAATGGTGCGCCCGACTGCGGTGGCCGAGGCGAAGGGGCCGAAATAGTGGCCTTGGCGACGGCGGGTGCCACGATGCTTGGTGAGCTCGGGCGCCTCGTGATCGGTAGCGATCAGGATATAGGGGAAGCTCTTGTCGTCGCGCAGCAACACGTTGAAGCGGGGCTTGAGCCGCTTGATCATGTTGGCTTCGAGCAGGAGGGCCTCGGCCTCGGTCTCGGTGCGCACGAATTCCATGTTGACGGTGGCCGCGATCATCCGCTGCAGGCGGACTTCGAGACCGTCGGGGCGGGTGTAGTTGGTGACGCGCGCCTTGAGGTTGCGCGCCTTGCCCACATACATGACCTCGCCTTCGGCATCGAGCATGCGATAGACGCCGGGGGCCGCCGGCAGGGTGCGGACGAAGGCGCGGATGACCTCGTGGCCGGAGGGCGGGGGAGCGGTGTCGGTCATTTCCGCCTCGGCGTGGGCTTGCGGCGCGCCGACCATTCCAGGTGAGCGCCGCCATCGAGCGTGATCATCTGCCCGGTCATCGCGGCGAGCGAGAGCACGGTGACGACGCCATCAGCAATGCCCTCGGGATTGGCGGATCGCCCCAACGGCAACTCGCTGATGCGGCGGGCATATTCTTCAGCCGAGGCATAGGGCGGCGGCACGGTCGGGCCCGGGGCGATGGCATTGACACGAATGCGCGGCGCCAGCGACTGGGCCAGGGTACGGGTCATGGTCCAGAGCACGGCTTTGCTGAGGGTGTAGCTGAAAAAGGCCGGTGAGAGATCGAGGACACGTTCGTCGATGATGTTGATGATGTTGCCGGTCTGCGTTTCGGGAAGCTGCGCGGCGAAATCGCGGGCCAGGAAAGCGGGCGCTTCGGCATGAACGGCGAAATGGGCATCCCACAGCACCTCGTCAAGGTCGGCGGCTGAGTCGCGCTCGAACAGCGAGGCATTGTTGACCAGTAGGGTCAGCGGACCAAAGACAGCGCGCGCGGCCTCGATGAGGCCACCGCGCTGGGTGCGGTCGGCCAGGTCGGCCTGGATGGCCATGGCCTGCCCGCCGGCTGCACGGATGTCGGCGACGACCGCGTCAGCCTTGTCGGCGGAGCTGCGGTAATGAACGAGGACGGCCCAGCCGTTGCGGGCCAGGCGCCGCGCGATGGCCGCGCCGATGCGGTCGGCGGCGCCGGTGACCAGAGCTACGGCATCGGATTGGGATGAGGTTGGGCGATTCGTCATGATGGGCGTGTGGGGACCTTTGGGCGGACCATAGGCCGCTTTGGCGGCTCAGTTCAATGTTCGGTTACGCCGGATTTACAGGGCTCTGCTGACAGGTTCGGACAGGAGCCTTGTCCTTTTGTTGAATGGGCTTCAGGCGTAAACTCTGTGTGTCCTGCGGGGCACAGGTGGTCTTGCAGGCGTTCCAAGAGGGGGAAGCAAATGGAAGTCATCGTGCCTATTCTGGTTCAACTGATAGCCGGTGGCATTGGCGGCAATGTGATCGGGCAGGTCGTCAAGTCGCTCAATCTCGGGCCGGCGGGAAATTCGATCGTCGGTGCGCTTGGCGGTATCGCCGGGACGTGGCTGGCCGGGATGATCCCTGGCCTCGACGGCATGATCTCCGGTGCGGCGGCTGCAGGCACGACAGGCGGGCTCGATTTGAGCGCTCTGGCAGGCCAGGGCGCAACGGGCCTGGTCGGCGGCGGTATTCTCACCGCCATTGCCGGGATCATCAAGTCGTCTATGGCCAAGGCATAGGCTTTGCGATAGCGCTTCGAACGCTCCGGCACGCGAGCCGGGGCGTTTTCATTTTGCCATTTTCGATTGTCCCCGCCCATGTCGTCCGCTGCCGCTGACACCCGTACCGACAATGTCGGCCGCGCCATCATCCTGACCCTGATCACCATCGGTGTGTTCGGCGTGCAGGACGCCATCTCCAAGATGCTGGTGCAGACCTATTCGCCGTTCCAGATCACCATGATGCGCTACTGGGGCTTTGCCGCCTTTTCGCTGGTGCTGGTCATGCGGCAGGCGCCGCTGCGCCAGGCGCTGAACTCGAAGATGCCGCTGTGGCAGGTGCTGCGTGGCGTATTGCTGATGGCCGACATCTGGTTCTTCGCGCTGGCACTGCGGACGGTGCCGCTGGGGGAGCTGCAAGCGATCACCGTGGTCTATCCGCTCCTGGTGACGATCTTTGCCATCCCCATCCTGGGCGAGAAGGTCGGCATCTTCCGCTTCGTGGCTGTAGCGGTCGGCTTTGCCGGCGCATTGGTGATTGTGCGACCGGGCGGGCTGCCGCTCGATTGGGGCGTGGGGTTTGCGCTCAGCTCGGCAGCGCTCTATTCGCTCTATATCGTCATCACGCGCAAGGTCAGCCAGCATGACAGTGCTGCGACCAGCATGACCTATGCGGCTCTTATTGGCCTGGTGATGTCGGGTGTGGTCGGCGTCTTCTTCTGGCAACCGATGGGGTGGGGCGATTTCGCCATGGTGGTGGTCGTGATGGCGACCACCTGCGCGGGGCATGGACTGATGGTCTATGCTCTGTCGATGGCTCCGGCCAGCGTCGTGCAGCCGTTCAACTATTTCTCATTGCCCTGGGCGATCGGTCTCAGTGCCGTCGTGTTCGGGCACTGGATCGACCCGATCTCGCTGGTCGGCGCGGCCATCATCGTGGCGGCGGGCCTGGTGGTGATGGCGCGCGAACGCACCAAGCGCGTGCGCGTGGTGGCCGATCCGACGCTGCCTGGCCGGGAATAGCCTGCGAGGGAGGCGCCCTGCGCCTCCCCACCAAGGACTAGAGCACGACCTTGGCGTTTTCGCCGATCTTGGGGGCGCGGCCGGTTACCGCTGCGGCGAGCATCGAAATGGTGGTGACGATGCGGCCCGGGCTGTCCCACAGCTCGGCATCCTGCGGGACAACCTTGATGACCCGAATGGCCGGATCTTCCGGGCTGTCCCACCAGGCCTTGGCGAAGGGGTTCCACAGTTCCTTGATCTTGGCGCGGTCATTGGAGACCGAGGCCTTGCCGGACAGGGCCACGAATTTGGAATGCTTGTGGTCGGCGAAGCTGACGCTGACATGGGGGAATTCGGCGATCTGCTGATCCTTCTCGCCGTTGACGTCGGTGAGAAAATAGATGGCGCCTTCGTCCTTCTCGACGCTCGCGGCGAGCGGGCGGGCGCGCTGCTCCTTGCCATCCCAGGTGACGAACATGGCGATGCCGATGCGCTTGGCCAGTTCCCAGATGCGCTCGACGTGATCGTCGTGTTCCTTGCCGGTCATGCTGGAGTCGCGTGACTGGCGGTTGGCCGGGGCAGTAGCGCGTTCAGCGATCTTGGTGGCCGGGGTCTTCCGGGAGGGCTTGGCTGCGGCTGGCTTGGCACCTGCCTTGGCCTTGAGGGTCTTGCCGGCGCCTGAATTACTCGCGGGCTTGCTCGCTGCCTTGGCAGCAGGGGCGGGTTTTGCCGCGGCTGCCTTGGGCGCTGGGGCGCGCGCGGGCTTCTTGTTGTCTTGGCTGGTGGCGGCGGTGGCCATGATGCAATCTCCTCGGGTTTGGCTTCATAACGAACCAAGTCCCGGTGAGTTGCCTTTCATGGCAAAAACGCCGCCCCGGAGGGCGGCGTCGAATTGGCTAGTTGCCGATGCAGAAGTAACCGTTGGGGCCGTTGAAGCAGACGCTGCCACCATTGTTACCCGGATAGGATGGGTAGGACGGCCAGGGCTGCGGGCGCGGGTTCCAGTGCGGGGGACGCGGCGGACGCGGGTTCCAGTGGGGCGGGCGATCCCAACCCCAGTCGTTGTCCCAGTCGTCGTCATTGTCCCAACCGCCGCCGCGGCTCAGATAGTTGGCCGAGACCCAGCCATCGGGGCCGCGCTTTTCGATGTAGCACCAGCTGCCGCGGCATTCGAGCACATCGACCTGCTCACCACGACGCAGCGTGTCGACGCGGCTGTATCCGGTGCCGGGGCCCGACCGTACATTGACGTTGCCGGTGGCAAAGGCGGGAGCGGCGAAAGCGGTAGCGGTCGTCGCCAGTAGCGCCAGTGCCGCGAGGCCCCCAGCCATGAGTTTCTTGCTCAGAGCCATTGTCGATCTCCTTGGTTCAAGTGGCACCTAAATGCCTGTGAACCCGAGAGAACACCTTTGCGCCTGAACCGAAGCTGAATGGAGCTTTCAGGTTTCGATCAGAGGCGCAGCAGCTCGACGAAGCGCTTGAGGCGGTCGCCCAGCTTCTTGCGCTGCCTGGGCTTTAGCTCGCCCATCAGAGCCTCCTCGAGCTGGGTCCAGTGATCGACGAGGCCGTTGCGGATGCGGACGCCGCGCTCGGTCAGCGCGATCCCCGGCGCGAGCTCGGGACCCACAGCCTGGCGGGTCACCAGCTCGCGGTCGAGCAGGCGTGACAGGCGGGTAGTCAGTGCCACTTCGCTGAGGCCGAGTTCGGCGGCGAGTTCAGCCTCGGTCGTGCCGGCGCGGCCCAGTTCGAAGAGGACGGCGTCGTCGCCAGGCTCCAGGCCACGCTCCATCAACGGCAGCAGCAGCGCCTTGTGCGCGAGCTGCCCGGCTTCGATGAGCCGGTAAAGCGTGGATCGGGATGAAGGTCTGGACATGGGCGGGAAAATAGTCCGAACTCCTCGGGCGCGTCGATTGGCGTTTCCATCCTATCGTTAATCGTGGAACGGCCAAGGCGCCTTATTGTTCGCTCCATGCAGATGAGTTATGCGTTCATTACGTCGCTAGCGTGAACGGAGTGCCATGACGCAGGATCTCGCCCGCATCCGTGCGTTCGTTCAGGTGTTTGATTCTGGGGGCTTTTCTTCGGCCGCGCGCCAGCATGGGCGCTCCAAGGCGCTGCTCAGCAAATATGTCACCGATCTCGAGGACTACCTTGGCGTGCGGCTGATGAACCGCACCACGCGCAAGCTGAGCCTTACCGAGGCCGGCGAGGCCTATTACCGCGAGGCCAGCGCGCTGCTGCAGCAGCTGGATGATCTGGACGCCACCATTACCGACCAGACCGCGGAGCCACGCGGCTTGCTGCGCGTATCGGCACCGCGCAATTTCGGCGAGTCGACGCTGGCGCCGGCGATCTACGAGTATCTCAAGAAGCATCCCAAGGTGTCGCTCGACCTGCGGTTGGAGGATCGCTATGTCGACCTCGTCGACGAGGGGATCGACGTGGCGCTGCGCATCTCTACGCTGGCCGATTCCTCGCTGATCGCGCGCAAGATTGCCGATATGCACGTGGTTGTGGGGGCCTCGCCGTCGTTGCTGAAGGAGCATGGCATACCCAAGCATCCGGAGGATTTGCGCCATCTTCCCTGCATTGTCGACGTGAACCTGCAGGGGCAGTCTAACTGGCGGTTCATCGAGGACGGCAAGACCATATCCGTGCCGGTTAACGGGCCGCTGCGCGTCAACTCGCCCCTGGCAGCGCGCAAGGCCGCGGTCATGGGCCTTGGATTTGTCATATTGCCCTCCTACCTGGCTGACCCGGTGCTGACCAGCGGCGAGCTGGTACCGGTATTGGCGGACTACCTGCCGACCGGCCAGACGCTGCAGGCGGTCTATCCGCACCGGCGGCATCTGGCGGGCAAGGTGAGGGCGCTGATCGACCACCTGGTCGAGTGGTTCCAGAACCACCCTGTGAGCTAGCTAGGGGCATGAATTGACGTTTCGCGTTTTCGGACGCCGGCTGGCCGGCGCTGTGCTCGGGCTGCTCGCATTCACGCTCCCCGCCATGGCGCATCCCCATATTCTCATTGACGCCAAGGTGACGGTTGTCTTCAACGATGCGGGGGAGGTCATCGGGCTCAAGAATGCCTGGACCTTCGACAAGCTGTTTTCGACCTGGGTGATCCAGGGGCTTGATACGGACGGCGATCGCGAAACCAGTGTCGAAGAGCTGCAGCCGCTGGCCGACGACAACATGAATGGCCTCGCCGAATACGGCTTCTATACCTTTGCCGGTTCGGGCGACGACCTGATGCAGTTCACCCCGGTCGGCGACCAGAAGATGGTCTATGCGGACGAGCGGGTGACGCTGTCCTACTCGATGAAGGCCACGGCGCCGCGGCCCGTGGGGGCGCAGTTCGAGCTGGGCATCTATGACCCCGAATATTACGTTGCCATCACCTTTGCCGATGCGGCGGATGTGACGCTGGAGAATGCGCCCCCGGCCTGCGGCGTCACACTCGAGCCCCCCAAGGAAATGAGCGACGAGCTGCAGACACGGCTCTATTCGCTGGGACCCGATGTGACCGAACTGCCGCCGGACCTGGCGGCGGCGATGCGCGGCACCCAGGGCATGATCGTCGTCAAGTGCGACGGCAGCGTGCCGGCCGCGCCACATGTCGATGCGACCAACGCGCTCGACGCGGTGACCCAGGTGGCACAGACCGCGCCGAGCCTGCCTTTCGGCGGTCCGCCGCCGGAACCGGGGCTCAATCTGCCGCGCACCGGCTTTTTTGGCTGGGTGCAGACGCAGCAGCGCGACTTCTACACCGCGATCAATAGCACCCTGGGATCGCTGAAGCAGGACTGGACGGCCTTCTGGGTGCTGGGCGGACTGAGCTTTCTCTACGGCGTGTTTCATGCCGCGGGACCGGGGCATGGCAAGGTGGTGATCTCATCCTATGTGCTTGCCAACGAGACGCAGCTGCGACGCGGTGTGACGCTCAGCGTGCTGTCCGCCCTGCTGCAATCGGCGGTGGCGGTGGTGTTCGTGCTGATCGCCGCCGGACTGCTCGGCATGACCAGCATCGCCATGGGCGATGCGGCGAACTGGATCGGCATTGCGTCCTACGCGATGGTGGCCCTGCTGGGGCTGTGGCTGGTGCTGCGCAAGGTGTTTGGTTGGGGGCATAGCCACCAGCATGAGGACATGGCGAGCAAGGCTCATGAGCACCTGCATGGCCATGAAGGGCACGACCACAGTCACCATGGCCACGACCACGATCATGATCACCACCATGACCACGATCATCATGACCATGCCGGTCATGCCCATATCGTGGCGCCGGAGGCGACCACTGGCAGCCTGCGCGAGCAGTTGAGCGTGGTGCTGGCCGTGGGTCTGCGGCCCTGTTCGGGGGCGCTGGTCGTGCTGGTCTTTGCCCTGTCGCAAGGGCTGCTGCCGGCGGGTATTGCCGCGGTGTTTCTGATGGGTGCGGGCACGGCAATCACCGTGGCGCTGCTGGCGACGCTGGCGGTGACGGCCAAGGGACTGGCGCGGCGGATCGGCGGCGCGGACAATCCGGCAACGGGTGCGATTGTCTGGTGGGTGGAACTGTTGGGCGCGGCGGCGGTGCTGGCGTTTGGCGTGCTGCTGGTGATCGCCAGCCTCTAGGATTAGCGCGACCCATCGCCGCCTTGCGGATGACGGGGGAGCGGCTATGGTGCGCGCAGCCTAGAACTTCTCCAAACTGGCTCTCCATGTCCGATCATCGTCCTGCCGATCATCCTTTCGTCCAGAAGCCGAAGATCGGCGTCGTGCTGCTCAACCTGGGCACGCCCGATGCCACCGACTATTGGAGCGTGCGGCGCTATCTCAAGGAGTTCCTCAGCGATCCGCGCGTCATCGAGACGCCGAAATGGCTGTGGTGGCCGCTGCTGAACCTGGTGATCCTGAGCTTTCGGCCGCAGAAGAGCGGGCATGCCTATGCGCAGATCTGGGACAAGGAAAAGAACGAGAGCCCGCTGCGGGTGATTACCCGCAACCAGGCCGAAGCACTGGCAGCCCGGCTGGCTGGGAATGCGGACGTCGTGGTCGATTTTGCCATGCGCTATGGCAACCCCTCGACCAAAAGCGTGCTGGAAAAGATGCAGGCCGCAGGATGCCAGAAGATTCTGCTGGTGCCGCTCTATCCGCAATATTCGGCAACGACGACGGCAACCGCTAATGACAAGGCGTTTGAGGCCCTCGCCGGCATGCGTTGGCAGCCGGCCGTGCGCACGGCGCCGGCCTATTTCGAAGACCCCAAATATGTCGAGGCGCTGGGCAACTCGATCCGCGACGGTGTGGCGGCACTCGATTTCGAGCCGGATCTGGTGATCACCAGCTATCACGGCATGCCGGTGGAATATCTCGAGCGGGGCGACCCCTACCATTGCCAGTGTTTCAAGACGACGCGGCTGGTGCGGGAATATCTGGGCTGGGATAAATCCAGGCTGATGGTGACGTTCCAGAGCCGGTTCGGGCCGACCAAGTGGCTGGAGCCCTATACCGACGTGACGCTGGCGGCCCTGCCGGGCAAGGGCGTGAAGAAGGTGGCCATCCTGGCGCCGGCGTTTTCGGCCGATTGCATCGAGACGCTGGAAGAGATCGCCATGCAGGGCAAGGAGACGTTCATGGAAGCGGGGGGCGAGAAGTTTGCCTATATCCCGTGCCTGAACGATAGCCCTGGCGGGATGGACATGATCGAGGCGATGGTGCGGCGGGAGCTGCAGGGCTGGATTTAGTCCCCTAGCCTCGATCCATGACACCCACTGGCGTTCCCTCGGGCTTTGACCCGAGGGTCACTCTCAGGTCGGCATAAGTGGCGAAAGGCCCTCGGATCAAGTCCGAGGGAACGTCGATGACTGGGTTGGACAAGGCCCGCAAGAAGGGTTCAGCCCGCCTTGCCGCCGTCGATGATGGCTTTGACTTCGCGCTCCACGGTGTCGAGCAGCCGATTGATGGCTTCGAGGCCGCGATCGACATCGGCGGCTACGATGGCGTCGGCCAGTTCGCGGTGGATGGGGAAGGAATCCAGACCGAAGGCATCGGCGGTGAAGGGCGACGAACCGCCACGCTCGAGAGCGTGGTCGAGGTTCATCAGCAACTGGCCATACATCGGATTGCCCGTGGCATCGTAGATGGCGCCGTGGAAGGCGTGGTCGGCCTTGCGCCAAGGGCGGCCGGCATTGACCTCGATCAGCAGGGCATCACAGAGGTCGGAAATCTGGCGGCGCTGGGCCGGCGTGGCGCCGACCGTTGCCTTGCGCACGACGTCGTTTTCCAGCGTGCGGCGAATTTCCATCAGGCGGAGCAGCGCCTCGCCTTCGAGGCGTACCATGGTGGGCACGAGCCCGCGCGAGGTCTGGACCCGGGCCGAGAGATAGGTGCCGTCGCCGCGGCGGCGGCGGATGATGCCGAGGCCCTCCCAGCGGTTGAGGGCTTCGCGGATGGTGGAACGGCCGACGCCAAGGGTGGCGGCGAGCGAGACTTCGGGGGGCAAGCGATCGCCGATCTTGAGGCCCGAGCGCTCGACCATGTCGGCCAGCGCGTCAAGCACCGCAACGCCGCGCGTGCGGGTTTCGAGCGGCTCGAGATAGCTCAATGCGCCTGGTCTCACTGCGCCAATTCCTCCGGCATGCCTAGCAAGCCACACACACCACAGTTCGCGCCGTTTGTCAGCCTTGCTATGAGACGCGCCGTGCCGAGCCGGGCTTGAGGGCGAGCAAGTCCGTCAGCGCATCGACCAGCAAATCCATCTGCGGCTTGGAATTATAGCCCTGCACCGAGAGGCGGACAATGCAGGTATCCTGCCATTTGAAGACGGGAACTTCGATGCGGTACTTGTCGTAGAGGTCGAGCTTGAGCTGGTCGACATCGCATTCGGGGATCGGCATGGCGACCATCTGCGGGGCGGAGAATTCCGGCGCGCTGAGCGGGGCAAGTCCCGTCCGCTCGGCGAGCCGCCGGGCGGTGTCCTGCGCCAGCGCCTGGCAATGGATCTGCACGGAGTCCCAGTCATTGTCGTGCCGGTACTCGAGCGCGGCGGGGACGGTGAGCCAGGGCGCCGGATCGCGCGTTCCCTGCATTTCGAGCTCGTCGATGAAGGGCGAATTGCCAAAGGCGCCCCTGGCGCCTGGTTCCTTGGACTTGTCGGTCCAGCCGTGGCTGATGACCAGCGGATCGATCAGGGCCTGGACTTCGGGGCGGGCATGCAGGAAGGCCGAGCCCTTGGGGGCCATCAACCACTTGTGGCAATTGCCGGAATAGAAATCGGCGCCCAGCCGGTCGAGTTCGAGCTTGATGTGGCCGGGCGTATGCGCGCCGTCGATGACGCTCCAGACGCCGCGCTTGCGGGCTTCGGCGATGGGCCGCTCGATGGGGAAGAGCAGGGCCGTGGGCGAGGTGATGTGGCTGAGGAACAGCACCCGGGTGCGGTCGGTCATGCCGCCAATGATGGCGTCGGCGAACTGGGCTTCCGAGGTCAGCGGCATGGGCACCTTGACCACCACGACTTCCGCACCGGTCTTGCGGCAGACATAGGCCCAGGTCTTCTCGAGCGCCGAGTATTCGTGGTCGGTGGTGAGGATCTGATCGCCCGGCTTGAGGGGAAGGGATTGGGCGACAATGTTGAGCCCAAGCGTGGCGTTGGTCAGGCCGACGATATTGTCCTGCACGGTGCCAAGTTCTTCGGCGAGCGCGATGCGGGGCTGGCGCATGGTCTCGGTGAGGTTGCGGCCGAGGAATTCCACCGGCTGGCGCTCGAGTTCGAGCTGCCAGCTCTGATAGGCCCGGAATACGGGGCGCGGGCAGGCGCCAAACGAGCCGTGATTGAGGAAGACGACATCCTCGCGAATGAGGAACTGCCGGGCGAGATTTTCAGACAATTCAGCGGCCTTTCAAGGTCGGGTCGAGGGCGTCGCGCAGGCCATCGCCGAACAGCGAGGTCGCGAGCACCGATATGGCGAGGGCGGCGGTGGGGAAGACCGCCAGATGCCAGTAGAAGAACATGAAGTCGATGCCCTCGTTGATCATCTGGCCCCAGGTCGGCGTGGGCGGCGGGACGCCGACGCCGAGGAAGCTGAGCGAGGCTTCGAGCATCATTGCCAGCGGGATGGAGAGGACGAAGCCGATGATGATCGGGCTGATCGAATTGGGGATCAGGTGCCGGCGGATGATGTACCAGGGCGAGGCGCCCAAGGCCTGGGCGGCGCGAACGAATTCCTTTTCGCGGAAGGATTTGACCTGGGCGCGGACGAGGAGGCACACCTGGACCCAGCCAAAGAGCGCGGCGATGAAGACGATGGTGCCATAGCCGCCGCGGGTGATGGCGCCGAGCAGCAGAGCGGCGAGCAGGGGCGGGACCACCGAGAAGATCTCGATGATGCGCATGACGATCCAGTCGAGCCGCCCGCCGAAATAACCGGCAAGGGCACCCAGCGGGATGCCGACGAGGACGCTGAACAGGGCGGCGGTGAAGCCGATGGTGAGCGAGACGCGGGCGCCGTAGACGATGCGCGAATAGAAGTCGCGGCCGAGATTATCGATGCCGAACCAGTGCTCGGCGGAAGGGAAGGCCAGGGCCTGGGTCAGGAAGAGCTGCGCCTCGGGATCGACGGGGGTGATGAGCGGCGCGAACAGCGCCATGAGGATCAGAATGGCGAGGACGACGCCGCCCACGACCGCTGCCTTGTTGGAGAGGAAGCGGCGCCAGGCGAACCAGAGCGGGCTGCGCTGGCGCGGGGTGGCCAGAGGCATGGTGGTGTCGGTCATTCGCCGCCTCCGACACGGATACGTGGATTGAGCATGGCGTAGACGATGTCGGACAGCAGGTAGGCCAGGCAGTACATGAAGGTGATCATCAGCATCAGCGCCATCTGCAGCGTATAGTCGCGCACCTCGATGGAGGAGACGAAGTAGGCGCCAAGGCCGGGGACGCGGAACATGGCTTCCACGAAGATCGAGCCGGTGGCCGTGCCGATGAACATGGGCAGGAAGACCGTGACCAGCGGGATGGCCGAATTGCGCATCACGTGCTGGAAGATGATGCGGCGCTCGCTCAGCCCCTTGGCGCGCAGCACGGTGACGAACGGCCGGTTGAGCGTGTCGAGCATGGCAGAGCGAGTGTAGCGGGCATAGGTCGCCAGCGGGATCATGGCATAGCAGATGATGGGCAGGATCCAGCGGTTGGGCTGCGGCCAGCCGCTGGCGGGGAGCCAGTTGAGCCAGACGGCAAAGATCAGGATCAGCAGCATGGAGGTGACGAAGACCGGGATGGTCAGGCCCAGCGTCGCCAGGGTGGAGGCAAGGTAGTCGATCCACGAATTGCGGTTGAGGGCGGCTGCCATGCCCAGAAGGATGCCGAGCGGAGCGCCGATGAAGACGCCCGAACCGCCCAGGATAAGGCTGGGGACCCAGGCACGGGAGATGAGTTCGACGACGGTTTCGCCCGGGCTCTGGAAAGGCACGCCGAAATCGAGGTGGAGCACGCCCCACATGTACTGGAAATATTGGACGTGCGGAGGCCGATCGAGGCCCCACTGCGCCATCATCTTGGCGCGCACGGCTTCGGACACCGGCATGTCATTGGCGTCGAACGGGCCGCCCGGCACCGAATGCATCATCAGGAATATGATGACCGACACCACGATGAAGGTGAAGGCGACCGAGAGGATGCGGCGGATGATGTGGGCTAGCATCGTGGGCTCCTCAATTGGTCACGATCGCCTCGACCCGGTGGCCCGGGGCGATGGTGACCAGTTGCGGGGTGGCGTTTGGAGCCGCGCCGGTCTGGATGACGGTGAACCGCGGTGTTTGGGCGCTGATTTCGTCGGCCGACAGAAAGGTGCGCTGGCGCCGGTCGCGGGGATTGGTGGCTGGAATGGCGTCGAGCAAAGCGCGCGTATAGGGGTGCTGCGGCTCGGCGAAGAGGCGCTTGGTGGGGCCTTCTTCCACCACGCGACCGCGATACATGACGACGACGCTGTCGGTCAGCGACTTCACGGTGGACAGATCGTGGCTGATGAAGAGGATGGAGAGGCCGAGTTCCGCCTGCAGCTTCTTGAGCAGGTTGATGATCTGCGCCTTGACCGTGACGTCGAGGGCCGAGGTGGGCTCGTCGGCGACAAGGACTGACGGTTCAAGGATGAGCGCGCGGGCGATGGCGACGCGCTGGCGCTGGCCGCCGGATAGCTCGTGCGGATAGCGGCTGCCGAAGCTGCGTGGCAGGCCGACGCGTTCGAGCCAGCCGAGGGCCTTCTCGCTCTGCTCGCGCGCCGTACCCATGCCGTGGATGTGCAGCGGTTCGGCAATGATCTGGGCCAGTGTCATCATCGGGTCCAAGGCGGAATAGCTGTCCTGGAACACGATCTGCATGCGCTTTCGGAACGGGACAAGCGCTGCGTTGTCGAGACTGGAAATGTCGGTGCCGTCGACAAGGATCTGTCCGCGGGACGGCTCGGTGAGGCGCATGGCCATGAGGCCTGTGGTGGTCTTGCCGGAGCCGGACTCGCCGACGATGGCGACGATACGATTGCGGGGGAGGACCACGTCGATGGTCTCGACGGCACGGAAATCGCCATAGCTGACGGTGAAGCCCTTGCGACGGCGGATGCGGAAGGATTTGGCGAGGCCGCGCAGCTCCAGCGCCGGCGCGATGGCATCCGGATCGCCCTTTGAGGGCTCGAATTTGGAGTGGAGGCTGGCCAGCAGGGTCTTGGTATAGTCGTGGCGGGGCGCCTCGAAAATCTGCTCGACCGAGCCCTCCTCCATCACCTCGCCGCCATACATGACCAGCACGCGATCGACCGTTTCGGCGATGACGCCGAGGTCGTGGGTGATCATGATCAGCGCCATGCCGAACTCGGCCTGCACCTTCTTGATGAGCTGGAGGATCTGGGCCTGGATGGTGACGTCGAGCGCGGTGGTCGGCTCGTCGGCGATCAGCACCTTGGGGCGGCAGGATAGAGCCATGGCGATCATGGCGCGCTGCAGCATGCCGCCGGATAGCTGGTGCGGATAGTATTTGAGGATGTCGGCGGCATTCTTGATCTCGACGCGGAGCAGGAGCTGCTCGGCTTCGGCCAAGGCTTCGCGCTTGCCGATATTGCGGTGCGCCTGGATGGTTTCGGCGATCTGGTGGCCGATGGTGAAAACCGGATCGAAGGCAGTCATCGGGTCCTGGAAGATCATCGCCGCGGCACGGCCACGCATGCGCTTGAGGTCTTCCTTGTCTGCCTTGAGGACGTCGATGCCGTCGAGGGTCATCCTGGCGGCGGTGACCTTGGCCGTGGCCGGCAGCAGGCGGAGCAGGGCGCTGCAACTGACCGACTTGCCGGAGCCGCTTTCGCCGACAATGCCCAGGCTTTCGCCTTCGTTGACGGTAAAGCTCACGCCACGGACAGCGTCGATCTGGCCGTCATACTGGCTGAAGCTGACCCGGAGGCCTTCGATTTCGACAAGTGGCATGAAGCGGCCCTGATATTTTGTCGTGTAACAGTCGGCCTCCCTCCCCCTTGAGGGGAGGGTTGGGGAGGGGGTGGTTCAGTGACGCACTGATCGACCCCCACCCTCGATCCCTCCCCTCAAGGGGGAGGGAAGGCTGACTGCGACATTGGACCTTACTGTTTCGTGATGTGCGTGAAGAAGTAGTGGCCGAGGCGGTCGAGCTGGGTGAAGCCGAGTGAGTTCGGCTGGACGCCGTCGCCACTGATCTGGTCGGAGACCACGGCGATGGTGATCGGGTGCACCAGGGGGATGATGAGGCCCTGGTCGATCATGACCTGTTCGGCATCGGCATAGAGCTTGTAGCGGGTGTCCCAATCGCTTTCGCTATCGGCCTTGGCAACGATCTCATCATATTCCGGGATGAAGTAGCCGTGGCGACCGCCATTGTAGAAGATGCCGTAGAAGTTGGACGGATCGAGATAGTCGTACTCGTAGGGCGCGATGAAGATGTTGTTCTTCTTGCCACGCAGGCCGTCCATCCATTCCGGACCGGGCAGGGCACGGATGTTGAGCGTGATGCCCAGGACTTCCTTGAACTCGGCCTGGAGATACTGCGCCATGGCGGGAATGATGGCGCCGTTATAGCCACCCTCTTCGCGATACCAGATTTCGACATCCGGGAAGCCGGCACCATCGGCGAAGCCGGCATCGGCCAGGAACTGCTTGGCCTTTTCGGGATCGAACACCGCCTGAGCGACGACGTCCGGATTGTAGCCAGGATAGCCGGGCGGCAGGATCGAGCCGGCCGGGATGGCGATGTCCTTGAGCACGGTCGACGTCAGCTCGGCGCGGTCGATGGCGTAGTAGAAAGCACGGCGGACGTTGACGTCGTTGAACGGCGCGGCATCGAGGTCGTACGAAATGTACGAGGTCGCAAAGACCGCGTTCTGGCGGATGCCATCGGGGTAGCGCTGGGTCGCCACCGGCACCTGGCCGGTATTGAGGAACGAGTAGTCGGCATCGCCGGCGAGGAAGGCGGGGAGGCCGACTTCGGGGGCGTTCAGCGTCGGATCGAGTTCGAGGCGATCGATCTGCGGTGACCAGGGGCCGGTATAGGTATCGGACTTGGTGAAGACGACCGAGTTATTTGACTTTTCCCAGCTCTCGATCTCGAACGGGCCGGAGGAGACGATCGACGCTACGTCGAGGGCCCAATCGTCGCCGAGTTCGTCGACCTTGTGCTTGGGAACCGGGTACCAGAGACTGGTGACCGACGGGAAGTAGGGCTTGGGCGCGACGGTGGTGACCTCGATGGTGAGGTCGTCGACAGCCTTGAGGCCGAGGGTGGCAACGTCGGCGGTGCCTTCGGTGACTTCCTTCCAATTCTTGATGCCGCCGGCAAAGTCCCAGTACCAGGCGAAGTCGTAGCCCGAGGTTGCGGCGCGCTGCAGGGCGAAGACGAAGTCTTCCGCCGTCAGCGGCTCGCCATCGGACCAGACGAGGCCCGGACGCAGCTTGAAGGTCCAGGTCAGGCCATCCTCGGACTGGCTCCAGCTTTCGGCCGCCATCGGCGTCAGCTCGAATTCCTTGTCGAAGGTAGCGATGGGGATCTGCAGCAGCTCGGAGCCGGTGCCACGATCATAGACGGTCTTCATGTAGTCCATGTAGGTGCCGGCGGTGCTGCCGCTCGGCGCGACGACCGTCGTCTGGGCCAGTATTGGCGCCGTCATTGCGGTGGCGACAGTCAGCGCCCCGGCGATCTTCAGCATTAGGTTCATAGAGCTCCCTCCTTGTTGCAGAGCCAGTTCTTGGACGTTTCCCGTGTGCCGGCTCCTTGCGTGGAGCCGGTCATTCTGTGCTGCGGCCAGGCCGCGTTAGACAGATCGAATTCCCCTCGAAATCGGACCAATGACATATGTCTGACAAATGCGGCCGGGCTTGGCAAGGCGATCTGTGGATAGGTTGGGTATTTCGTGTGCGGGCGGCGCCGTGGTGAGGAAATGGGGTTTGACCGCGTCATGCACGGCCACTCATCAAACTGCGTGCCGCGTTCTCAATCGCGGCCGCATCGATGCCGAAATGGGCGTAGAGATCGTCGACCGTGCCGGTTTGCCCGAAATGCTCGACGCCCAGCGTGATGCAGCGGTGGCCGAGCACGCTGCCGAGCCAGCCCAGCGTTGCCGGATGGGCATCGATGGCGGTGATCACGCTGGCGCGCCAGGGGATGTCGGCGAGCAGGGTTTCGATATGGCTGGTTGCGGCGTGGTCGCCGTGGAGGCGGGCGCGCTGGGCGGCGTGCCAGCCGGCATTGAGTCGATCGGCGGAGGTGACCGCGAGCACCGCGACGTTGCGGCGATCCCCGCCGATAACGGCAGCGGCCGCGATGGCTTCGCTGGCCAGGACGCCCTGATAGGCAATGACGACCTCGCATTGTGGCGTGGGCGGCTTCAGCCAATAGGCGCCCCGGATGATGCCGTCGCTGAGCGACTTGTCCACGATGCGTGACGGTTGCTCGATACTGCGGGTCGACAATCGCAGATAGACCGAGCCGCCGGTGACGTCGCGCGGCCAGTCGGCCAGGTCGGGACGCGCATCGCCGCTGCGCTGCATGTAATCGAAGGCCCAATCCATGATGACCGAGAGCTCGTCGGCAAAGGCGGGCTCGAAGCTGGCGAGGCCATCCTGCGCGATGCCGATCAGCGGGCTGGCGATGGACTGATGGGCGCCGCCCTCGCCGGCCAGCGAGACGCCGGAGGGCGTGGCGACGAGCAGGAAGCGGGCGTCCTGGTAGCAGGCATAGTTGAGCGCATCGAGACCGCGGGAAATGAACGGGTCGTAGAGCGTGCCGATGGGCAGCAGGCGTTCGCCGAACAGGGAGTGGCTGAGGCCGGCGGCGCCGAGGGCGAGGAACAGGTTCATCTCCGCAATGCCGAGTTCGAGATGCTGGCCCTCTGGAGTGAAGCGCCATTTCTGGGCTGACGGAATGGCTTCCTTGTGGAAGACGTCGACCATCTCCCTCTTGGCATAGAGATTGCGGCGGTTGACCCAGGTGCCCAGATTGGTCGAGACGGTGACGTCGGGCGACGTCGTGATGATGCGACGCGCGAGGTCGCTGTCGGTCTTGGCGATGGCGTCGAGAATCTTGCCGAAGGCGGTCTGGGTCGAGGTCGCGCCCGTGCCGACGAATTGCGGGCCGATGGTGGCGACGGCCGGCGAGGTCAGGCGGCGGGACTCGGTGGTATTGAACGGCACTTTCGCGAGGAAGCGCTCGACGGCGTCCGGGTCAGCCATGCCCTCGAATTTGTCCCATTCGTGTCCCTCGCGGACCCGCATCGACTGGCGCAGCGTGTCGATCTGCGCCCCGGTCATCTGGCCGGCGTGGTTGTCCTTGTGGCCAGCCAATGGGGTGGCCCAGCCCTTGACGGTATAGGCGATGAAGACGGTAGGCCTGTCGCTGCCGGCGGCTTCGAACTGCTCGAGCAGGCTCTGCGTACAATGGCCACCGAGATTGGCCATCAGTTCGGCCAGCTCGGCATCGCTGCGGCGGGCGAGGAGCGCGGTGACCTCGCCCTGGTCGCCGATTTCGTCGTTGAGGCGCTCGCGCCAGGCCGCGCCGCCGCGGAACATCAGCGCCGAATAGATGGCGTTGGGCGCGGCGTCGATCCAGGCCTTGAGCCTGTCGCCGCCCGGCTCGGCGAAGGCAGCGCGCTGCTGGGCGCCATATTTGAGCGTGACGACAGTCCAGTCGAAGGCGCGGAAGATGGCCTCGATGCGGTCGTAGAGCCCCTCGCGCACGACGCCGTCGAGGCTCTGGCGATTATAGTCGATAACCCACCAGGTGTTGCGCAGCCCGTGCTTCCAGCCCTCGAGCAGGCATTCGTAGACATTGCCCTCGTCGAGCTCGGCATCGCCCACGAGAGCCACCATGCGGCCTTCGGGGCGGGATTTATCGGCCCATGGCTTGGCGCGGACATAGTCCTGTATCAGGCTGGCAAAGGCGGTGAAGGCGACGCCAAGTCCGACCGACCCGGTGGAGATGTCGACGTCGTCGGTATCCTTGGTGCGGCTGGGATAGGACTGGGCCCCGCCAAAGGCGCGGAAGTTTTGCAGCTTTTCCAGCGTCTGCTTGCCGAACAGATACTGGATGGCGTGGAAGACCGGCGCGGCATGGGGCTTGACCGCGACACGGTCCTCCGGCTTCAGCACGCCGAAATAGAGCGCGGCCATGATGGCGGCCATGCTGGCGGAGCTGGCCTGGTGGCCGCCGACTTTCACGCCGTCCACGTTGGGGCGGATGTGGTTGGCGTGGTGGATCATCCAGTTGGAGAGCCACAGCGCCTTGCGCGTCAGCGCCTCGATGGTGGCGACGCGCGTGTCCGCCGTTCCGCCCATGCCGCCGCGATCCATGTGATCTCCCCCTGCCGTTGCCACGACTTTGCGCCTTGCTGAGTGGCAGTTCTCGTCTATTTTGACCTCTGGGGCGCAGGCATGCGCAGGATTTGACAAGATTGGCGCAGGAAAATGGTCGAAACCTCCAGGATTGACCTCAGTACCATCGACCGCAAGATCCTTCGGGCCTTGCAGGAGGACGGGCGGATGACCGTCCAGGCCATTGCCGACCGGGTGGGCCTATCGGCTTCGCCCTGCCTGCGCAGAATACGCCAGATGGAACGCGCGGGGATAATTGCCGGCTACAGCGCGACGGTAGACCAGAAAGCCGTGGGCCTGCCGGTTTCAGTGTTCATCTCGATCAAGCTGGAGCGGCAGCGGGCGCGGGAGCTCGATGCGTTCGGCGCGGCGATCAGCGACTGGCCCGAGGTCATGGAGTGTTACCTGATGACCGGGCAGTTCGACTTCCTGCTGCGCGTGGTCTGCGCTGATCTCGAGGCCTATGAGCATTTCCTGCGCGAGAGGCTGACGCAGGTGGAGGGCGTGGCTTCGATCGAGAGCAGCTTTTCGCTGGGGCAGGTCAAATATTCGCGGGTGCTGCCGCTGTGACTTTTTGGCCGCCTCGCCGGACGGAAAGCCGCGTCGCGTTTTTCCGGCCGAGGCTTTCGGCTACCAGCCGGGGCCGGCGAAATCGGGCGGGGTGACATTGACCAGGCCGCGGCCGACGATCCAGCTGCGCTCGACCCAGCCGCTATCGGGAATGTGGCACCACTGGGCTGAACCATTGCCCCAGAGCGGGGAGCCGGCATCGCCCAGCGTGCCCCAGCGCGAATCCGAGTCGATCTGGGTGCATTCGTCGATGGGGATTTCGGTGCCGTCGGCCAGGCGACCGACCACCGGGTAGCTGGCATGCGGGCCGGTGTGAATGGCGATATTGCCGCCCGAGACGCGGGCGGTGATCGTCATGGCCTGGGCGGGCAGGGCGGCGAGGAGCGTGGCGAGAGTGGCGAGGGCAAGGGTGCGCATGCCCGTTCCCATGCACCGGCCCGGCGGCGGTTTCAAGGCGCTCAGTAGCGCAGCGGGCGGCGGCGCAGAATCGCGGCGATGCGCTCGGTGTCGCCGGCATTGAGGTGGCGGCCGCGCTCGAGGATTTCGAGCGTGTATTCGTCATAGGTCAGGCCCAGCGCCTGGGCGCGGCGGGCGCGCATGAGGGCGATGGCATAGGGCGCGTCGAAGGCGGCTTTGCGCGCGGCCTCCCACTCGAAATAGTAGCCGATACCGTTGCGGCCCCAGGGTGGGCCATCGTCGTCGAGCGGTGGGCCGTTATTGGAGAGGCGGGCATCAGTCATGCGCCCAAGAATGCGGGGCGCCGGCCGGCGCGTCCAACTGATATTTTCGATCGTGGCCATTGGACATGCCTATGCGCCGCCCGGCCCGAAGGCGTCGCGGTTTCGGAGCGCAAGAGCGCCCGAGGTCACGATGCGAAGCGGCTTTCGCCCCGGCGGCTTGCGCCGCCTGTTTGAGTATTGAAGAGGCGAAAGCCGCTTCACACGAGCTGGTTTTTCCTGCGCACGCATCGAGCGGCCACCCTTTCGGGTTGGACATGGCGCTCGTCCCGCTCCGATGGGTGAGCCGTTCCGATACCGTCCTCATCGGCCGGGCCTTCCGGGCTCCCCATCATCGCGCGACATCCTGCCGTCCGGCCGGTGGTCAGCATCCACGCAGGCGCCGGGCGACCCCGGCTGCCAGTCCCCCCGCCCGGCGCTTCGTCGGCGCCGCGTGAATGGCGGGGATGGGGGCATTATCGGTGCTGATTTCAGGGGCGGGGATAAGTTTTCTTTGCGCCCCGTCCAGCGAGCTCCTCCAGCGCCTCCAGCGTCAGCCATTCCTCGCCGGTTTCATCGCCGTGATCGAGATGGGCGTCGCGGAAGAGACCGAGCCAGAGCTGGGCATCGCGCAGCAGGGCGGCGAGCCGAACCGGCGTCGTGGCCTCGCCAGAGGCCAGGCGCGGCAGGCTGCGGGCGCCGGGCTCGCGCGAGATCAGGCGATAGATATCGCGCAACAGCGCGGCGACGGCTGACGTCAAGGCCGGGCTGGCGGCCTGTCCCGGCGCGTCCGCCTGCGCGGCCCTGACTGCCGCGTGCATGGCGGCGACCCGCTCGGTCAGCCGCTCGTGATCGATGACTTTGCTGAATGAAATGATGTTGCTCATGGCACCTCCTGTCCGCCCAGTGTGCTTGCGGCAGACGGCACGGGGATAAGTCTGCTGCACGGACGGGAAAGCCGCGATGAATCCAGATGTGCAGTTAGGACCTATTTGCACCACTGATGGCATGGGGCGCGGTGGAGATGGTGGGGCAGGATGGATTTGGGTTGGGGGCGGCGGAGCAGGTCCGGGCCAGGCTACTGGCGGATGGTCAGGGTGTTGGTGTCGCGGATGATCACCAGCTCATAGGGCTTGCTCAGGCGGTAGCGGCCATATTCGGGCTCGAACTCGGCAAAGCGGAAGCCGGCTTCGGCCATCTGGCTGGCCTCGGCCAGGGTGAGCGGCAGCTCGCGAGTGGTGCGGTTGGCGAGTTCGGTGGTGAAGGTGGGCATGGCGACCTCGACAGGTTGTGTTTCTGTTTTGTTCTAATGTGTGTCGGGCTGGGGAGTCGAGAGGGATGGCGATCACAAGGTAAACGTCAGGGGGAAATCGCCGGCTGAGGCGATGGGACGTAAGGGAGCGAGAAAGAACTTTCGCAAAAGGCACGTTACAGCCAACAATCTGGCCGAGGTAGCGATACTTGCAAACCGATTTCGGATTGTGCCAACTGGTCAGCAACGGACAGGCGACATCGCCAACGAGGAAGCTATGAAACTACAGGCTTGGGATCCAGATATTCGAAGCCTTGTTGATCGGATCAACAATGAAGACATAGATTTGCAGCCTGACTTTCAACGACAAGAGGTTTGGGCCAGGGGGAAGCAGAGGAAGCTCGTCGACACGATTCTTCGTGAGTGGTCCATTCCGCCCGTGCACCTAGTCGTCACCGCCAATAACACGCTCGAGGTTCTCGACGGTCAGCAGCGACTAGCTGCCATTCGCGACTTTCTGAACGATGAAATCCGTGTCGATGGTGGTGTGGCACCGCGTGATCCCGTTATTGCTGCCCTTCACAACAAAAAATACTCTCAGTTGCCTGTCGATGTAAGAAGAAGAGTAGATCAGTACACTCTCAGGGCGTTTAGAATATTTGAGTATTCACCAGAAGAGCCAAGTGAATTATTTTATCGGCTAAATCAGCCAACCGGCCTGACAGCCGGTGAGAAAAGAAATTCTCTATATGGCAGATCAAGAACGCAACTAAAAGATTTAGTAGAGCTCTTTTTGTCCCTTGGAAACAATAGAGAAACGTTGGGATTTTCCAATGCTAGGATGTCCTACGACGACATATTAGCTCGACTATTGTATTTTCTGGATCGGAAGACCATTGGCGTAAAGGCGACAGAGGCGGCAATTTCGGATCGCTTCCGAGATGAGCAGGGATTCTCAGATGACGTAGTCGAACGAGCGCGGGACGCCGTGTCGGCGTTCTCGGTCAGGCGCGAGGACGCGTCGGCGAAGCTAAACAAGGCGAGCTTGCTTTCGTGGTTGATCTTTTTCTGCCGGCCAGGGGCGAAAAGTACTCACGTAAGTTTTTTGCGAGATTTCGACCAAACTGATGCGTTAGTCGACTTTGACCGTCCTGCCTTGGCGAGTGTCGCTAAAGCCTTGTTCTCCGACAGGTCCAGTCTCCGTGTGACTGATGTCTCTTCAGTTGTCTACCGCGACTTCTGCCTTTGGCTGGCATACGATGCGCTTTATGGTTTGCCCCACGAGACTGGGCTTAACAACTGGCTGTTAGTTATCAAGGGGTCGCTTTCAAAGTTGAATAGGCGCTCTTTGGAGGTGTCCCTTGACGCTCACTTGCCGTCTTCCAATTGGCCTGAACTGCAATGAGGGCAGCCGAAGCAAGTGATGCGCTGAGACGGCTAAGCACTAAGCGAGGCGATTGGCCGACGCGAATAACCAAAATTCAGTATGAGGATTTTGGCAGTCTTGGCACCGCCGAAATTCCCGTTGATATCCCTGTTACCGTCCTATGCGGGTACTGCGGTTCCGGGAAATCAAGTGTGCTGCGCCTAATTTGGACGGTACTAGATCCACTTGCATCAACTGACGACGGCTATGCAATTGCGAAATTGGGCGCAGGCAAGGCCTCGATAAATGTCTTGAGGGAGGGAGTTGAGGAGACGTTGAGCGTTACCCTTAGCGACGCCGGCTTTGAAGGAGGTGCCACTGATGTTGCAGTGACCTTTCTTGAGGGCGGAAAGATTGTCTCCAATACGGATTTTTACTTTGGTTCTAGTCTTTCTCTCGACGAAATCGTTGAAGGCACCAAACCTTACGAGGTTGTTGGCAGCGATTTGGTGGATGTCCAGTACATTTCTCGCCGGGCGTACGAGTCATTGGAAGTGTACGAAATAGAACTGTCCGATATTGTCGTTCCCTTTTTCCGGGCTACGTACTTAGGGCATTCATACGACAGCCGCACTATGGGTGCGGGCGAATTATCGGCCTTGTCGATATGGTGGGCTGTAGAGCGGGCTGATGATGGCGAATTCCTGCTAATCGAAGAACCAGAGTCCTTTGTATCGGTAGCAAGTCAAAATGCGATCGTTGAGCATGTTAGTCGGGCAGCGGTGGCGAAGAAACTCAATGTCATAATTACTAGCCACTCTGCGGCTGTAATTGATAGGTTGCCTGAAGGGTCGGCGCGTTTTCTTATTCGGCACGCCGGAGGTGTTCGATACGAACCTCACCCGTTACCAGAATTGATGGCTCGCATTGGCGTATATCCACTTCGATCACTAGTGATGTATCTTGAAGACAAAGTGGCGGTGGCATTTGCCAGAAGTTGGTTGAGCTGGACAGATGATCCAGTTTTTTCGCACGTAGTGATGAGAGTGGAAGGGGACGGACTCGGGGGCATAATTCGCCGACTGCCCTTGCTGCCCAATGATCTTCCGACAACTAGATTTCTTGGGTTAGCTGACGGCGACAGCGCCAATCAGGTGCCCAACAACCTTCAGCAATTGATAGCGTTGATGCCCGGAAGTACACCGCCGGAAACCATGCTTATCGACACAGCAAAAAAACATGCCATCGCTTTGTCAGCTGAATTTACCAAAAATGTTGAACAGGTGATTGCTGCCTTGGAAGGGCACGACCTACACGACTGGTTTAGGAAATTTTGCGAGTTGATAGGGCTACCCTTCGAGCAGGTAGTCTCCGTTCTATTTCGATACTGGATCGGCGAGCAATCAAACCAAGATATCGCGACGGCCGCCTATCAGGTCCTCCGCCATAAGGCCCTCGCGGTGCTCCAGTGATTCAGTGATGTCAGCTCCGGAACGCCGCGGTAGGATAAGATCGCGTCCTACGACACTTTCCCCTCCAACGTATCCAACTCCATCTCGCGCGACCACTTCACCTCGTCTCTCGACCATTCGGGCGTAGCCCCTCATGGCCTTCTTGCCTAAAATCGTTCCACTGGGGCGGTTTTGCCTGCGGCCAGCTCGGGAGAGGGCCCCCTCACCCGGCGCTGCGCGCCGACCTCTCCCCCGAAGGGAGAGGTGAAGAAAGCCGCCTCGGGTCAAGCCCAAGCGTTACGCTTAGCTTACCTCCCCACTCAACGTATCCAACTCCATCTCCCTTAGCCGCTTCACCTCGTCGCGCAGCCGCGCGGCCTTTTCGAATTCCAAGTTCGTCGCAGCCTCGCGCATCTGGGCTTCCATGTCCTTGATGACGGCGGCCAGGTTGGCGCCGACCTGGACCTGTTCCTTGCCGTCCTTGCCCTTGCCGATACTAACAGTGACGTGGTCCTGTTCGTAGACGCTGTCGACGATGTCGTGGATGTTGGAGCGGACGGATTGGGGGGTGATGCCGTTGGCCTGGTTATAGGCCATCTGCTTTTCGCGGCGGCGGTTGGTTTCGGCGAGGGCGCGTTCCATGGAGCCGGTGATCTTGTCGGCATAGAGCACGACCTTGCCGTCGACGTTACGGGCGGCGCGGCCGATGGTCTGGATCAGGGAGGTCTCCGAGCGCAGGAAACCTTCCTTGTCGGCGTCGAGAATGGCGACGAGGCCGCATTCGGGGATGTCGAGACCTTCGCGCAGCAGGTTGATGCCGACGAGGACGTCGAAGGCGCCGAGGCGGAGGTCGCGGATGATTTCGATGCGCTCGATGGTGTCGACATCGGAGTGCATGTAGCGGACGCGGATGCCCTGTTCGTGCAGGTATTCGGTCAGGTCCTCGGCCATCTTCTTGGTGAGGACGGTGAGCAGAGTGCGGTAGCCGGCCTTGTTGGTCTGGCGGATCTCGTCGACCACGTCATCGACCTGGGCCTTGGCCGGGCGGATCTCGACCGGGGGATCGATCAGCCCGGTGGGGCGGATGACCTGTTCGGCGAAGACGCCGCCGGTCTGGTCCATTTCCCAGGAGCCGGGCGTGGCCGAGACATAGACCGATTGCGGGCGCATGGCGTTCCACTCCTCGAAGCGGAGGGGGCGGTTGTCCATGCAGCTCGGCAGGCGGAAGCCGTATTCGGCCAGGGTCGCCTTGCGGCGCAGGTCGCCGCGATACATGGCGCCGAGCTGGCCGATGGTGACGTGGCTTTCGTCGACGAAGACCAGGGCATTGTCGGGCAGGTATTCGAACAGGGTCGGTGGCGGCTCGCCGGGGCGGCGGCCGGAGAAGTAGCGGCTGTAATTCTCGATGCCGGCGCAGGAGCCGGTGGCTTCCATCATTTCGAGATCAAACAGCGTGCGCTGTTCGAGGCGCTGGGCTTCGAGGAACCGGCCGGCGCCGTTGAGCTCCTGCAGGCGCGCCGCGAGCTCGCTGCGGATGGCCTTGATGGCCTGGTTCATGGTGGTGCGCGGCGTCACGTGGTGGGAGTTGGCGAAGACGCGAATGAAGGTGAGGTCGGCGCTCTTTTTGCCCGTTAAGGGGTCGAATTCGACGATGGATTCGATCTCGTTGCCGAACAGGGAGACGCG
>NZ_CAMLHM010000026.1 GCF_946479885.1 uncultured Devosia sp.
TGCCGCGAGTTGTTCTGACCGTCATGGTGCTGCTGCTGGCAGCCGGCCTGGCGGCCTATACGTCGTTGCCCAAGGAAAGCTTCCCGGCAATCGACATCCCCTATTTCTACGTCTCGGTCAGCCAGACCGGCGTGTCGCCACGCGACGCCGAGCAGTTGCTGGCCAAGCCGATCGAGGACCGGATCAAGGAAATCGACGGGCTGGAGAACTACTCCGCCACCTCGACGACCGGCCACGCTTCGGTCTTCCTCGAGTTCAACGTCAACGCCGACAAGGACGCCGCATTGGCGGACATCCGCGCGGCAATGGATGGCATCGCTGCGGTACTACCCGACGACGCAACCGAACCGACTGTGACCGAGATTTCCTTCTCGGACATGCCGACCATTTCGGTGGCGGTCTATGGCTCGGTGCCGGAACGTGAACTGGTCAACCGTGCCAAGGACCTGCAGGACGAACTGGAAGCCATGGGCGACGTCCAGAGCGTGACCCTCAGCGGGTCGCGCGAGGAAGTGCTCGAAGTCACCATCGATCTCAACCGCCTCGAGGCCTATAACCTGACGGCGGCTGAACTGTTTGACGCTCTGGCCAAGAACAACATGGTCGTGCCCGGTGGTACGCTGGACAGCGGCCAGGGTTCGTTCAACGTCGAGGTCCCCGGCCTGATCAAGAACGCCCAGGACGTCTACTCGCTGCCGCTCAAGACTTCGGGCGACACCGTGGTGACGTTTGGCGACGTGGCGACTATCACGCGCACCTTTGAGGATGCGACGTCCTATTCGCACGTGAACGGCCAGCCGGCCATCACGCTTGGCGTCATCAAGAAGCTCGGCACCAACGTCATCACGGTTTCCGATGACGTGCGCCGGGTGACCGAGGCATTCACCGCCGATTGGCCGCAAGGCATCGAAACCAGCTTCCTGATCGACCAGGCCGACTCGACCAAGGGTCTGTTCCGTTCGCTTGAAGCGGCCGTGCTGACCGCCGTGGCGCTGGTGCTGATCACCTGTATCGCTACGCTGGGCGTGCGTCCCGCCATCATGATCGGCATGTCGATCCCGATCTCCTTCATGATCGCATTCCTGGTGGTCCAGATAATGGGCATGACCATCAACATGATGATCATGTTCGGCCTCGTGCTGGCGGTGGGCGTGCTCGTCGACGACCCGATCGTGGTCGTGGAATATGCCGAACGAAAGCTGATGGAGGGCGTCTCCAAGAAGGAGGCGTTCATCATGGCGGCGCGCAAGATGTTCGTGCCGGTGGTTTCGGCCACGTTCACGACGCTGGGCGCCTTCGTACCGCTGCTGTTCTGGCCGGGCATCATCGGCAAGTTCATGAGCTACCTGCCGATCATCGTGATCGTGGTGATGTGCGCCTCGCTCGTATCGGCGCTCATCTTCATGCCGATCATCGGCGCATTCATCGCTTCCACCAAGGTCGACCCGCATCACAAGGAAGCGGCCGACATCGTGATGTATGCCGACAAGTTCGACCCCAAGAAGGTCCGTGGCATCACCGGCGTCTATGTGCGGACGATGGAGCATCTGATCCATCAGCCCCTGCCCACTCTGGGTATCGGCTTCGCGCTGATCGTTGCCATGTTCGTGGCCTATATGAGCAGCAGCCCGACGACCGAAGCCTTCCCGGCCTCCGAGCCGGAATTCGGCACCGTCAACGTGATCACACGCGGCAACTACTCTCCCGCCGAAATCCGCGACATGCTGGTCGAGGTGGAGAACGAGATCCTGCAGGTGCAGGGCATCCAGGACGTCATCATGAGCTTCGGCGCTGGTGGCGACGCGATGAGCTCGGGTGGGCCGCCGGACACGATCGGCTCGTTCAACCTGCAGCTGCTGCCCTACAACGAGCGCGTCAAGGCGGCAGTAATCTTCCAGGACATCCGCGACCGCGTGGCCGACATTTCGGGCCTCGACGTGCAGATCGCCGCCCAGGAAAACGGCCCGCCGGCCGGCAAGGCGATCAACCTGCGGGTCGAGGGCACGGTTTATGACGACATCGGCCCGGCCGTTGCCAAGCTGCGCGACTTCATCGAGAAAGATCTTGGCGACACGATCGATATCGAAGACGGCCGCCCTGCCCCCGGCATCGACTGGCAGGTGACCATCGACCGTGAAGCTGCCGCCAAGTATGGCATCGGCGTGCGGGAACTGAGCCCCTATGTGCAGTTGGTGACTTCGGGCGTGAAGCTCGGCAGCTACCGGCCGGACGATGGCGGCGACGAACTCGATATTCGCGTTCGCCTGCCGGAGGACGAACGCACGTTCGATGCCTTGGACTCGCTGCGGATCGTGACGGCGCAGGGCCTGGTGCCGGTGAGCAATTTCATCGAGCGCAGGGCCGTGCCCAAGGTTGCCAATATTTCGCGTCGCAATGGCGTCTATGCCATGAGCGTGGCGGCTAACCTCAACCCGACCAATGCCGCTGGTGAGCCGGTTACTGCCGACGCCAAGATCGAACAGATCAAGGCCTGGCAGGCGACCCAGGAGTGGCCGTCGTCCGTCGAGATCATCTATGGCGGTGCGGCGGAACAGGTGGACGACACCAACGCCTTCATCGTGTCGGCGTTCGGCGCGGCCATGTTCCTGATCTTCCTGATCCTGCTGCTGGAATATAACAGCTTCTGGCAGGTGCTGGTGACGCTCTCGACGGTGATCATGTCACTGGGCGGCGTGCTGCTGGGCATGGTGGTCACCGGAATGAGCTTCTCGGCGATCATGACGGGCCTCGGCATCGTGGCATTGGCGGGTATCGTGGTGAAGAACGGCATTGTTCTGATCGACACCTACAACCACTACAACCGCGACGAACATGTCGAGCCGATCAAGGCGATGTTGCTGACCATCAGCCAGCGTGTGCGTCCGGTGCTGCTCACCGCGACGGTGACGGCACTCGGCGTGATCCCGATGGCGATGAATGTCGAGTTCGACTTCATCCGTCGCGAGATCGTCGTGGGCGGTATTGCTGGCTCGTGGTTCATCCACCTCAGCGCCGCGCTGGTGTCGGGCCTGTTCGTCTCGACGGCCCTGACGCTGGTGATGGTGCCGGTGATGGTGGTGGCACCGAACGTGCTGTGGAAGCAGATCAAGTGGATCGGCCATCAGTTCGCCCGACTGGGCCGGTTCGTCACCGGCCGTGGCCGGACCGCACAGGCGGCACCGGCTGGGTTCGATGGCATGGCGGTGGAAATTCCCGCCGATGCCGACAGCACCAAGCGCTTCATCGTCAGCAAGGATGCTGGGCTGGTGGAGCAGGAAAAGAACGGCGTGACCGTGGTCAGCCGTCCGGAAGCCGCCGAATAGGCTGGCCGGAATGAACGAAAAGGCCCGCAGCAATGCGGGCCTTTTTGTTTGCCCCCGCGCTACACCGTGAAAGCGCTCAGCCGCCAATCGTCACCTTCGAAGGCAATCTGACGCGCCGCGGGGTGACGGGCCTGCAGCGCCCCGCCCCAGAAGGCCTGAGCCGGCGCATTGGCCAGGGGCACGCCCACATGCCAGTCGCCGGGATGGCGGTCCAGGATTGCGGCCACGGCCGCCTGCCCTACCCCGCGACGGCGATAGGCCTTGAGGACGAAGAACTCGGCCATGAACCAGCACGGCTTGCGGCCGGTAAGCGGACACTCGTCGATGACAAAGGCAAAGCCGGCGATCTCGCTACCTGAATGGATGAGGTAGGGGAAGCGCCAGAAGCGGTCGAAGAAACGGTATTCGAAGCGGCCGTCGCGTCCGACCGGGAACGGCATGCTGTCGGTCATGTCGTAGAGGTAGAGCTGGATCAGATTGGCGATGACGGGCTTCTGATCGTCGCGCGCGGGAATGGTGGTTGTTTCGGTCATGACGGCACTCTGCCCGCGACGACCGCAGGGGACAAGCCGTCAACTGATGTTGACAAATGTTGTGCGTCAACTATTGTTGACGCATGAACTCGATCCCATATGAAACTCCATCCGAGACGAACGATCCGGAACAGGCCCTCGCGAGCGTCGTCGCCCTGCGACTGATGGCGGACAGGCTCGAGCGCAAGGCGGTAGCCGAGGCGCTCGCGCAGGGCTGGTCCTGGGCTCGGATCGCCCAGGCGCTCGGCGTGAGCAAGCAGGCCGCCCACAAGCGGCTGGCGGGCATTGCCCCGACCATCAAGGCATGAGGATAGATGCGATGTTGACGAAGCTGACCCAGACGTTCCGGGACATGGGGGCGATCAAGACGCTCTGCGAGGCCGCCGAACGGATTGCCAATGCCGAGCACCAGGCTGCGCCAGGCGCAGAGCATTTCGTGCTGGCGGCGCTGGAGCTGCCGGACGGATCAGCTGCGCGGGTGTTCGCCAGGCTCGGCCTGACAGCAGGTGCTTTTGCGGAGGCGGTGCGGCAAACGCATCGGGCCGCGCTGGAGGCCGTGGGCGTGGGTGCGGACCAGGTCCGCAGCTCGGAGCGCGATGTGCCGCCCCTGCCAGAGCCCAGGGACGTCTACAATGCCGCCCCGTCGGGCCAGGCCGTACTCAAGGGCTTGGCGGCTCTGCGCAAGCGAGGGGTCAGCGGACCGCTGATCGGTGTGCATGTACTTGAGGTGGTGTCCGCGATGCAGCACGGCACCTCGGCGCGCGCCTTTGCCCTGTTAGGCCGCGATGCGCCGACTGTGATGGCGGCCATCCAGAGCGAGATGAAGATGGCGGCCTAGCCTTGCTATTTTAGCTAATATGGCTATATTGCTTTAATTAGCTAGTTTAGCCAAGGAACCATAAATTATGGCTGCGATCACCGCGACGGACGCCAAGAACAAGTTTGGCCAGGTGCTGGAGATGGCACAGGCCGAACCGGTTCGCATCCAGAAGAACGGACGCGACGTCGCGGTAGTGCTGTCGCCGGAGCAGTATCAGGCATTGCTGGACCAAGGCGCCGTGCCAAAGGTCCGCCCTTTGGTCGAGAGCTTGCTGGAACGGAGTATCGAGCGCCGGAAGTCGCTTTACGAGGCACTCGCAAAGTAGGTAGACGGCCATGCCTACCTACCTCACACTCGACGAAGTCCTGCGCATCCACGCGCGGCTCATTGATGTCTTTGGCGGCGCCAAGGGCGCCCGGGACTTTGGCCTGATAGAGTCTGCCCTCCTTCGCCCGCAGACCGGTTACTATGCCGACATCATCGAGGAGGCCGCTGCATTGTGGGAGAGCCTGGCCATGAACCACGGCTTTGTCGACGGCAACAAACGCGTCGCCTATGCTTGCCTCGAAGTGTTTCTGCAGCTCAACGGCATCGACATTGCCGCCACCAACGATGATCTCGAGCAGTTCATTTACAGCAACCTCGAAGCCGGCACATTTCGGAAGGACGTGCTCGAACGCTGGTTGCACGAACACACCCAGCCGCTCGCCTAGCCCCTACTCCGCCGCGGGCAGGCCGCGCTTGACGAAGCCGTCGGGATCGTTGGCGGTCTCAAGCAGCTTTTCTTCGGCCTCGGTGGCCTCGCGCTGGCGGTTCCACATCTGGGCGTAGAGCCCATCATGAGCCAAGAGCGCTACGTGGTTGCCGCGTTCGGCAATCAGGCCATCGCGCAGCACAAGAATCTCGTCAGCGTTGACGACCGTGGACAGGCGGTGGGCGATCACCACCGTGGTACGGTTCTTGGAGACGACATCAAGGGCCGACTGGATGTCGCGCTCGGTCTTGGTATCGAGCGCCGAAGTCGCCTCGTCGAGGATCAGGATAGACGGGGCCTTGAGAATGGTACGTGCGATGGCGACGCGCTGTTTCTCGCCGCCCGAGAGCTTGAGGCCACGCTCGCCGACGGGGGTTTCATAGCCCTTGGGCAAGGTGTCGATGAAGGGACCGACCTGCGCCATCGCCGCGGCCGCCCGCACATCCTCGGCGCTGGCACCGGGACGACCATACTGGATGTTGTAGCCGATGGTGTCGTTGAACAGCACCGTGTCCTGCGGAACCATGCCGATAGCCGAGCGCAGGCTTTCCTGCGTGACATCGCGCAGGTCCTGGCCATCGATGGTGATAGCGCCACCAGTGACGTCGTAGAAGCGGTAGAGCAGCCGCGAGATCGTCGACTTGCCCGCGCCGGTAGGGCCGACGATGGCAACCGTCTTGCCGGCCGGAACCTCAAAGCTGATACCCTTGAGGATGGCCCGGTCGGGATCGTAGTGGAAGCTGACATTGTCGAAGCGGATGACGGGGCCGGTGACCGCCAGCGGCGTTGCGCCAGGCGCGTCCTCGACCTCTGGCGCCTGGTCGAGCAGCTTGAACATCTCTTCGATGTCGGTCAGGCCCTGACGCAGCTCGCGATAGACGAAACCGATGAAATTTAGCGGTCGGTAGATCTGCATCAGGAAAGTGTTGAGCAGGACAAAATCGCCCAGCGTCAGCGTGTTGTTCATGACGCCGACGATCGACATGATCGCGATGATGAGGAAGCCGGCGTAGAAAATCAGCGCCTGGCCGAAGTTGAGGAAGCCTAGCGACGTCCAGATGCGCACGGCGGAGCGCTCGTAGCCGGCCATCGACGCGTCGTAGCGCTCGGCTTCCATCTTCTCGTTGGCGAAATACTTCACCGTTTCGAAATTGAGCAGGCTGTCGATCGCCTTGCCATTGGCGTCGGTATCGGAATTGTTCATGTCCCGGCGGATCGAAATGCGCCAGTTCGAGGCCTTGATGGTGAAGTAGAGATAGCCCCAGATCATCACCACCAGCACGCCGAGATAGCTGACGCCGAACATCCAGACGAAGATGATGGCGGTGACGACGAATTCCACGATGGTGGGGGCGATGTTGAGCATCGTGAAGCGCACGATGGTTTCAATGCCCTTGGTGCCGCGCTCGATAACCCGGCTCAAGCCGCCGGTGCGGCGCGCCAGATGGAAGCGCAGCGACAGGCGATGGAGGTGATGGAAGGTCTGCAAAGCCAGCTTGCGCACCGCATGTTGGCCGACGCTGGCGAAGAGCACATCACGCAATTGCTGGAAGCCGGCATCGATGATGTTGCCCAGCACATAGGCAATGACCAGCACGATCGGCACGGCCAGCCCCAGGACGACGGCACCATTGGGCGCCGAGCCGTCGAGACTGTCGATGATGCCCTTATAGGCGAAGGGAATGAGGGTGGTGGCGACCTTGCTGACCAGCAGAGCGCCGATGGCGAGCACCACGCGCAGCCGCAGATCGGGCCGATCGGCAGGCCACATATAGGACCAGAGATGGCGGACCGTAGCGAACAACGATCCTTCGTCCGCGCTAACGGACGGCTTGGGCGCAGCGCTGTCAGATGACATCAGGCGGGTTCCGCTTCCAGTTTGGATGGTGCGGGAGAGAAACCCGCGATCATGCCGGAATAGGCGTCGCCAAGGGCGGCCAACCGGTCATGCTGGACGATGTAGCAATTTCGCGTACCGCGCGGCTTGCGCACGATAAGGCCCGCATCGAGCAGGACCTTGATATGCTGGCTGACCGTGGACTGGGCCAGGGTCAGTTCGTCGGTAACGTCGGCGCAGCAGCACTCGCCACGCTCCTGCTTGGCCAGGATGCGCAGGATGTTGAGCCGTACAGGATGGCCCATCGCTCGCATGATGTTGGCAATATCGTCGTCGCGCATCGCTTCGCCGTGGTTAATCGTCATTTGACGATAAAATGGGGTGTGATGCGCAAATAATCAATGGCCCGCCGGAGGGCGGGCCATTTTCTGCGCAGTTAATTGGGCAGTTCGAACACCTGACCGGGGTAGATGCGGTCCGGATCGCGGATCTGGCCGGTATTGGCGTCGTAGATGGTCGTATATTTTATGCCCTCGCCATAGACGCGGCGCGCAATGGTCCAGAGATTATCGCCGCGACGGATGATCGCCTTGCCTGAGGCGAAGCGTTCGGCGTCAGGACCACCAACGGCAACCGCGACCAGGGTCGGCACAGCGGGTTCAGCGGCGGGCGCCGGCGCGGGTTCGGCGGCGGGGGCGGCAGGTGTGGACTCAGCCGCCGGAGCGGGTTCACTGGATGCCGGGGGGGCGACCACGGTCTCGGGCTCGGCAACGGGTTCGGCGGGTGCCGCTGGTTCAGCTACCGTCGTCGGTTCGGCCTGGGCCGTGACGATCGGTGCCGGCTCCGTCGTCGCAGCAGGCTCGGTCGACGCCGCAGGTTCTGTCGTCGTTGCGGGCTCAGTGGGAGCCGCTGGTTCGGCGACGGGCTCGGACGGTGTCTCAATGGCGGCAGCCGGTTCCTCCGGCGTCGGGGTTGCAGACGTTTGCGCGGCGGCTGGCGCTTCGGCGACCGCGACCGGTGCGTCGGGGACGGGCAGGTCGACGACGAAGTCGACTTCGGCGCGGGCGGCGACCTTGGCGGTGTCAGGCTCGAGCATATCGATGCGGACGCGCTGTTCAGGCTTGGTCAGCACCTTGCCGGCCTCGACGAGCCAACGGCCTCCCTCCACCGTTGCATCGGCAATGAAGGTGTCATCGACATAAAGCCGGATGTCCGCCCCTTCCGGGCCAGCGCCAGCAAAGAAGGTACGATCCCCCTCGATCTCGATGGCGTCGATGGTGGGCGGCACGTTTGCCGCGACCGCCACGGGCGGCGTGGTGACGGGCGCGGGGGCGGCCGGATCTGTGGCTGCAACGGCGACAGGCGGCGCTTCGACCGCCGGAGTCACGGGTGGCTCGGTGGTCGGGGCCGGCGCAACGGGCGGCGTTGTGGTGGGGGCCACGGCGGGCTGCTCAGGCGCAGGCGCTGCCGGAGCAGCACCCGGAGTCTGCGGTGCTGGCTCGGTCGCTGCCGGTTCCGCAGGCGGAACGGCCGCCTCGGCCGGCGCCGGGGGCGTGGTGGGTGCGGCTGGGGCGACGGCCTCGGCCGGCGGCGTGACCGGTTCGACGGGAGCGGCCGGCGTGGTCTCGGGCGCCGGAGCAGGTGTGGTCGCGGGCGCAGCAGCCGGCGGAGCGACAGGATCTGCAGCTGCGAGCTGGGTCGTCGTCTCGGCGCCGGGGCGATCGAGGCCCTGCAGCACTTCGCTGATGGCGCCCGGCGTGCTGGCCACGACCAGCGGTTCGCTGGCCTTGTCCTCGTTGATGACGACGACGAAGGACTGTGCGGCCCGGCCGGTCTTGCCGGCTTCGGCCAAGGTGATTTCGGTACCGCCGGGGGGTATGGGCGCATCGGGCACGAGCACCCAGTCGCCGCTGGTTTCGACGGTGGCTTTGCCGAGCAGGGAATCGTTGGAATAGACTTCAATCTCGGTGCCCGGCGTACCACTGCCGGCGATGACCACCGAACCGTCGGGCTCGGCCCGGAGCAGGCCGAAGGTTGCCGCGATCAGATCATCGGGAACCTGGGGCGCGGGTGTGACGTCGAGGGCGGGTTCGCCCACGGCCTCGGCACCCGGCTCGACAACGGCCACCTGCTCGGTTTCCGCTTCGGCGTCTGCAACTGCCGGGGGCCGGGGCAGGATGCCGGCATCCGTCATCTTGCCACGCAGGCAGACACCCATGCCATCAGGGGAATTGAAACACGTGACTACGGACGGACCCGCCAGGACGCCGACGATGACTGCCAGGGTAACCGCCGCTGCACCAAGAGTGAGCGCAAGCGGTTTCTTCGGAGCGGTTTCGGCCAGTTTGTCCTCCAGGACGATTGCGGCAGCCGTCCCGCGGACGGACCACCCGGTTAAGCCACTTTGTCTGTCGTCCCCTGCGCCGCTTCAGTCTTCAACAGCTTATAGGTGATTGATTCATACAGAGCTTCAAAGGACGCATCAATGATGTTGGGGGACACGCCGATCGTGTACCAGCGCTCGCCCGTGCCATCGCGGCTCTCGACCAGTACACGGGTGACCGCGCCCGTGCCGCCGTCCAGGATACGCACCTTGAAGTCGACCAGTTCAAGATCCCCGATCCGGGCCGAATACTTGCCCAAGTCCTTGCGCATGGCCAGATCGAGCGCATTGACTGGGCCGTTGCCTTCGGCGACCGACATCAACAACTCGTCTTCGATCCGGATCTTCACCACCGCTTCGGTGACGGTGATCTCCTCACCCTGCGCATTGTGGCGGCGCTCCACGCTGGCGCGGTAGTTCTCGACGGTGAAGTAGC
Organism: uncultured Devosia sp.; assembly: GCF_946479885.1. The sequence continues at coordinate 10,087 of NZ_CAMLHM010000026.1, forward strand.
TGGGCAGCGTGCCGAGCACTTCGTGGGCGAGCACGGCGAAGGAAGCATCGGCACCGTCATAGGAATAGCCACGTGATTCGCGTTCCTTGACCGTGGCCAGGAGCTTTTCGAGGCGGCGATCGTCCTTGCCCAGTTCGATGCCGTGCCGGGCCAGGGCGGTCAGCAGGTTGGACTTGCCCGCCTGCTGGCTGACCATGATGGAGCGCTCGTTGCCGACGCTTTCTGGCGGGACATGCTCGTAGGTCGAAAAGTCCTTGAGCAGGGCCGAGGCGTGGATGCCGGCCTTGGTGGCAAAGGCCGAGGCGCCCACATAGGGCGCCTGCTTGAACGGGGCGCGATTGAGCCGGTCGTCAAAGGCGCGGGAAATCTGCGTCAGGCGGCCGAGCCTGCTGGCGTCGATGCCGGTTTCGAAACGGTCGGCAAAGTGGGGCTTCAGCACCAGCGTGGGGATGATGGTGACGAGATTGGCATTGCCGCAGCGCTCGCCGATGCCGTTGAGCGTGCCCTGGATCTGGCGGACGCCGGCCTCGACGGCAGCCAGCGTATTGGCGACGGCCTGGCCAGTATCGTCATGGGCGTGGATGCCAAGCCGGTCGCCCGGGGCGACCGATAGCACCTTGGCGACGATATCGCGGACTTCGGAGGGCATGGTGCCGCCATTGGTGTCGCAGAGCACGACCCAGCGAGCGCCGGCGTCGAGCGCGGTCTTGACGCAGGACAGCGCATAATCCGGGTTGGCCTTGAAGCCATCGAAGAAATGCTCGCAGTCGATCAGGGCTTCCTTGCCTGACGCGACTGCGGCCGCCACCGTGTCGCGCAGATTGGCGAGATTTTCCTCGAGGGTGATTTCGAGCGCGACCTTGACCTGGTGGTCCCAGGTCTTGGCGACAAAGCAGGTGGCGTCGGCCTGGGAATTGAGCAGCGCCTGGACGCCAGGATCATTGGCAGCTGACCGCCCTGCCCGCTTGGTCATGCCAAAGGCGGTGAACTTGGCGCGCTTGGTGCGCTTGGCGTCGAAGAATTCGGTGTCGACCGGGTTCGCGCCGGGATAGCCGCCCTCGACATAGTCGACGCCCAGTTCTTCGAGCAGGCGGGCAATGGAAATCTTGTCCTCGAGGGAGAACTCGATGCCGGCCGTCTGGGCGCCGTCACGCAGCGTGGTGTCGAAGATGTAGAGGCGGGTTTTGGACATGGACTTACTTCGTTGTGTTGCTCTGGCCCAGGCCAACCGCAGGGGCGGGCCAACTGGCCGTGTCGTGGTCTGGATGCTGATGGTTCGTGCTGCTGATGCGGTGGAGCATCTGCGGATTGTCGGCATAGGTCGGCCGGTCGCCGGGAACCTCGATCAGCCCGGCATACCAGGCGACGCGGCTTTCGTTGCCATACTGGTTTTCCGGTGGGGCGCGATCGGGTTCGTCGAGCGTGCCGACCAGGACACCGAGGTCGTCGCCTTCGGGATATTCGAAGAGCAGCGGCGTGCCGCAGGTGCTGCAGAAGCCACGCCGCGCCACATCGGAGCTATGGAAATAGCTGATGGCCCCACGGGTGACGCGAAAAGCGGTTTTCTGCACCGGGCAGATGATAGCAAACGGGCCGCCCACGGCCTTCTGGCACATGCGGCAATGGCAGACATGCACGTTGACCGGCTGCTGATCGAGAGCGTAGCGGACGGCCCCGCATTGGCAGCCGCCCGTGAGCACGGGCGCGGTCATGGCCATTGCTCGGTGTCGCGGTCGGGATGCTGGTGGTTGGTGGCCCGGATGCCGGCCACCTCGTCGCTCATTTCGGCTTCGGTGGTCCCCAGCCACTCCATGGTAGGCAAGGTCTCGAACCAGGGAACACGACCTTCGACGCCGCAATGCGCGTGGGGCGGGAACAGCTCGGGATGGTCGAGCGAGCCGGTGGTGAAATTGAGGTGGCCGCCCTCCAGATTCTCATAGAAGAGCGGCGTGCCGCAGGCCGCGCAGAAACCGCGATCGACGTGCTCTGAGCTACGGAACCGGGCCGGCTGGCCACGCGTCCAGGTGATGGCCTCGCGCGGCGCCGCGACCAGGGCGATGAAGATGTTGCCCGCCGCCTTCTGGCACATGCGGCAGTGGCAGATGTGGGAATTGTCCAGCATTTCGGTGGCGTGATAGCGCACGGCGCCGCATTGGCAGCCGCCGCTCACTTCCATGGCATAACGCTTCATCGATGCACCTCTTGGGGCGGCCAATGGTCGGTATCGTGATCGGGATGCTGATGATTGGTGGCCTTGATGAAGGCGGCGACAGCGGGCTCGCGCTCTTCGATAGATGAGTGGTCCGGGAGGCTGCCGATGGCGTTGGCCCAGCTCAGGCGACTGTCGACGCCATGCTGATCCTCAGGCGGGAAGGCTTCGGGGTCGTCCAGCGAGCCGATGGATGTGCTCATCCAGTCGCCGCCGATATAGGCAAAGCTCAGCGGCGTGCCGCAAGTACGGCAAAAGCCACGTTCAACCTGTTCGGAGGAACGAAAAAGGGTGATTTCGCCGCGCGTGACCGCGAAGGTTTCGAGCGGGCCGCCGACGAGAGGCGCATAGAAGCCGCCGAAGGCTTTCTGGCACATGCGGCAGTGGCAGATATGGGAACCGCGCGGCTTTTCGGTGAAGCGGTAGCGCACCGCGCCACATTGGCAGCCGCCGGTCCAGACCTCGGTCATCGCGCCTGCTCCCGCGGCGGCCAGTCGTCGGTGTCATGATCGGGATGCTGGTTGGAATGGATGCCGGCGAGGAAGTCGCGCCATTCGTTGGGCGCCTCGCTGCGCAGCGGCAGCGATGACAGTCCGTCAAAGAAGGAGAGCTTGTCGGCCGGATTGACCTGGATGACCGGCGCGGCCACTTCGGGATCGTCGAAGGCGCCGATGGCCAGTTCGAGGCCAAAGCGCGTTTCATAGGCCAGAGGGGTGCCGCAATCGCCGCAGAAGGCGCGGCGGGCGGCATTGGAACTCTGGAACCATTTGGGTTCGCCGCGTGTCCAGCTCGCATTGTGGGCGGTGACGAGCGGACCAAAAAAGCCGCCAAAGGCCTTCTGGCACATGCGGCAATGGCAGATCGAGGGACGACCGAGGCGGGTAACGCGGAAGCGCACTGCGCCGCATTGGCAACCGCCGGTATGTTCGCCCGGCTTAGACTGGGGCATTGCAGACCGCTTCGACATTGTGGCCATCGGGATCAAACACGAAGGCAGCGTAATAGTTGGGATGATACTCGGTGCGGATGCCCGGCCCGCCATTGTCGCGGCCGCCGGCCGCTATCGCAGCGGCGTAGAAGGCGTCGACCTCGGCATGGGTCTTGGCGGCAAAGGCCAGATGCACGTGGTCGCGCATGGCGCTGCCGGAATTGATCCAGAATTGCGGACCCTTGGCGCCATAGCCGATGACGCGGCCGCCGGGATATTCGTAGTCGGCCTCCCGCTTGATGCCGAGCGGCGCAAGGGCGGCGTCATAGAAGGCTGCGGACTGGTCCAGATCGCCGACGGCATACCCGACGTGATCGAAAATGGTCATGGCTTGCTCTCCCACTTGGTGCGGCGCTGGCCGGTTTCCGGATCCTTGTAGTCCATCAGGGCGATGCCCTGCTCGGCCAGTTGGTTGCGAATGGTGTCGGCGCGGGCGAAGTCCTTGCTGTCGAGGGCTTCGAGACGTTCGGCAATGGCCGCAGCGATATGCGGCGGCTCTTCCCAGCCATCGTCGGACGTCAGCAGCGTATCGAGGCCGAAGCCGAGGAAGCGCAGGGTGGCGGCCAGGCAATGCCTGGCGTTGCCCTCGTCGCGATTGGCCTTCTTGGCAATGAAATCGAGGGCAACCGAAGCGCGATGGAAGTTGAGGTCGTCGGCCAGCTCCTTGACGACGGAATCGTCAGGAGCGTCGCCCTCGGCAAGTTCCGCACCGCGGGCGGCGCGCTGCCAGTCGCGGAGCTTGGCCTCGGCCTCTTCGAGGCGGCGCAGCGAGAAGTCGATGGGCTCGCGGTAATGCGTCATCAGCATGGCGAGGCGCAAAACGTCACCGATCCACGCCCGGCCGCCCATGGCGCCGGTTTCGAGGAGGTCGTTGATGGTGACGAAATTGCCCAGGCTCTTGCTCATCTTCTGGCCTTCGACCTGCAGGAAGCCGTTATGCATCCAGACATTGGCCATGGCATGGGTGCCGTGGGCGCAACGCGACTGGGCGATCTCATTTTCGTGGTGCGGGAAGATCAGGTCGAGTCCGCCGCCATGAATGTCGAACGTCTGGCCGAGATAGCGCTCGGACATGGCCGAGCACTCGATATGCCAGCCGGGACGGCCGCGGCCCCAGGGGCTTTCCCAGCCGGGCTCTTCGTCAGAGGACTGCTTCCAGAGCACGAAATCGGCCGGGTTCTTCTTGTGCGCTTCCACGGCGATCCGGGCACCCGCCAGGTTGTCCTCCAGGTTGCGGCCGGAGAGCTGGCCATAATCGGGCATGGAGGTGGTGTCGAACAGCACTTCGCCCGCCGCGTTGTAGGCATGGCTCCGCTGGATCAGGCTGCCGATCAAGGCCTGCATCTGGGCAATATTGTCAGTGGCCCGCGGCTGGACGGTCGGCTCAAGCGCGCCGAGCGCCGTGGCGTCGGACAGGAACTGGGCTTCCGTCTTTTCGGTCACCCGGCGGATGGCTTCGTTGAGCGGCAGGTCCGGGAAATCACGCAAGGCCCGCGCGTTGATCTTGTCGTCCACGTCCGTGATGTTGCGGACATAGGTGACGTGATCAGCGCCATAGACATGGCGCAGCAGGCGGAACAGCAGGTCGAACACGATGACCGGGCGCGCATTGCCGATATGGGCGAAGTCGTAGACCGTGGGGCCGCAGACATACATGCGCACATTGTTCGCATCGAGCGGCGTGAACGCCTCTTTGCTGCGAGTGAGCGTGTTGTAGAGCGTCAGCTGTGGCGTGGTCATATGGTCCGTCCCTGGCCATGCGAATGGGCGCTGGCAGACGGCTCTTCGGGTATCAGATTATTTGGATGAAGAAGACCGCGCCGCCAACAGTTGGTTAGCAGGTAATAGTGCAGCGGTTAATCAGAATGATGCCGGTCTTCATGGGGCGAAGATTGACCGCAGGCGGACCGGAAAGCAAGTGGAAAGAAAAAAGGCGGCCCGACGGACCGCCAATCGCTTTGGAGGCGATATTCTGAGGGCTGTCCGCGGTCAGCCGCGGAACTGCTGATGGCAGGCGCCGCAAGTGCCGCCCAGCGTCTGGAGCGCAGCGGCGTAGGCGGCAGCATCACCGGCTTCCGCTGCCGCGATCCCGCTGGTGGCCGCGGCTTTTCCGGCGTCGACGATGGCGACAAACGCGTCCCAGTTTTCCCAGATGGCCGGCAGCGCCTTGCTGTCGCCGACAATCGAGCCTTCGGGGAAGAGACCGGGAAGGTGCGTGTAGTTGGTCAGCACGGTATTGAGGCCGGCCACCGCCTCGGCGCCGGAAAGCCCACCAAGCCCGCGCATGATGCCGCCATCTTCGCGCATCAGCGCCTTGCGGGCGGCGACGGCTTCCTCTGGAGTGGCGGGGGCGACGAAGGCGTCTTGCGCCACGGTGGCGACGGCGCTGATGGCCAGGAGGCCGGCGATGGCCATGGCAGAAATCTTCTTGATCGACATGAGTGCACCCTCAACAAAACACACGAGCGGCGTCGCCGCCGTGGGGGCAAAGTGGCATGGCAAAATGACATGCCCAACGTCTACACGGGAATGTTACCAGGTTTTGCAAGGCGTTAGCGCCGGCTAGGCGAGCGCCACCCTCTGCAGGATATCGCCAAAGGCCGACTTGCCGTCGCTGGCTATGGCGCCGATGCGCACCGTATCGCCCGGTTTGAGGAAGGGCGTTCGGGCCCGGCCGTATTTGAGTTTTTCGACGGTACGCGCCTCAGCGATGCAGGCGAAACCGATACCATCCCTCTTGATCGGGAGGCTCTCATCGTGCCGAATTGATACCGTCCCGCCCCCCACAATCGTACCAGATGCCAGACTGCGGGTACGGGCGGCCTCGACGATCAGATCGGCGAAATCGAAATGCATCTCGGTGCCGGCATTGGGCTGGCCGTAGAGGGTGCCGTTGACCTCGATGCGGACTGGCAGATGCAGGCGATTGTCGCGCCAGGCACTCCCGAGACTGTCGGGCGTGGCGACGATGGGGGCGAAGCTGGTGGACGGCTTGGCGTGGAAGAAGCCGAAGCCATTCTGCAGGTCATCAGCGACGAGCCGGCGCAGCGACACGTCGTTGCAGACGGTGACGAGGCGGATGGCCAATGCGGCCTGCGCCTTGGTGGCAGCCATGGGGACGGGGCCGATGATGACGGCGACTTCGGCCTCGAAGTCGATGGCGAGATCGGGATCGGTCACCCGGATGGGGTCTGACGGTGCCGAAAGCGAATCGGAGCCACCCTGATAGAGCAGCGGCCGGACGGACTGCAGCTCCTCGTCCTTGCTGCCCTTGAGGGTCCGAACACGTTCGAGATGGCTGAGATAGCCGGCGCCGTCGATCCACTGGTAGGCGCGTGGCAGCGGCGCCAGGGCCTGGGCCGGGTCGAAGGGCTGGCCGGCTATGGCGCCGGCATCGAGCTGGGCAGCGAGCGCGGAAAGCGCCGGAGCAAGGGCGTTCCAGTCGTCCAGCGCCGCCTGCAGGGTGGGTGCGATACGACCTGCGGAGACGAAGCGGGCGAGGTCGGAAGAGAGGACAACGAGCTGGCCATCGGGGCGGCTGTTCCTGAGCGTGGCTAGCTTCATCGGCGCAATCTCGCAACTGTGTGACCTTGCAGCGCTACCACGGCGGCAGCCGCGCCACTATACTGTTGCAATCGGTCCTAGCGTTGTCTTAAGGGCCGGAGGATCGACGCGCGGCGCGTCGCGAAGAGGATTGTTCGCAGCTTGGGCAGGAACGGCGTACGCGCCCTGGTATTGTTGGTGCTGGCGGCAATCTGCCTGGTGCTGGACGTGAACACGGCCTATGCGCAGGCGGCACAGTGCTTCCAGCTCGAGGCGGCCCTGCGCCAGTTCGACAACAATTCATCCTACCAGCAGATGGGCGGCAATTCGCAGGCGGCCCGGCAGGCCCAGCGCGACGTGCAGGCGATGGAAAGCCGCTACGTCCGCGATGGATGCAATGACGACGCCAAGGCGGGGCGCCAGCTGACGCAGGAATGCCGGCAGATCGGCCGCGAAGTGCTGCGCCTGCGCGAAGTGGCGGCCGGCGTATCCCAGCAGGTGGAGACCGCCAATGCGGTCGGGGCCCAGCGCGAGGCGATCCTTCAGGAAATGGCGCGCTTCGGCTGCGGCGCCAACCAGGGATCGAGCGCGACCTTCACCACCGAACGGCAGTCGGTGTTCGATCGTATCTTCGGCACCACGTCGCAGGGCGATTTCACCGATGGCCAGATGGTCGATGGCGGCGACTACTGGGGCTATCAGGGCTACCAGACAGTGCGCACCGTCTGTGTGCGGCTGAGCGATGGGTATTTCTGGCCGATCAGCTACGCGACCATGCCCGACTTCGTCAGCAACGACGCGATGACCTGCCAGCAGAGCTGCCCCACCACGGCGGTGGAGCTCTATTTCTACGACAATCCGGGCCAGGAGCCCGAGCAGATGCGCAACCAGTATGGCGAGCCCTATACGGCGCTGCCGACCGCGTTCCGCTATCGCGAGGAAGTGGACACCAGCCCCGGCGCCAACTGCAAGGTCGCGCCGAAATCCGACGGCTCGCTGAGCGTGGCGACCGGCGCCGACGGCTCCACCCGCACGATGATCGAAGTCGAAGGCGTGACCTTCCCGCTGCCCTTGCGCGATCCCCGTGGCGTGGCGCCCGTGCAAGCGGCCGAGGTGCCGGTCCAGGCGCCGCTCGAAACCGCTACGCTGGTCGACGTGCCGCTGCCCCGCCCCCGCCCTGCCGGCCCCGGCGAGACGCCGGTGACCCGCCCGGTTCAGGCGGAGGCCGAGACCGAACTGCGGCTGGTGCAGTTCGGAAACAAGGTGGTCAGGGTAGTCGGTCCAGACACGCCCTACGCCCAGCCAACGGGAGCAGGGACCTAAGCTCAGGACCATCGTGGCGCCCGGTCAATGCCAGGCGCAGCGGCATGAACAGAGCTTTGCCCTTGCGGCCGGTTGCCGCTTTGAGCGCGTCAGTCCACTGGCTCCAGGTGGTTTCGTCCCAGGGCTCTGCCGGCAAGAGCGCCTTGGCCAGCGCGAGGAAATCGCGATCTTCGTCCGCGATAACAGGCTCGACCGGGCCAGTGACCAGCTTGGACCACTCGACGATATCGTCGAACTTGCGCAGGTTTTCGCGCAGCAGGAGCCACATGGCCTCGCCCTCAAGGCCCAGCGCCGACAGCCGGGCGGCAGCGCCTTCGTAGGGCAGCCCATGCAGCAGGCGGGCATTGAGGCTGTCGAGTTCGGCAGGATCGAAGCGGGCCGCGCCATGCGAGATCATCGAGAAATCGAGACGGTTGGCAATTTCGTCAAGCGTTTCGTAGGTCTCGATGGGGAGACTCGTGCCGGTGAGGCTGGCCATGATCGATATGGCCATGGGCTCATAGCATGCGTCGCGGAAATCGCTGATGGACTGGGAGCCCAGGCGCTTGGAGAAGCCCTGCCCCTCGGCATCGGTCAGCAGGTTATGGTGGCCAAAGACGGGGATGGCGCCGCCCAGTGCCTCGAAAATCTCGATCTGGGTGCCGGTATTGGAGACATGATCCTCGCCGCGGATGACATGGGTGATGCCCAGGTCGATGTCGTCGACGACGGAGGGGAGCGTATAGAGGTAAGATCCATCCTCGCGCACCAGGACCGGATCGGACATGGAGGCGGTGTTGACGGTCTGCGGGCCCTTGATGAGGTCGACGAACTGCACCGGGCGGCCATCGAGTCGAAAGCGCCAATGCGGCTTGCGGCCTTCGGCTTCGAGGCGGGCGCGGTCCTCTACTGTGAGGCTGAGCGCGGCGCGATCATAGATCGGCGGCTTGTTGAGCAGGCGGGCGCGGGCTCGCTTGCGATCGAGCTCTTCCTCGGTCTCGTAGCAGGGATAGAGCCGACCGGCGGCGATCAGTGTCTGGACGGCAGCGTCATAGAGCGCCGATCGCTCGGACTGGCGGACCAGCAGATCTGGTGTGATGCCAAGCCAGGCGAGATCGACCTCGATGCCGTCGGCGAATTCGCGCGTCGAACGGGCGTGGTCGGTGTCATCCATGCGCAGGACGTAGCGGCCGCCATGGCGACGGGCGTAGAACCAGTTGAGCAAAGCCGGGCGGGCATTGCCCAGATGAATGCGGCCAGTGGGGGACGGGGCCCAGCGAACTATCGTATTGGGGCTGGTGGTCATCCTATCGTCCGATCCTTGTAGCCATTGGTGATCGGGTATTTACGGCCGAGACCAAAGGCCTTGACGGTGAGCTTGGGTCCGGGAGCGGACTGGCGGCGCTTGTATTCGGCGATGTCGAGCAGGCGCTCGATGCGCTCGACCAGCGGCTGGTCGTAGCCCTGGGCGACGATCTGGGCGATCGACAACTCGTCTTCGACGATACCCTTGAGGATGGCATCGAGCACCGGATAGGGCGGGAGACTATCCTGGTCGGTCTGGTTGGGGCGCAACTCGGCCGATGGTGCCTTGGCGATGATGGCCTGCGGGATGACCTCGCCTGAGGGGCCCTTGCAGTCGCCGGGGACGTGGCTGTTGCGCCAGTGGGCGAGGCGATAGACCTCCATCTTGAGCATGTCCTTGAGCGGATTGTAGCCGCCGTTCATGTCGCCATAGATGGTGGCGTAGCCGACGCCCATTTCCGACTTGTTGCCGGTGGTCAGCAGCATCGAACCAAGCTTGTTGGAGACGGCCATGAGCACGACGCCGCGCATGCGCGACTGGATGTTCTCCTCGGCCAGATCGGCCGGGCGATTGTCGAAGATCGGCGCGAGTTCGGTCAGAGCGTCATCAACGGGGTTGCCGATGGAGACGATGTCGTAGCGGACGCCCAGGCGTTCCGCACAATCCTTGGCGTCGGTGAGGCTGGCCTCGGAGGTATAGCGATAGGGCAGCATGATGCAGTGGACGTTTTCGGCGCCCAGCGCGTCGACGGCCATGGCCGCGACCACGGCGCTGTCGATGCCGCCCGAAAGCCCGAGCACGACCTGCTTGAAGCCGTTCTTGTGCACGTAGTCGCGCAGGCCGAGCACGCAGGCGAGCCAGGGCGCTTCATCGGTCGTGGTGAGGTCGGTCACCTCGCCCTGGGCGCAGACCCAGCCATTGTCACCGCGGACCCAGTCGGAGGTGATGAAGTCGGTCTGGAACGACTTGCCCTGGAAGACCAGCTTGTTACCCGGCTCCATGCCGAAGGAAGCGCCGTCGAAAACCAGTTCGTCCTGACCGCCGACCTGGTTGAGATAGAGCATGGGGACATCGTCTTCGGCGACACGGGCGCGGACCAGGTCCTTGCGCACATGCTGCTTGTTGGTCCAGTAGGGCGAGCCATTGGGGCAGAGCATGATTTCGGCGCCGCGCATGGCCAGGTGCTCGCAGACGCTGGGGTGCCAGATATCCTCGCAGATCGGGATGCCGATGGGCACGCCCTTGATCAGCACCGGTTCGGTCAGCGGGCCCGGGGTGAAATAGCGTCGCTCGTAGAACACGTCGGAATTGGGCAATTCGCGCTTGAGCCTGACGGCGATGATCTGGCCGTTTTCCGCAACGATGGCGGCGTTGTGGAGACCGGTCTTTTCCAGCCACACGGTGGGGAGGATGAGGACGACATCGGTGCCCGCCGTTGCGGCGACAAGATCGCGCGCGGCCTGGATGGCGTCGGCGACGAACTTTGGCTTGAACAGAAGGTCGTCGGGGAAATAGCCTGTCAGGAACAGCTCGGACAGCAGCAGGATATCGGCCTTGGCGGCGACGGCATCGGCCAGTGCGCCACGCGCCAGCGCCAGATTGCCGGCGAGATCGCCGACCTTGGGATTGAGCTGAGCAAGCGCAATTCGGAGGCGGTCGGTCACGGGGCTGGCCTAACTGGGTGGGGGGCGGGGCGGAGGCTATCGGTGCCCTGCCATACCGCCCTCCCCTCCGGTACCGCAAGTGGAGAGTAACGGCGTTGCGGCGCGCTGCCGGAATTTGCCTGTACGCAATGGGTTGGGAGTTTGGTAACCCCCTGCGCGCAAAGTTGGCGGACCGGCGCACTGAATAGGCGCCGCAAGGCAACCGGGCCAAGCCCCAGGTGTTGCCTTGATGCCAGAAGGCATAGTGGACGAAGAGTTGGTGATGATGCGCAGGGTACTGGTGGTCGAGGACGAGATTTTCGTGGCCGCCGAAATCGAGCATGTGGTTGAGGACATGGGCCTGACACCAGTCGGCATTGCGCATGACGAGCGCTCGGCACTGGCGCTGGCGGGGCTGGCCGAAGTGGCCCTGGTCGATCTCAACCTGCAGGATGGCCCCACCGGGATCGGCATCGGTCGGACGCTGGCGCAGGCACATGGGGTGACCGTGCTGTTCCTGACCGCCAACCCAACCCAGCTGGGAGACGGGGTGTCCGGCACGCTGGGCGTCTTGTCCAAGCCGGTCAGCGACCGCGACCTCCGTGCCGCACTGACCTATGCGATTGCCCGGCGCGAGGGCGCCGAGGCGACGCCCCCTGCCCGGCTGCGACTGTTCTCGCAACCGAACGCACGGGGCGCGACGGGCTGATCTAGAGAAGCCGTGCGGAACGGCGCAGTGCGTCGACCGGCAGGTCGATCTCCACCCGCAGACCGTCGGGCTCCCACAGCCGCTCCAGGCGCCCGCGCAATTGCCCTTCGATGCTGAGCACGATCAGCCGCGAGCCGAAGCCGCTCAGTTCCACATCGCCGGTGATTGACGGGCCGCCATGCTCCTTCCAGGTGAGATGGTAGCGATCGCCATCGGGTCGGCCGGTAATATCCACCCGGCCGCCGTCGGTGGACAATGCGCCATACTTGGCGGCGTTGGTGCCCAGCTCGTGGAACAGCAGGGCCAGGGGGGTGGCCGCGCCATCGTCGATGACGGCATCGTCGCCGTGAAAGGCCAGGCGAGCCTCCCCGTCCTGGCGATAGGGCTGCATAAGCCGTTCGATCAGCGACTTGAGCGATCCCTGATTTTCCGGCGGGCGCGCTATGTGACTATGCGGGCGAAGGAAATCGTGCGCTTCGCCCAGGGCATAGATGCGCTGGCGCAGCTCATCGGCAAATGCCTTGGCCTCCGGACGGCTGCGCGCCGACAGGCTGATGATGCCGGTGAGCACCGCGAAGATGTTCTTGATGCGATGGCTCAGTTCCTGGGCGACGAGCTCACGCTCCTCGGCGGCGAGCCGGGTCTCGTGGATGTCGGTACAGGTGCCGAACCAGCGCACGATCTGTCCGGCCGCATCGCGGATCGGCAGGGCGCGGCCGAGCGTCCAGCGATAGACGCCACTGTGGTGGCGCAGGCGATATTCGATCTGGTAGGGTTCTCCCGTTTCCAGCGAGTGACGCCAGGCCTGCCAGGCGCGTTGCTGATCCTCGGGGTGGAACATGTCGTTCCAGCCTTCGCCGTCGGTCGAGCCCTCGGGCACGCCGGTGAACTCGTACCAGCGCTTGTTGTAGTAGTCGTGGAAGCCGTCGGCGAGCGTCGACCACACCATCTGCGGCATGGTGTCGGCCAGGGTGCGGAAGCGCAGCTCGCTCGCGGCCAGCGCCGTTTTGACCAGCACGCGATCGGTGGTTTCGTGGACGACGCAGAGCGTGCCCATGGACTGTCCATCTTCGCCGACGATGGGGCTGTAGTGGAGGTCCATCCAGCCCGATTCGAGCTGGCCGTGACGGTTGAGCACCAGTTCCTGATCGCGCAGGCTCCAGGATTGGCGGCGCAGGCCGCGCTCGATGTTGTCGCGGTTGAAGTCGGCGATTTCCGGCCAGGCGTCGAGCGCCGGCATGCCGAAGATCTCCGGATGCCGGACACCGGCGAATTGGGCATAGGCGTTGTTGTAGATGAGGATGCCCTGCTCGCTCACCATCATGACCATGGGTGTCGAGGCCACCATCATCAGCCGGACGGCGCCCTTGAGGCTTTCGGGCCAGCCGGGGATGGGGCCGAGCGGATTGGCGGCCCAATCGAAATCGTTGATCAGCTTGAGGGTGGGGTCCTGCTCAAGGCGAGCGCGCGCGTCGGGGCTGGCAGCGGGAAACAGAGATTTGGGCATGCGCGGCTTTCGTGAGGACCGACGACGTCAATCTCCCCACTATAGAAGGCTGCGCGTTGAACCTGCAACGCGCAGCGGCCGATCCCGTTCACAGCATTGAGAAATTTATTCGCCGGCGGCCAGATTGCGGCGCGGCGGCTTCTGGGCGTGCACTTCCTCGGCGACGAGGAAGGCCAGTTCCAGGGCCTGGCTGGCATTGAGGCGCGGGTCGCAATAGGTGTGGTAGCGGTCCGACAGCGAGGCCTCGGTGACGGCGGAGACGCCGCCGACGCATTCGGTGACGTCATCGCCGGTCATCTCGATATGCACGCCGCCGGCATAGGTGCCGAGCTCGCGGTGAATTTCGAAGAAGGACTTGACCTCGCTCAGCACCCGATCGAAGGGGCGGGTCTTGTAGCCGGTCGAGGCCTTGATGGTGTTGCCATGCATCGGATCGGAGCACCAGACGACGGTGCGGCCGGCCTTCTGCACGGTCTCGATGAGGCGTGGCAGGTGATCGGCGATCTTGTCCGAACCGAAGCGGGCGATCAGCGTGATGCGACCGGCCTCGTCGGTGGGGTTGAGGCGGTCGAGCAGGCGCAGCAGGTCATCATTGCTGAGCGTGGGGCCGCATTTGATGCCGATGGGGTTCTTGATGCCGGCGAAATACTCGACATGGGCGGCATCGGGCTGGCGGGTGCGATCACCGATCCACAGCATGTGGCCCGAGGTGGCGTACCAGTCATTGGTGATGGAGTCGCGACGAGTCAGCGCTTCCTCGTAGCCCAGCAGCAGGGCTTCATGGCTGGTGAAGAAGCTAGTCTGGCGCAGAGCCGGGGTATTGTCGGGATTGAGACCGAGGGCACCCATGAAGGTGATGGCGTCGTCGATCTTGCGGGCGACTTCCTCGTAGCGCGGATACCAGTTGGAGCCCTTCATGAACCCGACGGTCCATTCATGGATGCGGGTCAGCTCGGCATAGCCGCCCATGGAGAAGGCGCGCAGCAGGTTGAGCGTCGCGGCCGACTGGCGATAGGCCTGCAGCATGCGGTCCGGATCGGGCACGCGCGACTTTTCGGTGAAACCGATGTCGTTGATGATGTCGCCGCGATAGGAGGGCAGCTCGACGCCGTCGATGGTTTCGGTATCGGCGGAGCGGGGCTTGGCAAACTGGCCGGCGACGCGACCGACCTTGACCACGGGCTTGGATGCGCCATGGGTCAGCACGACGGCCATCTGCAGGAAGACGCGGAAGAAGTCGCGGATGTGGTCGGCGCCGTGCTCGGCAAAGCTCTCGGCGCAATCGCCGCCCTGCAGCAGGAAGGCCTCGCCACGAGCAACTGCCGCCAGGCGCGCCTTGAGATCGCGGGCTTCGCCGGCAAAGACCAGCGGCGGGAAGGTGGCGAGCTGACGCTCGGCCTCGGCCAGCGCGGCCGGATCAGGATAGGCCGGCACCTGGGAAATCGGCTTGTCGCGCCAGCTATTGGGGGTCCAGGTGGTCATATCAGGTCTCGCTCACGCAGAGTTACGGCTGTTGCGGGCGGAATACCAAGGGCGCGCGCGGGGGACAAGGATATTCGCCCTAGACCTTCTGCCCATTGCGATAGGTGTAGCTGGGGGCCTTGAAGGTCACCAGTTCCTCGGCGGCGCTGGGATGGAGGGCAATGGCGCGGTCGAAGTCGGCCTTGCTGGCGCCCATACCCATGGGGATGGCGACGAGCTGGATCATCTCGGCGGCGGATGGACCCAGGATGTGGCAGCCGAGGACCTTGCCACCATCCTTTTCGGTGATGAGCTTCAAAATCATCCGCTCGGTGCGGGTGGAGAGCGTGTTCATCATCGGGCGGAAGCGCGCGACATAGACGTCGATATCGCCATGGGTGGCGGCTTCGGCTTCGGTAAGGCCGATGACGCCGATCTCGGGATCGGAGAAAACGGCAGTCGGGATCTGGCTGTGATCGACGGCGAGCGGATTGTTGTTGAACACCGTCTCGGCAAAGTACCAGCCTTCGCGGATGGCGACGGGTGTCAGGGCGGCACGGCCGGTGACATCACCCACGGCGTAGATCGAGGGCACCGAGGATTGCGAATAGGCGTCGACCGCGACTGCACCCATGGCCGTCAGCTTGACGCCTGCGGTGTCGAGGCCGAGGCCCTTGACGTTGGGCGAGCGGCCGGTGGCGAACATCACCGCTCCATAGGGCGCGGTGACGCCGTCGCTGAAGGTGGCGGATATGTCATTGCCCTGCTTGGCCAGGGATTTGATCGATGTCTGGTAGATGAGCTTGATACCGCGATCGATCAGGCCCGCCTCAAGACCGACGGCCATGTCGTCGTCGAAGGTGCGCAGGATGCGCGAGCCGCGATAGATGATGGTCGTGTTGACGCCCAGGCCGGCGAAGATGGTGGCGAATTCCACCGCGATATAGCCGCCACCCTCGATGAGGATGGAGTGCGGCAAAGCCGGCAGGTCGAACGCCTCGTTGGAGGTGATGGCGAGTTCGGCGCCCGGGATCGGCGGGATATAGGGGTGCCCGCCAGTCGCTACCAGGATGTATTTGGCCGTCAGGTCGCGGGCCTGACCCACCAGATGCACGCTGTTGGGGCCGGTGACGACGGCACGATCCTTGATGATCTCGACACCCGGCTTCTCGAGATTGGCCGTGTAGGCGCTTTCGAGCCGCGTGATTTCCTTTTCCTTGTTGGCCACCAGCGTGGGCCAATCGAAGGATGCGTCGACCTGCCAGCCGAAGCTGGAGGCGACGTCGAACATATCGTGGAAGCGGGCCGCATAGACATAGAGCTTCTTGGGCACGCAGCCGCGGATAACGCAGGTGCCGCCGACCCGGAACTCTTCGACGATGGCAACCTTGGCGCCATAGGTGGCCGCCATGCGCGCCGCGCGGACGCCGCCGGAGCCAGCACCGATAACAACAAGATCATAGCTATCGGTCATGTCGAACGTTCCTCGGTAATCATCGTCACATGACGATATATCGGATGGCACTTCGCATAAACAAAGGCCCCGCACAAGGCGGGGCCGGATAGCTAGTGTGCAACCAGTGAGTGGTTGAGGCGATCAGACCTCAAAACCCTTGGCGCGCAGTTCGGCGCGGACCTTGGCAAAGAACTCGGAGCGGGTGTTGTTGGTGAACACCTGCAGCACCGCCTGGAGGTCGGCATTGACGTCGGTATTGGCGGCAGCAAGCTTCTGGCCGGTCGGCGATTCATAGAAGGTGACGATTTCCTGCAGCTCTTCCACCGTGAAGCGCGTGGCATAGATGCGCGCGAACTGATCGATCAGTTCGCCCTTGCGGCTCTGATAGGTCTCGAGAACCGCGCCGATTGCCAGGTCGATTTCCTTGGCCAATTCCGGATTCTGCGTGGTCAGCTGGCTCAGCGTGCCCATGCCGATCTCAACAAGAGTGATTTCGTAGACGCCGGCGTTGTCGGTCAGCTCCACATACTTACGCGCCAGAGCGAGCTGCTCGGGCGGCACTTCCTGGGCCATGGCCGGGGCGGCCACCGCGAGAATGGCGGCGCTCAGCACCACGGCTACCAGCGCCTTGGCGCGCGTCATCATACCGGTCATCGTTGAAAAACCCATCTTGTCCCGATCCATCAGTTCGTGCCGCTCGTCAGGGTTATTACGCCATCCGGGGTCGCCACATAAGCCGTCTTGCACATTTTGAGGAACAGCCCGTGCTGTACAACCCCGGCGATGTCGAGCAAGTCGCGCGACAGCGCTTCTGGCTGCGAAATACGGCCAAAAAAAGCATCGAGGAGGAGATGTCCCCCGTCGGTGACGAAGGGGGAGCCGGGCGTGGTTTCGCGCAGGCGCAGTTCGCCCTGGGCGCCATGGCTGGCCATCACCTCGGCCACGGCACGCTGCGTGGCGCCCAAGCCAAAGCGGTTGACCTCGATCGGCAGCGGAAAGCGCGGCCCAAGGGCCGGCACCAGCTTTGAATCGTCGGCGATGACGATCATGGCATCGGAGGCGGCTGCGACAATCTTCTCGCGCAGCAGCGCACCGCCTGCCCCCTTTATCAGATTGAGCTGCGGATCGATCTCATCGGCGCCATCAACGGTCAGGTCGAGCCGATCAAGGGTCTCAAGGTCGGATAGCGGGATATTGAGGGAGAGCGCCTGGCGCGCTGTCACTTCCGAGGTCGGAACGCAGATGCAATCGAACCCCGCAGCCACCTTCTCACCAAGCAGATCGACAAAGTGGCGGGCGGTCGAGCCGGTGCCCAGGCCCAGCCGCATGCCAGGCCGCACGTCGGCCAGGGCCATGGCAGCGGCCTGACGCTTCAGATCTTCGCTCATGTGGTCCCCCGCGCTGGTTTACCGAGGCCATTGCAGGGCCGATGCCGCCTGTCAATGCCGAAAACCGGCCTGGATCACGGATTGGTGAACGATAACTGTAACTTGCCAGCAACACAATTTTGCGAACGTGGCGCGAGTGTGGCGTTTCCGGGGCAAAGGCCTCTTTTCGCTATTACCCAAAACGCGTAAGCAACCGCAATTGTCATATGGGCGAGTCGAATGCCCATCTATTCCAGAGGCCAAGTCGTCAGATGTTCAATATCAAGTCAACGATAGCTATCGGGCTGTCGATTATCTTGTCGGCTAGCAGCGTCGTGCCTGCCACGGCTGCGCTGGTTTACGACCGCAATACCGGCGGTTGGGTAGACGAGGCGACGATCGCCCCGCCGAGCCCGCGCGGCGGCAGCCCCATCCGCAAGGAAATCGTCGAATACCAGACGACCCACAAGCCTGGCACGATCGTTATCGAGACCGACGAGCGTCGGCTCTATCTGGTGCTCGAAGGCGGCAAGGCCATGAAGTACGGCGTCGGCGTCGGCCGCGACGGGTTTACGTGGTCGGGCACGCACCGGATCACCCGCAAGGCCGAGTGGCCCGGCTGGACGCCGCCGGCGCAGATGCGCAAGCGCGTTCCGGACCTGCCGGCCTATATGGAAGGCGGCCCGAACAATCCGCTCGGCGCGCGCGCCCTCTATATCGGTTCGACGCTGTACCGCGTACATGGCACGTCCGAGCCTTGGTCGATCGGCCAGGCCGTCTCGTCGGGCTGCATCCGCCTGACCAATGACGACGTCACCGACCTCTATGATCGCGTGCAGGTCGGCGCCCTCATCGTCGTCAACCACTAATACCGGCGTCCGTCAGGTGATGCTGGCCTGCAAATGGCGGCAATCTGCGCTTCCGGTCCTCACGTACGAAGGTACGCTCCGGTCCGGTTATCGACTGTCGCCATTTTCGCCTCGGCCTGACCCGGCTAGCTTGCCTCTAGCGCAAAATTGATAGGGGCCGCCTTTTGGGGCGGCCTTTTTGTTTGTGGGCGGCTTTGAAAAAACATGGAGCGGGATTAGGTTGCCGGCATGACCGCATCCGCCTCCCCTGCCCGCCCGCTTGTCGACCGCTATGGGCGGCATGTTTCCTACCTGCGCATTTCGGTGACCGACCGGTGCGACTTCCGCTGCGTCTATTGCATGGCCGAGGACATGACGTTCCTGCCCAAGCGGGATGTGCTCAGCTTCGAGGAAATCGAGGCGATCGCCGGGGCATTCATTGCGCGCGGCGTGACCAAGATCCGGCTGACGGGCGGCGAACCGCTGGTGCGGCGCGACATCATGGACCTGGTGACGACGCTTGGCGGCCAGATCGGGCATGGACTGGAAGAGCTGACGCTCACCACCAATGGCAGCCAATTGCGCAAGCATGCGCAGGGCCTGGCCGATGCGGGTGTGAAGCGGCTCAATGTGTCGCTCGATACACTCGACGCTGAGCGCTTTCGCGCGATCACCCGGCGCGGACGGCTCGAGGACGTGCTTGACGGCATCGATGCCGCGCAGGCGGCGGGACTCGCCATCAAGATCAACATGGTGGCGATGCGCGGCGTCAACGACGGCGAAATCGAGCCCATGATGGCCTGGGCGCATGGCCGCGGCATGGGCCTGACACTGATCGAGGGCATGCCGCTGGGCGAGGTCGGGATCGACCGGGTCGACAGCTATCTGCCCCTGCGCGAATTGCATGACCTGCTGGCCCGACGCTACACGCTCAGCAAGCTCGACAAGCGGACCGGCGGACCGGCGCGCTACGTGCACGTGGCCGAAACCGGCGGGGTGCTCGGCTTCATCACGCCGATGAGCCATAATTTCTGCGAAAGCTGCAACCGGGTGCGCCTGACGGCGACCGGGCAATTGTTCCTGTGCCTGGGGCAGGATGACCAGGTGAACCTGCGCGACGCCCTGCGCAATGGCGGGGCGCCCGCACTGGACGCCGCCCTGGACCACGCGATGCTGATCAAGCCCAAGGGCCATGACTTCGTCATCGACAGGACCCGCCCGGAGCCGGCGCTGGGCCGGCATATGAGCGTAACCGGAGGCTAGGATGGGCGAACGGATCACCTTGACGGCCAGCGACGGCTTCACCCTCAATGCCTATCGCGCCGTGCCGGAGGGCAAGCCGCGCGGCGGCGTGGTGTTGATCCAGGAAGTCTGGGGGCTCAACAACTGGATCCGCAGCGTGGTCGACCGCTGGGCCCGGCACGGCTTTCTGACGGTGGCCCCGGCCATGTTCGACCGGGTTGAGTTTGGCTATGAGAGCAACGACTACGGCCCCGAGCAGTTTACCGTCATCGGCGAGCTGATGAAGACATTCGACCACAGGACGGCCCTGCTCGACGTGAGCGCGGCCGTTGGGGCGGCTGCCGCCGGCGGCAAGGTGGGCATTACCGGCTATTGTTTCGGCGGAGCGGTCAGTTGGCGGGCTGCGGCGCATGAAGGCATCGGGCTCAGCGCCGCATCGGGCTATTATGGCGGCGGGGTGCCCAACTATATCGAGCTCATGCCGCGCATTCCCACCGAGATGCATTTCGGTGACAGCGACAAGGGCATTCCGCTCGAGCAGATCGAGACGCTGAAAGCGCGGCATGCGGCGGCCGATATCTACACCTATCCGGCCGGCCACGGCTTCTGCAACAGCGACCGGGCGAGCAATTTCAACGAGGCCGCCTGCACCAAGGCCTCGGCCCGCACGCTCGACTTCTTCCGCAAGCACCTTGGATAGCCTGCGCGCGCACCGGGACTATCTCGAAGGCGAGTGGCAAGGCCTGCTGATGGCGCCGCTCTCGGCGCGAAAGGCCCGACTGGTGGCTGCGCTGGTGGATGCCTATGTCGACCGGCTGTTTGCGGCAACGCCCGGCGCGGAGGATATCCTGGCGTTTCGGGCAAAGATGGCGGCTGGGTCACCGGCGCTGGGCGCGATCATGGCGCTGTGCGGCCAGGATGGCGTGCAGCTGGCGACCGAGGCCGTTGCCATCCCCATCGCGGATTATGGCGCGCTTGGTGTCGAGGACTTCATGGTGAGCCTCTACAATGATCACACGGTGCAGCGGCTGGTGCTGGTGATGGCCGATGGCGGCCGGCACAACATGATCGATACGATCGCGGCGGCGATCAGCGCAGTCGACCAGCCGGGCGCCTAGCGCCAATCGGCTCGTTCGATCAGCTCGACCAGGATGCCGTCGGGGTCGCGGAAGAAGACGATGCGTTTGAGCATTTCGTTGAAGAAGGCGGGGCGCGGCCCCTCGACCGGCTCGATGCCGTTGGCGGCAAACCTGGCGACCATGGCGTCCACATTCTCGAAGGCGAAGGTCACGTGGCGGATGCCGGCTTCGTGGGGCGGCACGTCGCGCGACCGGCTGATGTCGGCGTTCGGACAGCCAATCTCGAGCATTCCCGCGCCGGTATCGAGGAAAACCACCTCGCCATTGGGGCTGGTCTTGCGCAGGGCCAGCTTGAGACCGAGCAGGCCGCAATAAAAGGCCATGGTTCGATCGAGATCGGAACAGGTCATGCCGACATGCTCGAGCGCGAGCAATCTGGGCCCCGTCTGCGTTTCGATCGTATCGGACATGGCAGCCAGCCTCCTACTTGTCGTCGTCCACGACAATGGCGAAGTCGAGCGGCAGGGCCGTGGTGTATTTGATCTGTCCCATGGCGAAGGCGGAGCTCACATCGGTCAGATTAATCTTGCTGATGAGCTTTTTGTAGAAGGCGTCATAGGCGCCGATATCGGGCACGACGACGCGCATCAGATAATCGACCTCGCCGCTCATGCGGTAGAATTCGACCACTTCGGGAAACTCGTCGATGACGCCGGAGAATTTGCGCATCCAGGCGTCGTTATGCTCGTTGGTCTTGACCGAGACGAAGACGGTGACGCCGACATTGACCTTGGACGGATCGAGCACGGCCACGCGGCGCTGGATGACGCCATCTTCTTCCATTTTCTGGATTCGGCGCCAGCAGGGGGTGGTGGAGAGCCCCACCTTGCGGCCGATTTCGGCCACCGGCATGGTGGCGTCCTTCTGCAGAAGGGTGAGAATTTTCCGATCGATCTTATCCAGTGCCATATCGCCCCCGCGAAATCAGATTTCCCATTCGAGCATAATTCAACCCGAAATTGGCGCATACCTGCCACGTTCGGGCCTGATTAGCAATAATCTTGCGCGCATGAACTGTGCGGCCCGTATCGACGCATTGTTAACCTAGAGTCCGAGCGCCGCCCACCAGCCCCAGTTGCTTCGCGGCTGCGGATGATCGTCGCGCCACCGGCGCGGCGCCTCAAAATCGCCCGCCCAGATACCAAGCCGGTCGCGGCGGGCGGCACTCTCCTCTGTCCAATATCGCCCGGATGCGACGGCAAGGCCTTCGGCGACCATAGTGGCGCCAAGGTCGCGTCCAGCAACCAGGCAGGTGGCCAGCAGACGATCGTATTGATCCACATCTTCCGGCCGGCAATCGGCAGGACCGGCGGCCAGCAATTGCGCCATGCGA
The DNA here is from genome assembly GCF_946479885.1 of uncultured Devosia sp. Next base: position 32,140 of record NZ_CAMLHM010000026.1, read on the forward strand.
TCACGCGCCGCGCGGCCGCAGGGCCAGGCTGAACCATCGGCGTGGGCGCAATCCTGCGACAGCTCGGGCGCATCGAGGCCGAGCAGCCTGATGCGGTCTTGCCCAAGACGCAGGCTATCGCCGTCGCTGGCGCGAGCGGAACCCGAAACCGGCGGCGGTGGCTTATCGAGCGCAGCCGCAACCACTGCCGCGGCGACCAAAAGCCCGATGGCCAGGAGCGCTCCACCGGGGCCGCGAAACGGAGATTTGTGCTGGTTGAGTCGAGGCCGGATTTCACCACCCGTTAACTACGTGCTGGCTAGTGTTGGCACCAGCGTAGCGAATGCGTGTTCTGTTCGCATCATTTAGTAAACGAGTAACGAGTTCCATGGCTTCGCAGCCGGCTGTCATCGACGATGTGCGCTCGCAAATGGGCCGGGACAGCAAGCGCACCGCGCAGAAAACGGTGCTCGATGCGCGCCAGCGCCTGACCTCGAGCTCGGGGACGCGCGCCGATTTCGACTTCGAACTGATGCACGATTATGCGCAGTCCCGCCTCAACGCGGCGCTGCCGATGGCCGCCATCGTGGCCATTCTGGGGATCGTGGCCAGCTTCTGGGTGCCGGTGGTGTTCACCACCCTGTGGGCGGGCCTGGTGATCCTGAGCCTGTTGATCGTCGTGTTGATGGCGCAGCGCTTCAAAGGCATCGATGCGGCCAAGTTCAATGCCAGCCAGTGGACCGCTACCTTCGTGGCGGGTGAAATGGTCTATGGCCTGGCCTGGTCCCTGTTGGCGATGTTCACGCTGGTGGCGCCGGCCGAGGCGCTGACGCCCGTGATGTTTGCCATGGTGCTGGTGAGCGTGGCCGCCAATTCGGTTGCGACCCACACCCTGCCCCCGGCGACACTGATGAGCACCCTGCCCGTCACGCTCACCGTTTCGGGCAACCTCATCGCGCTGGGCGGCACGCTCAACTATACGCTGGCCGCCGTGGCGATCTGCGGCGAGGTGTTCTTCGTCTACCTGGCCCGCCAGATGCACGGTACCGAGCTCGAGACCATCTCGCATCAGGCCGAGAAGGACGCCCTGATCGGCGAACTCGAGGAAGCGCGCCACATGTCGGACGAGGCGCGCCGCCATGCCGAGCAGGCCAATATCGCCAAGTCGCAGTTCCTCGCCACCATGAGCCACGAGCTGCGCACGCCGCTCAACGCCATTATCGGCTTTTCGGAAGTGCTGAAATCGGAGCTGCTGGGGCCGCACCAGGTGCCCCAGTACAAGGAATATGCCGGCGACATCCACGGCAGCGGCCAGCATCTGCTGAACCTGATCAACGAGCTGCTGGACCTCAGCCGCATCGAAGCGGGCAAGTATGAGCTCAACGAGGAAGTGGTGTCGCTGGTCGATATCGCCGAAGACTGCCGCCGGATGATGGAGCTGCGAGCCAAGTCCAAGAGCATCGAGCTGGTCTACAATGTGGGCAACAACCTGCCCAAGCTGTGGGGCGACGAGCGCGCGATCCGCCAGGTGATCCTCAACCTTCTGAGCAACGCCATCAAGTTCACCCCGCAGCACGGCAAGGTCACGCTGGTGGTGACGCGCAGCGGCGATGGCGGGCAGTTCATCTCGGTCAAGGATAACGGCCCGGGCATTCCCGAGGACGAAATCGAGACTGTGCTGTCGTCATTCGGCCAGGGCTCGCTGGCGCAGAAGACCGCCGAGCAGGGCGCCGGCCTTGGCCTGCCGATCGTGCAGAAGATCATGGAACTGCATCAGGGGCGGTTCGACCTCTTCAGCAAGCTGCGCTTTGGTACCGAGGTGATCGCGACCTTCCCCCGCGCCCGCGTGATGGACGCCCTGGCGCCAGTGGTCGAAAAGCGCAATCGCCTCGAGATTTTCTCGGAAGCCGGCTAGGACCGTCGCAATTCAACCCATGCTGGCCTGTAAATGCCAGCGTCCTGCGCTTCCGGTGCTCACGTACCGATGTACGCTCCGCTCCGGTTCTCGGACACCGACATTTTCGGCTCAGCCTCGGTCGAATATCGACGGTCCTAGTGCGTCGAGGCCCCCTCACCGGGCGCTGCGCGCCGACCTCTCCCCCGGAGGGAGCGGTGAAGTGGCTCAGCCCTCCTTGCCGCTGACGGCGGCGCTTTCGAAGGTGGCCATGTTGTTGTGCAGGTGCAGGGCGGTCTTGGCCAGCACGGCAGCCAGGGCTGCGCCGCTGCCTTCGCCCAGGCGCATGCCGAGGTCGAGGAGGCCCTTCTGGCCCATGGCTTCGAGGGCACGCGCATGGGCGCTTTCGGCCGAGACATGGGCGAAGATGCAGTGATCGATGGCCGCGGGATTGACCGCGTGAGCGATGGCGGCGGCCGAGGTGGCGACGAAGCCGTCGACGATGACCGGCACCTTCTGGTGGCGGGCGGCGAGCAGGGCGCCGAGCATGGCGGCGATTTCGCGGCCACCGAGGCGGGCCAGGATGGCCAGAGGATGATCGAGCTCTCCGGCGTGGCGGGCCAAAGCGCGGTCGACGGCATCGGCCTTGCGCGTAAGGCCGGCATCGTCGACGCCGGTGCCACGGCCAACCCAATCGGCGCCGGTGCCGCCATAGAGAGCGGCGTATAGCGCGGCGGCCACGGTGGTGTTGCCGATGCCCATTTCGCCGATGCAGATCAGGTCTGGCTTACCGGCAATGGCCTCCATGCCATAGGCGATGGTGGCGGCGCACATCTTGTCGTCGAGCGCAGCTTCCTGGGTGATATCGCCAGTGGGCAGCTCGAGCGCGAGTTCGAACACCCGCAGGTTGATTTCATGCAGGGCGCAAATCTGGGAGATCGCCGCGCCGCCATTGGTGAAGTTGGCCACCATCTGGGCGGTCACTTCGCGCGGGAAGGCCGAGACGCCCTGATCGGTGACGCCGTGATTGCCGGCGAAGATGGTCACCATGGGATTGTCGAGGCGCGGCTGGGCCCGCCCCTGCCAGCGGGCGAGGAATTCGACCAGACCCTCCAGCGCGCCGAGCGAACCGGCTGGCTTGGTCAGTTGCGCATCGCGGGCCCGAACGGCGGCGACGGCGGCCTCGTCCCCGTCGGGCACGATGGTCAGGAGCTCGATGACGTCGGCAAAGGCAGGGCTGAGCGGGGGCATGGCGAGTCGGTCTTGTTTCAGGTTAGGAAGGACGGGACTTGTTGCCGATTGCAGGATGAAAAGCAATTGAACGCCGATGAGCCTTCCGTCCAACCCGACGAGCCCAGCAGCCCGCGCGCACCGGCTGGCGGCATCGGGCTGCGCGATGATCTCGTCATGGCACTGCGATTTTTCTCGCGGCTGCCGACGGGCGATACGCCGCATCAGAAGCCGGACCTGGGACGGATCGCGATGGCCCTGCCGCTGGCCAGCGTGGCCATCGGCATCGGCCCGGCGCTGCTGCTGATCGGCGGGACGCTGATCGGGCTGCCGAGCTATTTCGCAGCGGCGCTGGCAGTGGCGGCGGCAGTGATTGCCAGCGGCGCCATGGCCGACGATGCACTGGCGGACGCGGCCGACGGGCTGTTTGGCGGGCACACGGTCGAGCGCCGACTCGAGATCATGAAGGACAGCCGGCATGGGACCTATGGGGTGGCGGCGCTGGCGCTGTTCATCCTGCTGCGCGTGACGGCGCTGGGGGCCATGGCGGCGGTCAATCCGCTGGCGGCGGCGGCGATCTGGCTGGCCGCCAGCATTGTGGGACGCTCGGGCGCGCTGTGGCTGGCGGTTGCACTGCCGCCGGCGCGGGCCGAGGGGGCCTCGGCCACGGCGGGACGCCTGCCGGCGCAGAGCTTTGCCATCGGCGCGGTGCTGGCCGCCATGCTGCTCTTCGTGCTGGCCGGACCGGCGACGAGCCTGGTGGGGCTCGGCGCGGCGCTGCTGCTGGCCCTGGCGGTCATCGCCGGGTGGACGGCACTGTGCCGCCGGCTGGTGGGCGGGCAGACGGGCGACCTGATTGGCGCCTTGGGGGCCCTGGTGGAAATCGCGGTGCTGACGGCGCTGCTGCCCTTTGCCTGATGGCCTTGAAATTGCCTTCGGCTATGCCTTTATCGAGCCTATGAGACGCGGAAACCGGAGAGAGGCGCAGGCATGATCTTCATTGGCGTTGCGCTGGTCATCGCGGTTGGCATTGCCCTGCTCATCAGCGCCGATGCGGGCAGCATGGTCGGGCTGACGCAGGCGCAGACCGCGCAGCTGATCCCGCTGCTGGTGATCCTCATCGTCTTTGCCGGCGGCTTGTTCACGCGGCGGCGCAAGATGGGCGAACTGGTCGGCAGTGTGCTGCTCTGGGTGGGCATCTTCGGGGTCGCGGCGCTGACCTATGCCTATCGCGACGAGCTGACCGGTGTCGCTGCACGGGTCGCGGGCGAGTTGCAGCCTGGTGTGGCCGTGGTCGACAGCGAGGCCGGCATCGCCACATTCCGTCGCGGCATTGGTGGGCATTTCGAGATCAACGCTACTGTGAACGGGCATACGACGCCGATGATCTTCGATACCGGCGCGAGTGCCGTGGTGCTGACTGTCGCCGATGCCAAGGCGGCGGGCATCGACACCAAGGGGCTGAGCTACACCATCCCCGTATCGACCGCCAACGGCACGGGCCGGGCGGCGCGGGTGCGGATCGAGCGGATGGAAGTGGGCGGCATCGTGCGCGAGCGCGTGGTGGCCTTCGTCACCGAAGACGGCGCGCTCGACATGAGCCTGTTGGGAATGACATTTCTCGAAACCCTCAGCCGCTACAGCGTGACGCAGAACTCGCTGGAGCTGGCTGACTGACGGCTAGCTCGCTTCGGCGAGGCGCGGCCGATTGACCGCTTCGAAGGCGCGCAGCATGACCGAGGAATCGGCGCCGGGCTTACAGGCATCGACGCTCATGATCTGGCGGAACTGGCGAGCGCCGGGCAGGCCATTGGCGAGGCCCAGCATGTGGCGGGCAATATTGTTGATGCGGGTGCCTTCGGCGGCGGCCTCACGGTCGGCATAGTCGGCCATGGCCTGCATGATGGCCTCGAGGGTCGGCGCCTTGCCGTCAACGCCGAAGAAGCGGCGGTCGACCTCGGCCAGCAGCATCGGGTTGTTGTAGGCGGCGCGGCCAAGCATGACGCCATCCATATGCGCCATCTCGGCTTCGGCCGCCTCGAGCGTTTCGAGACCGCCATTGATCATGACCGGCAGCGGCGCGAGCCGCGCGCGCAGGCGGTGCACCCTGTCATAATCGAGCGGCGGAATGGTGCGGTTTTCCTTGGGGCTGAGGCCCTTGAGCCAGGCCTTGCGGGCATGGACATAGAGCGCGTCGACGCCAGCCCCGACCATGGCGTCGGCGAAGCGGTCGAGGCTCTCCTCGGTGTCCTGGTCATCGATGCCGATGCGGCACTTGACCGTGACGGGGCGGTCGGTGGCCGATCGCATGGCGCGGACACAATCGGCCACCAAATCGGGCTCGGCCATCAGGCAGGCGCCGAAGCGGCCGGACTGCACGCGATCGGAGGGGCAGCCAACATTAAGGTTGATCTCGGCATAGTCGTAGGCTTGGGCGAGGCGGATGGCCTGGGCCAGTTCCGCCGGGTCGGAGCCACCCAACTGCAGGGCGACCGGGCCCTCTCCGGGATTGAGCCGCAGGTGGCGGTGCGCGTCACCGTGCACGATGGCGGCGGCTGTGATCATTTCGGTGAACAGCAGCGCTTCGCGCGTCAACAGCCGATGGAGGGTGCGGCAATGCCGATCCGTCCAGTCGATCATGGGTGCGACGGAAAATCGCCTGTCCAGGTCGTTCATCATCTCAAGCTTTGCTTTCACCCAGCCCACTCCCCACCGGGCGGCGTCGTAAAGGGGTCCCCATATCATATCCGCAAGCGCGCTGAACAGCGCCGGCTTAGCCCGGACGTTTGGGGATGGAGCCGCGCCAGACTGTTGGCATGGGGAGGGTTGCGCCGGTGGCTGTGGGCGGATGGAGCAGTAATTCGACGGCGGCGCGGCCCATCTCCTCGTGCGGCAGGGCGATCGTGGTGAGGCCCGGCCGCAGATAGGATGCCAGTTCGTCGTTGTCGAACGAGACCAGGGCGACGTCACCGGGGATGGAAAGGCCAGCCTCGGCCAGCGCCTGATAGGCGCCAAAAGCCAGGCGATCATTGAGGCAAAGCATGGCGCCGGGCCGCCGCTGCTGCAGCAGGGTCCGGGTCAGCTCGTAGCCATGATCAGGTTCCCAGTTCCAGCAGCTGAGTTCGGCCATGAAGGCGAGGCCGCGAGCAGCCATCTCGTCGCGAATGCCGGCAAAACGCCGGGCGATGGTAGCCGACCGGAAAAGGCCGGCTTCCTCTTCGGCATTGTGGCCCAAGAGGACAATGTCGGCCACGTTGCCGGCTTCGGCGAGCAGGCGAACGGCGTCGCGACCGCCCTGGTACTCGTCGGGCAGGACGGAGACCGGAAACCGGCTGCTCGTGCCGTTGAGCATGACAACCGGAATGGAAATCGGGATGTCGGGCACGAAGACCTCGCGCGCCCGCATGGCCGCGAAGATCAGGCCATCGACCTGGCGATCGAGCGCCGCCTCCACCGCTTCGATTTCGCGGGCGGGTTCACCGCCGGTTTCGAGCAGCAGCATGACATGCTTGGCGTCTTCGGCCGCAGCCAGGGCGCCGCGGATCAGGCCGCTGGCGAAGCGGGTGGTGGCGACATAGTCGGAAATGAAGGCGATGGTGCGCGACTTGTCGGTTCGCAAGGCGCGGGCCGCCGCGTTGGGGCGGTAGCCCAGGCTGGCGGCGGCGGCGTGAACCTTGGCGTGGGCATCGGCGGACAGACGCGTGTCCGGCCGGCCGGTGAGAATCATCGAGGCCGCGGTGGTGGAGAGGCCCGCCAGGCGAGCGACATCGGCCAGTGTTACGCGCTTCTTCTGCAAGCGTTGGTGCCCCTCGTCCCGCCCCTGCCGTCGCAACGGACCATTCTCGATAGCCACGCCGCCCAGGCTTGACAACCTCTCAGCGGCACGGCATTTGCTAAATGGTTTTAGCAGGAGAGGCGGATGAGTTTCAACCGGCCTGATTACTGGGTTTGGGATTTCTGGCTGGCCGATGACGGCGAGCGCCACCATCTGTTCTATCTCCATGCGCCCAAGTCGCTGGGCAATCCGGACCTGCGGCACCGCAATGCCCGGATCGGCCATGCGACGTCGACCGATCTGCGCGAATGGACGGACCATGGCCAGGCGTTCGACGCGGGCGTAGCGGGCAGTTTCGACGGTTCTGCAACCTGGACCGGCAGTGTGGTGCGCGGGCCGGATGGGCTGTGGCGCATGTTCTATACGGGGTCGCGGTTCCTATCGCCCGACAGCAATGCCAATATCGAGACCGTTGGCGTGGCCACCTCGCCCGACCTTTTCAACTGGACCAAGCAGCCCGGCCCGATCTCCGCCGCCGACGCGCGGTGGTATGAAACGCTGGGCACGTCGAGCTGGCCCGAAGAGGCCTGGCGCGACCCCTGGGTGTTCCAGGACCAGGCCGACCAGCTCTGGCACATGCTGATCACGGCGCGGGGCAAGGACGGTACCGAGCCCGACCGGGGCGTCATGGCGCATGTCACATCGCCGGACCTGCTGAGCTGGACGGCGCAGCCGCCGCTCAGCGCCACCGGCAGCGGTTTTGCCCATCTCGAAGTGTTCCAGGTGGTCAAGATAGATGGCCGCAACCATCTGGTCTTCTGTTGCGATACGGCCAAGCTGGTTGGCGCGCGGGAAGGACAAACCGGCGGCGTCTGGAGCCTGCCGGTTGGCGACATGCCCGGTCCGGTCGATTTCCGGCAGGCGCGTTTGTTGGTCGACGAGCGACTTTATGCCGGGCGTATCGCCATCGACCGGCAGGGCGCACCTTGGCTCCTGGCCTTCCGCAATGTCAGTGCCGGTGGCGAATTCGTCGGCGGCATCAGCGACCCCATCCGCGTCATCTCAGATCAGGACGGCTATCTGGCCGTGGAGGCAACGCCATGACCATTGCCCTGTCCGGAACGGTCGCCCCTGGTTTTGAGCCGGTCGCCGAGGCGTTTGCCGCGGCCTTCGACGGGCGGCCCGCCATGGGTGGCGCGCTGCATGTCACAATCGAGGGCGAGAGCATCATCAACCTCTGGGCCGGCACTGCCGATGCCCGCACCGGACGGTCCTGGACCGGGCGGACGCCATCGGTGGTGTTCTCCTGCACCAAGGGTCTGGTGTCGATCCTGGCGGCACGGCTGGTGCAGGAGGGGCGGCTCGACTATGCCGCGCCGGTCAGCCGCTACTGGCCCGAATTTGCCGCCTCCGGCAAAGGCAGCGTCACGGTGGGCCAGGCGCTGGCGCATCAGGCGGGGCTGTCGGCGCCTCGTGTCGACCTGACCGAGGATGACATCGTCGACTGGGACCGGGTGGTGGCCGCGCTCGCCGCACAGGAGCCACTTTGGCCGCTGGGCAGTGGTTACGCCTATCACGCCCTGACCCATGGCTGGGTGGCAGGCGAGATCATCCGGCGCGTCACCGGCCAGACGGTGGGCGAGTATTTCCGCGACCTGATCACGAGCCCGCTTGGGGTCTATGCCTGGATCGGTCTGCCCGACGACAAGGCTAGCGAGGCCGCGCATCTGCAGGTCAGCCCGCCGCTCTCGGCGCTGTGGGCAGAGGAAGCGGCCAAGCCTGCACCCAATTGGCCCTATAAGGCCATGACGCTGGGTCATGCCCTGCCGGCCGATCTTGTGTCGGAGGATGGCGGCTTCAACAAGCAGCGCATTCGCGCCGCCGAGATTCCCGGGGCTGGCGGCATTGCCACGGCCGAGGCCCTGGCGACGATCTGGTCGGCGACGGTGGTGCCGACGCGCGGGGTACGGTTGATCGACGATGCCGTCATCGCCGAGGCGACCCGCACCCAGAGCGAGGGCGTGTCCGTGTTCGGCGGCGAGCCGCCCTTCTGCCGTTGGGGCTATGGCTTCCAGCTCGATTCCGCCGCGCGGCGCTACCTTGCCGACGGCAATTTCGGACATGACGGCGCGGGGGGGCAGGTCGGCTTCGCCGATCCCGTGCGCCGGATCGGTTTCGGCTTCGTCACCAACTGGATGATGGGACCGGAAGACCAGCGCGCAACACAGATTCTCGACGTGTTGCGGCCGCTGATATAGCAGCGCGCAATGGATGCCGGGGACATATTGACAGCTCCCCGCGTCCATGCGCTAAATCCATTTAGCAGGCGGAAACATCCGCTGCAGACCTGACCTGGAGGAGGTTGTCGTGAGAACCCATTCTCGCCATGCACTTCGCATCGCACTGACCCTGTCTGTCGCCGCCACGGCGGGGACCGTTCTGGCCGCCCCGAGCTGCGGGCCGGACCCGGTGGTGCTCAATTCCTATTTCGAAACCGGCTTCCCGCTGCCATCGAAGCTCGCCGAAGAGTTCACCAAGCAGTTCCCCAATGTCACCTTCGACATCAAGGAAGACCAGTTCGCCAACATGATGGAGAATTCCCCGCGCATCCTCTCGGAGGGCAACGGGCCTGACCTCATCCGCCTGCCGTCGCTGACCGATCTGGTGGCCAACGACCTGCTGCTCAACCTCGACAGCTATTTCACCGAGTTCGGCTGGGACAAGTTCCCGGCTGGCCAGCTCGTGCAGCTTCGCGTCGAGCCGGGCGGGCGCCCGCGCGGCACCGGCTCGCTCTATGCGCTGGGCCTCAACTATTCCATGACCGGCGTGTTCTATAACAAGGAACTGGCGACCCAACTCGGCATGACCGAGCCGCCAAAGACCCTGGCCGAACTCGATGCCCTCCTGGCCAAGGCCAAGGAAGCCGGCATCCAGCCGATCATGCAGTGGAACAAGGGCACGGCTGGCCTCGCCTTCCCGCTGCAGAACCTGATGGGCGCCTATGGCGCGCCGGAGCCGATCAACGACTGGATCTTCCAGAAGGACGGCGCCACCATCAACACGCCCGAGAACCTTGAGGCGGCCGAGCATCTCGATAGCTGGATCAAGGCGGGCTACTTCCCGTCCGACGCCAACGCCATCGACTATGCCCAGATGATGAGCCGCTTCATCGGCGGCGAAGGCCTCTTCATGTTCAACGGCGATTGGGAATCGGGCAATCTCGATACCAACGCCGCCGACAAGTATGGCTTCTTCATCATGCCGAGCGAAGAGGCAGGCGGTCGTCATGCCACCATGTCGGCGCCGCTGACCTTCGGCATTGCCGCCAACGCCGCCCACACCGATTGCGCCGCCTTCTTCCTCGATTGGGTTGCGACCAACGAAGAGGCCCGCAAGATCAACGTCGCCGTGGGTGGCTCCAATCCGGGCGGCCCGGTCGATCTGCCCATGCCGGCCGTGAAGCCGGGTTCGGTGACCGAGCAGTCGCTCGCCGCCGGCCAGACCCTGGCCGCTGACAATGGCGCCATGGACTTCATCGCCAATGCCACCGGCGCCATCTTTGCCGCCGGCTGGACGCCGGAACTGCAGAAGATGGTCGGCGGCCAGCAGACCGCCGCTGGCCTTCTCGAAGCCGTGCAGGAAGAATACGAGACGCAGCTCTCGCGCTAGTCTCCCAAGCCCCAAGGCCGGAATGAACCATGACTGATATGCTATCGTCCGGCCCGGGCGCCCCCAAACAGGCAAGGCGGCTCCCTCCAGCGCGAGGGAGCCGCAAGGCCACGACGGCAGCCTGGCTGTTCATCGCGCCAGCCGCCGTCGCCTATGCCGCCTTCGTGCTCGTGCCGCTGGCCATGAGCATCTATTATTCCCTGCTCCGCTGGGATGGCATTGGCGCAGCCAAGTTTCACGGGCTGACCAACTACCTCACCGTTTTGACCGACAGCGATCTGCTGCAGATCATCGGCAACGCCTTCCAGCTCGTGCTCTATTTCACGCTGATCCCGGTCGGCCTGGGCCTCGCCGTCGCCTCCGCCATCCGCGGCCAGATGGCGGGCCGTTTCGGCACCGTGACGCGCACCGTGCTGTTCCTGCCCCAGGTCATCCCCCTGGTTGCCGCCGGCATCGCCTGGAGCTGGATGTTCGCCTCGACCGGCCTCGTCAACCAGACGCTCAAGGCCATCGGCCTCTCGGGCTGGGCCCGTGGTTGGCTCGGCGATTTCGTCTGGGCGCTGCCCGCCGTCGGCATTATCGGCGCCTGGGTACTGCTGGGTCTCTGCACCATGCTGCTGGTGACTGGCATCACCAAGATCGATCCCAGCCTCTATGAGGCGGCGAGGCTCGACGGGGCGCGGCCCTGGCACGAATTCCGCTACATCACCCTGCCCGGCCTGCGCCAGGAAATCGGCGTCTGCATCACCGTCACGGTCATCGCGGCTCTGGCAAGCTTCGACATCGTCTATATCTCGACCCAGGGCGGACCGGGCATCACCACCACGGTGCCGGGGCTGGAGATTTACCGCCTCGCCTTCGCCCATCGGCAGGTTGGCCTCGCCTCGGCACTGGCCATCGTGCTGATGGTGCTCGTGCTGATCTCGATCGCCCCGGTGCAGTGGTTCACGCGGGACAAGAAATGAAGAGCGCGACACCCAATACGCTGGTCGCCCGCGGCCTCATCATCCTGCTGATGCTGGTGACGCTGCTGCCGTTCCTCAGCATGCTGTCAGCGGCTCTCGCGCCACAGGGCACCTATCCCAGTGGGCTGCAATGGCCGGCCGATCCGCAATGGAGCAATTTCGCCAGGGCTTTCGAAGTCGCCAAGATGGACCAGCTGCTGCTCTCGAGCGGGCTGATCGTGCTGGGCGTCGTGCCGCTGGCGGTGCTCATCGCCACCATGGCCGGTTATGGCTTGGCCAAGCTCACGTCAGACAAATACAAGTGGCTCTACCTGATCTTCGTCTTCGGCCTGACGCTGCCATTCGAAGCCGTCATCACCCCGCTTTATTACGAAGTGCGGGCGCTTGGGCTGCTCAATACCCGCTTCGCGATCATTCTGCCGCTGCTCGGGCTCTACATGCCCTTTGGCGTCTATTGGATGCGGGCGCATTTCCTCAATGTGCCGCATGACCTGACGGAAGCCGCGCAGCTCGATGGCGCCACGCGGTGGAAGGAATTCGTGCTGGTGCAGGTGCCGCTGGCACGGCCGGCCATCATGTCGCTGACCATCCTGCTGTTCCTGTGGACCTGGAACCAGTTCCTGCTGCCGGTCGTGCTGGTGCAGGACCCGATGCAGCGCACCATGGCGGGGGCGCTGGGCGCCTTCCAGGGTCAGTGGGGCACCGACATTCCGCTGCTCTGCGCCGGTTCGCTGCTCATTCTAACCCCCACCGTGGCGCTGTTCCTCCTCTTCCAACGCCAGTTCGTCGCCGCCCTCATGCAGGGCGCGGTCAAAGGCTAACCCGGAGACTATCCATGGCAGGGCTTACCCTCCGCTCGGTCTACAAGAACTATGGCGACGTGCCCGTGATCAAGGGCGTCGACCTCGATATCAGGCATGGGGAATTCGTGGTTTTCGTCGGGCCTTCGGGCTGCGGCAAATCCACCCTGTTGCGCATGATTGCCGGGCTCGAGGACATTTCGGGTGGCGACGTGCAAATCGGCGACCGCGTGGTCAACGAGGTCGAGCCGCGTGATCGCGGCGTCGCCATGGTGTTCCAGTCCTACGCGCTCTATCCGCATATGAGCGTCTACGACAATGTCGGCTTCGGGCTGAAGCTGGCCAATACGCCCAAGGATGTGCGCGACCGCAAGATCCGCGATGCCGCCAGGGTGTTGCAGATGGAGCATCTGCTCGATCGCAAGCCGGCCCAGCTTTCCGGCGGCCAGCGCCAGCGCGTCGCCATCGGCCGCGCCATCGTGCGCCAGCCGGAAGTCTTCCTGTTCGACGAGCCGCTCAGCAACCTTGACGCTGCCCTGCGCGGCGACATGCGCATCGAACTGGCCCGGCTGCATCGCGAGCTGGGCGCGACGATGATCTACGTCACCCATGACCAGGTCGAGGCCATGACGCTGGGCGACAAGATCGTCGTGCTCGATGGCGGGGTGGTGCAGCAGGTCGGCTCGCCGCTCGAACTCTACAACAAGCCCGCCAACCTGTTCGTCGCCGGCTTCATCGGTTCGCCGCGCATGAACCTGCTGGCCGGACGGGTCGACGACATCGTCGACGACCAGGTGCGCATCAGTGTGGATGGGACATCGCTGTCGCTGTCCCTGCCCTTCGGCAGCGTATCGCTGGGTGAGGCGATCACGCTGGGTATTCGACCGCATACGCTGGTGCCCAGGGCCGACGGGGCGCTGTCGGGCACGGTGCAGTTGATCGAGCAGCTGGGCAACGAGACGGTGGTTCGCGTGCGCCTCGACGCCAGCGAACTCACCGTCGTGCTGCCGGGTCAGGCAACCTTTGCCCTGGGTTCGCCGATTTCACTCGGCTTTGCCCCTGACGATGTCCACCTGTTCGGCGCGGACAAAATTCGCGTGCGGCGCCCCTCGTGAGGCGGTGTCGGCTCAGCCCGGCTTGACCGGGTTGAGCTTGCGCCAGGCCTCGTATTCGCCCTGCGCATCGGGATGGAGCGGGTAATAGCGCTGGAGCGACTCTCCAGCCATCAGCTTCATGCGCGAGAATTCTTCCCATTCGGCATGCCTCTGACCGTCCTCGAGCACCCGCTCGGCCATCGATACGGGCACCACGACGGCGCCGTCGTCATCGGCCACGATGATGTCGCCGGGCACCACGGTCACACCGCCGCAGGCGATCGTGACGTTGACGGCGTTGGGATAGATGTCGGTCTGCACGTGATAATTGGGCGACCAGCCCTTGAGCCAGAGGGCCAGATCGAGCTTTTCCACATTGGGCCGGTCGCGCATCACGCCATCGATGATGATGCCGGCGCCGCCGCGACCCTTGAAATAGGTACTCATCATGTCGCCGAAAATGCCCGAGCGCATGTCGCCGCGCGCATCCACCACCACCACATCGCCGTCCTGCACATGGTAGAGTACATGGCGGTGGAGCTGGGTTTCGGGGTCGGCATATTCGCCTTCGCTGAACAGGTCCGGACGCTGTGGCAGGCACTGGAGCGTCAGCGCGGGACCGCAGATGGCCTTGCCCTTGGTCTGGGGCAGGATGCCGGTCATGTGCGGGTTCTTGAAACCCATATGGCCGAGCGTGCCGGCGATGGTCGCGGCGCCCAGGCCCCGGAGCCCCTCGATCAGGTGCTTTGCCGGCCGCGTAATTTCGGCGCCTACAACCATCGTCTTTCCTCCAATTGAATTACCGATCTACCAGTTGGTGACCGAACCATCGTTGCGCCGCAGGTGCGGCGCCTCCCAGAATTTGAAGCTCTGCTTGGCCAGCAGGTCCTCGTTGACTTCGACCCCCAGCCCCGGCGCGTCGCTGACCGGATAGACGGCGCCCTGCAACTGCGGCTGCACGGGGAAGAACTCGCTATTGTCAAAGCCCAACGCGCGCTCGGGCGCGCGGGTTTCGAGCCATGAGAAATTGGGGACGGCGGCGGCGAAATGCACGGTGGCCGCCGTGCAGACCGGGCCGAGCGGATTGTGCGGCATGAGGTCGACATAGTGCGCCTCGCTCCAGCCGGCCACTTTCATGGCCTCGGTCAGCCCGCCGACATTGCACACATCGAGCCGGTTGAACTGGTGGATGCCGCGCTCGATATAGGGGACGAACTGCCACTTGCTGGCGAATTCCTCGCCGATGGCGAAGGGGATGTCGGTCATTGACCGCAGCGACTCGTAGGCCTCGGGTGTCTCGTCGCGGATCGGTTCCTCGAGGAAATCGAGCACGCCCTTGTCGAGTTTGTTGCAGAAGCTGGCGGCCTCGGCGACCGAGAGGCGGTGGTGATAATCGATGCCAAGCACCACTTCGCTGCCCAGTTCCTGGCGCGCCTTGTTGAGGATGCGCGCCGTTGCGGCGATGGACTGGCGCGGCTCGAAGATGTCGCGGCTGTCCTGCCCGATGGGGAAGAAGCGGATGGCGTCGAAGCCCATTTCACGCAGTTCATGTGCGCGCTCGACGGCACGCTCGCCAGCACTGTCGCCGGTGGAGGCGAAGGTGGGGATGACATTGCGCTGCTTGCCACCGAGCAGTTCATAGACGGGGACGCCGAGGGCCTTGCCCTTGATGTCGTGTAGCGCGATGTCGATGGCCGAGATGGCGGCCTGCAGGACGCGGCCGCCTTCGAAATACTGGCTGCGATACATTTCCTGCCAGATGCGGCCGATCTGCATGGCATCCTGGCCGATGAGAAATTCGCGGTAATGCTCGATGGCGCCAGCCACCGCCTTCTCGCGGCCGCTGAGCCCGCTCTCGCCCCAGCCGCTGATGCCCTGATCGGTCTCGATCTTGAGCAGGAACTGGTTCCGGATGCCGACCCAGACGGGATAGGGCTTGATGGCGGTGATCTTGAGCTTGAGGGTCATTGGTGGTCTCGGTCAGCTGGTGCGCAACGCCATTTCGGTTTCCCCATCGAACAGGTGAATCCGCTCCTGGTCAAATTCCAGCCAGACCATTTCGTCCGGGGCGACCGAGGCCGTGGGCGGCAGGCTGATATTGACGATGGCGCCGGAGAGGAAGGCCTGGACGAAGGTGACGTCGCCGGTCGGCTCCACCGTATAAACCTTTGATGGCACCGACCCCGCTACCTTGGACTTGTGCAGCCTGATGGTGGAGTGACGCGCGCCCAGCACCACCTTGCGCGACTTGGCACCGGCGACCTTGCGGGCATTGGCATCGGACAGTGGCAGGTTCCAACCCTCGGCGCTGGTCAACACCGCCTGGCCATCGACATGGGCGACTTCCAGCGGGACCAGGCTCATGGCTGGGCTGCCGATGAAGCTGGCGACGAACATGTTGATCGGATTGGCGAAGACATTGGCGGGCGTATCGTATTGCTGCAGCAGGCCACCATTCATCACAGCCATCTTGTCGGCCATGGTGACCGCCTCGAGCTGGTCGTGGGTGACGTAGATGATGGTGGCGTTGAGATCCTGGTGGAAGCGTTTGATTTCGCTGCGCATCTGCACGCGCAACTTGGCATCGAGGTTCGACAGCGGCTCGTCCATCAGGAAGACGGCCGGGTCGCGCACCAGCGCCCGGCCAAGAGCCACGCGCTGTTGCTGGCCGCCCGATAGCTCGCGCGGCTTGCGTTCTAGCAGGTGGGTGATGTCGAGCACCTTGGCAGCATCGCGGACCTTGGTCTCGATCTCAGCCTTGGGCAGCCTGCGCATCTGCAGGGGGAAGGCGAGGTTCTGGAACACGGTCTTCTGCGGATAGAGTGCGTAGTTCTGGAACACCATGGCGATGTCCCGATCCTTGGGGTCGAGATCGTTGACGATACGATCGCCGATGACGATGTCGCCCGAGGTGATCGGGATGAGCCCGGCCACCAGATTGAGCGTCGTCGTCTTGCCGCAGCCGGACGGGCCGACAAGGGCGACAAATTCGCCATCGTTCACCGTCAGCGACACATCCTTGGCGGCAAAGACCGAGCCGTAGGTCTTGACGAGATCCTTGAGAACCACCTGGGCCATTGGAGAGCTTCCTAGTGTTTGACGGCGCCTTCGGTGAGGGCACGCACGAAGTATTTCTGGAGGACGAGAAACAGCACGACGACCGGCACGCTCATCATGAAGCTCGCCGCCATCAGACCCGGGAAATCCGTGGTGTTCTCGGAAAAGAACCGCTGGATGCCGACGGGCAGCGTGAGCTGCTCGTTCTTGGTGAGGAAGGTGGCGGCATAGATGTATTCGTTCCAGGCGCCGATGAACGAGTAGATCGCCGTGGCGATGATGCCGGGCACCGAGAGCGGCGTGACGATGAGCAGGAAGGCCTGGAAGCGCGTGGCGCCATCGATGCGGGCAGCCTGTTCGAGCTGGACGGGGATGTTGTCGTAGAAGCCCTTGAGCAGCCAGATGGCGAGCGGCAGGCCGAAGGTGAGATAGGTCAGGATCAGCGAGCCGTGGGTATTCACCAGGCCCAGCACGCGCATCAAGATGAAGAGCGGCACGAGGAAGATCACCGCCGGGAACATGTTGCGCAGCAGCACGGCGAAGA
>NZ_CAMLHM010000027.1 GCF_946479885.1 uncultured Devosia sp.
TTCGCCATGGGCGTCGCCACCGGCATCGTCATGGAATTCCAGTTCGGCATGAACTGGAGCTATTACAGCCACTATGTCGGCGACGTGTTCGGCGCGCCGCTCGCCATCGAGGGTCTGATGGCCTTCTTCCTCGAGGCGACGTTCATCGGTCTGTTCTTCTTCGGCTGGGACCGGCTGAGCAA
This sequence comes from uncultured Devosia sp., assembly GCF_946479885.1. The sequence continues at coordinate 183 of NZ_CAMLHM010000027.1, forward strand.
GGTGGGCCACCTGGCGGTCACGTGGCTGGTGGCGCTCGGGGCCAATTTCTCGGCGCTGTGGATCCTGATCGCCAATGGCTGGATGCAGAACCCGGTCGGCGCCAAGTTCAACCCCGATACCATGCGCATGGAAGTCACCGACTTCGTGGCGGTGATCTTCAACCAGGTGGCGCAGGCCAAGTTCGTCCATACGGTGAGCGCCGGCTATCTGTGCGGCGCAGTGTTTATCTTCGCCATTTCAAGCCTTTTCCTGCTGCAGAAGCGCCATATCGAAATCGCCAAGCGCTCCATGGTGGTGGCCGCCAGCTTCGGCCTGGCCTCGGCTTTGTCGGTGGTCGTGCTGGGCGACGAGAGTGGCTATGTCGCGACCGAACACCAGAAGATGAAGATCGCCGCCATCGAGGCGAGCTACCATACCGAACCGGCGCCGGCGCCGTGGACCGTGATCGCCATTCCCGGCCCGGATGGCGGCGAGCCGAGCTTCTCCATCCAGGTGCCGTGGATGGGTGGATTGATCACGACGCGCTCGTTCACCGAGGAGCTTCCCGGTATCGAGGAACTGGTCGGGCGGGCAGAGGACCGCATCCGCCAGGGCATGATCGCCTACGATACGCTTCAGGAAATCCGCGCGGACCCCGACAATGGCCTGGCCCGCGCCCGATTTGAAGAGGTCTGGCCCGACCTCGGCTATGGCCTGCTGCTCAAGAAATACCGCGATGATGTCGGCAATGCCACGGACGCGGAAATCCGCATGGCGGCCGAGGATACCGTGCCCGAGGTCTGGCCGCTGTTCTGGACCTTCCGCATCATGATGGGGCTGGGCTTCTTCTTCATCGCGTTCTTCGCCTTCTGGTTCTACCGCGCCTCGCGCGGCTGGCTCACCACCAACAGGCCGCTGCTGTGGCTCGGCTTTGCCGTGCTGCCGCTACCCTGGGTCGCCATCGAAAGCGGCTGGTTCATCGCCGAGTTCGGCCGCCAGCCCTGGGTGGTGGAGGGCGTGCTGCCCACCTTCTACGCCGCCTCGGGGCTCCATTTCTGGGATCTCGTCATTTCGCTGAGCTTCTTCGTTACGCTCTATTCGATCCTCTTGGTCATCATGGTCATGCTGATGGTCAAGATCATCAAGGCGGGGCCGCAGGACAAGCTGTTCGCACCAGAGGCCGATGACCAGGATTTCGTCATCGCCGCCCTCCCGGTCACCCCAGCCACCAAGGAGCTCGGATCATGAGCACCATTCCGCTCGATTATGAAACCCTGCGCCTGATCTGGTGGGTCCTGCTCGGCATCCTGCTGATCGGCTTTGCCATCATGGGCGGGCGCGATCTCGGCGTCGGCGCGCTGCTGCCTTTCGCTGCGCGCACCGACGAGGAACGCCGCGTGCTGCTCAACCTGGTTGGTCCGACCTGGGAGGGCAACCAGGTCTGGCTGATCCTGGGTGGCGGGGCGATCTTTGCCGCCTTCCCGCCGCTCTATGCGGTCAGCTTTTCCGGCTTCTACCTGGCCATGATCGTGATCCTGCTGGCCTTCATCCTGCGGCCGGTCGGCTTCAAGTTTCGCGGCAAGATCAAGGATACCCGGTGGCGGGCGACCTGGGACTGGGCTTTGTTCATCGGCGGCGTCGTGCCGTCGCTGATCCTGGGTGTGGCTGTCGGCAATGTGCTGCTGGGCGCGCCCTTCTATCTCGATGACACCATGCGCGCCTTCTATACCGGCAACTTCTTCATGCTGCTGATGCCCTTCGCATTGCTGAGCGGGCTGGTCAGCCTGGGCATGATCGTGACGCAGGGGGCCGCGGTCATTGCCGGCCGGACCACCGGGCCGCTGGCCGAGCGAGCACGGACCTATGGCACGCTGGCGGGGCTGGTGACCATTGCCCTCTTCGCGCTGGGCGGCGTGTGGGTAGCTCTCGGCATTGACGGCTATGCCATATCAAGCGCTGTCGATGGCAATGCCGCGATCAACCCGCTCGCCAAGACGGTGGTGCTGGCGCGCGGCGGCTGGCTGGCCAATTACGGGCTCTATCCCTGGATGGTGGCGGCCCCCGTGCTGGGTTTCGTGGGCCTGATCGGCGCCGTCATTGGCCTGCAAATGCGGCTGAAGCTGCCCACTCTGCTGGCATCGAGCATCGCCATCTTCGGCATCGTCTCGACGGCGGGGCTGTCGCTGTTCCCCTTCCTGCTGCCGTCCTCGATCGTCCCGGAATCGAGCCTGACCCTGTGGGATGCATCCTCGAGCCACCTGACGCTCTTCATCATGCTGCTGGTGACCTGCTTCTTCCTGCCCATCATCCTCGCCTACACCGCCTGGGTGTTCCGCGTGATGCGCGGCACGGTCAGCACTCAGTCGCTCGAAAAGAACCCCAACGCCTATTAGGAGCCGATCATGTGGTATTTTTCCTGGATTCTCGGCGTCGGCCTCGCCTGTAGTTTCGCCATCCTCAACGCCATGTGGTTCGAATTGCGCGAGGATCGTCGCGTGTCGGAACAAAACGTGGAGTTGCTCCGGCGCCAGTCGCATGGCTCATGACCAAATGGTCAAAAATCCATTAACGCGGGCGCCAGCTGAGTTGGCGCCCGTTTTCTTTTGTATTTCAAGTGCTTGTGGGTGTCGCTTCGTCGGTGCATGTGCCAATCAAGCTGGTTTTGTCTGAAGCCAGTCTGAACGGTTTGCCTCTTTTCCTTGCACCCACTGCATAACGGATGTGCACAGAGTCCATCTTCTAATCACGACTGGCCGGCTATAGATATTGGTCATCGAAAACGAAGGGGAACCAAAATGAACATCCGCCAGAAAATCGCACAGTTTGCCCAGTACCAGCGCACGATGCGCGAGCTCAACGCTCTCGACGCCCGTCAGCTGAACGACCTGGGCATCACCAAGGGCGACATCAAGAACATCGCTCGTGGCGGCATCGCTCGCTAATCGCGAACAAGCCGACCAATCAGACTTGAGATGAAGGCGTCCATTCGGGCGCCTTTTGTCTTTTCTGCGGGTGCATCGATCCTCAGGCGATGACGGCCTGCAAATGCCGGCCTTCTGCGCTTCCGGTGCTCACGTACTGGAGTACGCTCCGCTCCGGTTGTCGGCCTTCGGCATTTTCGACTCGTCCTCATCCAAGCCTCGACACACCCGGCCAGCCTTAGCAGGCGGCACGCGCGAGACGCCTATCCCTGAACAGGGGTGTCAGCGGATGAGGTCGGCCGCTTTGCCACCCAGGGCCGCGACCAGGTCGTCGGGTTTCATGCGGATCTGCAGGCCGCGCTGGCCGCCATTGAGGAAGATCTCGTCTTCCAGCGTCGCCAGTTCCTCGACCGCTGTGGGCACCAGCTTCTTCTGGCCGAAGGGGCTGATGCCGCCCACCTTGTAGCCGGTGAGGCGCTCCGCATCTGATGGTTTCATCATATGCGCCGACTTGCCGCCAAACGCCGCGGCAAGCTTCTTCATGTTCACTTCCTCGTCCGACGGGACGACGACGCAGACCGGCTTGCCGTCGACTTCGGCCATTAGCGTCTTGAGCACGATGGAGGGCGATACGCCCATGGCTTCGGCCGCCTGCAACCCGACGCGATCGGCATCCGGATCGTAGTCATAGGTCGCGGTGGCGAAGGCGACGCCGGCTTTGGTGAGGAAGAGCGTGGCGGGGGTGGTCTTGGACATGGAGGCAGTTTTAGCGCGGCGATGACGCTGCGCAAGGTGTCTCAGTAGACCTCATCCTGAGCCTGTCGAAGGACGAGGTCGTGGCACGATCTGGGCGCCCGCCCTCGTGGTTCGACAGGCTCACCATGAGGTCTCATAGCGGTAGCGTTCGTTGACGTGATCCGCCGTCGCCCCGATGTCGCGCAGCAGGTGCGGCGAGGAGTGGATCAGGTCGATGGTCGTCTGCCGGCGCTGGCGTTCGCGGCCTATAAGGCGCGGAAACACCCAGCTGGGCAGATGAAAGACGGTGGCGATGGGCTTGGCAACGGCAATCATGGCTATGACCATCCTTATGGGGATGGCTCCCGCTTTGTTTTCCATGTGTCGACAATGGCTGGCGCCGAGGCGCTTTTCCAACTAAAGCTCAGTGGGCATGCATAAGGAGATTTGATCCATGTCTGCATTGCCGCCATTGACCGCCGTGCGCGCCTTCGAGGCCGTGGCGCGGCATCTGAGCTTCACCAAGGCCGCCGAGGAACTGGGCATGACCCAGGCCGCGGTGAGCTACCAGATCAGGATATTGGAGGAGCGCGTCGGGGCGCCCTTGTTCCTGCGCCGGCCGCGTCAGATCGCGCTGAGCGAAACGGGCGCGCGGCTGGCGCCCGACGTTGCCAATGCCTTCAACCTGTTGCGCAACGCCTTTGCCGAGTCGCGCGGGCAGGTGGATGGCATGCTCACCATCAGCTCGGTACCCACCTTTGCCAGCCATTGGCTGGCGGCCAATATCGGACTGTTCCAGTTGGCCAATCAGGAGATGGCCGTTCGCGTTGAGGCCTCACCGCATTTGGTGGATTTCGGCACCGAAGAATTCGACGTCGCCATAAGGGCCACAAGTCGCCTGCAGGATGGCCTGGTCTGGCATTTGCTGCTCAAGGCCGAGTTTGCCCCCATGCTCAGCCCCAGGCTGGTCGAGCAATACCAGGTTCGCGAGCCAGCGGACCTGCTGCGCGTACCCCAGATTACCCCTGATGATCCCTGGCTATACGCCTGGCTCGCGCTGGCTGGCGTATCGGTGCCGCCGACCCCCGATCGCCCGTTCAGTCGCCTCGGGTCTCAGAACCTCGAGGCCGCCGCCGCCATTGCCGGGCGAGGGGTGGCGATGGTGACGCCGGCGTTCTACGTCGATGATGTCGCCAGTGGCCGGCTGGCGCAGCCCTTCGATATCGTCGGCTGGGACGGGCACGGCTACTACCTTGTCTATCCCGAGGCCCGGCGCAATTCGCCCAAGATCAAGGCCTTTCGCGATTGGGTCGTTCCCGCGACAGAGAAGCTGCGGGCGGCGCAGGCCATCTAGGGGTCCCGGAAAACAAAAGGCCCGCGCATCGCTGCACGGGCCTTCGCATTTCCAAACGGAGGGGTGTGGGACGCTCAGACGATCCCGCTCGAGCCGGCGGCGACTTCGGGGCGAATTTCGGCGACCTTCTGGCGATAGCCGGCCGCACGGTATGTCCCCAACAGGTCGATGGCGCCGCCCTTTTCATAGCGGGCCATGGCCAGGATCGGTTCGACATCGGTGCGATAGGCGAGGCGCAAAGCCTGGGTGGCGGCGAGGGCGTCATTGCCCTGCTGCGCCGCCTTTAGAGCGTCGCGGTCCACCAGCAGCGCCTGCGCATAGGCGCGCTGCACGTCGGCGGCCGACAGCATCAGCGACTCGATCGGGTCGGTGACATTGTGCGACTGGTCGAGCATGTGCGCGGGGTGGAAGTCCGCGTCGCGGCCTTCGGCATCCACCAGTTCGTTGAACACCAGGAACAGCCGGTAGGGGTCGATCGAGCCGGCGTCGAGATCGTCGTCGCCGTATTTGCTGTCGTTGAAGTGGAAGCCGCCAAGTTTGCCGAACTGGGCAAGGCGGGCGACGATCATCTCGATATTGACGTTGGGCGCGTGGTGGCCGAGATCGACCAGGCAATAGGCCTTGTCGCCCAATTCCTTGGCGATGAGGTAGTTGGTGCCCCAATCCTGGACGACTGTCGAATAGAAAGCCGGCTCATACATCTTGTGTTCGGTATAGATGCGCCAGTCATCGGGCAGGGCGGCATAGATGCCCTTCATCGAGTCCAGATAATGCTCGAACTGGCTGGTGAAGTTCACCTGGCCGGGGAAGTTCGAGCCGTCGCCGATCCACACCGTCAGCGCTTTGGAGCCGATGGTCTTGCCGATCTCGATGCATTCGAGGTTATGCTCGATGGCCTGGTCGCGCGTCGCCTTCTCTGCCGATGACAGCGAGCCGAATTTGTAGCTCTGCAGCTGGCCCTTGGCATCGGCGAAGGTGTTGGAGTTCATCGCGTCAAAGCCGAGGTTGAAGCGGCTTGCCGCCTGCTTCAGCCGGTTTGGATCGGCCTTGTCCCACGGGATATGCAACGAGACGGTGTTGGTCGCCTGCGTCAGCTGGGCGATGACAGCGCAGTCCTCGATCTTGTCGAAGATATCGCGCGGCTCGCCTTTGCCGGGGAAGCGGGCAAAGCGCGTGCCGCCGGTGCCGACGCCCCAGGACGGAACGGCCACCGAGAATTCGGCGACCTTGGCTTTGATCGCGTCGATGGCGACGCCCCGCCGATCGAGGCGCTCCCCCAACGTGTCATAGTCGACATTGAGATCGGCGATCCGCTTGGCGTTCTCGGCTTCGACGACGGATGGGTCGATGATGTGTTCGGTCATTTTGTGGCTCCTCAAGAAAGAGACCCCTCATCCGCCCTTCGGGCACCTTCTCCCTCAAGGGGAGAAGGGAGGTTCAGTGCCTCCCCATCTGCGGTGCTCCCCCTCTCCCCTTGAGGGAGAGGGTGGATCGGCCGAAGGCCGAGACGGGTGAGGGGGGTCTTTCTTCCCTTTTCCTACCGCGTGAACGACTGGGCGTTGCCCGCGTCGACGTTGATGATGTTACCCGTGGACTTGGCCGAGGCGTCCGAGGCGAAGAAGTAGATGGCTTCGGCGATGTCCTCGGGGAACACGCTCCGCTTGAGCATCGAGCGCTCACGATACATCTCTTCGAGGCCGTCCTTGTCGGTCTTGTAGGTCGAGGCGCGCTGCTCGAGCCATTCGCCGGCCCAGATCTTGGAGCCGCGCAAGACGGCGTCAGGATTGACGACGTTGACGCGGATCTGCTCAGCCGCGCCTTCGAGGGCGAGGCAACGCGCGAGATGGATTTCGGCAGCCTTGGCGGTGCAGTAAGCCGAAGCGTTGGGCGAAGCGGCAAGGCCGTTCTTGGAGGCGACGAACACGACATTGCCGCCGATCTTCTGCTGGCGGAACAGGCGGAACGCCTCGCGGCTGACAAGGAAGTAGCCGGTGCTGAGGATGTCCATGTTCTTGTTCCACAGCTCGAGGGAGGTCTCCTCGATCGGTGCGGAGGAGGCGATGCCGGCATTGGACACGAGAATGTCGAGCCCGCCGAACTCCACCACGGCCTCGGCGAAGCCAGCGATGACGACCGCTTCCTGGGTAACGTTCAGCTTCACCGGGCGAACGAAGTCGGCGCCGAACACCTTGCCCAGTTCGGCAGTGGCTTCGCCCAATGCGTTCTCATCGATATCGGCGAGCACGACGCAGGCGCCTTCGCGCAGCAGGCGCACGGCGGTGGCCTTGCCGATGCCGCCGGCGCCGCCGGTGACGAGGGCAATCTGCCCGGCCAGCGACTTCGGCTTGGGCATGCGGGCCAGCTTGGCCTCTTCGAGCAGCCAGTATTCGATATCGAAGGCCTCCTGCTCGGGCAGGCCCTGATATTCGGAGACGGTCGACGAGCCGCGCATCACGTTAATGGCGTTGACGTAGAACTCGCCCGAGATACGAGCGGTGGCCTTGTCCTTGGCGAAGGTGAACATGCCGACGCCCGGCATCAGATAGACCACGGCATTGGGGTCGCGCACGGCGGGCGAATTGTCGTGTTTGCAGCGGTCGTAATAGGCCTGGTAGTCGACGCGATAGGCGGCGACCTGGTCACCCAGGCCGGCAATGACGGCGTCGACATCCGGTTTGGCCGGGTCGAAGTCGATCACCAGCGGCCGGATCTTGGTGCGCAGGAAGTGGTCGGGGCACGAGGTGCCCAGCGCCGCCAGCGGGCGCAGGTTGTTGGAATTGACGAATTCCAGCACGGCGGGCGAATCGTCGAAATGGCCCAGCTTGTGGCTGTCTTCCGAGATGAAGCCGCGGATCTTGGGCATCAGGCGCGCGGCGATGGCGCGGCGCTGCTCTGCCGGCAGCGACTTGACGGCCTCGCCACCGAAGATGGTCTTGCCTTCGGTCTGCTGTTCGAACCAGGCGATGGCCTGGTTGATGATGCCGATCGTGGTTTCGTAGCACTCCTTGGGCGTGTCGCCCCAGGTGAACAGGCCATGCGATTCGAGGATTAGGCCCTTCGCGTCAGGGTTTTCCTCGCAATACTTGCCCAGCCACAGGCCCAGTTCGAAGCCCGGCTTCTTCCACGGCAGCCAGCCGATGCTGTCGCCGAAGATCTGCTGGGTCAGTTCCTTGGAGTTTTTCGATGCCGCGATCGCGATGATCGCGTCCGGGTGCATGTGGTCCACGAACGGGTGGTTCACATAAGCATGCAGGGGGGTGTCGATCGAGGCGGCGCGCGGGTTGAGGTTGAACGTGGCGTGGGGCAGGTAGCCCACCATCTCGTCTTCGAACTCGACGCCGCGATAGAGGCCCTTCAGCGCCCGCAGCTTGTCCATGTAGAGCGTCGAGAAGCCATCGAGCTTGATCGAGGCGCTGTCGCCGCCCGAACCCTTGACCCAGAGGACTTCGACATCCTGACCGGTCAGCGGGTCCTTCTGGAAAATCTTGGAGGAGGTGTTGCCGCCACCGTAATTGGTGACGCGCTTGTCGCTGCCGAGCAGGTTGGACCGATAGACGAGGCGTTCCGGCTCGCTCATGGCAGCGGCTTTGGCATCGTCCCAGAGGTTCGCGAGGCGCTTGGGCGCTGATGTGGACATGAGACTCCTCCCAGAGGGTAGTGGTGGTCAGATTGTTTGGCCGGACATGGCCACGATCGATCAGTGCTGTCAATCAGAAACAATCACAAACGCGCATGGCTGTTCACGGCGGCTCGAATTTGATGGTTTGATGATTGACAGTGATTGAAATCGGTGTGAAGGAATGCGCCAGGGAGATACCAGCCTTGCATGAAACTGAGCGCCAGAGAGTGATCATTGCGGCCGTCCAGACGCGGCCCGTGGCAACCGTTGCCGAGCTTTGCGAGGTCACGGGATCGTCCGAGGCCACCATCCGCCGGGACATTGCGGCCCTCCATGTGCAGGGCAAACTGCGCCGGGTCCGCGGCGGCGCCGAGGCGCTGACCCCGCCCGAGCAGGGCGGGCTGATGGGTCGGCCCTTTTCGGTCAATGAAACGATCAACATCGCGCAGAAGCGCGCCATCGCCCGGTCAGCCGTCGAGCTGTGCAAGGATGGCGAGCCGATCATCATCAATGGCGGCACCACGACCTACCAGATGGTGCACCACCTGACCGATCGCCGACTCTCGGTCTTCACCAACAGCTTCGGCATCGCCGAATTCCTCATCCACAATTCGCGCAACTCGGTCGTCATTCCCGGCGGCACGGTCTATCGCGAGCAGAATGTCATCCTCTCGCCCTTCGGCGGCGTGGTGGCATCGCATTTCTACGCCAAGCGCATGTTCATCGGCTGCCAGGGCATCGGCGCGCACGGACTGATGGAGGCCGATCCCATGGTCGTCCAGTCCGAGCTCGGCCTGATCGGGCAGGCGGACGAACTGATCGTGCTGGCTGACTCATCCAAGTTTTCGGGGAGATCGAGCCTCATCCTGTGTGGGCTCGACCGGATATCCGCGGTCATCACTGACAGCGGCATCCGCGACGAAGACCGCCAAATGCTGGAAACGGCAGGCGTGCGGCTCATCGTGGCGGAAACGAGTGCTCTGGGTGACCGTCACGCGACGGTTGCCTGAGATCAAGACGACCATAAGACCAAAACGTCCCAGGGAGGGATTACCACAATGAAACTCTTGAAGCTCTTGGCGGCCACCACCGCCGTCGCAGCCCTGCTGGCCAGCCCGGCCTTCGCCCAGACCCGCATCGCGCTTGTCGTCAAGTCGCTCGGCAACGGCTTCTTCGATGCCGCCAACAAGGGCGCCCAGGAAGCTGCCGCCGAACTGGGTGACGTCGAAGTCATCTATACCGGCCCGACCGCCGCCACTGCCGAAGCCCAGATCGAAGTCATCAACTCGCTGATCGCCCAGCAGGTCGACGCCATCGCCATCTCGGCCAACGATCCGGACGCTCTCGTCCCGGCCCTGCAGAAGGCCATGGAACGCGGCATCAAGGTGATTTCGTGGGACTCGGGCGTTGCTCCCGAGGGCCGCCAGCTCCACCTGAACCCGTCCGAAACCGCCCTGATCGGCGAGACCATCATCAAGCTGGCTGCCGATTACCTGCCTGAGGGCGGCGATGTCGCCATCCTGTCGGCTTCCTCGACCGCGACCAACCAGAACGCCTGGATCGAAGCCGCCAAGGCCGCCTTGCCCGAGAAGTTCGCCAACATCAACCTCGTTGCCGTGGTTTATGGCGATGACGACTCGGTCAAGTCGACCGACGAAGCCAAGGGTCTGATCGCCTCCTATCCCGACCTCAAGGCCATCATTGCCCCGACCACCGTCGGCGTCGTGGCTGCCGCCCAGGTCGTGACCGACCAGGGCCTGATCGGCAAGGTCAACGTGACCGGCCTCGCGCTGCCGTCCGAGTTCAAGCAGTTCATCGACAACGGTGCTTCGCAGGCGGTTGCCCTGTGGAACCCGATTGACCTGGGCTACTCGGCCGTGATGCTGGCCAATGATCTGGTCAAGGGCGACGAAGCCAAGCCAGGCGCCGTGCTCTCGATGGGCCGCATGGGTGAACTCACCCTCGACGACACCAACTCGGGCGCCATGGCTGCCCCCTTCACCTTCGACAAGTCCAACATCGAAGAGTTTTCCAAGATCTACTGATCTGACTTCGGCTCGGCGCTTCGGCGCCGAGCCAGCTTCCAACCACGGCGTCATTCCCGCGAAAGCGGGAATCCCCTTCGGTCACAAGGGAGATTCCCGCTTTCGCGGGAATGACGTGGTGAAGGACCGCGACACTGCGGTGAAGGACCATGACGCAATGACCGACCCCATCCTCACCCTGTCAGGCATCTCCAAGAGCTTTCCCGGCGTGCGGGCGCTGCATGATGTGTCGCTGGAACTCTATGCCGGCCAGGTCACCGCGCTGATCGGCGAGAACGGGGCGGGCAAGTCGACCTTGGTCAAGACGCTGACCGGCATCTACCAGCCCGATGGCGGCGAGATCCGCGTCGGTGGGCAGCTCGTGACGCTGCCCACGGCGCACTCGGCCTCGGCTTTGGGCATCACCGCCATCCATCAGGAAACGGTGCTGTTCGACGAGATGACGGTGGCCGAAAACATCTATCTGGGCCACGCGCCGCGCAATCGCTTCGGGATGATCGATTGGCGCACGATGCGGGCCGAAGCACAGGCGACGCTCGATTCCATGGCCGCTGGCATCGATGCCGGCATCAAGCTCAAGGAACTGGGCATCGCCAAGAAGCACCTGGTGGCCGTGGCGAGGGCGCTGAGCATCGATGCGCAGGTCGTCATCATGGACGAACCCACTGCGGCTCTCAGCCAGAAGGAAATCGAAGAGCTCTATGTGCTCATCGAATTGCTCAAGCAGGACGGCAAGGCCATCCTCTTCATCTCCCACAAGTTCGATGAAATCTACCGCATCGCCGACCGCTTCACCGTGTTTCGCGATGGCGAGCAGGTGGGCAAGGGCTTCATCAAGGACACAACCCAAAGCCAGATCGTGCAGATGATGGTCGGCCGCGCCGTCGATCACATTTTCCCCGAACGCACGGCGGTGATCGGGCAGACCGTGCTGGAGGCCAAGGGCCTGAGCCATCCCACGGAGTTCGAGAACATCTCCTTCTCCGTCCGCAAGGGCGAAATCCTCGGCTTTTACGGCCTGGTCGGGGCAGGGCGCTCAGAGGTGATGCAGGCCGTCTTCGGTCTGACGCAGACCTCGGCGGGCACGCTGACCCTCGATGGGGTGGCCATTGCGCCCAAGTCGCCGGCCGATGCCGTCGATGCAGGCATCGTCTATGTGCCCGAAGAGCGCGGCAAGCAGGGCGTCATCACCGGAGAACCCATCTTCAAGAATGTGTCGCTGCCCTCGCTGGGCAAGACCAGCAAGTCCGGCTTCCTGCGCATGGCCGAGGAATATGCGCTGGCGCGCACCTATACCGAGCGGCTGGACCTGCGCGCCTCTTCGCTCAGCCAGGATGTGTCGACCCTGTCGGGCGGCAACCAGCAGAAGGTGGTCATCGCCAAGTGGCTGGCCACCCTGCCCAAGGTGATCATTCTCGATGAGCCGACCAAGGGCATCGATATCGGCTCCAAGGCCGCCGTGCACGGCTTCATGGCGGAGCTGGTGGCGCAGGGGCTGAGCGTGATCATGGTGTCGTCCGAGCTGCCCGAAGTGCTCGGCATGAGCGATCGTATCGTCGTGATGCGCGAGGGGCGCCTGATCGACACGCTGGATAACAAGGGTCTCAAGCCTGAAACGCTGGTGCGCCTGGCTGCCGGCATTGCCGAGGAGCGGGCCGCATGAACCGGCTTTTCAAGCACCGCGAAATCTTCCTCGGCCTCGCCATCCTGCTGGTCCTCGTGCTGGTCACGGCGCGCTTCCCGCGCTTTGCCCAACCGGGCAACCTGCTGACCATCTTCAACGACACGTCCATCCTGATGATGCTGGCGCTGGGCCAGATGACGGTGATCCTCACGCGCTCGATCGACCTCTCCATGGCCGCCAACCTGGCGCTGACAGGCATGATCGTCGCCATGACCAACGCGGCCTTTCCCGGCGTGCCCGTGCCGCTGCTGATGGCCATGTGCGTCGTGATCGGCGCCGGCCTGGGTGCCTTCAACGGCATTCTGGTCTGGAAGCTCAATATTCCGTCCATCGTGGTGACGCTGGGCACGCTGACCATCTATCGCGGCCTGGTTTTCGTTATCTCGGGCGGCGCCTGGGTCAACGCGGCGCAAATGAGCCCCGATTTCATCGGCCTGCAGCGCGCCGTATTCCTCGGCCTTCCAGTGTTGAGCTGGTTTGCCATTGTCACGGCGCTGCTGTTCTGGGTGGTCATGACGCGCACCCCGCTCGGCCGCTCGCTCTACGCCATCGGCGTCAATCCGACCGCTTCGGTCTATACCGGCATCAATGTAGGTCGCACCAAGTTCTACGCCTTCGTCATCTCCGGTGCCGTCGCGGGCCTCTGCGGTTACCTCTGGATTTCGCGCTACGTCATCGCCTCGGTGGAAGTCGCTGGCGGCTATGAACTGACCATCATCGCGGCCTGCGTCATTGGCGGCGTCTCGATCGCTGGCGGCATCGGCAGCGTGGCCGGCGTGTTGCTCGGCGCGATCTTCCTCGGCGTCATCAACAACGCCCTACCGGTCATCAATATCAGCCCGTTCTGGCAGATGGCGATCTCGGGCACCGCAATCCTGCTGGCCGTAGTGTTGAATGCGCGCGGCGAGCGCCGCAAGGGCCGGGTAATTTTGAAGAAGGCGGAGGCGGTGTGATGGCAAATCCGCTGAGCGCAAGGCTCCCCTCCCCCTTGAGGGGAGGGGTTGGGGGTGGGGGTCCATCAGTGCGTCACCGAACGACCCCCACCCTCATTCCCTCCCCTCAAGGGGGAGGGAGGCTCGCACTGTGGCTCTCCATCATCGGGCACATTTACAAATGACCGACACCCCCCTTCATCGCAGCCTGCCCAACCGTCTCGACAACCCGCTCAAGTCCGCTGTGCTGAGCTGGGAGTCGTTGCTCATCCTTGTGGCTGTCGCGATCTTCATCCTCAATTCGTTCGCCTCGCCCTATTTCCTCAATGCCTGGAGCCTCTCCGATCTCACCTTCAACTTCACCGAAAAGGCCCTGATCGCGCTGGCCATGGCGCTGCTGATCATTGCCGGTGAGATTGATCTGTCGGTGGCTGCGATCATCGCACTGGCCTCAACCATGATGGGCCTGGCCCTGCAATATGGTGCGGATACGCCCAGTCTGGTGGCCGTCGGTGTTGGCGTCGGCATACTCTGCGGCGCCTTCAATGGCTTCCTGGTGACCGGCCTCAAGCTGCCATCGATCGTGGTCACCATCGGCACGATGAGCCTCTTCCGCGGCATCGCCTTCATCATCCTGGGCGACCAGAGCTTTAAGGGCTATCCGGCCAGCTTCTCCTGGTTCGGACAGGGCTATGTCTGGTGGGTGATTTCGTTCGAACTGGTGCTGTTCCTCGTTTGCGCCGTCATCTACTGGGTGCTGCTGCACCGCACCAATTTCGGCCGCCGTGTCTTTGCCATCGGCAACAATGATGTCGCGGCGCAGTTCTCCGGCGTCCGCGTCGATCGTATCAAGTTCATCCTGTTCTGCCTGACAGGACTGATGAGCGGCATCGCCGCCGTGCTGCTGACGGCGCGGCTGGGCTCGACCCGTCCGTCTATTGCCGAGGGCTTCGAACTCGAGGCCATCACCATGGTGGTGCTGGGTGGCGTGTCGATCCTGGGCGGCGCCGGATCGATCCTGGGCGTCGTGCTGGCGGCGTTGATCGTCGGGCTTGTCACCTTCGGCCTGGGCCTGCTCAACGTCCCGGGCATCGTCATGACCATCTTCACCGGCACGCTGCTGATCGTCGTCATCGCGCTGCCCATCCTGTTCCGCATGTGGAGGCAGCGCGCATGATCGAGGATGGTGGCTACCAAAAGCATGCCTTCAAGATGCAGCTCAATCCCGGCATGGCCGCCGAATACCGCAAGCGCCATGACGAGATTTTTCCTGAGCTGGTCGACCTGCTGCATGAAGCGGGCGTGAAGGACTATTCGATCCATCTCGACGAAGAGACCAACATCCTCTTTGGCGTGCTGTGGCGGCGCGTGGACCACGCGATGGCCGACCTGCCCAATACGGCAATCATGCAGCGCTGGTGGGCCCATATGGCCGACGTGATGGCGACCAACGACAAGAATGAGCCTGTCGCGACCGACCTGGTGCCGATGTTCTGGATGAAGTAGTGGTCAGCCCGCGAGCAGCTTGCCCAGCCGGTCCAGCCGCGCGATCCACGCGCGCTTGCGGTTCTCGATGATGGTCCACAGCAGCCTGGCCATGATCATGCCTCAGTTAAGTGCTCGCCTTAGTAACATGGTTTGGTGCGCCGCCAAACGATTAAGCGATCACTTTAGCGTTTGCGGCGTGTGGGCGCTCCGCACGGCCCGCGCCATCAGCCACACGCCCAGCACCACGAAGGGCGCGGCGATGGACAGCGTCATGGTCTTTTGCCAGTGCAGCTCTTCCAGCGGACCGGCCAGGGCGTAGCTGAGGATCCCGAGCAGGTAGTAGCTGATGGCAATGGTGGACAGTCCCTCGACCGTCCGCTGCAGCAGGAACTGGCTGCGCGCGGTCTGCGCGATACTGTCCAGCACCGCGGCATTCTGCATCTGCATATCCACCCCGATGCGCACATCGAGCAGGCCAATGGCCCGCTCGATCTTGGCCGAGAGCACGGCGAGGCGCTTCTCCATGGCCGCGCAGGTGGCCAACCCCGGATCGACGCGATTGCCGATATAGTGGGTCAGGGTAGAGCCGCGCGTCGTGCCACTCTCGCGCAGGCCCGCAAGGCGCATGCGCAGGATGTCGCCATAGGCGTGGCCGGCGGCGAAGCGGTAGCCCAGCCGCTCCGACAGCTGCCCGGAGCGAACCGACAGCGCATGCAGCGCCACAAGCGCTGTTTGCACGGCGACCGGCGTCGTTGCGGCCGACAGGCTTTCCACCAGTCCGGTCAGTTCGATCTCGATGCCGCGCAGCTCGGGCGACACGCTGCGCGCGAGCGGCAGGCCGAGCAGGGCCATGGTGCGGTAGGTTTCGATTTCGAGCAGACGCCGTACGATGATCGAGCGGCGCAGGGTGGTGAGGCCACCCGCCGCGAGTTCGAACCGGGTGAATGTATCGGCATCGGGCACGAAATCGGTCGCCACCTGCGCCTTGCCGCCCTCGATATCGGCGAGGCAGAGGCTGGCCAGACTGAAGCCGGGCACCAGCCGCTCCGGGATGCAGCCGTCGGCGATGACGTCGATCCGCATGGCGCCGATCAACAGGGCATCGTCCAGCATGTCGAGGCCGATATCGTCGGGCCAGTTCTGCCTGTCGGCGAGATCGGCGCGCCAGGTGACGGTGACGAACTCGGTGTGGAATTCCCAGGTCGCGTGGCGCTCCGCCGTGGCAAAGCCGTGCTGGCGGTCACCCGCCTTGGGCGCAGGAGCGCCGATGCTGCGGCAGAAATCGGCAAAGCGCAGCAGCACGCGCTGCGTTGCACCGATCTCGGTGGGTGTCATAAAGACCAGCCGCCGCAGGCGGCAGGTCTCGGGGACGATGTCGACGGGTCGCGCATGGACCTCGTCCATGATCGCGGCACGGTAGGGGTGATCGACGGGCAGCATCTCGACTACGCAATGGTTTTGGGCTGCCTGATGAGGCGCTCAAGCGTCGGGCTTGGCAATTAGACCTTCTGGCGCGCTACTTTGGTTGAGGGTGGCGAGGATCGCCCGGCCGAGCGCCTCGCCGCTGTCGCGCGGCCAGCACAGCCAGAAGTTCATGTCGTAGCGCGGCTCCAGCGGCAATTGCCGCAGGTCGCCACGAATGCGCGCCACCGACGCCTGTGGCAGCACCGAGACGAAGCCGTGATGCAGCACGAGGTTGAGGATGACAGGGATGGAGTCGATCTCGATCAGCCGCAGGGCGCCCCGCTCGGTCTCGTTGAGGTGGTGGTCGAGAATGGCATTGATGCGCTGCCGCAGGCCGCTGCGGGCACTGGGCACGGCCAGTGGCGCGGCCAGCAGGGCATCGGCAATGCTTGCATGCCCCTCGGGCACCCCGACGACGGCCAGCGGCGTCCGCCCCACCACCGCGCCATCAAGATCGGCCGGGAGATGCTCGGTATCGAGGAAGGCCACATCGAACAGGCCCGATTTGAGCCCGGCCAGCAGGTCTTCGGCGGTGGTGGAACTGACAAAGAGCGGTGCGCGCGGCCGCTCGGCCAGCCAGCGCGCCGCCAGGTTGGCCAACAGCCGCGCGATCTCGCTTTCATAGCCCAGCGGAATGACCGACCCCAGCCGCGTGGTCGCCGCGCTCTTGCGGAACCGCTCCTCGGAGGCGCGCGACAGGCGGTGCCACGCCGCCAGCAGGCTCTCGCTTGCGGCAGCGACGCGCGCGCCCTCGACCGTCACGCTCGAGCCATCATTACCGCGCCGCAGCAGCGCCACGCCGAGCAGCGCCTCAAGCTGCGCGATCTGGCGCGTCAGTTGCGGCTGGCCCAGGCCGAGTTCGCGCGCCGCGCGGCGGATGCTGCCCTGGCTGGCGACCTGAGCGAAGCGGCGGAGCGCCTCGAGCTTGATCGCGTGCCTTGGCGATATGCGACGCGCCAGGTCGGCGGCTGCGGCAATTTCGGGTTCAAGCCTGACAGCCTCGAGGCTGACCACCAGGCCCGAGCCGGCCCGCTCGACCAGGCGCACCGAGATTTCCGCCTCGAACCGGGCTATAGATGCAGCGATCGTAGACGCCGGCCGAGCGAGGTTGCGGGCGCTGGCCCTGATGCTGCGCGTCTGCAGCACGCTTTCCATCGCGATCAGCGTTGCCGTATCCATCTGCCCACCATTGCAGCAGGCCCTGACGGTGCACACAAAAACCGCATAGCCTGTTCAACATTTGGGATATCCCATGTTCAGAGTCTATCCAATAGCGTGGCCCCATGAATGATCTGGCGATGACAGTGTTCGGCGCGCCCATCACCCTCAGCGGCAAGCCGCTGAGCTTTGCCGACATTGCCCGGATCGGCGCGCGCAAGGCCCGCCTGGTGGCCGACGCCGATGCCCTGGTACGGGTCGCCCAGGCGCGCACCGTGGTCGAAGAGGCCATCGCCAACCACCAGCCCGTCTATGGCTCGACCACCGGCGTCGGTGCCATGAAGGATGTCGAGTGGACCGATGACCAGCTCGACACCTTCAATATGGGTCTGGTCCGCGCCCACCATTTCGGCACCGGCGAGGCCTTTTCCAGCGAGATCGTCCGCATCGCCATGGCGATCCGCGTCAACATGGCGCTGACCGGACGGGTGGGCTGCACCACCGATCTGGTGGATGCCTATCTGGCGCTGCTCTCGGCCGACGTGGTTCCCGTGGTTCGTCGCACCGGCTCGATCGGCTGCGCCGATATCGGCCTGATGGGTCAGATCGGCGCCGTGCTGACCGGGGCAGGCGAAGCCGTGTTCGACGGCCGCCGCCAGCCGGCCGGCGATGCCCTGGCCGCCGCTGGCCTCAAGGCCTTCCGCCTGGCGCCGCGCGACAGTCTTGCCTCGATATCGACCAATGCGGTGGGCTATGCCGCCGCGGCCAGCGCCATTCGCGAGGCCGCGGGCGCGGTGCGCGTCATGCTGGCGACCGGGCTCACGACGGCCGGGGCATTGGGTGCCTCGCGCGATCCGTGGAAGGCGGTGGCCCACGTCGGCACCGAACGCGAAGCCGGCATCGGCGCCTGGCTCTACTTCAACGCCATGGGCTGGGACTGGCCCAACGCCACCCACATCCAGGATCCGCTGTCGCTGCGCATGATGAGCCAGGTGTTCGCCACCGGCTTCGAGACGCTGGTCGCGGCGGGCAAGATCCTGCTGGCCGCCACCGGCCGGACGGACGACAATCCTGTGGTCGCCGGCGGGCAGGTGCTGACCTCGGGCGGTTCGCTGCCGCTCGATGTCACGGTGTTCCTGCAGACCGCGCAGCTGGGCCTGGCCCACATCGCGCGCAATTCCTTCAATCGCTGCGTGCTGCTGGGCAATGGCGGCCGGCGTGACCTGCCGGTCAATCTGGTCAAGCCCGGCGCCATCGCCACCGGCTTCGGGCCCATCATCAAGCTGGCCGGCGAGCTGTTTGCGCGCGTGCTGACCATGACCAACCCCATCTCGGCCAATTCCATGGTCGTGGCCGGTGGGCTGGAGGACGAAGCGGCTTTCCTGCCGCTGGTGGTGGAGCGGCTGGAGCGCCAGGTGCTGGCCCTGCGGCGCCTCGCAGCCCTCGAAGCCATGCTGGCGGCGCAGGCCATGGACATATCCGGCGATACGCCCGGCAATGTCCCGGCCATCATTTACCGGCTGGTGCGCCAGCATGCTGACACATACTGGCAGGATCGGCCGCTATCGGCCGAAGTGGAAGCCGTCGAACAGGCCCTCGCCTCTGACGCGCTGATGAACGAACTAATTTCTCACTCGACGATTATGGAGTTGGACGAGTTTTTCGCGCTGGGCCCAGTCGCCTAGCACGTGCGGCCTCGCCCAATTCTGCCAAAGGATTACCCTAGGGACAGCCGGGATTTAGGTCTCAACGATCAGGCCCGGAGAAAACGGAGAAACCAATGCGCCTCACTTCCACGCTGCTGACCGCCGTTGCCGCACTCGCCATCACGCTGACCGCAGCCAATGCCCAGGTCGTCGTTTCGTCCAAGATCGACACCGAGGGCGGCGTTCTGGGCAACATCATCAAGCAGGTGCTCGAAGCCAACGATATTCCGGTCGAGGACCGCATCCAGCTGGGCGGCACGCCCATCGTGCGCGAGGCCATCACTGCCGGCGAAATCGACATCTATCCCGAATATACCGGCAACGCCGCCTTCTTCTTCGAGAAGGCCGATGACCCGCTGTGGAACAATGCTGCCTCGGCCTATGCCGAAGCCGCCAAGCTCGATTTCGACGCCAACAAGATCGTCTGGCTGACCCCCTCGCCGGCCAACAACACCTGGGCCGTCGCCGTCCGCAACGATGTGGCCGAAGCCAACAAGCTCAATACCTTCACCGAATTCGGTGCCTGGGTTGCCGGCGGTGGCGAGGTCAAGCTTGCCGCTTCCGCCGAGTTCGTGAACTCGCCGGCTGCCCTGCCCAAGTTCCAGGAAGTCTATGGCTTTACCCTCAAGCCCGACCAGCTCGTGACCCTCAGCGGTGGCGATACGGCCGCGACCATCGCTGCCGCCGCGCAGCAGACCAACGGCGTCAACGCCGCCATGGTCTATGGCACCGACGGCGGCATCGCCCCCTCGGGCCTCAAGGTGCTCGAAGACGACAAGGGCGTGCAGCCGGTTTACCAGCCCGCGCCGATCATCCGCGAGGAAGTGCTGGCCGAATACCCACAGATCGAAGAGCTGCTCAAGCCGGTGTTTGAAGGCCTGACGCTCGAAGTGCTGCAGGACCTCAACGGTCGCGTCCAGGTCGGCGGCGAAGCCGCCGCTGCCGTGGCCACCGACTACCTGACCAAGGGCGGCTTCTTGAAGTAAGGCGAACCGGGGTGGGGGACCTTCAACCCCCACCCTCACTCCCTCCCCACAAGGGGGAGGGAAGTCTGTCCGGCGTGCGCGGTACTATTGTGCCACGGCACGTCGCCCCATCGCCTCCCTCCCTCTTGTGGGGAGGGACCGAGGGTGGGGGTAAGCCTCCGCATACGCGAAACCCGGAGCCAGCATGAGCATCGCCGATACCACGACCTCGGCAGACCGCCCCGCCTGGCTTTCGCTCGACAAGCTCGGCGTCCTCATCGCGCTGATAACAGCGGCCGGCGCCGCGCTGCCTTTCGCACTGTTTCGCGCCAATCGCATTGTGCCGGGCGAGCCGAAGTCCGTCTTGGACGCGCTGCCTGCCGCGCCATCGGCATTTCTCATTGCCGCGCTGCTGGTCGGTTTCGTGGTGGCGCTGCTGCGCTTTCAGATCCTGGTCAAACTGGCGGCCGCCTTCCTTGTGCTGGCCATACTCTTCATTTCCGTCGGCTGGTCCGGGAGTTATCTGACCCCAGAAGGCGACACCTTCGCCCGCGTTTCGCCTGGTGCTGGCTTCTGGCTGCTGGTCTTTGCGTTTGCCTTGCTGGTGACCGACGCGCTGACCCGCCTGCGCCTGGCGCCGCTCGTCCGCATCGCCATCCTGCTCGTGGTCGGCATCGCGGGCGCGGCCTTGTTGTGGAGCGGCAGCTGGAACGACCTCTCCATGCTCAAGGAATACAGCACGCGGGCCCCCGCCTTCTGGGCCGAGGCGCGCACCCACCTGGCACTGGCTTTCGGCTCCGTAGCGATCGCCACGGTCGTCGGCGTGCCGGTCGGCATCCTCTGCTACAAGGTACGGCCCTTGCGCGCGGCCGTGCTGAATGTGCTCAACATCGTTCAGACCATCCCCTCCATCGCCCTGTTTGGTCTCCTGATCGCGCCACTCGCCTGGGTGGCCGCCAATGTGCCGGGGGCGTCGGAGATCGGCATTTCGGGTATCGGGGCGGCGCCGGCCATGGTGGCCCTCTTCGCCTATTCGCTGCTGCCCATCGTGTCCAACACCGTGGTCGGCTTGCAAAGCGTATCGCCATCAGCGGTGGATGCCGCCAAGGGCATGGGCATGACCGGCACGCAGCGGCTGGTGCAAGTCGAACTGCCGCTGGCCTTCCCGGTCATCCTCACCGGCATCCGCATCGTGCTGGTGCAGAATATCGGCCTGGCTACCATCGCCGCGCTGATCGGCGGCGGTGGCTTTGGCGTCTTCGTCTTCCAGGGCATCGGGCAGACGGCCATGGACCTCGTCCTGCTGGGCGCCGTGCCGACGGTAGCCCTGGCCTTTGCTGCCGCAGTGGTGCTCGACGCGCTGGTGGAAATGACCAGCCGGGGAGGGCGGCGATGAATGTGGCATTCAACATCGCCCTGAACTTTCGGTTCCTGCCCACCCTCCCTCTTGAGCGGAGGGTAGCGCCGCTCGGCCCGAAGGGCCGCAGCAGAGCTGGGGAGGGGGTAGATCTGTGGGCCACTGATGGACCCCCTCCCTCGATCCCTCCCCTCAAGGGGGAGGGAGGCGCAAGATCTACCGCGTTTGGCGTCACTCAAGGGAAGCGTGGTTCATGATCGAGATCGACGACATCACCAAGAGCTACGACGGCACGGTCGTGGTCGATCGCGTGAACCTCACCATCGAGCCGCGCACCATCTGCGTCATCGTGGGCACGTCAGGCTCGGGCAAGACCACGCTGATGCGCATGATCAACAAGCTGGTCGAGCCCACCTCGGGCCATATCCGCATCGATGGCGAGGATATTGCGGGCATTCCAGCCTACGAGCTGCGCCGGCGCATCGGCTACGCCATCCAGGGGCATGGTCTGTTCCCACATCGCAGCGTGGGGCAGAATATCGCGACGGTGCCCAAGCTGCTCGGCTGGGACAAGGCCAAGATCGCCGCCCGCGTCGATGAACTGCTCAGCCTCTTCCAGCTCGATCCGGGCCAGTTCCGCGATCGGCTACCGCATGAGCTTTCGGGCGGCCAGCAGCAGCGCGTCGGGGTGGCGCGCGCCCTCGCGGCCTCGCCCAATATCCTGCTGATGGACGAACCCTATGGCGCGCTCGATCCGGTGATCCGGGCCAAGGCGCAGGAAGATCTGCTCGCCATCCAGCGCCAGTTCGGCACCACCATCGTTTTGGTGACCCACGACATGGAAGAGGCCATTCACCTGGGCCACACCATTGCCGTGATGGACAAGGGTAAGCTGCTGCAATGCGCGAAGCCCGCCGAGATCATCGCCAATCCCGCGACACCCTTCGTGGCTGAACTGATCGGCAGCAGCGAGCGGCCGTTCCGGCTGCTGTCGCTGGCCAGGGTGGCCGACCACATCGAGGCCGGTGCAGTGGCCGGCGAGCCCATCGAGGCCAGCGCCTCGCTGCGCGATGCCTATGCCGAACTGCTGTGGTCGGGACGCCCGGCCCTGCCGGTGCGGCGTGATGGCCAGATCGTCGGCCAGGTGACGCTCAACGCTCTGAGCCGGCTGGCGGCGCGGCCACAATGACCGCGGGCAATCTCATCCGGCTGGTCGCGCTGGTCGTCCTGGTCCTGTTCCTGGCGAACCCCGAGCTATTCGCCGGCTTCTTCAGCCTGTTCACCAAGAATGGCCAGCCAGCCATCTACAACCAGGGCAGCCTGCTCGATATCACGCTCAACCACCTGGCCATCGTCCTGGCGGCAACTTTGGCCTCCACGCTGATCGCGGTGGGCCTTGCCATAACAGTGACCCGGCCGTTCGGCGCCGAATTCCTGCCGCTGTCGCGGTCCCTCGCCAATGTCGGGCAGACCTTTCCGCCGGTCGCCGTGCTGGCTTTGGCCGTGCCCATGCTGGGCTTCGGCACGGCGCCGACCCTGGTGGCGCTGTTTCTCTATGGCTTGCTGCCGATCTTCGAAAACACCCTGACCGGCCTCGGCAACCTGCCGCCTGCGGTCACTGACGCCGCCAAGGGCGTCGGCATGACCGGCTGGCAGCGCCTGATCAAGGTGGAACTGCCGCTGGCCCTGCCGGTCATCCTCGCGGGCATCCGCCTGTCGGTGGTCATCTCGCTCGCCACCGCCACGATTGGCTCGACCGTGGCCGCAAGAACCCTGGGCGAAGTGATCATCGCCGGGCTTCTTTCGAGCAACACCGCCTTCGTCCTGCAAGGCGGCCTTATCGTGGGCGTTCTGGCCGTGCTGCTCTATGATGCGCTGTCGGCGCTGGAACGCTGGCTGATGGCGCGGACCGGGCAGTTGGGGAGGGCCGCGGCGTGACTTCTCATCCGGCCGCGCAGTCGTCTCCCTCCCCCTTGTGGGGAGGGATCAAGGGTGGGGGTGAGTCACACGCTCCGCACCCAGTTCATACCCCCACCCTCATTCCCTCCCCACAAGGGGGAGGGAAGCCCGCGCAGAGTAGGTGGAGGCCATAATGTCCGATTTCGATCTCGTCCTCTCCGGCACTGTCGTTCTGCCCGATCGTATTGTCGAACGCGGCTATGTTGCCGTCCGCGATGGCAAGATAGATCACGTCGGCGAAGGCACGGCGCCCGCAGCGCGCGAGCGCCATGTGCTCGGCGATGCGTTGATCCTCCCCGGGGCCATCGATGCGCAGACCCATTCGCTGAGCCAGAAAAACCAGGAAGACTTCATCTGGTCGACCCGCTCGGCGGCGGCTGGCGGCGTCACGACCATCGTCGACATGCCCTATGACGAGGGCAACCTCGTCTGCTCGGCCGAAGCCGTGCGCATCAAGGTGGCTCACGCTGAGCCCCAGGCGCGGGTCGATTTCGCGCTCTATGGCACCATAAACCCGGAGGAGCGCGCCAGCCGTATCCTCGAGCAGGTCGAGGCCGGCGTCGCCGCCTTCAAGTTCTCCACCTTCGGCACCGACCCGATCCGCTTCCCGCGCATTCCGCCCGCTCTGCTGGAAGAGTGTTTTGCCGCCATCGCGCCCACCGGCCTCACCGCCGGCGTCCACAACGAAGACGATGAGATGGTTCGATCAGCCATGGCCAAGGTCAAGGCCGCAGGGATCACCGACTATCGCGCCCATGCTCTCAGCCGCCCGCCACTGACCGAACTGCTGGCATCGCTGCAGATCTATGAGACCGGCGCCCAGACCGGCTGCCCGGCCCATGTTGTGCACTGCTCGCTCGGTCGCGGCTATGAAATCGCGCGCAGCTATCGCGACCAGGGCTATGCCGCCACCATCGAGGCCTGCATCCATTACCTTGTTCTCGACGAGGAAAACGACGTCGCCCGCCTCGGCGGCAAGGCCAAGATCAATCCGCCGATCCGTCCGCGAGCCGAAGTTGAAAAGCTGTGGGAGCATGTGCGGCAGGGCAATGTGACCATGGTCAGCACCGATCACGTCAGTTGGTCGGAAAACCGCAAGAATTCTCCCAGCATGCTTGCCAATTCTTCCGGCGTGCCTGGCCTCGAAGTCATGGTGCCGCTGTTCCTCACCGGGGCCGCCAAGCGTGGAGTACCCCTGACCTGGGCCGCGACGTTGATGGCGGCAAACCCGGCAAAGCACTTCCGGCTGAACACCAAGGGAGCCCTCGAAACGGGGAAGGATGCAGATATCGCGGTGGTCGAACCGCGCACCTACGTCTACTTCGGCGCCGACAGTGGTCACAACGTCGTCGACTGGAGCCCGTATGATGACATGTTCCTGGACTACAAGGTGACGGGCACCTACCTGCGCGGCCAGCAGGTGTTCGATGGCGCCAATGTCGCCGAACCGGGAACCGGACGGTTCGTCAGACCGGAGGTCAGGGCTTGATTCCCAACACCCCCATCCGCCCCGATCGTATCGCCGCCGATATCGACGCACTGGCCGCCATCACCGAGCCGGGTCGGCCATACACCCGCCGCGCCTTCACCCCGATGTTTTCAGAAGGCCGCAAATGGCTGGAAAGGGCCATGCAGGACGCCGGTGCGGTAACGCGCATCGATGCTGCGGGCAACCTGGTCGGCACCATTCCGGGCAAGCGCCCCAATCTCGGCACCATCATGCTGGGCAGCCATTCCGACACCGTTCCCGATGGCGGACGGTTCGATGGCATAGCCGGGGTCGTGGCGGCGCTCGAAGTGGCGCGGGCCATGCGCGACCGCGGCATGGTGCTGGAGCACACGCTGGAAGTGGTGGATTTCCTCGCCGAAGAAGTCTCGATTTTCGGCGTCTCCTGCATCGGCAGTCGCGGCATGACCGGCACAAGGCCGGCTGAATGGCTGGCCCGCAGCAGCGACGAGCTGACGCTGGAAGCGGGCATTATCCAGGTCGGTGGTGACCCTCGGCTTCCGGCGCGTCGCGACGACATCAAGGCCTTTCTCGAGCTCCATATCGAGCAGGGGCCGGTGCTGCAGCACGAGAAACTGGATGTTGGCGTGGTAACGGCCATTGCCGGCATCACGCGCATCGAGGTGATTGTCGAGGGCAGGGCGGACCATGCCGGGACGACGCCCATGGGTTCGCGCAAGGATGCCCTGACCACCGCGGCCTGGATTGCCCTTGGCGTCGAGGAACTAGCCCGGGCCCTGGCCAGCGGCGAAGCGCATTTCGCGGCCACTGTCGGCGAGTTCGAGATGACCCCCAACGCGGCCAATGTCGTGCCGGCCAGGGTGCGGATGCTCATCGACGCCCGCGCCGAGCGGCGGGATGACATGGACCGCTTTGTCGACGAACTCGACCGGGGCGTCGCCGCTATTGCCGAGAAGACCGGCGTGACGGTCTCGGTGCCGCGCATCGTTTCCGACAACCAGCCGACGCCCTGCAATGCCGAACTGCTCGATGTGCTCGACGCCGCCTGCGAAACGGCGGGCGCCAATCATCGCCGCATGGTTTCGGGCGCCGGGCATGACACGGCGTGGATGGCCCGGATCACTCGGGCCGCCATGATCTTTGTGCCCTGTACCGATGGCCGCAGCCACGCGCCGGACGAGTTCGCCACGTCAGATGACATCGCGCTGGGCGCGGCAGTCCTGCTGGACGCTGTGCTGGCGCTCGATACCAAACTGCAAGGAAATACCTGAATGGGGCGCATCCTCACTGAAAAGGACGTTGAAGCCGCGGTGCGCGGCGGCTCGGTCTATGCCGCTGGCGGCGGCGGTTGGGCCGACCACGGCCGCATGCTGGGCACGGCGGCCGTGCGCATCGGCCAGCCCGAGCTGGTGGACATCGAGGAGCTCGATGCCGACGACTGGGTGGCCACGGCCGCCGCCATCGGCGCGCCGGCCTCGACCACGCCCTGGGAGATGCGCGGCGTCGACTACATCAAGGCCGTGCAATTGCTGCAGGATGCGCTGGGCGAAAAGCTCAGCGGCCTCATGGTCGGGCAGAACGGCAAGTCGTCCACCCTCAATGGCTGGCTGCCTTCGGCGGCGCTGGGGCTCAAGGTGGTGGATGCGGTGGGCGATATCAGGGCGCATCCGACCGGCGACATGGGCTCGATCGGCATGGCCGGATCGCCCGAGCAGATGATCCAGACCGCCGTGGGCGGCAACCGGGCGGACAACCGCTATATCGAGCTGGTGACCCGCGGCGCCACGGCGAAGGTCTCCCCCATCCTGCGCACGGCGGCAGACATGTCGGGCGGCTTCATCGCCTCCTGCCGCAATCCGCTGCGGGCGAGCTACGTGCAAAAGCATGCCGCGCTGGGCGGTATCTCGCTGGCGCTCAAATTGGGCGAGGCGATGATTGCAGCCGAGGGCAAGGGGCCTGGCTCGGTCATCGACGCCATCGTCAAGACGACCGGCGGCGCGATCCTCACCAAGGGCTACATCACCGCCATCGACGTGACCTACACCAAGGAAGCCTTCGACATCGGCAAGGTGACGATCGGCGACGGCGACAAGGCGACGACACTCCACATCATGAACGAATACATGGCCGTGGAGGATGCCGGCGGCACGCGGCTGGCGACCTTCCCCGATGTCATCACCACGCTCGACGCCGCCGGGCAGGCCCTGTCAGTCGGCCAGCTCGGGCGCGGCATGTATATCTTCGTGCTGCATGTGCCCAAGACCATCATCCCGCTGAGTTCATCGGTGCTCGATCCGGCGGTCTA
The DNA here is from genome assembly GCF_946479885.1 of uncultured Devosia sp. The sequence goes on from NZ_CAMLHM010000027.1 coordinate 27,323, forward strand.
TCCGTTCGTCGAGGACCGCATGGGGATCGAGCTGGCGAAATACGCGCTGGATCAGGGGCGGCGCGCCAGCGACCAGATCTGAACTGCCTTACCTCTCCCTTTGGGGGAGAGGTCGGCGCGCAGCGCCGGGTGAGGGGGCCTTCCCCTTGCCCGAGCCAAAGAAAAGGCCCCCTCACCCGACCGAAGACGGTCGACCTCTCCCCCGGAGGGAGAGGTGAAGAAAGATCGAGGTTTCCATGCCCACACCCAATCCCCGTCACCCCAACTTCCCCATTCCGGGCGGTCCCGAACTGCGCGCCAAGGGCTGGCGGCAGGAGGCGTTGCTGCGGCTGCTGGAAAACGTGCTGTCGGTGGGCGAGAACCCGGATGAGCTGATTGTCTATGCCGCTTTGGGCAAGGCGGCGCGCAACTGGGCCAGCCACAAGGCGATCGTCGAGACGCTGCTGGCTATGGATGAGGACCAGACCCTGATCATCCAGTCCGGCAAGCCGATCGGCCTGCTCAAGACCCACGCCAAGGCACCGCTGGTCATCATGGCCAATTGCAACATTGTGGGGCAATGGGCCAGAGCCGAGGTGTTTTATGAGCTCGAGAAGAAGGGCCTGATCTGCTGGGGCGGGCTGACGGCCGGCGCCTGGCAGTATATCGGCAGCCAGGGCGTCATCCAGGGCACCTACGAGATATTCATGCGCATCGCCGAGAACCGTTTCGGCGGTGACCTGGCCGGGCGGTTCATCCTCACCGCGGGCCTGGGCGGCATGGGTGGTGCGCAACCCTTGGCCGGACGCATGGCGGGGGCCGCCATCCTTTGCGTCGATATCGACGCGGAGCGTGCGCGCAAGCGCAAGGAGATCGGCTATCTCGAGGAGATCGCTGATGATCTCGACACCGCGCTTGATATGATCGACAGGGCCGTCACCGAGAAACGGGCCACCTCGATCGGGCTGGTCGGCAATGCCGCTGAGATCTATCCGGAAATTGCCCGTCGCGGCATCGTGCCCGATATCGTCACCGACCAGACCTCGGCGCATGACCTGGTCTATGGCTATGTGCCCAAGGGCATGTCGCTGGACGAGGTTCGTCGCCTGCGCGTCGAAGGGCCCGGGCAGTTGATGGCGGCCAGCCGGGCGTCGATCGTCGACCACGTGCGGGCCATGCTGGCCTTCCAGCAGGCCGGCAGCGAAGTGTTCGACAATGGCAACCTGATCCGCACCCACGCCAAGGCGGGCGGGGTGGAAAACGCCTTCGACATCAAGATTTTCACCGAGGCCTATCTGCGGCCGCTCTTTGCGCGGGCCATCGGCCCGTTCCGCTGGATGGCGCTGTCGGGCGACCCCCAGGACATAGCCAGGATCGACAACAAGCTGCTCGAGATGTTTCCGGACAACAGGATCGTCACCAACTGGATTTCGCTGGCGCGCCAGCATGTGCCCTTTGAGGGCCTGCCGGCCCGCATTGCCTGGCTGGGGCACGGCGAACGCACGGCGCTGGCGCGCGCGGTCAATGCCATGGTGGCAGACGGGACGCTGGCGGGACCGGTCGCGTTCAGCCGCGACCATCTCGATGCCGGCGCCATGGCCCACCCCAACATCATGACGGAGCGCATGAAGGACGGTTCGGACGCCATCGCGGACTGGCCGATCCTCGACGCCATGCTACTCTGTTCATCGATGGCCGACCTGGTTGTCGTCCATTCCGGTGGTGGGGGCTATGCCGGATACATGACCTCCGCGGGCGTGACCGTGGTGGCCGATGGCACGCCTGCCGGCGACGAGCGGCTCGAGCACGCGCTGACCAACGACACGGCTTTGGGCGTGATGCGCTATGCCGACGCGGGCTATGAGGAGAGTTTGGACGAGATTGCCGCGAAGGGCATTGGGCATATCAGGGTGGGCTGAGCGGCCACCCTCACGCGATGTCATTCCGGCAAAGGCCGGAATCCATGCGGTGGGCCGACCCCGACCTGGATGGTGGGGTGGGCTCCGGACATGGATCCCGGCCTTCGCCGGGATGACGCGGTATGTGGTTGATCGCTAAGCGCTTGCCACCAGCGCGACGTCAGCAGTGACCCGCTGCCTCAGTGCGTCCCCGACCGCAAAGATCGTCGGCGCCGACAGCGGAAAGGCCTGGACGGCTTGGACAGCTTCGCCAATCGCGCCGCGCCAGACCTGCTCATCGGCGCGACCGACATTGCCGGCGATGATGGCGGGCGTGGCAAGGCCCATGCCCTGGGCCCGGAGCTGGCTGACGATCTCTGGCAGGGTGCGGCGCGACATGTAGTAGACGCTGGTGGTCGCCGGGTCGGCGAGCCCGACCCAGTTGAGCGTATCGGGCAGCACGCCCTTGCGGGAATGGCCGGTGACGAAGCGTACCGATTGCGCGTGGTCGCGATGGGTCAACGAGATCCCGAGGCGGCTGGCCAGCGCCAGCGCGGCGGTGACGCCTGGCACGACGCTGACCGCTATGCCGTGGCTTTCGAGCATTTCGATCTCTTCGCCGGCCCGACCGAAAATCATCGGGTCGCCCGATTTGAGGCGGACCACATGCTTGCCCTGGCGGGCCAGGGTCAGCATCATGTCGTTGATGTCTTCCTGGCGGCAGCTTTCGCGGGCGGCACGCTTGCCGACCAGCATCCGCTTGGCCTCGCGGCGGGCGAGTTCGAGGACGTCCGAGGAGACGAGGTCATCGAACAGAATCACGTCGGCCGATTGCAGCGCGCGCACCGCCTTGATGGTGAGCAGGTCCGCATCGCCCGGCCCGGCCCCGACCAGCGTCACGCGGCCAAGAGGCGCCGCAGCCGCGATGGTGTCAATATCGCCATCCATGGGTGTAGGTGCCGCGTCGCCAAAGGCGCGGTCGACCAGTCGCTCCCAGAAGGCGCGGCGCTGCGGGCCGGCTTCCAGCCGGTCCATCACACTGGCCCGCACCTGCTGGGCCAGATGGGCCCAGGCGCTGAGCGTTGCCGGCAACAGGGTCTCGATGCGGCGGCGGACAGCCTGGCCCAGGATGGGCGCCGCGCCGGCGGTGGAAATGCCCACGACCACCGGCGAGCGGTTGACGATGGTGCCGAACTGGAACTGGCAGAATTCGGGGCGGTCGATGACATTGTAGGGCACCAATGCGTCCCGGGCCGCCTCGACGAAGGCTGCGGCCTGCTCGTCATCCTCGATATCGGCAACCGCGAGGGCGGTCCCGGAGAGGTCCGATGGCGACCATTGGCAATCCACCAGGCTTATCGTGCCCGCCGCGGCGCCGCTTTCGGCCAGGGCAATCAGCTCGTCGCACCACTGGTCGATTGGTGCCAGCACCTGGACATGCGCGCCGGCGGCGGCGAGCAGTTCGATCTTCCATGTCGCTGCTTCCGAGCCGCCGATGGCGATGACCCGCTTGCCGATCAGGTCAAGGAATACCGGCAGTACCGCCAGCGGTGCGACCCGGTCGGGACGCGACTTATTCTGCTGCCTGGAGACCACGTGCATTGATGATACCTCTGATTTCGGCACGGCAGGAACCGCAATTGGTCCCTGCCTTGGTGCAGGCGCCCACGGCCTCGACCGTGCTGCAACCCTGCTGGGCAATAGCGGAAATGATGGTGTTGATGCCCACTGAGAAGCACGAGCAGACGATGGCGCCGCTATCGGGCATGTCGGCACCCGGACGGCCCGCCAGCACTGCTACTGCGCTGAGGTCGTCGGCCTCGAGCAGGCCCGATGCCCACTGGCGCGATACCAGCACCGGATCGGGTGCGGTGTAGAGCGCCACGACCAGCCGTCCGTCCTCGATGACGGCGAAGCTGCTGCGGCCCGAACGCGCATCGCGCACGGTTTCGATGGTGGCCGTATCGGGCAGGGCAAAGGCGGTGCGGAGCCAGGCGGCCAGATCGGCCGGTTCCTCAAACCAGGCGAGTTCGCCGCGTATGCCGCCGATGGCTTCGGCAATGGCCCAGTAGCCGGCGTCGAGTGTCGGGCGGCGAGCGGAAACGAAGAAGCCATAGAGCCTGGTATCGGCTGGTTCAGCGTGGACTTCCGCCATTTTCAGGGCCGGCTGGGCCGACACGGGATCGACCTTGGCCGTCACCAGCGCATCGACACGTCCGCTCGAGGCGAACTGATCGGTCCAATGCATGGGGGCGAAGAGATGTCCGCGCCGCTGACGGTCGGTCACCAGCGCACGGACCACGGCGCTGCCGTGGCGATTGCTGAGGCGGACCAGCGTGGCACGCCGGATATTGAGCCGCTCGGCATCGGCCGGGTGAAGCTCGACGAAGGGCTCGGCATAGTGGGCCGACAGGCGGGCGGCTTTACCGGTACGCGTCATGGTATGCCAGTGATCGCGCACGCGGCCGGTATTGAGGATGAAACTGCCCGGCGGCGGTGCAAACGGTGGCGGCGGCAATACTGGAACGAAGCGGGCCTTGCCATCGGGTGTCAGGAAGCGGCCGTCGCCGAACATGCGCGCGGTGGGCTTGCGGCGGACGGGCCACTGCGTGGGAGCCAGCGTGGCATAATCGGCGCCACCGAGCCCGGTGAGATCGAGGGACCGGCTGCCCTCGTTTTCGAAGGCCGTCAGCGCCACATGCTCGGCAAAGATCTGCGCCGGGCTCTCATAGTTGAAGCTCTGGCCAAAGCCCATGCGCCGGGCGACTTCCTTGATGATCCACCAGTCGGGTCGAGCCTCGCCCGGCAAAGCCAGGAAGGGTCGCTGACGGGAAATCCGGCGCTCCGAATTGGTGACCGTGCCATCCTTCTCGCCCCAACCGGCGGCTGGCAGGCGCACATGGGCGGTGATCCCGGTATCGGTGCGGGCGGACATGTCGGAGACGACGACGAAGGGGCAGGCGGCCAGCGCCGCGCGCACTGCGTCTGCCTCGGGCATGGAATCGACCGGATTGGTGGCCATGATCCAGACGGCCTTGATCTCTCCGCGCCCCATGGCTGCGAACATGTCGACGGCCTTGAGGCCGGGTGCCTTGGCAACGCTGCTGCTGCCCCAGAAGCGACCGACCCGGTCGACGGTTTCGGGGGTGAAATCCATGTGGGCGGCAAGCATGTTGGCGAGGCCGCCGACTTCGCGCCCGCCCATGGCATTGGGCTGGCCGGTAACCGAGAACGGCCCCATGCCGGCCCGCCCGATGCGGCCGGTCGCCAGGTGGCAGTTGATGATCGCGTTGACCTTGTCGGTGCCGGAGGCGGATTGGTTGACGCCCTGCGAATAGACGGTCACGACCTTCTCGGTCTGCGCGAACCAGCTGTAGAAAATCTCCACGGCCTTGGCCGGAACACCGGCTGCCTCGGCAACCCGTTCCACCGGCCAGTCCTCGGCTACCATCAGGGCGGCGCTGTAGCCGCTGGTATGGTCGGCAATGAAGTCGGGTGCCGTCATGCCGTGCTGCGCCAGGTGACCGAGCAGCCCGACGAACAGGGCGCTGTCGCCATCGGACTGCACCGCAAGATGCAGGTCGGCAATGTCTGATGTGACGGTGCGTCGGGGGTCGATGAGAACGACGCGCATGTCGGGGCGCTCGGCCTTGGCCTTGACGATGCGTTGGTAGAGTACCGGGTGGCACCAGCCCAGATTGCTGCCGACCAGCACGATGAGGTCGGCCAGTTCGAGGTCTTCGTAGTTGCCCGGCACCGTGTCGGAGCCGAAGGCGCGCTTGTGGCCGGCCACCGACGAGGCCATGCACAGGCGCGAATTGGTGTCCATGTTGCCCGAGCCGATGAACCCCTTCATCAGCTTGTTGGCGACGTAATAGTCCTCGGTCAGCAATTGGCCGGAACCGAAAATGGCGACGGAGTCAGGACCGAACTGGTCGATGGTCTGCCTGAAGGTGCCGGCAACGCGATCGAGCGCTTCGTCCCAGCTGGCCCTGGCGCCCGAGATTTCCGGATAGAGCAGGCGGCCATCGAGCGACAGCGTCTCGCCCAGCGCCGAGCCCTTGGAGCACAGGCGGCCGAAATTGGCGGGATGGTCCGGATCGCCCGCTATGGCGACCGATCCATCGGCCTGCGGCGTGGCCAGCACGCCGCAGCCTACCCCGCAATAGGGGCAGGTGGTGCGGATCGTGGGGCTGGCGACCTGCTGGTTCATTCAGCCGCCTCGATCTGCCCCTCGACGCGTCCTGCCCGCTTCTGGCGGATACGGTCGAGCGTTTCCTGATCGGGATTAGCACCGCCCTCATAGGCTTCGAGGAAGCCGAGCAGCTCTTCGCGATAGGCGTAGTAGTCCTTGTGGGCGAGCAGCGCCTTGCGCGAGCGGGGGCGCGGCAGGTTCACGTCCATCACATTGCCGATGCGGGCATTGGGACCGTTCGACATCATGACGACCCGGTCGGCCAGGAGGATGGCCTCGTCCACATCGTGGGTAACGCAGATGGCGGTGACCTGCGTCTTGGCCCACACATCCATCAACACGTCCTGCAACTCCCAGCGGGTGATGCTGTCGAGCATGCCGAAGGGCTCATCGAGCAGCAGCAGCTTGGGGGAGAGGGCAAAGGCACGCGCAATACCGACGCGCTGCTTCATGCCATTGGACAATTCTGCGGCCGGGCGGTGCATGGCATCGCCGAGGCCAACGCGGGCCAGATAATATTCAACGACGTCGCGCCGTTCGGCGGGACTGGCATTGGGGTAGACCCGGTCGACGCCCAGCGCGACATTCTCGCGCGCCGTCAGCCAGGGCATCAGCGACGGCGCCTGGAACACCACGGCGCGGTCCGGGCCGGCGCCGACGACCTCGCGGTTGTCGAGCACGATGCCCCCCGCCGAGATCGGGTTGAGGCCCGCCACCATGGACAGCACGGTGGACTTGCCGCAGCCCGAATGGCCGATCAGCGTGACGAACTCGCCCTTCTTCATCTTGAAGTCGAAGCGATCGACCACCGTCAGCGGACCCTTGGGCGTCGGATAGACCTTGGACACCTGCGAGAACTCGACATAGCCCGCCTTGGTCGGCGAGGCCGCGGCCTTGGCATAGGCCTCGGGCATCCTGGCGGATTTGCCCCGATCGATCGGCACGACATTGGGCAGCGACACGTCGCGCTCGCCCGCGGCGTTGCGGCCGGCGCCCACGTCCATGAGATATTCGGTGATTTCCCGGCGCAGGGCGATGAAGCGATCATCGCCGTTGAGCGCCGCACGATCCCGCGGCCGCTCGATACCGACCGAGAAGTTCGGCCCCAGGGTGGCGCCGGGGCCAGGGGTCAGCGGAATAACGCGGTCGGCCAGCAGGATGGCCTCATCCACGTCATTGGTGATCAGGATGATGGTCTTCTTCTCGGCTTCCGAGATCAGGGCAAACTCGTCCTGCAGCTTGGAGCGCGTCAGCGCGTCGAGCGCCGAAAGCGGCTCGTCCATCAGCAGCACTTCGGGCTGCATGGCCAGCGCCCGGGCCACGGCCACACGCTGCCGCATGCCGCCGGACAGTTCCGACGGACGCCGGTCGACGGCATGGGCCAGTCCCACCATGTCGATGTAGCGTTTGCGCAGCGCGAGCCGGTCGGCGCGGCTCATGGATTTGTGCACGGCGTTGATCGCCAGGTCCACATTGCCGCCCACCGATAGCCAGGGCATCAGCGAATAGGACTGAAACACGACACCGCGTTCCGGCCCGGGCCCGTCGATTTCGCGGCCCCGGAAGAGGATGCCGCCCTGGTCGGGCTCGATCAGCCCGGCCAGCAGGGAAATCAGCGTGGTCTTGCCGGCGCCCGAAAAGCCCAGGATGGCGACGAACTCGCCTTCCTCGACACTAAGGTTGAGGCCCGAAAGCACCTCCGTGCGCTTGGCGCCTTCGCCATAGTGCTTGGAGACATCGGAAAGCTGCAGAATGGTCCTGGTCATCGAACCCTCCTAGCGATTGGAGGAGAAGGTGAAGGCGGTCTGCAGGGTGAACATCACCCGATCGAGCATGAAGCCGATAATGCCGATGGTCAGCACGGCCACCATGATGCGCGCCAGCGAGTTGGACGACCCGTTCTGGAACTCGTCCCAGACGAATTTGCCCAGGCCCGGATTCTGCGCCAGCATCTCGGCGGCGATCAGCACCATCCAGCCCACACCCAGCGACAGGCGCAGCCCGGTGAAGATCAGCGGCAGCGCCGAGGGCAAGACCAGCTTGCTGATGGTGGTAAAGGTCGACAATTGCAGCACCTTGCCGACATTGACCAGATCCTTGTCGATCGAGGCGACGCCCAGCGCGGTATTGATCAGCGTCGGCCACAGCGAACACAGCGTGACGGTGACGGCCGATATCACCAGCGCCTTGGGAAAGGCCTCGTTGACATCAACATAGACCGCCGAAACGATCATGGTGACGATGGGCAGCCAGGCCAGGGGCGATACCGGCTTGAACAACTGTACCAGCGGGTTTAGCGCGCCGTTGAACGGACGGCTGAGGCCGGAAGCGATCCCCAGGGGAACAGCCACTGCGGTGGCGATCAGGAAGCCCAGACCAACGGTCTTGAGCGAGGTGAGGATCTGGTCGAGGAAGGTCGGCTTGCCGGTGAAGCTGCGGAACTTGACGTCATCAGGGCGTCCCTCGGCAACCGCCTCGGCATTGCGCTCGTCCTGGCGGGCATAGAAGGAGGTCTCCTTCTCGCGCTCGGCCACGTGATCCTGCCAGAGTGCGCCGGCCTGTTCCCAAACCTGAGCCGGGCCCGGAATGGCCCCCAGTGACGTCTGCACCTGCGGCGCCAGCATGGCCCAGGCCCCGAGGAACAGGATGATGCCCATGAGCGGGAACACCAGGCTGTCGCGCAGCTCACCCAGCTGTTCACGCGGATCGTCACCTGCCGCGATTTTCAGCAATGGCGTGAGCCAGCCGAGGCCGAGGGCACTCAGCCAGGCCGATGCCCGGTTGATCCCGGCAAACAGCTTCTGGCGCCTTTGATCGGAACGGCCCTTGTCGGAAACGTCGCTGGCAATGCTCATGGTCTTGATCCTGTTTTCGTCGCGATGCGGTGGCCGGGCCGCTTGGTCCGACCACGCATTAGGTTGTGTCAGGGGGTTTCGCCGGTCTTCAGACCGATGGCGAAGCTGTCGATATAGGCGTTGGGCGTACGGCCATCATAGGAGACGCCGTCGATGAAATCGGCCGTCGCAGGGCGATAGCCATCGCTGTCCCACGGCACGTCGGCTTCATCGATCAGGCCCTCGTCGACCAGCATGCGGGCCGCCTTGAGGTAGATGTCGGGGCGATAGACCGACTTGGCGACGTCCGCATACCAGTCGTCGGGTTTGTCTTCGGCGATCTGGCCCCAGCGGCGCATCTGCGTGAGGTACCAGACGGCGTCCGAATAGTAGGGGTAGGTCGCGAAGTGCCGGTAGAACACGTTGAAGTCGGGCACTTCGCGCTTGTCGCCCTGCTCATATTCGAACGTCCCGGTCATCGAATTGGCGATGACGGCGGCATCGGCGCCCACATAGTCGGGACGGGCGAGCATATCGACGGCCTCGCCACGATTGGCGTTGTCGTTCTCGTCCAGCCACTTGGCGGCACGGATCAGCGCCTTGGTCACGGCAATGGCGGTATTGGGATTCTGATCGACGAAATCGGCAGTCATCCCGAACACCTTTTCGGGATTGTTCTTCCAGATTTCGTAGTCGGTGATCACGGGAACACCGATCTTCTTGAACACCGCAGCCTGGTTCCATGGCTCGCCGACGGCGTAGCCATCGATCGTACCGGCTTCCAGGGTTGCCGGCATCTGGGGCGGCGGCGTCACGGACAGGTATACGTCGGCGCCGATCTGGCCCGATACATCCTCAGGCGAATAGAAGCCCGGGTTGATGCCACCGGCGGCAAGCCAGTAGCGCAGCTCGTAATTGTGGGTGGAGACCGGGAACACCATTCCCAGATTGAACGGGCGGCCCTCGGTCGCAAACGAATCGATCACCGGCTTCAGCGCCGAGGCGCTGATCGGATGCTGCGGCAGGCCATCGGCACCCATGGTCAGACTGGGCTTCATCAGGTCCCACACGGCATTGGACACCGTGATGGCGTTGCCGTTGAGGTCCATCGAGAATGGTGTGACGATATGGGCTTCCGTGCCATAGCCGATGGTGGCGGCCAGGGGTTGTCCGGCCAGCATGTGGGCGCCGTCCAGTTCGCCGGTAATCACGCCGTCGAGCAGCACCTTCCAGTTGGCCTGGGGCTCAAGCGTCACGAACAGGCCTTCGTCCTCGAAATATCCGAGCTCATAGGCGACCGCCAACGGCGCCATGTCCGTCAGCTTGATGAAGCCGAACTTCAGTTCGTCCTTCTCGACATCGAGCGTTTCAGCCCGGGCGCTCATTGGCGCCATCACACAGGCGGCCAGAAGGCCGGCGGCAAGGGCCGGAGCCAGCCTCCGGCGCGTTAGCGAGAGGCGTCCGTTGGTCGTAGTCTGCGTCATGTAGTTCTCCATCTGCACCGATAGGAAAAACAAAAAGCCGCCAACGGGCCGACGCAGCCGGTCTGACGACCGCTTGCGGGAACCTGTTGGCAGCTTTGCCTGGAGACGTCCCATCTTTGGAACGTCGACTTGAAGAGCGTCTTGGGAGGAGCTCCTTCGCCAAGAACATTGCAGGAAGCATGCCAACTCGATGGCGGGGCGGATTATTGAGTTGGATCAGCGGTTTGTCGGAGCGTCGTCGCCAGAGGGCCTGGCGTTGCACCAGTGGTCAATGGCTCAAAAGCTCACCAAACTGCCTAATATTGACGCAATTTTTGGCGCTGCCCAACATTGCAGCGCGGGCGCTAGTTGCCGGCGCGTTGCGCAGCAATATAGGCATCCACCGCGGACGGATCGAAGACGCCGCCGTCGAAGAACAGATCCGGCCCCGCCGCCAGCGTGCCGTTGAGCGCCTCGATATCGACAGCGGCCGCGCGGGTGCCGTCGGTCTTGTAGTCGGCGGCCGGTACGGCTGCGCCGAGTGGCGCGAGTGCCGCCCGACAGAGATCGGGCCGGAAGCAGGCGGCCGCCAATGCGGCATTGTCGGCGCTGGCGGCGACTTCGCCCCAGCGCACCATCTGCGAATAGTACCAGAGCGCGTGGCTCTTCCACGGAAAGTTGGCCGCGTAGGCGTGCGGGATAAAGTGGTCCGGCACGTGGCGGGTCATGCCCGCGCCGATATCGAGCATGCCCGTCAGGGCCCGCGCCACGATCTCGCTGCTGGTATCGAGATAGGGCGCGCCCGACATGATGCGCGCGGCCTCGGCGTGGTTGGCCGGGTCGGCACACCAGACGCCCGCGCGGTAGATCGCACGGACCACGGCGGAAACCTGCTCCGGATGTTCGTCGGCCCAGGCAGTGCGCATGCCGATGACCTTGTCGGGGCTCGACTGCCAGATCGACGCCTTGACCGTGGCGATGTGGGCGCCCCTGGTGGCGACGCCGATGCTGTTCCAGGGTTCGCCGACGCAATAACCGTCGATACCGCCCCCGCCCAGCGCATCAGGCAGCAGCGGCGGGGGCAGCACAACGATCTCGACGTCGCGGTCCGGCCTGATGCCGCTGGCTGCCAGCCAGTAGCGCAGCTCGTAATTGTGCGAGGACGTCTGGTGCACCACGCCGAATCGCAGCTTGCGCGGCGAACTGGCAACAACCCGGGCAAGGGCAGCGCCGACCGGGCCCGCGGCCAGGTCGCCCTGAGCGCCTTGGTCGGCCATGGCCTTCCAGAGCTCGGCGCTGACGGTGATGGCATTGTTGCCCAAGCCCAGGACGACGGGGGTGATCATCGGCGTGGCCAAGGGGGTCAGGCCCAGGCTCGCCGCCAGCGGCATCGGCGCCAGCATCTGGGCAATGTCGAAATGACCGATGGCGGCGCGGTCGCGGATATTGGCCCAGCTGGTTTCGCGCACCAGGCGGAGGTCGAGCCCCTCGTCCGCCGCGAATCCCTTCTCCTGCGCCAGCACCAACAGCACGCTGTCGAGCAGGGGCAGGAATCCGGCGGTCAGGTGGGTGAGGGACATGGCGGTTTCCTATGGGCCGAGAAGATCGGCTGCGGTCACAAGGCTCTGGGCGATGTCGACCATTCTCCGGTTCTGGTTCATGGCGGTGGAGCGGAGCAGGGCGTAGGCATCGGCCTCGCTGAGGTTGCGCGTGCGCATGAGGATGCCCTTGGCCTGCTCGATGATCTTGCGGTCTTCCAGCTCGCTGCGCGCCTGCTCAAGCTCGCGCGTCAGGCGGGAGAAGGCGTTGAAGCGCGAGATGGCCATGTCCAGGATCGGTTTGACGCGCTCCTTCTTGAGGCCGTCCACCACATAGGCGGAGACGCCGGCCTCGACGGCCTTCTCGATCATCCCGCGGTCCGACCGATCCACGAACATGGCGATGGGCCGCTGGATGGCGCGCGACAGCGAGAAGAAGTGCTCGAGCGTATCGCGCTTGGGATTTTCGAGATCGATGACGATGACATCCGGCTGGGTGGCCTGGATGGTCCGCGCCACCTCGTTGACGTCGTGGATCACAGCGACGCGGGAATGCCCGGCCTCGCGCAGCCCATCCTCGATGATGGACGCGCGGATGCGGTTCTCGTCAATGATCAGAACTGAGAGGTCGGGGCTGGGCATCGGCGGCAGTTATGCCGGTGCCCAGAAAAAGCACAAGGGTCCGCGATGCACAATCCGTATGCAATTTTGTCGCCGCTGGTCTCTAGCCCTTCTGCGCGAGCTCGTTCCGCCAGCTGTGCTGGGGCGAGTAGCCCAGCATCCGCTTGGCTTTTTCGATCGAGAGCAGCGTGCCATTGGCGGAGAGATTTCCCTTGGTGGGAACGTCAGGGAAGACTTCGGCCAGCAGCGACATGTTGGACCGGCTCATGACCGTGTCGGCATTGGCGATGATGAAGGCTTCAAAGCCGGTGAAGTCGGCCTGGATCGAGCGGCGCACGGCCTGCGCGCCGTCGCGCGCGTCGATATAGCCCCACAGGTTCCACTTGCGGCTGCGCGGATCGGCATCGAAGCGGGGGAAGGCCGCGTAGTCCTCCGGATACATCACATTGGAGAATCGCAGACCGACGATGCGCAGTGTCGGGTCCCAGCGGCAGAACTGGGCCGCCATGGTTTCGTCGAGCAGCTTGCCCAGCGAATAGGCGCTTTCCGGACGCGGGTAGTATTCCTCGTCGACCGGGGCATAGGGCGGCGGCGTTTCGAAGGGCAGGCCAAGCACCGTCTCGCTGGAGGCGAAGACGATGTTCTTGATGCCGGCGAGGCGGCTGGCCTCGAACACATTGTAGGTGGTGGGGACATTATTGGCGAAAGTCCGGGCATTGGCCGCCAGGCCCGGCGCGGGAATAGCCGCCAGGTGCACGACGGCGTCGAACGGTCCCTTGCGCTCATCGACCCCACCCAGGATGGCGCTGGCGACCTCGCCAAAATTGGTCAGGTCAATGCGCACGCTGGGGCAAATCGGTTCAGGCAGGGCCTGCTGGTCGATGTTGAGCACGTCGTAGCCATGCGCCACCAGATCACGCAACACAGCGCGCCCCAGCTTGCCGCTACCGCCCGTCACCAGAACCTTGGCCATGCGAACCTCCTCTATTTCCATGCGATTTTTCGTTGTGGCTACCGGCGAGCCTATGCCGGAACGGCGCCGCTGCCAACGGCTCCGGCGCGATCCTGACAAGTAAACAAATGATGAATGGCGCTCTCAGCGCCGGTTCAAATGCACAAGCACATAACTGGTCTCAAGGTCGATCACAGGCATCGACATGGCTGCACAGGCGGCCCAACCAGGAGATTAGAAATGTTGAAGACCACCGTTCTCACCCTTCTCGTCGGCATCGTCACTGCCACCACCATCGTGCCCAGCAACGCGCTGTTCATTGCCGCTCCTCCCCAGCGGAAGCCGACCCCCTCGGTCTCCGAGGAAGAATGCTCCTACCAGCTCAACTACATGCCCCGCGTGACCCGCGCGCATATCGAGTCCATCCATGGCCAGCCGGTCTACCTGATCCCGGTCTGCGAAACCGGCCTGGGCCGTGACGACTACGGCTGGCTGTTCACCAACGGCAATGTTGGCACGCTCCGCCAGCCCATCGCGAACAACTCCACGCTGATGTCGGCGCTGCTCGCCCAGGGCTACGACCAGCAGGACGTCATCTCGCTGCGCTTCGGCGGCAACGACGACATCGTCCTCTATGTCCACCAGCGCGACCTGCGCTGAGCAACCCGCATAGCGCCCGCCAGGAACCGCACCCTGTTCGTCCAGGTAAACGAAAAATGAATGCCTGCCTCAGGGGCGGTTCAAAGGCGAAGGCGCAAAACCCCCATCAAGGTCGATGACGAACATCGACATCGCCGCTCGGCGGCTCAACTCACTGGAGACAAAAATGTTCAAGACCACCGTCCTCGCCGCCCTCGTCGGTATCCTCACTGCCACCGCCGTGATCCCCAGCAACGCAGCAGTTCTTCTGCCCAAGCCGCCCAAGGGCTCCTCGTCCGAGAACTGCGGCTACCAGCTGGACTACATGGCCCGCGTGACCCGCGCGAGCATCGAGGCCATCCATGACCAGTCGGTCTACCTGGTCCCGGTCTGCGAGACCGGCAATGCCAACGACGACTACGGCTCGCTGTTCACGTCCGGCAACGTCAGCACGCTGCGTCTGCCGATCGCACGGAATTCCACTCTGATGGCCGCTCTTGAGGCCCAGGGCTACGACCATCAGGACGTGATCTCGCTCCGCGTCGGCGGCGGCAACAGCATCATGCTCTACGTCCACCAGCGCAACATGCGCTGAGCCAGCAAGCAGCCAACCCCTGCCCGGCAAATGAACGGTTTCTGAACGACGATCTCACGATCAGTTCAAGCCGGATCGGGCAGGGTGATCTCAACAAACGAACTGTCCCGGAGGACACGATGAACAAGCAACAGGAAAAAGTTCTGGTCGCCGCTCTCTGTGGCCTCGTGATCGCCGCAGCTGGTGCTTTCGCCGTGCAGCCCGCCATGGCCGCCGGCTACCAGGTCGACCAGCTCGCACAGGTGACCGGCGTCGCCCAGTGGGACAAGCTCAACGTCCGCAAGTGGCCGGCCTCCTATTCGCAGAAGATCGGCGCTTTCAATCCCGGCAGCCATGTCTGGGTGGAACGCTGCATCGAAGCCCAGACTGGCGCCGATTGGTGCCTCGTCGGTGCGCAGGACACTTCGGGCTGGGTCAATTCCCGCTACCTGACTGTCGTTCAAGACTGGGATCTCTAGGTCCCGGTCGGGCGCCAGAGCGCACCTGACGGGAGCGCGAGAGCGCCCCTATGAGAGCGCTAAGAAGCGCCTCAGATATCGGCGACGGCGGAGACCTGGCGGGTATGTGGCTCAACCATCGCCGCAGATCGTAGCCACAGGCCTTTCGGGTCTCCACCCTCGCCGATATCTGAGGCGCTACCTGGCGCTCTCGCCCGAGGCGCTTCTTAGCGCTCTCGATCGAGTTTCGTGCCTGCCTCCTTCCCATGCTCTGTTGACTTTTCCGGTCCTGCGCTGTTCGTGAGAACGGCCTGGACCGGAGTTTTTTTGATGGAAGCCAATCCTATTCTTGCCGAAGCCATTCGCGGCAATTGGGTCGAAAATCGCCACCGCGGCGCCTACGTGGTTGTCGATGCGGATGGCCAGATCATCGCCTCCGGCGGCGACATCGAGCGCCCGATTTTTCCGCGCTCGGCGATCAAATCCATGCAGGCGCTGCCGATCTTCGCGCGCCAGGCCGAGGGCAAGTTTCGCCACACCGAGGAAGAGCTGGCACTGGCCTGCGCCAGCCACCATGGCGAGGATGCCCATGTCGCGACGGCCAATGGTCTGCTGACCCGCATCGGCCTCTCTGCGGCTGATCTCGAATGCGGTGCCCATGCGCCGACCAATGCGGCGGCGCGCGAGGCCCTGCGGGCGGCGGGGGCGGAGCCGAGCCCCTTGCACAACAACTGTTCGGGCAAGCATTCGGGCATGCTGAGCGTGGCGCTGGCCATGGGCGTGCCGACGGCCGGCTATGTCGGGCGGGAGCACGAGGTGCAGAAGGTCGTTCGGGCGGCTGTCGAGGCGGTGATCGGCGAGAGCCTGACCGAGGGTAAATGCGGCACCGATGGCTGTTCTATCCCCACTTTCGCCGCGCCCCTGCGGGCCTTCGCCTATGGCTTCGCGCGGATGTCGACCGGCAAGGGCCTGCCTGCCGACCTGGCGGCCGCGGCGCAGCGCCTGTTCAATGCGGCCACCAGCCACCCGCATCTGGTCGCCGGCACCGGCCATCCCGATACGCTGCTGATGCAGGCCTTTGGGGGTCGGCTGATGCAGAAGGGCGGCGCTGAGGGCGTGCAATGCGGCGCTATTCGCGAAAAGGGCTGGGGCTACGCCCTCAAATGCGATGACGGCAACATGGCTGCCTCCCATGCCATGCTGGCCGGGGTGCTGCGAAAGTTCGCCGATCCAGATGCCGACCAGCTGGCGCTGATCGGAACGCTGGCGCACCAGCCCATCAAGAATGTGCGCGGCGCCGAAGTGGGTGAAATGCGGACGGTCGGCTAGCCGCCAACCGTCACATTCGGATAGCGCCCGGCATTGGCCGCGAGATCGGCCTCGACAATGTCGCTCCAGGCCAGGCCGACCATGGCATGCTGACGCGCCACGACGGCGTTGCCGCCAATATGGACCGGTCCGGCGCCGTCGACCACGCTGACGCCGATGCCGATGTCGCTTTCGCTGACCACGTTGCCTGAAATGAGCACGTTGCGCAGGAATGTGCCGTAGCCGGCCGCGATGGCGACGCCGGGCACGCCCTGCACGGTGTTGCCGGTTATTGCGGTTTCGGCTTCGGCGAAGATGCCGATGGGGATCGTGTCGGGGTTCACCGCTGAAGCCGGGGTGACGTTGCGCACGATATTGCCCTGGCACACGGCCAACTGGCCGCCGCTATCGAGGTTGGTGATCGAAATGCCGGTGGCGGCGCCGTCGATGATGTTGTTGGCGATGACCGACCCTGAAAATTCGAACTCCGAGAAGATCGCCACTTCGCCGGAGCGCAGGCAGGTATTGCCGCTGACCTGGCTGTTATTGGTCGCGTTGAGGCGAATGGCGGTGAAGGCACAATCGGCAATGTGATTGTCGGCGATGATGACTTCGTCGGCCTTGAAGACATTGATGCCATTGCCGTTCTGCCCGTTGCCGCCGCCCTTCCAGTCGATGTTGGCAATGCGGTTGGCGGTGACGATGGATCCGTCCGGGCCGCTCTCGCCGCGCCAGATGCGAATGCCGGCATTGCCGCAACCATCGATTCGGTTGCCGGTAATGAGCAAGCCGCGGCTGTCCATGGCATGGATGGCAGCGTCGCCCAGTTCGGTGAAGTGGCAATCGCGAATGGTCACGCCTGCATCAGCTATGGCGACGCCGATATCGCTGCCCCGGAAGCGGCAGCGCTCCAGTGTGATGTCATCACTGGCCTCGATGGTCAGGCCGACTGCTCCCAGAGCAAAGCCGATGTCGCGCAACACCAGCGTTCCCCGATCATAGACGGATATGCCCTCGCCATCGGGAAGCAGGGTCAGTTCGGTACTGCCCGGTACACCCTGGACGATCAGGTTGCCGGGGAAACCCAGGCCCGCGACATGAATGATGCCTGATGGCAACTGCAGTGTCTGGCCGGCGGCGGCGGCCTGCTCGAGCGCTGCCTGCAGGGCCCGGCCCTGGTCCTCGCCGGTGCCGCCCACGACGCCGAGCGCACTTGCATCGAGCACCGATTGGGCGCGTGCAGCGGGCGTGGCGGCCAACATGGCGAGAGCGGCAAGGGCGGTTCGACGGGTGGCAAGAACGGTGCTGATCATGCCGCTATTGTGCCGCGCGATGCCGGGCTCCGCCATTGGCAATGGAAAACAGAGTTACGAGTTGTCCCGCTCCGACAGCGGCGGCTATAAGAACGAACACACAGGGGTGGCGGCGCTATGCTCGTTGACGACAAGATCTTCCTCGGAACCAGCACACATCCCGAATACCTGGCGCTCAAATACGGCAACCGGCATGGCCTCGTGACCGGGGCCACCGGCACCGGCAAGACGGTGACACTGCAGGTGCTGGCCGAGGGCTTTTCCGCTGCCGGCGTGCCGGTCTTTGCCGCCGACATCAAGGGCGACCTGAGCGGCGTGGGCAAGATGGGTGCGGCCCAGGGCTGGCAGACCCAGCGGGCCACCGATATCGGCTTCACTGACTTCAAGGACGATGTATTCCCCGTCATCTTCTGGGACCTGTTCGGCCGGCAGGGCCACCCTATCCGCGCTACCATTTCGGAAATGGGCGCGCTGCTGCTGAGCCGCATGCTCGAACTCAACGACACCCAAGAAGGCGTGCTCAACATCGCCTTCAAGCTGGCCGATGACGAAGGTTTGCTGCTGCTGGACCTCAAGGACCTGCGCGCTCTGCTGGTCAACATCCAGGAACGGGCCAAGGAAATCTCGACGCGCTACGGCAATGTGACGACCGCCTCGATCGGATCGATCCAGCGAGCCTTGCTGGTGCTTGAGCAGCAGGGCGCCGAATCGTTCTTTGGCGAGCGAGCGCTCGAGATCGCCGACCTGATGCGGACCGATCGGGATGGGCGCGGCTTCATCTCCATCCTTGCCGCTGACGAACTGATGCGGGCGCCGCGGCTTTACGCGACCTTCCTGCTGTGGATGCTGAGCGAACTGTTCGAGGAGCTCCCCGAGGTTGGCGACCCGGACCAGCCCAAGCTGGTGTTCTTTTTCGACGAAGCACACCTGCTGTTCGACGACGCCCCAAAGGTGCTGATCGACAAGGTCGAGCAGGTGGTGCGGCTGGTGCGCTCCAAGGGCGTCGGCGTCTATTTCGTGACGCAGAACCCCATCGACATTCCCGAAACCGTGCTGGCGCAGCTCTCCAACCGGGTGCAGCACGCCTTGCGCGCCTATACGCCGCGCGAGCAGAAGGCGGTGCGCGTGGCCGCTGAGACCTTCCGGCCCAATCCGGAATTCTCGACCGAGGAAGTCATCACCCAGCTCGGCATCGGCGAGGCGCTGGTCTCGGTGCTGGAGGCCAAGGGCATTCCCTCGGTGGTCGGGCGCACGCTGATCCGTCCGCCCTCGGCGCAGGTGGGCCCGCTGAGCCCCGCCGAACGCGAATCGATTATCGCCGGCTCGCCCGTCGCCGGGCTTTACGACAACCCCGCCGATCGCGAATCGGCGTTCGAAATCCTGGCCCGACGCGCCCGTGACCGGCAGCTGGCCGAGGAACGGCAGCAGCAGGACGACGAGGTGCGCAAGACCGAGCGAACCTATCAGGACGAGCGGCCACGCCGAACCTCGACCCGCCAGACGCCCGCAGAAGCGGCCATGAACTCGCTGGCCCGCACGGTAGCGAACCGGCTGGGAAGCGCGCTGGTGCGTGGCATTCTCGGCGGGCTGAAGCGGGGACGATGAGCATGATGGAGCCCGCCGTCACCGGCCCCGTTATTGCAGTCTTCGCCTCGGACAGGGGCCCGGGCGATCCCGAGCGGGCCTCGATCATGAGCCAGGCCGGCAGCTATTTTGCCAAGCGCGGCGCCCGCATCGTCTGCCTTGCCGAAAACGGCATCATCCCCGTGCCGCTGATTACCGCAGCCCGCACGGCCGGCGGCAGCGTCGAGATTGTCGCCGATGCGTCGATCACCCTGCCGCCCGCGCTGGCTGACGTGATAATGGAAGTGCTGCCCGAAAAGGCCGATCGGCTGGCGCGCATGGCGCAAAAGGCAGAGGCCTATGTGGCGCTGCCCGGCTCGCTGGCCTCGGCTTCGGCCCTGTTCGGCACCTGGGCCGCTGCCAAGGCCCAGGGGCGCACCCCGCCGGTGGTCATGCTCAACCGTCACAAGGCCTATGAGGTCATGCGCGGTTACGCCGCCGACGTGCTGTCGCCGGGCCTGCCGGGCTATGATCGCGCCGTGCAGTTTGCCGACTCGATCGAGGATTTGTGGGCCAGACTGCAACGGTTGGTGAGCGAGGCGCGGTAGCCTTTCACCTCCCCCAAAGGGAGAAGTGAAGAAACCTACCCGTCCAGCCCGGGCTGGCGGGGTTTGCGGCGGTCGGGGAAGAGGGGGATGACATTGTCGCTGCTGCGGCGCGTTGGCACCGGATGCGGCGTGGGCATCGGCATGCGGTTGCGCCGCTCGGGGCCGCGATAGCCGCCGAGCACGCCCACGACGCTGCGGGTGCGCAGGCGGGTCTGGATGCGCTGCAACAGGTGGCGGGGCGACATCGGTTTGATGATGACCTCGTCGATGCCGGCGCTGATCGCCTGGTGGCGCATCGGCGGGGTGATGGTCCGCGTCAGCGCGATGACCGGCACGTCCTGGCTGATCAGCGCATTGTTGAGACGGATCGATTCGACCATTTCATAGGCCGGGCGGCCGTCGCGGTCGAAATCGCAGACCAGCATGTCGATGGGCGCGATACGCATATAGGCCACGAGGTCGATGTCGCTGTCGAACTGCCGCACCTTCAGATGCGAGTCGCCAGCCACCACCATCGCCAACAGGGACGATAGCGCGGTGTTTGCCGCAATGATGGCAACGACCTTGGTCGGCTCTGACACTGACTTCCCCCGAATGGTAAACAGACCGTTACCATGATGGGGCGGGGGGTTGAAGTGTCGGGTTTGTGACATGGCTAACGCCTGGGGAAAAGTCGCGCGGCCGGGGCGTGAAAAAGCCCGCCGGCGCGGGGCGCGGCGGGCTAATTTCGATGCCTCAGTTGATCCCTCCCCCTTGCGGGGAGGGATCAAGGGTGGGGGATGCTTGGCCCGCATATCGGGGCTCTCAACACCCCCTCCTAGCCTCCCCCGTCAAGGGGGAGGTACCGCTCCGTGGGTGGCGGCCGAGGTGGCTTAAGCGCGGGCTTCCTCGAACAGCAGCTCGACATGTTCCCAGTTCACCAGGTTGTCGAACCAGGCTTCGAGGTACTTCGGGCGGGCATTGCGGTAGTCGATGTAATAGGAGTGTTCCCACACGTCGACGCCCAGGATCGGCTTGCCGCCATGGACCAGCGGCGACTCGCCGTTCGGGGTCTTGGACACTTCGAGCTTGCCGTTCTTGAGCGACAGCCAGGCCCAGCCCGAACCGAACTGGGTGGTGCCGGCGGCGATGAAATCGGCGCGGAACTTGTCGAAACCGCCCAGGTCGGAATCGATGGCTGCCTGCAGCTTGGCCGGCAGGTTCTTGCCGCCGCCATTGGGCTTCATCCAGTTCCAGAAATGCACGTGGTTGTAGTGCTGCCCGGCATTGTTGAAGAGGCCGGCATTCTTGCCGTAGCTCTCCTTGACGATGTCTTCGAGCGGCAGGACTTCGAGGCCCGAACCTTCCAGCAGCTTCTCGCCATTGGTCACATAGGCCTGGTGATGCTTGTCGTGGTGGAATTCAAGTGTTTCCGCCGACATGTAGGGGTCCAGGGCATCATAGGCATAGGGCAGGGGCGGCAGGGTGAACTTGGTGGACATGGTGGCCTCCGGTTGGAATAGACGCTGAGGGGAGTGGCCTTGGTATAGGCCGATTATGACGCTGCAACAATCAGTTGGAGGGGAATGATCCTTCCAAACCAACCGCGTTCAGCGCAAAGGCATAGCATTCGGCAGTTTCCTTGAGGCGGTCAAACCGTCCCGAGGCGCCACCGTGACCGGCGCCCATATTGGTCTTGAGATACAATGGCGCCGTGCCGGTCTTGGTTGCGCGCAGCCGGGCCACCCATTTGGCCGGCTCCCAATAGGTGACGCGCGGATCGGTGAGGCCGGCCAGCGCGAAGA
>NZ_CAMLHM010000028.1 GCF_946479885.1 uncultured Devosia sp.
TGCGCCGTCCGCCGGGCCGCGAAGCCTATCCGGGCGACGTGTTCTACCTGCACTCCCGCCTGCTCGAGCGCGCCGCCAAGCTGAACGAAGACCATGGTCTTGGTTCGCTGACCGCGCTGCCGGTTATCGAAACCCAGGCCAACGACGTGTCGGCCTACATTCCGACCAACGTGATCTCGATCACCGACGGCCAGATTTTCCTTGAGACCAACCTGTTCTTCCAGGGTATCCGCCCGGCCGTGAACGTGGGTCTCTCGGTGTCTCGCGTGGGTGGTTCGGCCCAGATCAAGGCGATGAAGCAGGTTGCCGGCTCGCTCAAGGGTGAACTCAGCCAGTATCGCGAAATGGCCGCCTTCGCCCAGTTCGGTTCGGACCTCGACGCCTCGACCCAGCGCCTGCTGAACCGCGGTGCCCGTCTCACCGAGCTGCTCAAGCAGCCCCAGTTCAGCCCGCTCAAGACGGAAGAACAGGTTGCGGTGATCTTTGCCGGCGCCAATGGCTACCTGGACTCGATCCCGGTTTCCAAGGTCGGTGACTTTGAAAAGACCGTGCTCTCGGCCCTGCGTGGCAAGTATGCCGATCTGCTCAAGACCATCGCGACCGACAAGCAGCTCAGCGACGACACGCGCGCCAAGCTGAAGTCGGCTCTCGACGAGATCAAGAAGACCTACGCGGCTTAAGGCTCGTAGAGTTTTACTGGAGACGACAGGCCCATGCCTTCGCTTAAGGACCTAAAAAACCGGATCGACTCGGTCAAATCGACCCAGAAGATCACCAAGGCCATGCAGATGGTCGCGGCGGCCAAGCTCCGTCGCGCCCAGGAAGCTGCCGAAGCGGCCCGTCCCTATGCCGAACGCATGGGCAAGGTGCTGGCGGCCCTTGGCGCTGTTTATGACGGCCAGGAAAACGCTCCGGTGCTGCTTGGCGGCACGGGCAAGGACCAGGTGCATCTGCTGGTGGTTGCCACCGGCGAGCGTGGCCTGGCCGGCGGTTTCAACTCGTCGATCGCCCGCCTCGCCCGCGAGCATGCTGCAAAGCTGATCAGCCAGGGCAAGACGGTCAAGATCCTGACGGTGGGCCGCAAGGGCCACGATATCCTGCGCCGCCAGTATCCCGACCTGATCGTCGACACCTTTAACTTCCGCGAAATCAAGCAGGTCGGGTTCACCCAGGCCCAGCAGGTTGCGGACAAGGTGCTGTCGCTGTTCGCCGCCGGCGAATTCGACGTCGCGACGCTGTTCTTTGCCAAGTTCGGCTCTGTCATCAGCCAGGTGCCGACCGCCCAGCAGCTCATTCCGGCAAAGCTCGAAAAGCCGGCTGGCGAAGGCGCCGCCGAAGCTTCGGCCGTGCCCTATGAATATGAGCCGAGCGAAGAGGCGATCGTTGAAGACCTGCTGCCGCGCAATATTGCCGTGCAGGTCCTGCGGGCGCTGCTCGAAAACTCCGCCTCGTTCTACGGTGCGCAGATGTCCGCAATGGACAATGCGACCCGCAATGCCGGCGAGATGATCGGCAAGCTGCAGCTGAGCTACAACCGTCAGCGCCAGGCCCAGATCACCAAAGAACTCATCGAAATCATTTCGGGCGCGGAAGCGCTCTAAGCCTCTCAGCGAAGGACCAAACAAATGGCAGACAAAAAGGCCGGTCGCGTATCGCAGATCATCGGCGCCGTCGTGGACGTCACGTTCGACGGCCACCTGCCCGCGATCCTGAACGCACTCGAAACCACCAACAATGGCCAGCGTCTGGTCCTGGAAGTGGCGCAGCACCTGGGCGAAAACGCCGTGCGCACCATCGCCATGGATACGACCGAAGGTCTGGTCCGCGGTGCGGAAGTCACCGACACCGGCGCCGCCATCTCGGTTCCCGTTGGTCTTGAGACCCTGGGCCGCATCATGAACGTCATCGGCGAGCCGATCGACGAAGCCGGCCCGATCGGCGAGACCGCCAAGCGCGAAATCCACCAGGAAGCGCCGTCATTCGTCGAGCAGTCCCCCGAGAGCCAGGTCCTGGTGACCGGCATCAAGGTTGTGGACCTGATCGCTCCCTATGCACGCGGCGGCAAGATTGGCCTGTTCGGCGGCGCCGGCGTGGGCAAGACCGTGCTGATCCAGGAACTGATCAACAACGTCGCCAAGGCGCATGGTGGTTATTCGGTGTTTGCGGGCGTGGGTGAACGCACCCGCGAAGGCAACGACCTCTACCACGAAATGATCGAATCGGGCGTGAACAAGGACCCGCATGAGAACGGTGGCTCGGCCGCCGGCTCTAAGTGCGCCCTCGTGTTCGGCCAGATGAACGAGCCCCCTGGTGCCCGTGCCCGCGTGGCGCTGACCGGCCTTACCGTCGCCGAGAACTTCCGCGACCAGGGCCAGGACGTGCTGTTCTTCGTGGACAACATCTTCCGCTTCACCCAGGCCGGTGCCGAAATGTCGGCTCTGCTGGGTCGCATCCCCTCCGCCGTGGGTTACCAGCCGACGCTGGCCACCGACATGGGCCAGATGCAGGAACGCATCACCACGACCAACAAGGGCTCGATCACCTCGGTGCAGGCCGTTTACGTGCCCGCCGACGACTTGACCGACCCGGCGCCGGCCACCTCGTTCGCTCACCTTGACGCGACGACCGTGCTGAACCGCTCGATCTCGGAAAAGGGCATCTACCCGGCCGTGGATCCGCTGGCCTCCAACTCGCGCATCCTCGATGCCAACGTTGTCGGCCAGGAGCATTACGACACCGCGCGTAGGGTTCAGGAAGTGCTGCAGAAGTACAAAGCGCTGCAGGACATCATCGCCATCCTGGGCATGGACGAGCTTTCCGAAGAGGACAAGCTGACCGTGGCCCGCGCCCGCAAGATCGAGCGTTTCATGAGCCAGCCCTTCGACGTGGCCGAAGTGTTCACCGGTTCGCCGGGCGTGTTCGTGCAGCTCGAAGACACCATCAAGGGCTTCAAGGGCCTGGTGAACGGCGAGTATGATCACCTGCCGGAAGCTGCCTTCTACATGGTCGGCACCATCGACGATGCCGTCAAGAAGGCGCAGAAGCTGGCCGCACAGGCTGCGTAATTGCTTGTCGGGCACGCCGCACGCGGCGTGCCCTTCTCTCCGCTAAGGGACCAAAACAATGGCTGAAGGCCTCAAGATCGAGATCGTGTCGCCCGAGCGGCTGGTACTGTCGGACGTCGTGACCTCGGTCACCGTTCCGGGCAGCGAAGGCTATTTCACCGTGATGGACGACCATGCGCCGTTCATGACGACGCTGCGTCCCGGGTTCATCACCGTCAATGGCCTCAACGGGCAGGACGCGATCTATTTCGTCCAGGGCGGCTTTGCCGATGTTTCCCCAGATGGCCTGACGATCCTGGCGGAGCGCTCGGCGCCGTTCGCCGAGTTCGACCATGCCGACCTCCAGGCCCAGATCAAGGCCGCAGAAGCCGAACTGGCCGCTGCCCCGACGCCGGAAGACAAGTCCTATGCCCAGGAAGTCGTCTCGGCTCTGCTGAACCTGGCCATCGAAGCCGGCCAGATCAACGGTGGCCACATCCACTAAGACGTCGTCGCACCCAATTTTACGCCCGTGGACCGATGTCCGCGGGCGTTTTTGTTTTGAGGTAGGAGGGGCGGGGGCCACACACACCAGGGGGTGAACATCCCTCCCGCAAACGATTGCACAAGGTTTAGGCAAAGCATTGAATCGTCTACCAAAGTTGCACGGCATCAACACTCGCTTAATCTAAGTCCAGCAGTCTCCTCCATCGGGGAAGAGGTTCTCGTCGTGTCCAGAAGGACGCGCGGATGCAGGAGAGTTCGATGGGGTCGCTGCTGGGCAATATCCGCCTGACCTTTGCCATTGCCGCCATGGCGGTGTGTTCGATCGCCATCGCCATTGGCGCCGTGCTGCTGGGACTGTTCATCAGCCTTTCCAATACGGCCAGCAATGACGCCCGGCATGAAGTGGCCAGCGCCACGCGTATCACCGCCGAAATCCTGCAGGTCAATCTGCCCAGCCTCGAAATCGCCAGTGACGAAGCCGGGAATGTCGCAGCGCTCACCATGCGCTCCATGCCGCGCTTTCGCACCCATGACGTGATCGACACCATTGCCCGCGTGGCCGGCCAGAATGCCGCCATCTATGTCTATGACGCCGAAGTCGGCCCCGACATGCTGGTGGGCACGTCGAGCCTGCTCAAGCCCGATGGCGAGCGCATGCTCGATACCCCGATCGTGGCCGGCACGCCGCTGTTCGAAACCATGATGGCCAACCAGTCGGTCCAGGCCGAGGAGACCATCAACGGCACCGGCTATTTCACCCGCTACCTGCCCATCGCCATGGCTGACGGCACCGTCATCGGCGCGTTGCAGGTGGCAGTGGCCCGTGCCCCGATCGAGGCCGTGGTGGGGCAGAACCTCACCATGCTTGTTGCCGTCGGCGGGGCTGCCTTGCTGCTGATCGGCGTCATGGCATTGCTGCTGTCGCGCCTCCTCACAAGGCCCATTCCGCGCCTGTCGGAGGTGATGAGCGCCGTGGCCGGTGGCGAGCTCGGCCTCGCGGTGCCCTATACCGAGCGCCGCAACGAAATCGGCGCCATGGCAAGAGCGGTGGAAGTGTTCCGCGCCAATGCCGAACGCGTCGCCGAACTGGGCGAAGAGACGAACCGACACCTGGTTGCCGCGGCCGACCATACCGGCCAGCTCAACGCCATCTCCATGTCGCAGATGGTGATCGAGTTCAGCACGACTGGCGAGGTGCTCAACGCCAATGACAATTTCCTCAAGCTGCTCGGCTATGGCCGCGCCGAGGTGCTGGGCCAGCCCAATGCAACCTTCCTGTTCGACGCCGATCCCGCTTCACCCGGCTATCGCCAGTTCTGGCTCGATCTGGCCGCTGGCCAGTTCAAGAGCGGCGAATATCGTCGCCGCACGCGCGACGGTCGCGAAGTCTGGATCCAGAGCACCTTCAATCCCATCCTCGGGCTCGATGGCACGCCCTATAAGGTGGTGCAGTTCGCAACCGACGTAACGGCCCGCAAGCAGGCCGTTGCCGCTGTCGGGGCGGGGCTGCAGCAATTGGCCGATGGCGACCTGACCGGCACGGTCGACACGCCCTTTGACGCGCAGTTCGAGGACCTGCGCCACGCCCTCAACGGCACGGTGACGCGCTTTGCCGAGGTGGTCGGGCGCCTGCGCACCACGTCGCGCTCGATCAAATCGGCAACCGGGGAGATCCTGTCTGGCGCCAATGACCTGAGCGAACGGACGACCC
The DNA here is from genome assembly GCF_946479885.1 of uncultured Devosia sp. Next base: position 5,263 of record NZ_CAMLHM010000028.1, read on the forward strand.
GGCAGGCGGCTACGATCGAGGAAACCAGCGCTGCCATGGAGGCGCTGGCCGGCACCGTCGCCGCCAATGCCAAAATGGCGCAGGACGCAGCGGGCAAGGCCGGCGCCGTGTCGCATGCGGCGGCCGAAAGCGGTGGGGTCATGTCCCGAGCCAACGACGCGATGGAGCGCATCACCCAGTCCTCGGCCAAGATTTCCAATATCATCGGCATGATCGACGACATCGCCTTCCAGACCAATCTGCTGGCGCTTAACGCCTCGGTGGAAGCGGCCCGTGCGGGCGATGCCGGCAAGGGTTTCGCCGTGGTGGCCGTGGAAGTGCGGCGCCTGGCGCAATCGGCTGCCAGCGCCTCGGCAGACGTCAAGGCTCTGGTCGAGCAGTCGGCCAACGAGGTCAAGGGCGGCTCGCTGCTGGTGTCCGACGCCGCGACGCGGCTTGCCGACATGCTGGAGGCGGTGCGCCAGAACAGCGCGCTCGTCCAGGCCATCGCCCGGGCCAGCGGCGATCAGGCCGTCGCCATCGATGAAGTCACCATGGCCGTTCGTACGCTCGACGAAATGACCCAGCACAACGCCGCCCTGGTGGAAGAGACCAATGCCGCGATCGAGCAGACCGAGGCGCAGGCCACCGCGCTCGACCAGATCGTCGACATTTTCGTATTGGCCGACAACACGGGCTCAGCCCTTGGGCAGGAAAGGCCGAGAAATCGGGCCGCTTAGCGGTTTCCCGGTAAGGGAATTCACCGACTCTTTACCGTGACGCCCCATGCTTGCTCCAGTGCCGCCGTCCATCACGCGGCTGAGGAGAACAAGTTATGTCGATCCATACCACGCTGCGACCGGCCCTTGTGAGCCTGGGATTTGTAGCCGCGCTGTCGCTCACCGTGGCGCCGTTTGCCCAGGACGAATTCACCGCGCCGCTGACCGAGCTGGCCAAGGGCGAAATCGCCACCTTTGCCAGCGACCCGGCGCTGATCAGCGCCATCCAGGCGCAGAATGCCGTTACCGCGGCCTATGACCAGGCCAAGATCGATGCGCTCGATACGCAGTGGCGCGCCGAAGTGGGTGCGGCCAGCAAGCCGCTGATCGACGCCACGCTGGGCAATGCCGCCTCGCAATATCTGGCCGGCGTGCAAGAAGCCTCGGGCGGCAAGTATACCGAAATCTTCGCCATGGATGCCAAGGGCCTCAACGTGGCGCAAAGCACGCTGACCTCGGATTACTGGCAGGGCGACGAAGACAAGTTCACCGCGAGCTTCGGCGCCGGTGCCGGTGCCGTCCATATCGGCGAGATCGAGCAGGATGAGAGCACGCAGATCTTCCAGAGCCAGGTGTCGGTGCCCGTTACCGATCCGGCGACTGGCGCCGTGATCGGCGCCATCACCGTCGGCGTCGACGTCTCGATGCTCTGACTTTTCCACGGCCGCCGCTAAGGCGGCCGTATCCTTCTGGCGATGAGACCTCCAATGCTCAAGCTCACCCTTACGCGCAAGATCATAGGCCTGGTGCTGCTGGCGCTGATCATGGGCGCTGCCGCCATCAGCTATGTCGGCATCAGCCAGAATGCGGCCTTGCTGCGCAGCGAGCTCGAGCGGGCCAATACCACGGTCTCGACGGCCAGTACCGAACAGCTGGCGGGCGGCATCCGCTTCGGCAAGGCCGATGCCGTGCTGACCGCCTATGACGGGCTCAAGACGTCACTGGGTGCGCAATTTGCAGCCGGCGCCAGTTTCGATCTCCAGGGCAACCTCATCGCCGGGACAGCCGATGCCGATGACAATTCGGCGGCGCTGGCCGATGTCGCGGCACGCTCACTGGCCAGTGGCGCGGTGGAAAGCAGCTCGCAGGGCGCCATCGCCTATGTCGCCGTGCCCGCCCGCTTCGGCCCCGACAAGGCGCTGGTCGGCACCGCAGCCTTCGCCTGGGACATGACCGACAGCCTTGCGCGCCAGAGCCAGACCATCGTCACCGCGGCGCTGGCCGGCGTCGGGGTGATCGCCGTGTTGATCATCGCCCTGTCGTTCTTCATTCGGCGCTCGGTCACCGGACCGCTGGTTGGCCTGGTTCGCACCGCCAGCCAGATCGCCGAAGATCCCAATGCCGTGGACACCATAGCCGGCACCGCACGCTCCGATGAACTGGGCGAGATGGCGCGTGCCATCGCCGTATTCCGCGACAATGGCGTCAAGGTTGGCGCCATGACTGCCGATGAGGAGGCACAGCGCGCCCGGGCGCAGCGTGACCGCACGGCCATGATGGAATCGCTGCGCGCCGCCTTCGGCCAGGTGGTCGATGCTGCCGTGGCCGGCGACTTCAGCCGGCGCGTCGATGCCAATTTCCCCGACGACGAGCTCAACCAGCTCGCCACCAGCGTCAACAATCTGGTGACGACGGTCGATACCGGCCTGGCCGAAACCGGTCGCGTGCTGGCGGCCCTGGCCGATACCAATCTCACTGTGCGCATGACGGGCGACTATCGCGGTGCCTTTGGCGCTCTGCGCGACAGCACCAACCAGGTGGGCGAACAGCTGACGCGCATCGTCGGCCAGCTGCGTCAGACGTCGCGCTCGCTCAAGGTGGCGACGGGGGAAATCCTCACCGGCGCCAACGATCTTTCCCAGCGGACCACGAGGCAGGCCGCCACGATCGAGGAAACCTCGGCCGCGGTCGAGCAGCTCGCCGACACGGTGGGGCAGAATGCGACCCATGCCGCCGAGGCCAGCAGCAAGGCCGATGCAGTCTCCCGCTCGGCCGAAGATGGCAGCGCGGTCATGGCGCAGGCAACCGATGCCATGGCACGGATTACCGAGTCCTCTGGCAAGATTTCCAGCATCATCGGGCTGATCGACGATATCGCCTTCCAGACCAACCTCCTGGCGCTCAATGCTTCGGTGGAAGCGGCGCGGGCCGGCGATGCCGGCAAGGGCTTTGCGGTGGTCGCCGTCGAAGTGCGGCGGCTGGCCCAGTCGGCGGCCGGCGCATCGGCAGAGATCAAGCAGCTCATCGACCGCTCGGTGGGCGAAGTCGCCCAGGGGTCCCGTCTTGTCGACCAGGCGGCCCAGCGGCTCTCAAACGTGCGCGAGGCGGTGCGGGAGAACACCGCGCTGCTCGAGGGCATTGCCCAGGCCAGCCGCCAGCAGGCATCGGCCATCGAGGAGGTCAATATCGCTGTCCGGCAGCTCGACGAGATGACCCAGCACAATGCGGCTTTGGTGGAAGAGACCAACGCCGCCATCGAACAGACCGAAGCGCAGGCCAGCGAACTCGACCGCATCGTCGATGTTTTTACGCTCGACGAAGGCGGCGGCGCCACGAGGTCGCGCCGCGCTGCCTAGGCATGATCATGGTTACCGCTTCATTAAGCAGTTGGGTCCATGCTGGTGAAATGAAATCGGGAGCTCAGAAATGAAGTTCGGAACCATGGTTGCCTGCGTATGTGGCGCGGTTTTCGCCACCGGAACGCTTCTGATGGGCTCCAGCTTCCTGGTCGCTCGAGCCTTCGAAGCGGCGCGCGACGAGTCTAGCGTCCTGATGCAGTCGATGCGCGAACAGATGTTCGCCGATATGATGCACGATACGATGCGGGGCGTGGCCTATAAAGCGCTCTACGCCGCTGCGGCCGGCGACAGTGCCATCGCTGCCGAGGCCAGTGCCGAAATCGTCGAATATGGCGAGGCCTTTGCCGGTGCGATCGAAGCCCAGCATGCACTCGACCTGCCCGATGACATCCGCGCGGCCCTTGATGCGGTGGCCGAGCCGCTGACCAGTTACCAGGCGTCGGCGCAAGCCATCGTCGCCAAAGCCGCCGCCGAGGGTGCCGACGCGGCAAAGGCGGACCTACCCGCCTTCGAGACGATTTTCGGTACGCTCGAGGGCGCCATGGAGGCGGTCTCCGATACCATTTCGGCCGGCAATGACCGCAACAACGCGGCGTCCCAGGCTGCGGCCATGCTGTCGCGTATCGCCAACATCGGCGGCATGGCGGCGATCCTGGCTCTGGCTGGCGCCATGCTGCTGCTCAGCCGCCGCTTCATCGTGACCCCGATGACCGTGATGACATCGAGCATGCGCGGCCTTGCCGACGGCCAGCTGGACGTGACAGTGCCCGAGCGCCAGCCGGTCGCCGAAATGGCTGATATGGCGTCGACGCTGGGTGTGTTCCGCAGCGCGCTGCAAAGCCGGGCGGAATTGGCGGCCAATGCCGACGTGCTGGCGCAGAAGACGGCGCAACGCGTGTCGCAATCGGCCGCGCTCAATCGCAGTCTCGCTGAAGTGGTTGGCGCCGCAGCCAATGGCGATTTCTCGCGCCGGGTGGAAACCGGGTTCGACGATGGCGAATTGCGCGACGTGGCCGGCGCGGTCAACAATCTCGTCGCCGTGGTCGATACCGGCCTCAGCGAGACCAGCGGCGTGCTGGGCTCCATCGCCCGTGCCGAGCTCGACCAGCGAGTCCGTGGCCAGTATCAGGGCGCGTTTGGCCGCCTCAAGGACGATACCAATGCCGTCGCCGATCGCCTGGCCGATATCGTTGGCCAGCTCAAGGTCACTTCCAGCGCGCTCAAGACCGCCACCGGCGAAATTCTCTCGGGCGCCAACGACCTCTCCGAGCGCACCACCAAGCAGGCGGCGACAATCGAGGAGACCTCGGCCGCCATGGAGCAACTGTCGGCGACCGTGGTCGACAATGCCGGCAAGGCAGAAGCCGCCAGCCGCCAGGCCGGCGCAGTGTCGCGCTCCGCCGAGGAAGGTGGCGCGGTGATGAGCCAGGCAACCGCCGCGATGGAGCGGATCACCGAATCCTCGGGCAAGATTTCCAACATTATCGGCCTGATCGATGACATTGCGTTCCAGACAAACCTGCTGGCGCTGAATGCGTCGGTGGAAGCGGCGCGCGCTGGCGAAGCCGGGGCCGGCTTTGCGGTGGTGGCCGTCGAAGTGCGGCGCCTGGCGCAATCGGCCGCCAGCGCTTCGGCCGATATCAAGCAGCTGATCGAACAAAGCGTCAGCGAAGTGGCTGGAGGTTCGCGGCTCGTGTCTGATGCTGCGGCGCGGCTGGCCGACATGCTGACTTCGGTTACCGAAAATCACCACGCGCTCGACGCCATCGCCCGGGCCAGCCGCGAACAGGCCGGCGCGATCGAGGAGGTCAATATCGCCGTCCGGCAGATGGATGAGATGACCCAGCACAATGCGGCATTGGTGGAAGAGACCAATGCCGCGATCGAGCAGACCGAGTCCCAGGCCAATGACCTCGACCGGATCGTGGCGGTGTTCAAGCTGGATGGCGGAAGCTCGGCGTCCCGTCGCGCCGCCTAGTCGAGGGCCGCGGCGACCAGTGCCCTGGCGTGCAGGTCGGTGGTGTCATAGACCGGCAGCGGACTGCTTGAATCGTCGATCAGCATGGTGATCTCGGTACATCCAAGGATCACCGCTTCGGCGCCGCGCGCCTTGAGCTGCTCGATGGCGCTCACATAGACCCGCCGCGATTCCTCGCGCACGATGCCCAGGCACAGTTCCTCATAGATGATGCCGTTGAGGTTGGTGCGGTCCACTTCGGGGATCAGCGACGTCAGTCCGCGACTGGCCAGCCGGTCGCGGTAAAAGCTCATCTCCATGGTGAAGCGCGTCCCCAGCAGTCCCACGGTTTCGAAGCCGTCCGCGATCAGCGCGTCGCTGGTGGGGTCGGCGATGTGGACAAAGGGGATGTCGACAGCATTGGTGATGTGGTCGGCCACGATATGCATGGTGTTGGTGGCAAGGCCGATCACGCCGGCCCCGGCCGTCTCGAGCGCACGCGCAATGTCTGCCAGCTGGCGACCGGAGCCGTCCCAGTCGCCAGCCGATTGCATGGCGGCAATGGGGGCAAAGTCCACTGAATGGACGATTAGCGGCGCCGAATGGAGACCCCCCCGGCGCGTGGCGGTTTCCTGGTTGATGACGCGGTAGTAGTGGGCCGTGGATTCCCAGCTCATGCCGCCGATGAGGCCGATGGTTTTCATTGGAACCGCAAAGAGATTGGGGTTGGGGTGAGCCGAAAATGGCGGTCCGCGAGAACCGGACCGGAGCGTATACAAGGTACGCGAGGACCGGAAGCGCAGTGGACTGGCATTTGCAGGCCAGCCCGGCGCCAATGTCGAAGCGGTTTAGACGTGGGTGAAGCGCTGCGGGATATCGGCAAAGGCGTCGACCACCTTGTCATAGGCCTGCTTCTTGAACGGCACGATGAGGCTGGGCGTCCGCGTCAACCGCTCCCAGCGCCAGGCGTCGAACTCGGCGGGATGCTTGCCCCCGCCAGGGGTCAGCACATCGATCTCGCTCTCCTTGCCGGTAAAGGCGAAGGCGAACCAGCGCTGGCGCTGGCCGCGATACTTGCCCCGCAGGGCAATTCCCAGCGCCTCGTCGGGCAGGTCGTAGTAGATCCATTCGGGCGCCTCGGCCAACAGGCTCACCGCCGTGATATTGGTTTCCTCGTAGAGTTCGCGCAGCGCAGCCCGCAGCGGATCTTCGCCCTTGTCGATACCGCCCTGGGGCATCTGCCAGGGGGCCTCGACTTCGGTGCGGTCCTCGGTGCCCTCGTCCGGCTTGCGCCGGCCGATGAAGACATTGCCTTCCTGGTTGAACACGGTAACGCCGACGCAGTCGCGATAGGGCAGGGATTCACGGTCAGGACGGGCGGACATGGCAAAACTCTATTTCATCAGGGCGCTGGCTGGGACCAACATGATGCCCTTGGCTTCCAGTTCACGCGACCATTCGGCAATGGCGGCGACTGAGATGGGCAGGGCGCTGACAATACCGATTGCCTGACCATTCTCCAGCGCCTTGGCTTCAAGGCTGGCAAGCGCTGCGAGAATAGATTGGCGCGAAGGATTGGCGTCGATGACCAGATCGGCGCGTGAGAATGGCACCTTGTTGCCCGCGGCGAGCTGGTGGGCCAGCGAGCGGTTGGACGAGCCGTCATCGAGATAGCCCAGCCCGCGCGTGCCCAGTTCTTCCATGACGGGTGAAAAATCGGCGGCCGAAGCAGTGAACCGCGCGCCCATATTGTTGATGACACCGGCATAGCCGCCAAAGCGCGCCATCAGCCAGAACAGCTTTTCGAGATTTGCGCGCGGCGGCTCCCCTGTCAGCAGGGTCTGTGGGCCGGGGTCGTTCTGGGGGAAATCGAAGGGTTCAAGCGGAATTTCGAGCAGCACTTCGTGACCGGCCGCCCGCGCCGCCGCCACCGTGGTGGTCAGCGTCTTGCCATAGGGGGCAAAGGCCAGGGTCGTTTCATCGGGCAAGGCGTCGATGGCATCGAGCGAGCCCTGCTCGTTGATGCCGAGGCCGGTGACGACGATCGCGATCTTGGGCAGGTCGACGCCCGCTGCGGCGTCTACCGGGCGCGAATAGGTGGCAAAGGGGGTTTGGCCCGTGGCCGAAATGCGGGGGATTGGCCCGTCGGAGGTTTCTTCGCTGAGGTCGGGCAGGGCGCCGAAGATATCGGGAAGGCCGGTAATGGAATTGGCATTCGCCGTGCCTGATGGCACCGACGTCATCGAGCTGCCGGCCGGGAATTGCTGGGGATCGGCGGTGATGGTGGCGGGGCCAGTGGCGACCTCGTTGGCCAGCTCATTGCTGTTTTGCGTGGAGGTGATGGCGACCTCCTGGCTGGGCCGGCCGCCATTGGGGTCGTCGGTCAGCACCAGGCGCAATACGAAGGCGACGGCGATCAGAGCCAGCACCGCAAACAGGGTCCGCGCGATCGGCAATTGCGGCCGCGGGCCGCGGGCCTTGCGCTTGCGCCCTGTCAGCGGGGTCGTCAGGTCATTGGCCATCGTTGATGAGTTCCGCACGATGCAAAGACAGTGGGGCGAGGCAGCGAATCAGCGGCCTCGCCCCACTGGGGTTTGATAACACAGCGGCGCGTCCGCCGTTATTCGGCCTTTGGTGGGAAGGCCGGGTTGGTCTCCTTGCCGTCGACCAGACGGATGGCATATTGCAGCTGCGTGTCTTCCGCCTTTTCAACCGGCACATAGACGGACGAACCGACGCTGGTTTCTTCCTGGCCTTCGATGGTGATGTGACCGGCCAGGCCCGCTTCGCCGATGATCTCGTCGCGACCTTGGAATTCCTCGGGCACGACCTGCTTGATCTCGATGTCGGGGGTGATGCCCAGGGCCTGGATCGACCGGTTGTTGGGGGTGTAGTAGCGGGCGGTGGTCAACCGCATGGCGCCATCGGGGCCCAGCGAAATGATCGACTGCACCGAGCCCTTGCCGAACGAACGGGTGCCTACCAGGGTGGCGCGCTTGTGGTCCTGCAGGGCGCCAGCGACGATCTCGGAGGCCGAGGCGGAGCCGCCATTGATCAGCACCACCAACGGTACATCGGCGATCTGGGCGTCCAGTGCATCGGGCTGGGCGTCGTAGCGCGCGCTTTCCTCGGGGATACGGCCACGCGTCAACACCACGGCACCCTGCTTGAGGAAGGCGTCGGCGACATAGACCGACTGATCGACCAGACCGCCCGGATTGTTGCGCAGGTCAAGGATGATGCCCTTGGGCGCCACGCCATCGCGGGCCGCGTAGATGTCCTTGATGGCCTTCTCGATGCCGACAAAGGCCTGCTCGGAGAACCGGCTCAGGCGCAACACGGCAACGTCGCCCTTGCCCTCTTCCTCGCCGCCTTCCATGGTCCAGCGCACGGCGCGCATGGCGATGACGGCACGGGTCAGCTCGAAATCGAGCGGCTTCTCGACCCCTTCGCGGATCACGGTGACCTTGATCGAAGTGCCGATCGGTCCGCGCATCTTGGCCACGGCCTCGTCCAGGGTCAGCCCCTGCACCTGCACGCCGTCGAGTTCGACGATGAAGTCGTTGGCCATGATGCCGGCCTTGGCGGCCGGTGTGTCGTCGATGGGCGACACCACCTTGATGACGCCTTCCTCCATGGTGACTTCGATGCCGAGGCCACCAAACTCGCCCGAGGTGTCCTCGCGCATGTCGTCATAGTCGGCGGGCGGCAGGTAGCCCGAATGGGGGTCGAGCGAGGTCAGCATGCCCTGGATGGCGGCGCGGATCAGCTCCTGCTCATCGGGTGGATCGACATATTCGGCGCGAATGCGGTCGAAGATTTCGCCGAACAGGTTGAGGTCGGCATAGATTTCGAGCGGATCGCGGGGTGCCGCGGCATTCTCTGCGGCGGTCGGTTCGGGTTCTTCGCCACCGGGCGCGGGGGCCTGGTCGTCGGCAGGCGCCGCCGGTTGCTCCACGGGAGCCGGCGCGGGCTCCTCCTGGGCAATCAGGAAGCCAGCAGGCAGCGACAGCGCCAGGACGATGGCGGCAACGCGAAGGGGAGTCAGGCGCATGAGGGTTCTATCCACTCTGTGTCGGGTTTGCCCACCATCCGGTTGGATCGACGGGCTCGTTGTTTTGTCGGAGTTCAATATAGAGGGTCGGCTGGGTCGCGCCAGCATTGGTGGTTACGGAGCGCCCAATTGTGCGTGATCCCATGGTGCCCAGCGGCATGCCCATCTGCACGAACTGGCCGATGTCCACGGTCACGGTCTCAAGGCCCGCGAGCAGCACGGTGTAGTTCTGTCCGGTATTGAGGATGACGATTTGGCCGTAATTGAGGTAGGGGCCCTTATAGAGCACCCAGCCGTCAGCCGGCGCCACAACCTGCGCCTCCGCCCGGGTCACCACCGAGATGCCTTGGCTGATGCCCCCAAAGCCGTCCCCGGCGCCGTAATCAACCACGTTGACGCCATTGGTCGGCATGGTCAGATAGCCCTTGGCAGAGCCGAAAGGGATGGCGGGCTCGGTCCGGGCGCTGTTGGCCAACGCGACCTGGATCTGCTCGGCGGTCATCACCGGTGCGTCAGGGTCGATTGCCGCATTGGCGGCGTCCTCGGCGGCCGAGACGGAGCTGGCGCGCTCGGAAAGGCCGCCGATCAGTTCCTGCAGTGTCGTCGCGCGGGCGGCCAGCGCCACGGCCTCGGCTTCCTCGGCGGCCAGTTGCTCGCCCCGCACTTCGATGCCCTGCTTGCGCGCCGCGATGAGCGTGGCAATACGCAGCCGTTCCTCATCGAGCACGGCATAGTTGGCCTTGAGCGTGGCTTCCTCGGCCAGGGCCTGCGTCTTGATGTCGGTCAAGGTCTTGAGGTCTGATGTGACGGCGTCGGCCTTGGCGCGCAACTGCGGCACGATGGCGGAGATGAGGATGGCGCTGCGGGCCGAACCAAGCGCGTCGTCGGGGTCGACAATCAGGGCCGGCGGCGGGTTGAGGGTAATGCGCTCGAGCGCCGCGAGCACATTGGCGATCTCGGCATTGGAGCCATCGAGCCGCCCGCGCACGTCCAGTTCGCGAACGATCAGGTCGCTCAGCCGATCCTCGACGTCGGCCACCTCGATCTCGGCCAGCTTGACGCGCTGCGCGGCGGCGATCAGTGCCGCATTCTGGCGGGTGCGATCACCCTCCATCTCGGCGATCTCGGCCTTGAGTGCGTCGATGCGTTCCTGGCTGAGCGAGATGGACGCCTCCACTGCCTCAAGGTCGGCGGCGGTGGGCAGAGCCGGTTGCGTGGCGGCCGCGGCCGCCGATGGCTCGGATATCGTGCCCCTGAGCGGTACATCGACCGTCGTCCCGGTCTCGGGCGGTGCTGCCGGCGTTTCGGACGGCGCGGCCGTCGTAGGTGTCCCGGCGGCAGGGGCGGGCGTGGCCACGGGCGGGGTGGTCTCGGATTGGGCGAGCAGCGGCAGGGATGCAGCGCCTGCCAGCAGCGTGCCAGCCAGCAGCAGTCCCAGTCTCTTGGCTGGCCCGAGCGCCATGACCTCTCCCGTGAGGGCGCGTGGCGCCCGAATCAATCAGGGCACCATAGCAAACACCCGGAAAACCGCAGGTTAACGTTGCTTAACCATAACCCGATTACGTCAATCGCCGCGATGGTAGGGATGTCCGCTCAGAATGGTCGTGGTTCGATAGAGTTGCTCGGCCAGCATGATGCGTACCAGCTGGTGCGGCCAGACCATGGGCGAAAAGCTCAGCACCAGATCGGCGGATTTGACGAAGTCGGGGTCGATGCCGTCGGCGCCGCCAATGATGAAGCTCACGGCGGGCCGGCCATCGTCGCGCCAGCGCGCTATCTGGCTGGCGAAGGGTTCCGAGCCGACGGATTTGCCGCGTTCATCGAGGGCCACCACGATGCCATCAGGCAAGGCGGCGCGCAGGGCCTTGGCCTCGTCAGTCTTGCGGCTGGCCGAAGACGAGGCCCGCGACTCGCTGAGTTCGATGACGTCGAAGCCGGTGAGTGCCAGCGGCTTGCCGCCGCCGGCGGCACGATCGAGATAGCGGGCAACCAGCTCCCGCTCCGGCCCGGCCTTCATTCGGCCGACAGCCGCGATCGTGATCCGCATCGAGAAGGACTAGTGCGCGTCGGCGGCGAAATCGGCCTGCCACATCTTTTCGATATTGTAGAATTCGCGCACTTCGGGGCGGAAGATGTGGACGATGACATCGCCGGCATCGACCAGGACCCAGTCGCAATGCGGCAGTCCTTCGACGCGCGGCTTGCCGTAACCGGCATCGCGCAGGGCGGTGATCATCTGGTCGGCCACGGCGCCGACATGGCGCTGCGAACGGCCGGAGGCCACGACCATGTGGTCGGCCAGCGACGACTTGCCGGTAATGTCGACGGCAACGATTTCCTCGGCCTTGGCATCGTCAAGGCAGTCGAGGATCACATCGATCATGGGGCGTTCCGGGGCCGCGACGGGCGCTTCGGACTGGGTGACGGTGTTCTCGGGCAGCGCGGCCATCAGCAATGGCCTTCCGCCCATGCCAGTGCATGGGTCATGCGTGGGGTCAGCATCCTTGGTTGTTGATCGGAATGTGCAGGCGTCTTTGCAAACGACAAGCAGTCAGTTCCTGTTCCGGTGACGTATCACACGCTTACAATATGCGCGTTTGGTGACAGTTTCGCAAGATTGGGCCTTCATTTTGGCTTAACATGTTGCCGTCGTGCCCTTATTGCCGACGACGACAGCGTCGATTGCCGCCCATGGAGATAGACCCAGGCTGGGGGCGGCAAGTTGGCGAGGCGCGGCGCATCCTCCTCGTCGACCCGCCAGCGCGCCAGGTAGCTGGCGGCCATCGACACCGGCGCGCGCCGGCCCGATCCGGGGCGGACATAGACCGCGATGGGCACCATGGCCGCGATATTGCGCCAGCGCTCCCAGCGCTGGAAATCCACCAGATTGTCGGCCCCCATGATCCAGACGAAGCGCCGGTCGGGCATGGACTGGGTGAGGAAGCGGATGGTCTGCCAGGAATAAGTGAAGCCATGTGCCGCCTCAAAGCCCGTCACGCGGACCCGCGGATTGTCGAGCAGGCGACGCGCCGCCAGCACCCGGTCGGCCAGCGGGGCCAGATCGTTGTGGTTCTTGAGCGGATTGCCCGGCGTCACCAGGACCCAGAGGGCATCGAGCTCGAGCCGGCGCAGGGTTTCCTCGACCACCAGACGGTGGCCGTCATGGATCGGATTGAAACTGCCGCCGAACAGCCCGATGCGCATGCCGCTGCCGGAGGGCGGCAATTCGGTAATTCCGGGGATGCGAAAGGGATGGCGCAGGGTCAAACCTTCCTTCTCCCCTTGGGGGAGAAGGTGCCCCGAAGGGGCGGATGAGGGGTCCGCAGTTCTTCCGCGCTCGCGGTGCGCGGAGAGTACCCCTCACCCGTCTGGCGCTTTGCGCCATCCACCCTCTCCCTCAAGGGGAGGGGGGCCGTGCGGTGGTCAAATACGACAATCACGGCCGGGTCTGGCCGTTGCCGCGGATGCGGTATTTGAAGCTGGTGAGCTGCTCGACGCCGACCGGGCCGCGCGCATGCATCTTGCCGGTGGCAATGCCGATCTCGCCGCCGAAACCGAATTCGCCGCCATCGGCAAACTGGGTCGAGGCATTGTGCAGCAGGATCGCGCTGTCGATCTGGTTGAAGAACTTTTCGACCGAAGCCGGGTCCTCGGAAATGATCGCCTCGGTGTGGTGGCTCGAATAGTGCTCGATATGGGCGATTGCCGCTTCGACGCTGTCGACCACCTTAACCGAGATGATGGCGTCCTCATATTCGGTGCGCCAATCCTCTTCCGTTGCCGGCTTTGCGGTGGGAATCAGCGCCATCACCTGCGCATCGCCGCGGATCTCGCAACCCTTAGCGATCAGCGCCTCGATGATGGGCTTGAGATGGGTCTGGACCACGTCCTGGTGCACCAGCAGCGTCTCTGCCGCGCCACAGACGCCGGTGCGGCGCATCTTGGCATTGAGCACGACCGGGACCGCCTTGGCGAGATCGGCCGACTTGTCGATATAGACATGCACCAGCCCTTCGAGATGGGCGAAGACCGGCACGCGGGCTTCGTCCTGCACACGCGCGACCAGCGTCTTGCCGCCACGGGGAACGATGACGTCGATATTGCCGTCAAGGCCCTTGAGCATCTCGCCGACGGCGGCGCGATCGGTGGTCGGAACAAGCTGCAAGCACTCGACCGGCAAGCCTGCGGCATGCAGGCCATCGAGCATGCATTCGACGATGGCCTTGCTCGAATGGAAACTGTCGCTGCCGCCGCGCAGGATCACCGCATTGCCCGACTTGATGCAGAGCGCGCCGGCATCGGCCGTCACATTGGGGCGGGATTCAAAGATCACGCCGATGACCCCGAGCGGCGTGCGCACGCGCTCGATATGCAGGCCATTGGGCCGGTCCCATTCGGCAATGGTGGCCCCGACAGGGTCCGGCAGATCGGCAATGGTCCTGACCGCCTCGACAATGCCGTCGATACGCGCATCCGTGAGCAGCAGGCGATCGAGGAAGGCTTTGGAAATGCCCTTGGCCTCTGCCGCCGCCATGTCCTGCGCATTGGCGGCCAGGATCGCCTTGCGATGCGCGTTGATGGCGCCGGCGGCGACCGTCAGGGCGCGGCGCTTCTGGTCCGGCGTTGCAATGGCCAGCGCCTTGGCGCCCAGCCGGGCCCTTTGGCCGATCTCGGCCATGATGGCGGTGACGGACTTTGTAGCCTCAGCCAAGCTCATGGCTGTCCTCCTTGGCGCCGACCAGCACCATGTTATCGCGATGCACGAGGGCCGCGCGATTGCCCGCGCCCAGCAGCTCAATCACGGCATCGCTGCGCTTGCCCATCACCAGCCGCGCCTCGTCGCTGTCGAGCCCGACCAGCGCCCGGGCGATTTCGCCACCGTCAGGACCGAGCACGGCAATGGCGTCGCCGCGGCCGAATTCGCCGGTCACCTTGGTGACGCCGATGGGCAGCAGCGACTTTCCGGTCAGCAGCGCACGGGCGGCGCCGGCGTCGACCTGCAGCGTGCCCGATACGGCCAGCGTGCCCATGATCCAGCGCTTGCGCGCCTGCGCCCGGCTCTGGGCGGGGTGGAACAGGGTGTGGCGGCCGCCTTCAGTGAGGGCGTTGAGCGGATGGCTCTCGGTGCCCTTGGCGATGATCATGGCGGTGCCCGCCTGCGTCGCGATCTTGCCAGCCTCGACCTTGGTGGTCATGCCGCCGCGCGACAGGTGGCTGGCGGCACCGCCCGCCATGGCCTCGATGGCTGATGTGATCGCCCTGATCACAGGCAGGTGCGTAGCATTGGGGTCCTTGGCCGGCGGCGCGGTGTAGAGCCCATCGACATCGCTCAACAGCACCAGGCAGTCGGCCTCGATCATAGTGGCGACGCGGGCTGACAGGCGGTCATTGTCGCCATAGCGAATTTCTGCGGTGGCGACGCTGTCATTCTCGTTGATGATCGGAATAGCGCCAAGGCCCAGCAGCGTCGCGATGGTGGTGCGCGCATTGAGATAATAGCGGCGCTCTTCGGTGATATTGGGCGTGATGAGGATCTGCCCGGTGACAATGGCGTGTCGCCCCAGGGCCTCGGCCCAGGCCTGGCTCAGCGCGATCTGGCCGGCGCTGGCGGCGGCCTGGCTCTGCTCCAGGGTCAGCGTGGTGGCAGCCAGGCCCAGCAGTCCGCGCCCCAGCGCGATGGCGCCCGAGGACACGATGACGACGTCGCGGCCGCCAGCCTTGAGCGCGGCGATATCGGCCGCCAGGTCAGCCAGCCACGCGGCCCGCAGCTTGCCCGCCTTGTCGACGAGCAGAGCCGAGCCGATCTTGATGGTCAGGCGCTTATAGGGCGCGAGGGCATTGGCGCTCATCAGGGGGCCCAGTTCGGCTCGATCTTGCGGCGTGCGGCTTCAAGCTTGGCGGCTTTCTCCGCGTCCAGTGTCTCGATGACCTTGTAGAGGACCATGTCGGTGCCCTTGCCGGTCACGCCGGAGACCAGCAGCACATCTTGCTTGCTGACCTTCTTGAGGATTTTGAGTTTTTCTTTGAGATCGTCCGGGTCGATGGCGTCGACCTTGTTGAGCACCACGATCTCCGGCTTCTCGCCGAGCCGCTCGTCATAGGCGGCCAGTTCATGGCGGACGCTGGTATAGAGATGCTTGACGTCGTCCTGCGTCCCATCGATCAGATGGATCAGAACGCCGCAGCGTTCGATATGGCCCAGGAACCGGTCGCCGATGCCGACGCCTTCGCTGGCCCCTTCGATCAGGCCCGGAATGTCGGCCAAAACGAAATCGCGCTCGCCGATCGACACCACGCCCAGATTGGGATGGAGCGTTGTGAACGGATAGGCGGCAATCTTGGGCTTGGCCGCCGAGACAGCCGCCAGGAATGTCGACTTGCCCGCGTTGGGTTGGCCCACCAGACCCGCATCGGCGATCAGCTTGAGACGCAGCCAGATCCACTTTTCGACGCCCGGCATGCCCGGATTGGCGTGGCGCGGCGCCTGGTTGGAGCTGGTCTTGAAATGGGCATTGCCGAAGCCGCCATTGCCGCCTGACAGCAGCACGACGCGCTGGCCGACTTCGGTCATGTCGGCGATCAGCGTCTCGTTGTCATCCTCGAACACCTGCGTGCCGACGGGCACGCGCAGCACCACCTCTTCGCCATTGGCGCCGGCGCGGTCCTTGCCCATGCCATGGGTGCCGGTCGGGGCCTTGAAATGCTGCTGATAGCGGTAGTCGATGAGCGTGTTGAGCCCATCGACGCATTCGAGCACGATGTCGCCACCGCGGCCGCCATTGCCGCCATTGGGGCCGCCGAATTCGACGAACTTTTCGCGCAGGAACGATACTGCGCCGCCGCCGCCGTCACCGGAGCGGATGTAGACCTTGGCCTGGTCGAGAAACTTCATTTTGCTCTGGCCTTCCAGACGCTGCGCGTCATGATTGTGTCGATATGCTCCACCTCGGCGCCCCGCGCAAGGCAGAGCAGGGTTGAGCGTCCGGTTTGGGTAAATCCAAGCTTGGTCTGGATGGCCAGCGAGGCGGCGTTGAAATGGAACACGCCGGAATAGACGGCCGGTTCCGCCGAGACGGAAAACAGCCAATCGAGGCTGGCGACGACGGCCTCGGTCATGATGCCGCGACCCCAGTATGCCTGGCCCAGCCAATAGCCGATGATCGGTCCGGCCGGCCCGCGATGAAAGCCCACCTGACCAACCAGGCCCTCGCCCGGCAGGTCGATGGCAAAATTGGTCGCCTCGGCCGGCAGGTTGGGCAGCCGGGTCTTGAGCCAGGCCTTGGCATCGCTCAGATGATAGGGAAACGGCACCCGCGCCAGGTTGCCCGAGACCGCGATATTGTTGAGATGGCGGGCGATCGGCTCGGCATCGCCTACCTGGGCGGGCCGCAGGAGGAAGCGGGATGTGCGCAGTGTCACGTTCATGCTTGCCCCCTCGATTGCCAGCTCTGGCGCGACAGGGTGGTAACGACGTGGTCGACATTGTGTTGCAGCGTCTGGCTGAAGCGCATCTCGCGTCGCGTCGGCACGAAGCCGAGCTTTTTCTGCACCGCCAGGGAGGCAATGTTGTCGTGGTGGGCGCTGGAGATGACCATGTCCTTGTCGCAGCCGGCAAAATGGTAATCGAGCAAAGCGGTCGCCGCTTCGGTCACATAGCCCTTGTTCCAGTGCGGCCGGGCGATCCAGAAGCCGAGCTCGCTCAGCAGCGAGACGCAGCCGATGACGCCCTTGCCGGGCAGTTCGATGATGAGCATCGACTGTTCCGGCGTTGCCGGGCGCGCCTGGCGCAACCAATCGACCGCCATGGCCAGCGAATAGGGATAGGGCACGGGCGTGAGGAAGCGCGTCACCTCGTATTCGCCGATGCCCAGGGCATAGCAGGGCGCATCGTCGAGATCAGGCTCGCGCAGGATCAGCCGTTCGGTGCGGATGGGGATCATCTCGCCAGCTCCAGCCGCATGAGCATCAGGCGCTGACCTGCCAGCGTGCCCTTGTCGTCGGTGCCTTCGCCGATCTCGATGAAGCCGGCCTTGCGCAAAACGTTGCGTGAGCCGGCATTGCTCAGCAGCGCCCGCGACCGCAATACCGGGATGCCGATGGCTTTCGCCGCCGCCACGACGGCGTTGGCGGCCTCACTCGCAAACCCCTTGCCCCAATAGGGTTCGCCCAGCCAATAGCCGAGCTCGGGTGCCAATCCCTCGGCAAAGCTGAGGCCGACAATACCCATGAACACGCCATCATGGACGATCGCGTAGCACCGCTCTTCGGCGCTCGGCACGATGGTCTCGATGAAGAAGCGGGCATCCTCTTCCGAATAGGGAAAGGGCAGCCGGGCCATCACCTCATAGATGCGCTGGTTATTGGCGAGGCGCGCTATGTCGGACACATGCGTCAGGGTGGGAGTAGTCAGCACCAGGCGGTCCGTCGTGATCGAGGCGGGGAGGCGATCCTTGATGCTGTTCATTTTGAGCTCTGCCGAAGAATGCGAAAAGGGGAACCGGCGCACCGGTTCCCCTTCAAAATTCTCGCATTGCATGAACACGAGCCGGGGAACTGGTCACCGGCTGGGTTCTTTGACCTGCCGGGTTATTCGGCGGCCTCTGCCGGGACGACGGAAACGAACACCTGCGAATTCGCACGGGTTCGGAACGCGACGGTGCCGTCAACCAGTGCATAGATGGTGTGGTCCTTGCCCAGGCCGACGCCGGTACCGGGATGCCACTTGGTGCCGCGCTGGCGGATGATGATGTTGCCGCCGACGACAGCTTCGCCACCGAACTTCTTCACGCCGAGACGACGGCCAGCGGTATCACGACCGTTGCGGGATGAACCGCCTGCTTTTTTGTGTGCCATCTCTAGGGCTCCTTATTCCTTGTCGGCCTTGGGAGCTGCCTTTTTGGCAGCCGGGGCCTTCTTCGCCGGCTTTTCAGCGGCGGCTTCTTCGGTGGCAGCAGCCTTCTTGGGCGCGGCCTTCTTTGCCGGGGCCTTGGCCTCGGTGGCTTCGGCGGCAGCAGCCTTGGGCGCAGCCTTCTTGGCCGGGGCCTTCTCGGTCACGCTCTCGGTCGAGGCGGCAATGCCGGCGGCCTTGATCGTCGGCTTGGCGCCGCCGGTCAGGATCTCGGTGATGCGCACGGTCGACAGCAGCTGGCGGTGGCCATTGCGGCGACGATAGTTGTGACGACGGTTCTTCTTGAAGATGATGACCGTCTTCTGTTTGCGGGTCTCGAGCAGTTCGGCGGCGACGAGCGCGCCTTCGACGAGCGGAGCACCGACTTCGCCATCAACCATCAGCACCTGGTCGAAGGTGACGATGGTGCCGGCTTCGGCATCGAGCTTTTCAATCTTGAGAACGTCGTTGGCGGCAACCTTGTACTGCTTGCCACCGGTCTTGATCACGGCGAAAGTCATAGCTTAACCGGGAGCGTCAAACGCCCGGTCCCATTGTGTCGCGCTCTGTGGCGCCGCAGGTGTAAAGCCCAGATCCTGCGGTCTTCTTGCATGCGCCTGATATCAATCCGGCGGGCAGCCTCGAACAGCGTTTTCAAACAAAGAAAAGCGCGCCAGGAGACCCGGCGCACGCTTCAGGTCGGGCTTATCGGGGCAAATGGCCCCAGAGTCAAGACTTTCGCTCCGTGCTAGGCGCCGTTCGGATACCAGTCGAGCAGCCGCAATTCGGTATCGGGGCCCAGACGCTCCTTGAGCACGGAGAGGTCGCTGCCACTGTAGTGATAGGGATAGGCGATGCGGGGCTTGAAGACGTTGAGCGCCTCCACGGCCTGGTCGGGCGACATGGTATAGGGCAGGTTCATCGGCAGGAAGGCGATCTCGATATCGCGCAGTCGCAGCATCTCGTCGGTCGGCTCGGTGTCGCCAGCGACATAAACGAGCTTGTCGCCGAGCGCGATGACATAGCCGTTGCCAACCCCGACGGGGTGGTAGCGCATCCGGTCTGCGCTGACATTGTGGGCCGCCACAGCGCGAACGATCATACCGTTGAGGCTGACATCCTCGCCATTGGCGATGGCGCTGGCATTGGCCTTGAGCGCTTCGGGCAGCCGGTCGAACACCTCCTGGCTGGTGAGGATTGGCGCCGTGCCGGCGATCACCTCGAGCGTGGGGATATCGAAGTGGTCGCCATGGCCATGCGTGACCAGGATGGCGGTGGGGGCGGGCAGGCCCTCATAGAGCACGGCGCCGCCAACCGGATCGACATAGATGGTCTCGCCGCCAAAGCCGAGCACCAGGCTGGCATGCTCGACCGGATGAACCGTGATGTCGCCGTCGTCGGTGGGAATAATGTCGCCCTCGAGCTTCATGTTGGCCTGGGCGAAGGCTCCGGAAGGGCCAAGCGTTACCAACTGTAGTGTTGCCATGCCGGCAACCACGTCACGCCGCCGCATCATCGGATCCTCCCACGCAAGCTTTGCTTGCCGAACGCAAGGCGGGCCCCTTTGGTTCGCCAGTCACTCGGAATAGCCCCCTCATGAGGGTGGTCGTGACGAAAGGCGCTGGCGCAAAGCTGTGGCCGTGGCGCTTTCTCGTCCCAGTACGGCCGGCTTGTGCGCGGTCGTCCAGTCGCGCAGCGACCAGGCCGGCCCTGTAGCAGAAATCGGGCCAACCGGCAGGTAGGCGTCCGCCTGGTGCGCGATCTCCCCCGCCAGGACAGCGATCGTCTCGCGCCGGTACTCGTCGCCCTCGAAGGCATCGAGCACGGCGACGTCGAGCGCCGAGAGGCCGTCGAGCAGGAGGCCTGGGGCGCTGTCGGCGGCAGAGGCTACCAGGGCCGGATAGACCCGCCCTGGATAGGCAACGGCGCGATAGCCGGGCGCTGCTGCCGGGCGCAGCCTTGTCACGTCCATGGGACGGCCAAGCACCGCGGCCAGGATGTCGGCGTCCTGCAGCGTGCCGTAGACGAAGAGCATGCGAAACGCGTCCAAGCTGGAGGAAAGGCCACAAGGGGTGTTGCGAGCCGGTTATTGCTATGTCATAAGCCCGCCCGTGTCGACCAGCCGGCACCCGCCAGGGTGCCCCAATCGATCTCGCGGAGAGATGGCAGAGTGGTTGAATGCACCGCACTCGAAATGCGGCATAGGGGCAACTCTATCGGGGGTTCGAATCCCTCTCTCTCCGCCATTAAATTGCCCTAGCGCGTTGATTTTCCTCAGTCTTTGCATTTTTACCGGGCGCGCGCCCTAAAAGCCGCCCTAACACCGCGCAAAGTCTCACGCCAGGTTGCCGCGTTCAGCCCGAAAAATAGTTGTTGGGGCTGTGAACGGGAAAGCGGTTAACGGCTGGGCCGGCTCGCATGCGGTCGCAAACGGTGAACCGGGCAAGTCTCTGCTGTTTCACTGTAGATGCAGAGAGTCCCTGCCCTGTGCGGCGAATTCCCCCCCCCGCGTAGTGATGTCAAAAAAGCCTTGGCGCTCCCGCGCGTGGTGACTAGGGGAAAACCTTCGCGCGTTGTGACTGCGGAAAAACCTTGGCGCCTTCTGGGGTGACAAAACTAAAGGGTGGCGGCGGCCCGCGTTGGTGCTTCCGAAAATTCAGGATGCGCAGCGGGTCGCAAAACTCAGGGCCTCGCGCGCATGCGCGTAGTGTTCCGAGAATGGCCGCCTGGGGGCTATTGAGTTCAATACCTAAGCCCTTGAAATGGCTATGCCTCGCGCGGGCGCGTACTGCGCGGATTCCATCGCGCTTTTCCGGATAAGCCCCTTACACTGCAATGGTTTTTAGAACTGACTGGTCTAGCCTCGCGCGCGCGTACATGTCAGGTTTTGACAGGTTGCAGGCCCCGCGAATTCATCCCTGTTCTCAAGAGCTAAGCCGCTGATATTGCTCGCCCCCGATCCTGGGCCGGCGCCCTTTGACGACAGCATTTGACAACATGCGGGCAGCGCCAGGACGTTAGGGTAACGATAGGGTCAGGATCGGGCCGGGCTCGTGCGCATCTGGCCACTAAATCCCACTATTTTGCTGCGCGGCCATGGCCATTTTAGAATGGCTCAAGCCCTTGGCCGTTCGCCTGTTTCCTGCCTGTATTATCAGGGGCATGCCTGGGCATACCCATGGGGAAACCTTGGGGTCCGCCGGCTGTTTCCCGGCTGTATTATCAGCCGAGCGATGTTCACATTTGTTGACAGTCTGCGCCCCGCGCGTGTTCGGACAGAGCGTTGAGAATGTTGCGATTTCGGATATTAACCCGGGGGCGCTATGGCGCTTCTAAAAACTCCCGCCCGGCTTCGGGTATTCGAGCCTATTTTAGGCCCCTATGACTGCCTCGGGAAATTCACGGCGCCGGCAAGTGCGGATGGGGTCACGCCCAATGCAGCGAGGCGCAGAAGGAAGCGCAGGCGGGCGGCGGGATCTGGGATTAGCGGGAGCCAGGCCAATGGCGACATGTTGCCCTTGAGGGCGTTGCAGGCTGGGCAGGCGTCAACGCAATTGAGCTGGCGCCATTCATCCCCGAACAGGCAGGACATGCGCTTAACAGCCGACTTGGGGAATATGTGGTCAGTGGTGCGTAGGTTGTCAGGCTGGCGCCCTTGCCAGCGCTTAGACCGGACAAGGGCCGCATTGCAGTAAAAGCAAGCGCAGGCCATGGGGCTAACTCCGCTTGGCCGGTATCGAGGGCGGGCGGGCGCTGCCTGGGGCTGGCGTATCAAGGCCCAGGTAGAGCCGTTCTAGGTGCCGCATTGTTTCGGCCGCGCGGATCAACTCAAGCCCCTTACGGGCCAAGCGCATGCCGCGCCAATTGAGCCACCGGCAATAATACAACCGGGCTTCGGACAGGTAGAGCCGGGCAAGCCTCATTGCCCATCCCCCGGCAAGCCGTCCACCAGCGCCCGCACCAGTTGGAAGGCCAAGCGCTCGTCAATGGTGGCGGGCTCTTGCCCATCGGGGAAGGCATGCCAAGCGAGAGCGCGGGCCTTAAGCTGGACATGGGCCATGGTCTGGGCGGGCAGCTCGGCAATCTGGCGGCAAACGTCGCTCAGGGCGCCGCAAAACTCGTCATAGGCCCAGCTTTCCGCCTCGGCTTCACCGGATGCGATACAACGGGCATTGGCGGCGCGCTCGGCGGCATAGGCCCGTTCAAATTCAACGGCCAGCTCGTCAAGGGTCGGAACCAGAATGGGGATCATTTATGCGGCCTTTCGGGTGATGCTCTTTGCGCGGATCGGGGATGGGTTGAGGGTCTGGGGGGTGCAGGGCGGTTCGCCCTGGTCGCTGGCGTCGTGGCCTTCAAGGTCGGCGCTGGTGTTGCGCCAGCCGGTGGCGCGGTCCCAAACCAAGCCGATGCCAAGCGATGGCTCTAGGTCGCCGTTTGGCTCTAGGTCCGCATCGCCGTCGAGGGCATCGAGCAAGGCAATTAGCCGCTCTATGGCTTCCTCGGCTTGCTGGCGCAGGGATGGGCTGGGCATCGCTCAGGACCGGCGAAAGGTGGCGGGCGGGGCATAGCCGGCGATGGCCTCGGCTTCCGCCATCAGGCCCGAAGCTGGGCCGTCAAGGTCGTGGTCGCCATAGTTGGTCAGCAGCAGGAGCTTGATGGCGAAGCCGGCAAGGGTGGCCGGGCGAATGGTCGCCGTCTCGCGCTCGATGGCGTAGAGGCGGTCCATATGGATTTCGTTTGTGGCGTCCGCCGTGGTGCATACCGCGTCGTATTCCATCCGCCATTCGGCCATGAGCTGGTGCAGGCGTTCGTCGCCAGCGGGCGCAAGGTGAGCAGCGTTCACATAGGGGGCGGCAAGGGCAGCGGTGGCGACAGTGGCGCCAGCGGATGCAATCAAGGCGCGGCGGGTAATGGCGTAACTTTTGGGCATGGCAAAGCCTTCCGGGGAAACGGTTGTTCAGGGTGACAATGTGATGGGGGCTAGGGGGGGCTAGGCGGCTTCGGTCGCAACCGAGGGAATGAGCGTCACGCCTACGATTGCGGCGCGGTTGATGGCACCCAGAAAGCCAATCTCAATGCCGCGCGTGGTGCGCCCCTCGGCGCTGGCGGCGCGTTCAATCATGCTGCTAACGATGCTGGGCAACAGCGACAGGTTGCCATAGGTCGGATGGGCGGCCACGAAAGCCAAATACTCGGCGGCCAATTCGTGGCCCTTCAGGCAATCGCCGGAATAGCTCCCGGTTGTGGCGACGTTCCAGTAATTGAAGCCACCGCCATGCGGACTGTTGCGTGTGATAAAAGAAAGCGTGTCAAAGGCTGGCGACATGGGGGGAACCTCCTAAGCGGCTTGATAGGCAGCGAACGAATAGACAAAGGCGAGCAGGTGGGCGGGATCGACGTGGGCGCCGATTTCAAGGCGGCGGGCCAGATAGTTGCCCTTGGCGCGCAGCTCGCTTGCGGTGGCGGGGATATAGGCGGCCAGCTCGGCAAAGGCGGTGCGCTCGGCTTCGGCTGCGGCTTCCGCGCCGGGGTCCGAAATGCTGCCCATGATCTGGGCGCGCAGCATCGCCTTGCTGTGCGTTGAAATGAGGGTGTCGAGGATATGGCCCACGGTCGCGCCCTATGCCGCGATGGAATGGTTGAGGGCGGAAGCGCGGGAGTAGTCGGCGGGGGTCCAGCGGTCTTTCATCTGGAGGTCCAGCAACTCGGCGCGGGCATCGGCCTTAGCAGGGTTGGCGATGGCCTCGGCGGCTTCCTCGGCGGCGAGCGCCACATAGAAAGCCAGCGTCTTGGCATCTTCCCAAGCCATGTGCAGGGCGGTGGCGAAATGCTTGCGAGAGAACTTTGCCAGTCCGATCAGCGCAGCGGTCTTGCGGTAGGAAGCCCAGGCGGCGCGGAGGATTTCGGAGCGGTCGAGCATGTCTGTCTCTAGCTAGCTAGGTTTGATCTCTAGTTAACTATAGACCATGCATTTCTCTTGCCGTCAACAGGCAACTAGGGATAGAACCTAGTTGTCACAATTTGAGGGCTAATTTTATGCTGACCACCGGAAACCAACTGAAGGCGGCGCGCGCGCTTGCCGGCGTCGAACAATCACGACTGGCAGAGTTGGCTGGCGTCAACGTCAACACCATCGGGGCAATGGAAAAGCGGGGCGCCGAAACGCTCACAAGCGGGTTGGACAAAATCCGCGCCGTGATGGTGGCGCTTGAGGGCTTAGGAATTGAGTTCTTGAACCACGGTCAGCCTGGGGTGCGCTTGGCTAAGTTCAAAGGTCATGGCGAATGATCGCACTTCGCCTTCTTGCCGCCGCGCTAGTGGCAGCGGCATTGGCAACACCCTCTCTGGCGCAAGAGTTCACTGCAAGGTTCGATATGTGTGGCTCGCATCGCCACACCTGCGTTGTGGACGGCGACACAATCTGGTTTGAGGGCGTGAATCTGAGGCTCGAGAGTTTCGACACGCCAGAGCCCCATACCGCCATATGTGGTGGCGCGGCGGAAGTTACCTTAGCGCGCCGCGCGAGTGCCCGGCTACTGGAGCTGCTGAATTCGAGTCCGTTCACGGTGCAGACTGGAGGCACCGACCGATATGGCCGAGTTCTGGCGACCATCCGAATTGCAGGCAGGGACGTTGGCGATATCCTCATTGACGAAGGGTTGGCTCGGCGGTGGCCCGATGGGCACGAGTGGTGGTGTTGAGCCGCGAACATTTCGAAGCCGCCGGTAGGGCCGACAATTAACCGGCCGCGTCCGTCTCGTTTGACTTCCACCGTTAACAGGTCGTTAAGTCATTCTGGGGGACGAGTAAATGAACAAGACACTGTTGATAATTGCAGTGGCGCCGCTGATTTTGCAGGCCTGCGCTGCTTCGCCAAAGACCTTCTATGCCAATCCCGCCTCGGTCAAAGACACGACGCTCTGTCGGACTTTCCTCGATGCAGCGGAGGCAGGGCAAGATCAGTTTGCTCAGGACACCGCCGCCGAGGCAATCAAACGCGGGCTGACACTGGAGCAGTGCCAGGACAAGGTTGCGAGGGAGAATGCCGTGCTTGCCGGCGTTGCGGTTGTGGCGGTCGGCGCAGCAGCTATAGCAGCGTGTTCCGGTGGCGGATGCTCGGGGTACTCGGCGCCCTACTCAGCCTATGGGTCTTCGGATGTTGATTGTTGGGGCGGGGGCGGCGATGGCCCCAACTACGTGCGGGGCCCGTTCGTACTGAGCACCCCAGATGTCCATGATCTGGATCGGGATGGCGACGGAATAGCCTGCGAGCCGTACCAGGATGCAGGTGCGTAGCGATGTTTGACAACTTCGCGAAATTGGTCGCTTCCGCCGCGCTTTTTTTGAGTATGTCGGTGCCCTCATTTGCTCAAGCGGACCGGGATTGCTCTGATTTCAGTTCGCAGCGGGAAGCGCAGGCTTTCTACGAACGCAGCGGCCCAGGCGATCCTCACGGGCTGGATCGGGACAATGACGGCGAGGCATGTGAGTCGTTGCCATAAATGCCATTTCATCAACTGGCGCTGGGGTGCCCATGAGCGAGGGCAAGAAGTTTCGTTGGTTGAGCGTCCCAGGACTGCTCATAATGATGGTCGCATGCAGCGTCCTTGACGGCGATGACGACGATGACGAGGCCGCCTCGCCCCGTTCATTCGTTGTAACCGCCGAAGCCCTCAACGTTCGGGCATCGCCATCAGGCAATTCGGCGGTCGTTGGCCGAGCCACGCGGGGCACCGAGTTCGTGCCTTCGCAGGTATCTGGCGCATGGTATGGCGTTCCAATGTCAGATGGCACCACGGGTTGGCTCCATGGTGACTATGTGGCCGCCTCAACAAAGTCTAGGCCGTAACCTGGTGTGGCGGTAACGCGGATTCACTTCCCTCGCAACTTCGCGGAACCATGACCTTGATGTTCGCTGAGAGTGCCAGCGGATTCGTGCACTACCTCGCCTGAATCGATCATCGTGACGCGTTCTTCGTACCTGTCCCTCCGCTTGTCGAGCACCCTGACGACTCTCGCCAAAAGCCCTTCATGGGAGTGTTGTGGTTTTATGTCGTTTTGCAGTTGGTAGAACCAACGCCTCTTTCCCGCGGGTGGGTGCGCTTTAGCGCGAAAGCCGACTTCCGCCTGGCTCTGCACGTCTATTTTGACCTTATACTGCTTGGGCATGTGCCACTCCTTGGAAGCGTTCCCATTGAGCTGAGCCTAGCGCTGGTGGGCGGACAAGTCACGACCAACAGTCCAATGGAGGAAGCGGTACAAAATGAAAATCCATCCAAGCGCGAAGGCCGGTTTGCCCGCTGGCAAAGCGCGGCAGATAAACTCGCAACTAGTAGAAGCTCGCGCCCAATCGAAAACGCTGCCCCGCAGACAGGCAATCCTAAGTGGCATCTTCTTTGCAGCCCAGCGGATGGGCGGTCGCGTCGCGGGAAATGAAGATGGCGCGCACATTTCATTTGGAATGCAGACCCTAGAATGCCGGCTGGTCGAGCGACTGCGGAAGGTTCGCCTGCCCTTGGGCAGGCTTGACCTGACCTATCACACACCGCAGTTCCATCGAGGCTATCGGGTTGGGTTCGAAGTGACTGGCGTCCTGGCTTTCGAGATTGACACCTACCTCAGGGCGCAAGTTCAGCAAATTTGGCAGGAGACACCGGAAGCGCCACTTGAGAAGATGGTGTCAGACATTGCAGACGCGCTCAGGAGGGGTGCTGCCGTCCGCCAGGCATGGGATGACGAAGACTCGGACAGGGTAGCATTCGCGGCTCGGGAAAAAGCGCTCCGGCGGAAAGCCGAACGCGAAGCAGAAATCGACCATGCCCGCTGGGATTTGTTGGTACAACTTGCCACGAAAACGAATGATGTGCAGTCGGTCAGGGACTACATCCACACGTTGATAGGGGATGGCGTTGACGACCCGGATGCTGTGATTGGGGACCGCACTCTAAGCCAATGGCTCGAATGGGTGGACTTGGTCTTAGAACGACGTGGCGGGCAGCAGGGCTTAGTAGCACTGTTTCGCAAGCTTCACTCAGTTGAGAGTGACTTTGGCCTATCCGGCAGCAGTCCTGGCTAGCATCGCTTGGCAGGCCTATGCTCGCGATTCCCAGCGGAGTGGCCGCCTACCCTGCGACTATCCAGTTGGCACCGATAGCATTCTCGATAAGCTTTATGGTACTCGTTCGTGCAAACGTGGCCACGAAGGAATGATGTACGCTCAGGATGTCTTCTTGGAGATCCTGGTCGGTCTCAATCGCACTTACGTTAAGACCGAGCGCTACGCATTTGTCGATGAGGAAATGGTGTGAGTGCTCGGTCGTGCCGTTGTAGTCCATCAGGTGCTGCATAACCTGCGCAGCTTTGCCTTCGGCGCCCTCACCCGCGAGCATATTTGCCGCAAGCCAAGCCCCGACCATGTCACGGGTCCCAGCCACTGAGCGCTCGCAATCTAGAATGAATGCCGGAGGGTACTTCGCAAAGACCTGCTGCCATACGATTTGCTTGAGAGGTTCTGCCTTAATTTCCGCAATGGCCCTGTCCACCTCGCCTAGAACGCCCATGGCAGGATGCCCCTTCACTTGCGGGTCAGTGGGACCCAGGCAGGAGTGCTTGCCCATGAGGATTTCACGCCCAGCGCATGCGATCATGGTACCCGCGGACATCGCCATGTGCGGAACTATGACCCGGATGTCTGGACCAAACATCTTGTAAAGGTATTCGACAATCGCTCGTGCAGCTTCAACGCCGCCACCAGGCGTATGAATTATGAGGTCCAAGCCTCGTGTGCGGTCCACGTTGTGGACCACGGCCATAAGGCCATTCATATCAAGGTCGCTGATTGCACATTCAGGATGCACACGCCCATCAGGCGTACGCTTCTGCAGAAATCCTGAATAGTAGGCAATAACCGTTCGGCCAACCCGAGCTTCGAGTGCCTTCAAGTACTTCTGACGGACCTGATCGCAAGCAGTTTCAGGTTGTAGACCATCAATCTCGCGATTGATCTCGTTCCAAGTCGGCATGTTCTGGCAACGTGTATGAGCGAATTGTTATGGGAGTGAACTCCCCGTAGCCAGAAAAACCATTTGGCTCAAGACCAAATGCAGTAATGTCGATGGGGGGAACGGCATTTAGTTCAATGCCGACTTCGCGCAGTGACTCTTCGCGTTCAGTCATAGCCCTCTCCAAATCAGCAGAACATGCGGCGGAATTGCTTGGGCGTATCATGACAGCATTCTCCCGTCAATTTCCCCGCTCAATCCGAATTGGATCGGAAATGTTCCGAATGATGCCGGAAAACGCGTTCACAAATCGTTAACGAATTTCTTGGCCGGCGCAATTGTCTTCAACCGAGGTCGGCCACCCCGCTGCCTAGTCGGCGCGCGTGAAGCTCTTTCGAAATGTTGGCCACGAGGGTCTTGACCTGTGGCGGCAAGGTCTCCGCTTTCAACTCGCTCTGATATAGCAACGTCAGCGAGCGCTGCATTTGCCGGAGATAAGCCGTGCTCTCAGTCATGAGGCTATTGGGCGGCGGCATGACGAGGATGCGCGCGACGATCATATCTATCTCGCCGTCCACGTCGCGCGGCGGCGGCGTCACCACTGCGTCCCACCAGGCCCTAGTTGCCATGTCTGCCGCATGCTGCTTGTCGTTTGCTGGTGCGCCAATGTCGAACCAGCCCGGCCAGCTCACGGACCAACGCCAGCGGGGAACACCAACTTCATTTCCCACGCTCATCTTGCCGGCAAAGACGACCTCGGCGAAGCGGTCCATGTGGAGCGAGCCCATAGGATAGGCTACGAACCGGTTCTTGCTGTTATCCCTGAACCACTTCAGGCGTGGGGGCTCCACGATAGACTCGTTCCGTCATTGTTCTCATTCTGTTCTCGTTCCGAGCACCAGGAAGAGTCAAGCATTGACGGCGATCAAATATGGCGCATGTCGGGTGGGTGCCCCGGTGTCGCCCGTCAGCAGTTGTTCAGGGACCATAGGCCGGCGCTGGTGTAGTTCTGCGTCCGCAACAGCGAGGCGGCGCCCGATCCGGTGATGCCTTTGCTGCCGGCGATGAAATTGCCGCTCATCATGTTTCGGCCGCTTCCGGAAACGTCAACAGCAGCGTCAACAATGCCGTCATGTATGCCAATCCCTTGGCAACCGTTCAGGAGGATTCTGCCCAGCGTGTCGCCGTCGCCGTAGAAATGGCAGGCGTCAAAGGTGAACCCGTTTGTCACCAGCGAGGCGCTGAGATTGTAGTTGGTGTTGTGGTTGATGTTCACGCCATGGAAGCCGCCATGGCCGTGGTTTGAGCCGGCGCCCAGCACAACGCCGTTCACGTTGTCCACAATGTTCCCGCCATTGATGCGGGTGTTGCCGCCATGGATCACGGCCGGGTAGATGTTTCCTATCGCCTCGATGCTCGAAATCAGGGAATATTCGCACCCGGCGGCGGCTGCGACCACAAGCCCTTGATAGTTTTCCGCCAGCATCAGGCTATCAATCTTGAGGGTATCGCCTCGGTATGGCCCGGCGCTCGATCCGGTGATTTCCACGCCGCGCCCCTTGAACAGCTTTGCGGTCAAACGCTGGACATAGCCGCGGTTACTGCTGAGAACGCGAAGCGCGCCTTCCCCGGTGCTGGCCTCGGTCGTTAGGTGGCCTTCACAGATCAGATGGCCCAGGATCGCCCAATCGCTGATGCCATTCGCCTGCAAAATTGGCGAAGTGTCATTGTCGTGAATGAGCCGGGCGCCTTCCGATATCCATGTCTTGCCTGAGGCAAGGTCAATGGTGGAAGCTAGGCGGTATGTCCCGGAAGGGATAACGATGGCATCGTCCGCCAACTGCGCAGCGAGAAAGGCGGACGTGTCATTGGTCAGCCCGTCGCCAACCGCGCCATGAGCCTGAACTGAGGTTGTCACAGACCGCCCTCTTTCAGTCGGCTGTTCAGGTCTTTCAGCGCTGCCACAACGTCCGCCATGACTTCGGAGGTAGAAGCCTGCATGGCCTGATAGACGGGCTTGCCCTCGGCATCTACCGCGTCCTTTTCGCCTTCGACAGAGCCGGGATATGACACCGCGAATTCATGGGCAATGAAGCCGCGCGCCCAATCGCCAGTGTCCCACTGGAACCGGACGGGATTGGTTGCTTCCAAGCGTTCCCAGAAGCCGCTCAACTGCTCCCACAACGGCTTGCGGCGATAGTCGGACGTGGTGTTGTAGGTAGTCGAGGAACCGTCAACCGAGATGGAGCCGACTTGCGAGCCGGTGACGGAAAAGGCGGCAACCTGGCCGGTCGTGCTGCGCCGGGATAGGTTCAGGCTCGCCCCGTCATTGCGCTGAGCCGAGATAGCGCCGTCGCCAATGGCAACGCCTACGTTGGTCGCGCTGCCGTTATCCATGCCTACAGAGGTCGTGCCGCCGAAAATGAAGGCGTTCTCCGAATTCAGGAACCGGGCAACTTCGGTTCCGGATGCGCCGAGACCGATGGTGAGAAGCGAGTAAGCCTTGAGGGCCAGGCTCCCGGACGATCCGCCGAGCGCCGAAATCTCATTGCCGCCATCGCGGGTAAAGGTGATGTCGGCGCCGGTCGAGGCCATGGTGATATTGCCGGCCGTCCCGTCATGAGTGAACGCCCCGGTATGGGTGAAATCAACCACCCCGGCCAAGTTGTTCGTGTCGCTGATGGTAACGCCGCTGTTCTGCATGGCGCCGGAGGTGCCATCAAAGCGAGCAATGGCGTTGTCAGTGGTGGTAGTGACCTTTAGCGGCACACCAGCCTTGATCTGCGCCATCATTTCGCGGGCGATGTTGTCGAGCTGATTTATCGTGGTGGAATCGCTAAGCGGAATTCCGCCAATATCGATGTTGTCGGCTGCGGTCGTGGACCAGGCAGAAACTGAGGTTATCGCCATGGTTCTAGGCCGCCTTCAGCGGTTCGGGGGCCGTCTCAATACGAAGCCCAGCATTGAGGATGGCCAGGGCGCCAGGATCATTGCCCAGGCTCTCCCGCGCGGTGGCGGCGGCGATTGCCTGCGCATCCGGTGGCAGGCATGCCAAGATGGCGTTTACCAGGGCGACAACGGCCCGAACCTGCACAACCGCGCGCCCCGCCTCGTAAATGTTGCCGTTTCTCGCTTCATGGTAGTCTTGCATCTTTGAAAGTCCTTTTCGGCTCTAGTGGATGGTTTCGCCGGCTGGGGCGGCGGATAGGTTGGGATCAAGAGCAACTTGCGAGAGGTATGCCCGCGCTGCGCCGAGGAACCCCAAAGGGTCGTCCATCGGGGCGGGCATTTCTGGCGATGGGACGGAAACCCGCGCGGCGATGTCGTCCAGGGCTTCGGCAAGTTGCAGGAGTTCGGCCAAAGGGTCGGCCTTGTTGCGGAAGCGAAATTCTTGCATGTCCGCCACCCAATGCAGGGCGGCCATGGGATCTGCGAAATTCAGCGGCATGAGACTATCGCGCATGGTGCATCCCCTCGGCTTGGCGGGAGAGGTAGGGGCGGGCAATGATCAGCTCGCATTTGACGCGGTAAGAGCCATCTGGGGCGCGGTCGGCTGGCTTAGGGTCCAGCACCAGCGCGAAAGCCCCTACAGCCGCCAGCGGGCCGCGCTGGGGCTTGGCGCCGCCTTCCGAGTGGGTGAGGTAGTCCCCAGCCTCTACAGCCTCGCCAGGGGCGATTTTAACCGCTGCGCGTATCATGCCGCTGCCTCGCCCTTGCCATTGGCTCGGAGAAGCCGCATTTTCAGGGAGCGAGGCGCATGGCCTCGGGAGGATAGCGCTATGGCCGAACGGCCCGAACTAGAGCTAGACCGGAACGCCTTCCGCGAAATACACAAGGGGCCTTTGGCCAATCCGGGCGAGTTGTGGCGCACCGCCATTGGGCTGGCTGCGACAACCGCGCTTTGCGGGTTTGGCGCATGGCAGCTCGGAACATGGTGGGGCGCATTTCTGCCGGTCCCGCCTGCCATGTGGCTGGGCGCTGCGCTTGCTGGCCTATATCCGGGCTGGGTGTTTGGCAAACCTGACTAGCTCCTTACCCGGTTAGCGGTCATGCCGCCGAGGATGCGAATTCCGGCTGGGTCAACTAGCGTGGGATCGGGCAGAGCCCGGACCGGAACACCGCCCGGCGTGGCAACCTGGGCGCGAAGCTGTTGCGCCACGTTTCGCGCGTTGCTGTTGGTCAGGCGGCGGGCGCCGAGGCCAGCGGCGGGAACTGCGACAGCGCCAACCGGGCCGCCAGTGATGCCGCCGAGAACACCACCGGGAAGGCCGGCGCCGCTCCCGATCCTTTCAAGCAAGTCTTGGATAGGGCCGCCCTCAACAAAGCGCTCGATTGCGTCTAGGTCGGCTTTTGAGAAGCCCCGGCGCTTTTTGGCGTTGCTGCTCTTGAGCATCGAGGCGAAGCCGGAACGAAGCCCAGCCGCAAACCCGCCCTTGGCAAGGCGAGCGTCCGCAATGATGTTTTCGATTGCCTGAGTGCGCTTTGAGCGCGCCCATTCGGTGCGCCCCTTCGCCCACTGCTGAACGGCTTCGCCTGCCTTCTGCCCATTCCGCGAAAATGCGGATGGGGGGAGACTGTCTAGGAAATCCTCAAAGGCGTTGGCCATCTGCATGCCAAGCCGGGCCTCGTCCGGATCAAGGGACTTCTGCGCGGCGCGGATGGATCGCAACAGGGTTTGCGCCTGCTCGATTGAAACCGGCCCCTGCGCAAATTCGCGGATCGACCGAAGGGCATGGGCAACCTTTGGGTATGCCGTTGACAGCTTGCCGCTGGGCAGCACCAGGCCGTTGGCGCGGGCAAGATTGGTCATGTCATGCGACAGGATTTGCATGGCCTGGGGGCCAATCTCCGCGCCAGTCCGCTCGGCGGCTTTGTAGGCGGCTTGGGACGTGCCCTTGATCGCGGCGGCCGTTGGCGCAGATTGCACCGCTGCGCGCATGGCCCGCCTGTTTGCCATGTTGACGGGAACCTGCGCGACACGGCGGGCGGCACCCTGAACAACCTTGCCGACAAGCGGGGCGGCTGTTGCGCCGGCCGCGCCAATGCTTCCGCCGATCAATGCGCCGCGCGCCCTATCCCCCAAATTTCCATCAG
Source organism: uncultured Devosia sp. (assembly GCF_946479885.1). The sequence continues at coordinate 38,593 of NZ_CAMLHM010000028.1, forward strand.
TGGAGCCGAACCCATAAACGCTGCCCTCGGCAACGGCCGGCGCAACAGCCTTGAAGCCCTGAGCTATGCGGCTTCCCGACTGGACGGCGGCGGGCACGGTAGGCCCAACAGCGAGCGCAGGAAGGCCGCCAGCGGCGGTTCGGCCTGGGCCTACCATGGCGGCGCCGGAAACAATCTCGGCGGCTGTGCCCAGCGCGCCATTCTGCTGGCGGGCCAGCTCTAGCCGGGCCTGTTCCAATTCGTAGAGGTCGCCATAGCTTTCGCCATAGCCGGGGCCGCCACCGCCGGTCCACTGGCGAACCTGCGAACCGAGCCCGCCAACGGCGGCCGATAGCTCATCACTGAAACCGAAGGCTTGCGATTGGTCAGCCTGGGCCTTGATGTCAGGGGCGAAAAACTGCTGGCTGTATTGTGCCCATTCTTCATCCGACATGTCGGGGAACTGTGACTGGCGAACACGCTCAAGCGCTGCCTGATAGCGCTGGCGCGGGGCCGGGTTGTAGTCCGGAAACTGGCTCTTGCGGCTCAAGCTCCGCATGGCCGGGGCGGAAGGGTCTAGCCCGTCGCCCTGTTCCATCTGGAAGCCGGGCGGCGGGGGCGGAATCGAGCCAGCCGAAACCGGCGCCGGCCGTGGCGCGGGCGCTGCCTCAATCTGGAAACCGGGCGGGGGCGGGGGAATGTTCATTGGGCAGGAACCCACTGCTGCCCGTCGAACACCATGCGTTCGCCAGTTTCCGGGTTAACCGCTGTTGGCTTGCCACCGCCGGGCATATCGCCCCCAGGCATATCGCCACCCTGCGCACTGCCTGGGCCGAGGTCAGCCGGGAACGATCCGGGCGCGGCCGTCATACGCTGCTGAGCGCGCACCATGCCCTGCGCCACGATGTATTCGTATTCGTCCAGCGCCGCCAAAAAGTCCTCTTCATTGAGGGCCGTTTCCATCCGCGTTACAGCCTGCGTTGCGGTCTGGCCTTCGGCATTGGACAGCGCGCCCATGCCGCGCATTTCCTGAATGGCCGTGAGGAAAGCGCCGCTCTTGGCCTGGTCAACTTTCTTTTGGAAGGCGAACCGGCCGGGGGCGATTATCGGGTTATTCATGCCGAGCGCGGCGCCCTGGCCGGTTGCCCATGGCAATTCCGGATCGTTCCGGATGCTTTCCACCAGGCTAAGCGCATTTTGGGCCGCCACAACATCGCTCGGCGCTGCTGCTGCTGCCTCGCCCTGCTGACTGCCAAGGGCAGCGCCATAGGCGCGGCCGGTGTAAAGCTCCTGGGGAGTGACAGGCTGCAATCCGCCTGTGTCGGTCCGTACCAGCGTCCCATCATCTGCGAGCTGGCCCATGACAAATTCCCCGGTTTCGGGGTCTTTGAACCATTGGGGCTGCAAGGCGATATCCGGCCCGCCAGCGCCCTGGCCCTGCTGTTTGTAGGCTTCGGCAAAGGTCAGCGCGCCGGTTTCGACCATGCTACGCAATGTCGGGTCAGTGATGAACTGCGCATTGGCGCGGGCGCGCTCTAGCTCCTGCTGCGACTGCGTAGTTTCGCGTTTGTATTCCAGGGCCTTCCAATACCCATCGGCGGGATCGAAAGCGCCGTTGCGGATGCCGGTGGCAAAGTCGGAATATTCCGGCCCCCATGCCTCGATTAGGTCAGCGTATTCCTGGCGGTGTTTGGTTTCCTCGTCCTCGGCGCGGCGAAAGGGCGCCATCTGAATACGACGATTGCCGGCAACGCCGAGCGCATCGCCAAGGTTTGTCGAGTTGAGAAGGCCATAACCCAAATCCTCGATTAGCCCGCTATCGGATGCCGCATCCCAAATCTGATAGATTGGATTGTCGCCCCAGCCCAGCCGCTCCCCAAGGCGGCGGCGGTCTGGCATGCCGGGCGCTGGCGGGCGCTGCGAAGCCGGGGCCGGCCGGGGGGCCACCGGGGCGCCGGGCGTTGCGAAAGTACCGCCACCGCCACCGCTGAGCATGTCCATAAGGGTCTTGCCCATGTCCGCCTCCTATGCCGCGCGGGGCTCATCCATCACGGCGGCAAGCGCCTGGCGGATGAGAACGGAAGCGGGAAGGCCGCGCTCGGTAGCAACGCGGAACAGCCGGGCCTTAACTTCGGTCGGAACAGCGACAACAAGGCGCTCGTCGCAATTGGGTAGCTGGTCGAATTTGTCGGACTTCACGGAAGCCTCCTTTGACTGGTTTGCAGTCTAACAGGAGGGGCGTCAGTGGACAAGATTATGCAAGTATATCAATGGTTTAGTCTATATCTGTCTGTGGGTGTCTAGAGGCGTATATTGACGATATTGGTACGTTGGTTTTCCCCTGTTTGTTTATTCGGCCTCGCGCGCGTATTGGTTACAAACCCGCCCCTCTATGCCGCCCTTGCTTCGATCCATCCGGCGCCATCGCCTTCGATCAACAGGGCTGGGGGAACGCTGCAACCGGGCTGGCCCGGTATCGGCCCCCACTGGTGCGCCGGCCATTGCTTCCACTGACGGCCATAGGTAAGGCGCTTCGGCCAATCGGCCTGTTGCGGATCGGAGGCGGCAAAGCTCTCAAACATGCGGCCGTTGAGATAGCCTTGCACATGCTTCACAGCGCGGGTCGGGTTGTCCCTGAGTAGTTTGGCGTAGGATGGCAGGGAAGCCATGGCCTGGGCTTGCTGGTCGCTGGTGAGCTTCTGCCATGCCCTGAACCCGTCCATCTTGGTTTGGCCGATGGTCGAGGGGTAGGCTTTCCAGAACGTCTCATATTCGGGGGTGTAGCTTCCTGCTTTCCGCTTCGTTGCCCTAGTCCGCACGAGGTCCGAAACGACAGGTTCGGACAAAACAGAACCGTTAGGTTCTGTTGTTCCCTTCCCTTCCCTTCCCTTCCCTTCCCCCCGGGCATGCCCGGGCATGCCCATGCTTCGTGCCTCACGCGTGGCTGATCCGTCAAATTCGCCAATGTTTTCTGGGGGTTGAGGCAGACTGCTTGCCGCCTCTCGGTGATTTATGACTTGATGGCGCAAAAATGAGGGGATGCATCCTATCTCCCTGCCATCGGCCTCATAGCGGATCAAAAAGCCCCATGTTGCGAGTGCGTCCAGCACCGCGCCAAAGTCGATTTCATCGTATGGCAGAATGTCGGTTTTCAGAGCCCGGGGGCGCCAAAGAAAGCGCCCCTCTCGGTCTGCCTGAGTGAATAGCCCAATGAACGCCAGGCGCAGCGGAAGGCCGGTTGCAAACTCCGCTTCGGCCAATGCCTCATGCTTGAACAGGTCGGGTTTGACGGTACGGATGCGGGCGGTCATGGTTCAAAGCCCCTTGCAGCGTTGCGGACGGCCGAACAGGCCATGTCAATGTAAAGGTCGATGGTGACGCATGGGCCGTTGCGCTGCTTGGCAATGGCCAGTTCGCCCCGGTTTCGACAGGCGTCTAGCTCGGTCTGCCATTCCATGCGCTTGTCATAATCGGACGGCTCGGCGCGCTCTAGGTAGTAGGCGGCGCGGTGCAGGAACAGGACCGCATCGGCGTCTTGCTCGATATTGCCGCTATCCCGCAAATCGGAAAGCTGGGGGCGCTTATCGTCCCGGCTTTCGACTTGGCGCGACAGTTGCGACAGCAGCAAAACGGCCAAGTCAAATTCGCGGGCAATGCTCTTGAGCCCTTCGGTGATTTCGCCAATCTCATTGTTGCGGTTGCCGGAATAGCGGGCCGATGGCTTGACCTTGCCCAGATGGTCTAGGATCAGCAGGCCAAGCGGGGCGCCTCGGTCCTGGGCATCTTCCAACATGATTTCCGTGCGGTTGCGGATTTCGGCAATAGTGAGCCCGGAAGCATCATCCATCAGGATCGGCAAAGCCGCGTGGTGTTCCAGCGCCTTGGCAGTGGCTTCCTCCTGGTCGTCAGTGAGGCGGCCGGCAATCATGTCCTGATAAGGGACGCGGTGGCCTGCCTGGTGCGCCAGGTCCGACAACATGCGGGCCGTGAGCTTGGCGTTGTCCATTTCAAGGCTGAACACGCCAACGCCTATTCCCTCGGCGGCGGCATAGCGGGCAATGCTTGTGCCTATGGTCGTCTTTCCCATTGAGGGGCGGGCGCCGAGCAGGATCAGGTCACGGCGCTGCAACCCGCCAGTTGCCCGGTCGAGGTCGAGAAGCCCGGAAGTGATCCCGGTTAGCCGCTGGTGGCGCCGGGCCTCAATCGAGGCTGTAAGGGCCGCCTGGGCCGCTTCCGCGAATGTCTGGCGGGTGTTGGTCCTATGCCCGGCCCTGAGGTGCGATGCGATTTCATCGGCACGGGAAACTACCGCCCGCGCCAGCTCGGCGGGATTGCTTGCGGGATCTGATGCGGCGGCGGCCAGGGCCTCGGCTTCGGTCTTGAGCCCCAGCCTTGCCCACTGGTTCAGAACGGCGCGGGCGCCGCCTTTGATGTTGCGAGCGTCAAACGGAGTAGTGCTAACCATGCCGGCAAGGTATGGCGCCAGCGGTGTGCCAGTCCGCTCCCCGAAGCCCTGCAGAAATTCGGGCGAGGCCATCTTGAGAACGGTTGGCAACGTGGTCGTGCCGTATTGCTCTTGGGCAGCTGTGGCCATGCGATAGATTTCCGCATGCGCTGGCTCAATGAAATGTTCCGGGGTCAGCCGGGCGAGAGTGGCGCGATGGTCGCCACCCCCCAGCAATGCGCCAAGCAATGACTGCTCGATTTCAGGGACAAAGGCGCTTTCGGTCGTCATGCTGCTATGCTCCCGACATTGCCAAACTCCCGGCGTCCTTCTGGGCTGTTGAGGTATTCGCGCAGGTTGCCGCCCATCACTGTCACTTGGTCGCGCAGCACGTATCGGGCATGCGAGCCGGCAAAGCTCCCGCCGTGGCTTTCGTCTATCGTTTCGACGTTGAAGCCTTGGCCGCGCAGGCGGAACACATAGTCACTCCACCGTGGCGCCGGCCGGGTGATGGGCGTACAGCCCTTTTCCCCGGCTTGGATGAGGGCAAGTAGCGTCCAGGCCACGCGGCCAATAACGGTCGTGGTGCTGACCACTTCGCCATTGCGGCGGATGATGCAATCAAACTTCGGCTTGATAGGCTTGGGGGCGCCGTTCATTTCGCCACCTCGCAACCGATCCCGGCCAGCTCGGCAATGGCATTGCAGGTTGCCGGCGCTCGACGGGTGAGCTGATAGACCATGGCGCCGCCACGGCTTAGTGCTGGGCCGGCGGGGTCGGGGCGATAGACGCGGGAGGGGTAGTCGAGCCCATCACGGGCGTTGCACCGCTGGGCGGTTTCGGCTAGAAAAGTCATGTTGAATCGACTTTCTAGGGGAGTATGGCCGGCAAGCCAGCTCCCCATTTCTTTGGGGTTGCTGGGTTCAGGCGGCCTGACGGACCGGGAGGGCCTTGGCCCATGCCTCGGCATCTTCCGCCAGGATCAGATTGCGGTTGCCATACTTGCGGGCCTTGAGCCGGCCCTCGCGAAACTCGATGAATACTTGCGCCCGGCTGATGCCGTAAATCTGGCAGAAGCGGGGGACGGTATAGGCTCGGATATCTTCCAATTGGTTGCGCTCCAGTCTCGTTTGACTGGAGCCAATCTAGGGAAGGCTAAGCGCGGATGGCGGGAGTTATTGCCGGGGAGAATTGCGCGGATTCTGACCCGTCACGGGTCATTTGCTAGTTATTTCGGCGCCCCCATTTGACCCGTCGCTTAGCGCCCGGGTAATGCCTGTGGCCAGCGCGCCCTTTGACTGGTGGTGTTTCCGGAGGGCCGGGGGCATCCGCTCTTGAATGGCGTAGATGAAACGCACAAAGGGGGAAGCCGCATCCGGGTCTTTGGACTTGTCGGAACCCTTGCTTACCTTTTTCGGGTAACGGTTGGCATCCGCCCATCTTGCCATTCCCCGAACCCATGCCCGCCATGCTTCCCCCTCACTGGTGGTCGCTTCCTGCCCTTCCTTATAGGACTTGGCTGCGAACGCGGCGGCGGCGGCCAGCTCATAGCTATGATCCAGCATCGCATCGGCGGAGAGAGGTTCAGGCAACAGGCGCCGCGCGCGCCAGCCCAATACAATTTCCTCGGCCCTATCTTCGGGAGCGTTATGGTCAAGCCCGGCAAGCTCCTGGGCTAGCTCGGCCTCTATCATGTCCCATGCGTCATTGTTGCGCCCGCTATGACGGAAAAGGCGTTCCATCTGGTCGCCAACAACCTGGCTAACAGCAAATCCCGCTTCGGGATTGTTTGAAGAGGCAAGGGAAAGCGCGAGGTCGGTAGCCGCCTTGTTCAGTCCGTCCAGCAATTCCAGCATTTCGGGAACGGTAATCGAATTTCGTTCTACCACCGCAAAGGCGGAGAAAAAGTCGAGATGGTTTAGGACTTCCCCCCAAACCTCATCGGTAAATGGTCCTTGCCCGTAAGCTTCCTCTATGGCGCGGCGGTCTGCTGTCTCCAGCGTCTCCGAAGGGTGCCAGCGTTCATCACCGGAATAACTGCCCGATCCTATTCGTTCAACGTATCGTCCCATTTGCGAGGGGGCTCCTACCGTAAGCCTTCACCTTTAAGGGGGCAGGGAAACCGCTGGTGAGGCGGCTTGTCGGCTGGCCGGCCTATCCCTGCTTTTCGCGTTATGCCGACGCCTTGCGGTCCATGGGCACAACATTGGTTTTGGTCGCCGCCTGGCAGTATGCCGCCCAGGCGTCCGAAAGTTTCCGGCGCTTGGCCAGGGCATCGCCCCGGCGATAGGCGCGCTCGGTCGCATCGCCGACGATATGGGCAAGGGCCATTTCCGCCAGGGCGTCGGGAAAACTGGTTTCCTCGCCTACCCAATCGCGGAAGGCCGAACGGAAGCCGTGCACCGTGTAGGCATCGCCCCCGGCTGTTGCCAGCGCCTTGGTCATGGTCATATTCGACATATGCGAATTGGCGCGCTTGCCGGGGAATACAAAATCCCCGGTGCGCAGCTCGGCAAGCTCGCGCAGGATTTCCACCGCCCGAGCCGAGAGGGCAACGCGATGTTCCCGCGCCGCTTTCATGCGAATAGCCGGGATCGTCCAAACCTTGGCGTCCAGATCAAACTCCGGCCACTTGGCGCCGATGATTTCGCCAGTGCGGCTAGAGCAGAGAATTAGCAGCTCAAGCGCCCGCGCACCCATGCCGCCACTTTCGCGCAGCTTGGCGACAAAGGCCGGGAGCTGGGCATAGGGCATTGCCGCATGGTGGCCGCGCGATAGCGTCTTGCGCTTCGGTAGTAGGGTTGCCAGATGGCCGCGCCACCGGGCGGGGTTCTCGCCAGTCCGATGGCCGGCGCTCTTAGCAGCGTCTAGAACGCGCTCGATACGGCCGCGCAGGCGTGAGGCGGTTTCGGGCTTTTCCAGCCATAGCGGCTTGAGAACGGCCAGGACATGTTCAGTCTCAATCGCAGCGACAGGCAGCTTGCGCAGGGTGAGGCAATAGCCGCTATCCATCAATTCGCCGGCCTTGTCGCGCTGGGCTGAAAGCGTCATGCGCCATTGGTCGATATGCTTGGCATTGCGGAAGCTGGCAGCGTGAGTGTCGATATAGCTTTCGGCTTCCATCCCGAACGTGCGGACGGTTTGCGCGCGGGCCTCGTTGGCAAGGGTCCGTGCCTGGATAGGGTTCACGCCCTCGGCTATTTGCTTACGGGCTTCGGCGGCCTTCTCTCTGGCATCGGCCAAGCCAACATCAGCAAGACGGCCTAGACCCATCTCGGTCCGCTTCTTTACCCCGGTTGCAGGATCGGGCCAGCGGAACAGCAACGCCCAGCGCTTGGAGCCGGCCGCGTCAACGCGCAGGTAGAGCCCATCGCCATCGGCATACATGCCGGGAGCGGTAAGGCTGGTGATCCCCCTAGCCGTCAGTCGCTTGGTTTCGCGTGCCATCTGCGTTCCGCCCTAAAACCCGCCCTAACAAATCACCTAGATTGTAGCAGGCGCCTTTAGACGGCTCTAGCCGGAAGGCAAGGGAACCCCCCGGAAACAAAGGGCCTCGGATCATCGCCCTAGACGGCGTTAGACGGATGTTGGTCGGACTCTCTCTCCGCCATCATCTTCCGGTCAGAAATCGCTGCCGGCCCGCTTGGCATGGCCAGGCGGAGCTCCGTGGTCAATTCCCGGAGCCATCCAGAGTTGAGATCAGTTGCCTCGGCCAACCACGCCAGGCGTGGCGGTCCCTAGCGGTTGGACTTTTCGCGGCCGTAGAGCAGCAGCATGACGATGATGACGCCGCCATAGATGATCTGGCGGCCGAATTCGGCGATCTGCATCACCGACAGGATCGATTGCAGCAGGGTGATGAGAATGACCCCGGCTATGGTGCCCAGATAGTTGCCGCGACCGCCCAGGATCGAGGTGCCGCCCAGCACGACGGCGGCGATGGCCGGCAGCAGATAGGCATCGCCCATCGACTGCGCCGCCTTGCCGGCATAGCCGGCCAGCAGCACGCCCCCGAATGCGGCGAGGCCACCGCACAGGGCAAAGGTGATCATCACCACGCGTTGCGTCGGCACACCGGAGAGATAGGCGGCAGCTTCCTTGTTGCCGATGCCATAGATGGCGCGGCCGAAGGTGGTGCGGCCCAAAAGGAAGACCGCCAGTGCACCGGTTATGCCCCAGACGATGACGGCATTTGGAACCCCCAGGATTGTGCCGGCGGCGAGATAGCGCATGGCGGGCGAGGCGCTGTCCTGTGGGGCAAAACCGCCGGTATAGGCCACCATGAGCCCCTGGGCGACGGCATTGACCGCCAGGGTAATAATCATCGAGGGGATGCGCAGATAGGCGACGCCGATGCCGTTGACCAGACCCATCAGCACACCACAGAGCACGCCGAAGGGAATGGCGAACACCTCGCCCATCGGGCCATAGGCCGTGGCGGCCGAGGCCATCATGGCGCCCAGGGTCACCGCCCAGGGCACCGAGAGGTCGATCTGGCCGAGCAGGATGACCAGCATCATGCCGGTGGCGATGACGCCCAGAAAGGCGCCGACCTTGAGCTGTTGCAGCAGGTATTCCGGCGACAGGAAATTGGGGGAGTAGAGGCTGCCGATCAGCAGCAGCAGGATGATGCAGCCGAAGGCGGTGGCGACCGGCAGGTCGATGCGGCTGGTCCAGTTGGCCCGGGGCGCTGCGGCGGTCTCGAGTTTGTCCGTGGTCATCAGCGCCTCAGGTGAAAAGATCGAGCCGGTTGCGCACCTGGAACAGGCGTGCAGAACCGAGCGACACGGCCAGCAGCAACACCATCCCCTGGAACAGGGGCTGCCACAGCGGATCGAAATCGAAGACGAAGAGCAGGTCGCCGATCGCGCGGAATGCGAGGGCACCAAAGATGGCGCCGACGGCGCTGCCGCGTCCGCCAAACAGCGACACGCCGCCCAGCACCACGGCGGCGATCGAACTCAGGGTGTAGGTATTGCCGTTGGCCAGCGAGGCTTCGCCCGAATAGGTGAAGAAGGTCATGTAGAGACCGCCCATGGCGGCAAACAGTCCTGAGAGCACATAGGCAGCGAACTTGGCTCGCATGACCGGCACGCCGGACATGTAGGCGGCCGGCTCGGACGACCCGACCGCGTAGACGGCCCTGCCGACGACAGAGCGGCGAAAGGGAATCCAGACCACGAGGACCAGCACGATCAGGAACAGCAGGCTCGCGGGCAACAGGCCGAATACCTTGCCGGTGAGCGCGTCGGCGAGATCAGCCGAAAATTCATCGGCGCTTCCCGGATAGGGGCGGATCCACAGCGCGATGCCGAAGAAGACGGCACCGGTAGCGATGGTGATGACGATGGGCTGCAGCCGGCCGTAAATGACCAGTAGGCCATTGAGTGCGCCGCAGGCGAGGCCGGTCAACAGCACCCCGCCGACGCCCAGGGCCACCGTCAGCGGCGTGCCCACCAGCAGGTAGGAGGCGAGGCAATTGGCGAGGATGAAGATCATGCCGACCGAAAGATCGATGCCGGCGGTGAGCACCACGAAGGTCTGGGCCATGGCGACCAGGGCCAGCAAGACGCCCTTGTTGGCCGCGGTCTGCACCACATTGGGCGTGAAGCCAGCGGGGTGGTTGGCGACATAGAGCGCGAACATGATGATGAAGATGGCCAGCGCCAGCAGCATGCCGCGCTGCTCGGCGAAGCGATAACGCAGCCCGTTCATGCCACGGACTCCCTGATGTCGATATTGAGCGCCGAGGCGATCAAGGCGTGCTCGGTGATCTCTGATCCCACAAGCTCGCGCTTGACCGCGCCGTCATAGAGCACCAGCACGCGGTCGCAGCAGCCGATCAGTTCGTCATAATCGGTCGAATAGAGGATGATCGCGGCGCCCTCGGCCGCGAGCTGCCGCAGCAGGGCGTAGATCTCCTGCTTGGTGCCGACGTCGATGCCGCGCGTCGGATCGTTGAGCAGGATGATGCGCGGC
>NZ_CAMLHM010000029.1 GCF_946479885.1 uncultured Devosia sp.
CCAACTGCCTGAAGAACGACAACATCGTCTATATCGGCGACCTGATCCAGAAGACGGAAGCCGAGATGCTGCGGACGCCGAATTTCGGCCGCAAGTCGCTCAACGAAATCAAGGAAGTCCTGGCACAGATGGGGCTTCATCTCGGGATGGACGTGGCCAACTGGCCGCCCGAGAATATCGATGACCTCGCCAAGCGCTACGAAGATCACTACTGATCCCGCGCTGCCAAGCTTTTAGGAGACTACCATGCGCCACGGTAATTCCGGCCGCAAGCTCAGCCGAACCGCCTCGCACCGCAAGGCAATGTTCGCCAATATGTCCGCCGCGCTGATCAAGCACGAGCAGATCGTTACCACGCTGCCCAAGGCGAAGGACCTGCGTCCGATCGTCGAGAAGCTGATCACCCTGGGCAAGCGCGGCGATCTGCACGCTCGCCGCCAGGCGATCGCCCAGATCCGCGACGAAGGCCAGGTTGCCAAGCTCTTTGCCGTGCTTGGCCCGCGCTACAAGGAACGCCAGGGCGGTTACATCCGCATCCTCAAGGCTGGCTTCCGCTACGGCGACAACGCCCCGATGGCCGTGATCGAGTTCGTCGATCGCGACGTCAACGCCAAGGGCCAGGACAGCGGTCCGGTACAGGCGCGCGACGACGAGTTCGAAGCCGCGTAAGCGCAGGCTTCGCGAGACATTGAAGGGGCGGTCGCTGTCGCAGCGGCCGCCCTTTTGTTTGGGCCATTGCGCGACGCGGTGAGCCTGTTCGGCGCGCGGACTGGTGAGCAGCGGCGGTAGACATTTGCGCGCGGCTGCGGTTCATTCCGGGGCCTCGTGGCTTTGGGGTGGGGGACGATGCAGTCGGGTCTGGTTCTGGTTACCGGTGCCAATGGGTTCGTGGGCAAATGGACGGTTATAGAGCTGCTGCGGGCTGGCTTCGATGTCCGCGGCACGGTGCGGTCGGAGGGCAGGGCGGAAGCGGTGCGCTCAGCTGTTGCCGTCCAGCTCGGTGACGGCGCCCTGTCGCGGCTGAGCTTCGTGCGCCTGGACCTGATGCGGGACCGGGGCTGGCCGGAAGCCATGGCGGGTGTGGCGGCCATCGCCCATGTGGCGGCGCAGATCCTGGCCGAGGAGCCGCGCGACCCGCAGGTGGTCATCGGGCCGGCTGTTGAAGGCACCGAGCGCGTGCTGCGCCATGCGGTTGTCGCGGGCGTGAAGCGCGTCGTCATGACGTCCTCGATCGCCACGGTCGGCTATGGCCAAGGCCACGAGCGGGGTCGTCGCACCTATAGCGAGGCGGACTTTACCGACCTAGATGGCATGCGCTTCACCTGGGCCTATTGCATCGGCAAGACGGTCGCCGAGCGGGCCGCCTGGGCTTATGCGCGCTCGGAGGGTCTGGAGCTGACCACCATCCATCCCGGCGCCATCCTGGGCCCGGCGCTTGACGATGATGCGAGCATTTCGCTGGGCATGGTCACGGGCCTTTTGGATGGGTCGACGCCGGCCATGCCAAGCAACGGCTTTTCCATCATCGATGTGCGCGATGTGGCGGCGATGCATGTCGCGGCGCTGCAGCAGCCGGCCTCTATCGGCCAGCGCTATCTGGCCACCTCGGACTATGTGCCGTTCCCCGAAGTCGCGCGCGTGCTGGCGGCGGCCTACCCCGACCGCAAGATTACCCAGAAGACCGTGCCGGACTGGCTCATCAAGCTGCTCGCCCGGTTCGGCGGTCCGACGCGCCAGATCATCAACGACATCGGCAACGAGAAGCACTTTTCACGAGAGAAGGGCGAGGCGCTGCTGGGTCGACCGTTCATATCGGGGCCGGATGCGATCCTGGCGTCGGCGGAGAGCGTTATCCGGCTCGGGTTGTTGAAGCCGAAGGCAAAGGCGGGCTAGCCGCGTCGCGTCAGGCCCCAGGCGTCGTAGAGCGCCTGCAACTGGGCCCGATTGCGACAGAAGACGAGGGGCAGGCCGCTGGCTTGCGCGGCAATGCGGTACTTTTCGGCGTTCCGTGTCTTCCAGATCCAGTTGATCATCATCCAGTTCAGGGAGTCCCGGTCGCTTTCGAGCCCGCCGATCCGCTGTCGCTGGAACAGGGTGCGGTTGAAATAGCGCAGATAGCGGGGAACGACGTGGTCGTCGATGACGACCACGCCGGTTGCCCGCGCGAAACGGGGCGGCATGATCTCGCTATAGTTGCCGTCCATGATCCAGGTGTCTGCCGCAATGGCAGCCTCATGCAGGGCGTGGAACTCCGGCTTGGGGCGAGGGACCCAGTTGCCCTCTTCCTGGTGGCTGAAGCGGTCCAGATGAACAACCGGAACGCCCAGCTTGCGCGCCATCGCGTCCGCCAGCGTGGACTTGCCCGCATTGCTGGGTCCGTTGACCATGATCCTCTGGCCGAGATCGGCCAGGGCAGGGATAGGGTGCATTTTCAGTTCCGATATGTCTGAGGATCGGGGTGGAAAAGGCGGAGACAAAAATCCCCGCCGCGGCGGGGATTTCAGGAGTGCTGCGTGGTGTCGAGTTTACTCGGGCTGCTGGTCCTTGCCAGTGTAGACTTCCTCGACCCAGAACTGGTCGCGGCGGTCGAAGCCGTTGAACGGGGTCAGCGACGCCTGGGTATAGGCGCCCATCAGGCCGAATTCGATCCAGTCGTCTTCGTCGATATCAGCGGGCAGGGTGAAGACCTGGGGCAGCACGTCATAGCTGTCGCAGGTGGGGCCCCAGATGGTGAATTCGGAGAACTCGGCGTCGTTGTCATGCACGCGGGCACCGCGCCACACCCGCACCGGCGGGGTGAAGTGCATGAACTTGACTTCCATCAGGCTGCCATAGGCGCCGTCATTGACATAAACCGACTGCCCGCCGCGCTGATGCTTCACGCGGAGCAGGAGCGACGTCGATGAGGTCACCAGGGCGCGGCCGGGCTCGATGATCAGCTCGGGCTTGCGCTTCTCGCCGAAGTGGTCGCTGACGGCCTGGGCGATGGTCTCGAAGTAATAGTCCATCGGCGGCGCTTCGCTGGTCGGGTAGGGGGCCGGATAGCCACCGCCGATATTGAGGCGCTTGAGCTCGATATTGCTTTCTTCCACGATGCGCGCGGCGGCGGCGATGTGGCGCTCATAGGCATAGGCGTCTTCGCACTGGCTGCCGACATGGAAGCAGAGGCTGGGCGTATAGCCCATCTGGTCGACCATGGTGACGATTTCGGCTGCGCCCTGTTCCATGACGCCGAACTTGATGCCGAAGTCGTAGGATTTGAGCGCCTTGCCGGCCTTGAAGCGCGTGGTCACCTCGACATCGCGCGACGGCGACACCACGGCAGCCAGCTGGTCGAGCTGCTGGGGGTGGTCGATGGTGAACGAGCGGACGCCGAATTCCTCGTAGGCCCTGATAATTTCGCGCTTGTTCTTGATGGGGTTGTTGTAGTGCATCACCGCGCCGGGGGCGTGGTCGCGCACCAGTTCCATCTCGGTATTGGAGGCGACGTCGAATGCCTTGAGGCCTTCGCGATGCAACTGCGCGATGATGTGCGGGGAGGGGTTGCACTTGACCGCATAGGTCAGCAGACCGTCAAAGCCTTTCCTGAACACCTTTGTCGCCCGGTGAAGCTCACGTTCGGAGAACAGGAAAGCCGGAAAATCCGGCGCTTCCGCCGCAATCAGGGCGGAGGTGTTCGAATAGACGTGGTTCGGCTCGGTGGTCATTGACGACTGGCCTTTCAGGGCTGGGGATGCGGGAACGGTAAACGCGTTTCCAGGAAAAGTGGCTCCCGGTTTTCCGTTGGAAACGCGCCAAAGTGAGCGCTGCATATAGGGCTATGCACCCCCTCGCGCAAACGATTATTTGGCCGCAAATTGCGACGCTGGCGTGACGCCCGTTTCGCCCCGGTTTTCCGGGCGTTTCGAGCCTAGTCCAGCACCACTTCGGGAAGTTCCATCACCGCCAGCGCCTCGATCGAACTGGTCCGCCAATCGGCCAGCCGCGCGATGAAGTCGGAGGCGTCGTCGTCATAGCCGCGGCGGCTGATGGCGAACAGCATCAGGCCATCGCCATAGGGCACATAGCGATAGGCGTTCCACTCGACGATGACGGTCCCGGAGCTGGAGTCGCTGAGCAGGAAATCGAGGATGAGCTCGCCGGTCGCCTCGTTGGCGATCATGTCGTAATTGACCACCGGATCGCTGGCCTGGCGCTCCTTGAGCCCGGCAATCATGTCGGCGGCGGCGCTTTCGGGCGTGGCTCCCTCGACCAGCACGTCGACCATGAACATCTGGTTATAGCTGTCCACGGCCTCGCCGGCAGGCAGATATTCCTGCTTGTAGTAGGCTTCGCTGGGATGGCTGGTCCAGGCCAGGTCGAAGCTTGTCTCCTCGAACACGATCGGCCCGGGAATGCCCAGGGCCTCCTCCTGCGCTGTGGCGGGCAGGGCCAATGCCAGCGAGACGATGGCAACGGCGGCGAAGCGAGACGGAAGCATAGGAAAAACCCTGGCTGGTGACCGAAAGACTAGACCCTAGTTTATTGAAGCTGTCGATTACCTGAACGGGTTCGCGGCCTGCGCCCGTGGGGTGGATTTGTCGAATGCCTTGATCCACGAGGGCGTGGCACGGGCTTCGGCAATCGGCTAGAAGAGCCCCATGTCCGATCTCTTCGCCGCCGACCCTGCCGAAACCGACCGCGCCCGGCCGCTGGCCGACCAGTTGCGCCCACGTTCGCTCGACGAGGTTATCGGCCAGACGCACCTGCTGGGCCCCGATGGCACGCTGCGGCGCATGATCGCCAGCGGGCGGCTGGGTTCGCTGATCCTGTGGGGGCCGCCGGGCACGGGCAAGACCACGGTGGCGCGGCTGCTGGCCGACCAGATCGGTTATACGTTCGAGCAGATCTCGGCGGTGTTCTCCGGCGTGGCCGACCTCAAGAAGGTGTTCGAGAAGGCCCGCTTCCAGCGCCTCTCCGGCCATCGTACGCTGCTGTTTGTCGACGAAATCCACCGCTTCAACCGCGCGCAGCAGGATGGTTTCCTGCCGGTGATGGAAGACGGGACCGTGGTGCTGGTCGGGGCGACGACCGAAAATCCATCCTTCGAACTCAACGCGGCTCTGCTGTCCCGCAGCCAGGTGCTGCGCTTTGAATCGCTGGGCCTCGACGATCTCGAAAAGCTGGTGCAACGCGCTGAGGAACTGACTGGCGCGGCCCTGCCGCTCGAGGCAGAGGCGCGCCAGACACTGCTGACCCTGGCCGATGGCGATGGGCGTGCCCTGCTGGGGCTTGTTGAGGAAGTGCTGGCCTCGGCCAAGGCGGGTGAGGTGCTCGACGCTGCCGGGCTGCTGACAGTGGTGCAGCGCCGCGCGCCGATCTACGACAAGGCGCAGGACGGCCACTACAACCTGATTTCGGCTTTGCACAAGACCATCCGCGGTTCGGACCCGGATGCAGCGCTGTACTATTTCGCCCGCATGCTGGTGGCTGGCGAGGATCCGCTGTTCCTGGCGCGCCGGCTGATCCGCATGGCGTCGGAAGATATCGGCGAGGCCGATCCGCAGGCACTGCCCATGGCGGTGGCGGCGCGCGATGCCTATCAGATGCTGGGCTCGCCGGAGGGCGAACTGGCGCTGGCGCAGGTCGTGGTTCACCTGGCCCTCGCGCCCAAGTCCAATGCCGTCTACACCGCCTTCAAGGCCGCCATGAGCGTCGCCAGGGAGACCGGCTCGCCCATGCCGCCCATGGTCATCCTCAACGCGCCCACCAAGCTTATGAAGGGCTCGGGCTATGGCGATGGCTACATCTACGACCACGACACGCCCGAGGCCTTTTCCGGCCAGGAATATTTCCCCGAAAAGATCGGTCGGCAGAAATTCTACGAGCCGGTCGAGCGCGGCTTCGAGCGGGACCTGAAGAAGCGCATCGACTATTTCGAACGGCTGCGGGCGAGCAAACGGGGCGAGGCAAATGACTAGTCAAGGAGTGGAGCCCGCCCTCTCCCCTTGAGGGAGAGGGACGGCCTGACGCGTTCAGCGGAAGGCCAGGGTGAGGGGTGCTGCGTCATCCCATGCTTGGCGCTCGCGGATGGCGCATAACCCCTCATCCGCCCTTCGGGCACCTTCTCCCTCAAGGGGAGAAGGCGATCGCCCCGGCGGTGGTGCTACGGAGAACGACTGTGTATCCCTTCTTCCTCGTCGGCATTGGTGGCGCTCTGGGCGCGATGGCGCGCTACGGCACGGGCATGGTTATCGGCCGCGCCTGGCCGATGTCGTTCCCGCTGGCCACCCTGCTCATCAACATCATCGGCTCCGTCGCCATGGGCCTCCTGGTCGGCCTCATGGCCCGCTTCCTGCCACCGTGGCAGGAGGATGCGCGCCTGTTCGTCGCCGTCGGTATCCTGGGCGGTTTCACCACCTTCTCGTCCTTCTCGCTCGACACAATTGTGCTCATCGAACGCGGCGAATGGCTTTCGGCTGGCGCCTATGTGCTGTTGTCGGTTGTGCTCTGCCTCATTGGGCTTTATCTCGGGCTTTTGGTGACCCGAGGCGTGGCATGAGTGGCGTTCAACAGCGGCAGGTGAATGACGATGAAGACGGGATGCGTCTTGATCGCTGGTTCGCCACCCATTTCCCCCAGCTCGGCTTCGGACGCCTGCAGAAGCTCATTCGCAACGGCGAGGTCAAGGTCGACAAGGCCAAGGTGACCACCAGCACGCGGCTGGTTGGCGGCCAGACCGTGCGCATTCCGCCGATCGACGATCCCGATACCGTCAAGCCGGTCAAGCTCAGCAACGCCGATGCCGAATTCCTGCGCGGCCTCATCATGTATGAGGATGACGATATCTACGTCTTCAACAAGCCGCACGGACTTGCCGTGCAGGGCGGCAGCGGCCAGAGCCGGCATATCGACGGCATGCTCAGGAGCCTGCCCAATGCCAAGGGTGAGGCGCCTCGCCTGGTGCATCGGCTTGATCGCGACACATCGGGCTGTCTCGTCGTTGCCAAGACCAAGCAGGCGGCGAGCCATTTCGGCAACGTGTTCCGCTCGCGCTCGGCCCGCAAGATTTACTGGGCCGTGGTTGCCGGCAATCCGCATCCGCAGCAGGGTGAGATTTCCTGCTTCCTGGCGCGCCAGAGCACTGATGATGGCGAGCAGATGGTGGTGGTGCGCAACGGCGCGCCGAATGCGCAACACTCGCTGAGCTACTATTCGACCACAGATACCGCCAGCAAGCGCTTTGCTTGGGTGACGCTGAAGCCGGTGACCGGCCGCACGCACCAGCTTCGCGTCCACATGGCGCAGCTGGGCAATCCCATCATTGGCGACCCACGCTATTTCAATATCGAGAACTGGCAGGGCGCGCCGGGCCTCAGCGAGGGCCTGCACCTGCATGCCCGCCGCATCGCCATTCCGCTGCGCAATGGCAAGCGCCTCGATATTTCGGCGCCCTTGCCGCCGCATATGCGGCAGAGCTTCGAGACTCTGGGCTTTGACCCCGATCGCTACGATGTCAGCGGCGATCCGGAGGATGGCGCATGAGCCTGGTCGTCTTCGATATGGACGGCACGCTGATCGATAGCGGCGCCGAAATCACGGCGCGCGTGCACAAGGCATTTGCCGCGGTTGGCTTGCCGGCGCCCTCTGACGAGGTGATCCGTGCCAATGTCGGCCTGTCGCTGCCGATCTATCTCAGCGCCGTGTCCGGCATCGATGATCCTGCGGTGATTTCTGCCCTGTTCGACGCCTACCGTGCCGCCAGTGCCGCCTCGCTCCCGGGCCAGATGCCCATGTTCGATGGCGCGCGGGCGTTGCTGGAGCGGCTCAAGCTGCGGCCGGCTACCCAGCTTGCAGTGGCCACTGGAAAGGGGCGTGTCGGGCTCGACAAGACCCTGGGGCAGAACGACATGGCCCACTACTTCGTCAACCTGCAGACGCCCGACACCAATCCATCCAAGCCCCATCCCGGCATGCTCCAATCGGCCATGGAGGCCTGCGGGGTTGGGCCGGACGAGACGTTGATGATCGGCGACGCGGTGTTCGACATCCAGATGGCCGGTGCCGCCGGTGTCCGCTCCATCGCCGTCGCCTGGGGCATGCAACCGTTGGCGGCCCTGGTGGCTGCCGGCGCCACGGCCACTGTCGACCGCTTCGATGCGCTTTATGAGCTCATCGACACCTTGCTGGAGGAGAAAGCCCATGCGTGACCAGCTCGAGGAAGCACACCAGCATCGCGACGATGGCTATGGCCGGGCCCAGCACCTCAACAAGGTGGAACTGCCCAAGCGCTTCTACAAGGATGTCGCGGCCGGACCCGTCGATGGCGGCTTTGTCGTCACGCTCGATGGCCGGGCCGTGCGCACGCCGGGCAGGAAGCTGACGGTCATCGTCCCGGCGGCACCCATCGCCACCGCCATGGCCGCCGAATGGGCCGCGCAGGGGGAGTTCATCAACCCGGCCACCATGCCGACGGTTCGCCTGATCAATTCGGCAATCGAGAGCGGCGAGGCGATGATCCCGGCTTTCCGCGAGGAAGTCGTCAAGTTCGCCAGTAGCGACCTGATGCTCTATCGCGCCGAGAGTCCGCAGGAGCTGGTGTCCGAGCAGGAACTGGAATGGGACAAGGCGCTGACGGCCCTGGCCCGCCATTTCGGCGTAGCGTTCCAGCCGACCATGGGCATCATCCACCAGTCGCAGCCCAAAGCGACGCTGGATCGGCTCGCTGAGGCGCTTGTCGGGGAGAACCTCTTTACCCTTACGGCGCTGGTATCGATCACCGGACTTACCGGATCAGGACTCTTGGCTATGGGCTTGTGGCACCAGCTCTTTTCACCCGATCAGGTGTGGAAGGCGGCCCATGTCGACGAGGATTACCAGATCGGCCAGTGGGGCGAGGACGAGGAAGCTGCCGAACGGCGCGCCAAGCGCCGGGTCGAGTTCGATACGGCCGTGGCCGTGCTCGACGCGTTGCGGGCCTAGAGCCAGCCACGGCTACCGTGGCTTGGCGGCGCACATGAGTACCCAATCGGCCACATCTTTGGCAATCTGTCGTAACGGATCGAGGACGAAGTCACGCTCATGCGCATAGGGGTGGGGCAGGGTCAGGCGAGCCGTTTTGATCTCGAACTGGTCATAGGCGATCATGTCGATATCGATCATCCGAGGCCCCCAGACCTCTTCGCGCACCCGGCCCATGGCCAGTTCGACGTCGAGCAAAACATCAAGCAATTCAATGGGCTTGAGCGTGGTCTCGATACCGATGGCCATGTTGGCAAAGTCCGGCTGGTCGGTCTTGCCCCAAGGCTTGGTGGCGAAGACGCTGGATTGGGCGATGACCGTGATTTTCGGATGCGCCGCAATGCGCCGGACCGCCTCGGCGAGCTGCGCCGCCGGGTCCCCCAGATTGGCCCCAAGACTCAGCCAGGCCTTTGAACTCATTGTGTTTTCCGTTGCCGGTGTAGCTCGATGGCGGCTTCGCCGCGCACCATGGCAATGGGCGCCTCCGGCTTGCGGACGCGAATGACAACCCACTCAACGCCTTGAAATTTATCGAAGATTGCGTCGACGATATTCTGGGCCAGCGCCTCGAGCAGCTTCATGCGTTGGCCTTCGAAGGCGGCTTTCACCACATCGTAGACTTCGGCGTAGGAGATGGCCGTGCTGAGGTTGTCGGTGGCGGCGGCGACGGACAGGTCGGCGCCCAGTTCCAGGTCGACGAAGAATCGCTGCCCCAGCTTGGCCTCCTCGGCGAAGACGCCGTGATAGCCATAAAACCCCAAATCTTTCAGTATGATACGGTCGCCCGCGAAGCTCTGGCTCATCTGCTGTCCCCTTCCGCGGGCGGACCATACAGCGTCGCCTGGGCCACGCGAAGAGCATCGCGGTTCGCCCTGACGTCATGGACGCGGAAGATGTGCCCGCCATTGATGTAACCGAGCACCGTGGTGGCGATGGTCCCGGCCAGGCGCTCCTCGGGCTGGTTATCGAGCAGCTTGCCGATCATGGACTTGCGCGAGGTGCCGACCAGGACGGGGAAGCCGGAAGCATGCTGGGGGAATGCCTGCCCGATTCCTGCAAGTTGCCGCAGGATTGCGTAGTTCTCAGCCAGTGTCTTACCGAAACCGAAGCCAGGGTCGAGGACCAGGCGTTCGTGACTTATCCCCGCCTGTTCCGCCCGTGCGATACTGGCTTGAAAATACCTGACGATGTCGTCGAGCAGGGGTATGGAGCGGTCCCGATCCTTCTGCCAGTGCATGGCGATGACCGGAACCTGGTGCAGGGCCGCGACCTCTGCCATCTCCGGCGCGCCTTGGAGGCCGTGGACATCGTTGATGATGCAGGCGCCCGCCTGGATGGCCTGATCGGCCACCAGGGGTTTGTAGGTGTCGATGGAGATGGGCACGGTCATGCCGGCGGCGACGAGGGCGTCGATGACCGGCATGACGCGATCGAGTTCTTCCTGCGGGCCAACGGGCGACGAGCCGGGGCGGGTGCTTTCACCGCCGATATCGATGATGTCGGCGCCCTCTGATATCATCTGCCGGGCATGGGCGACGGCGCTATCGATCAGGTTGTGCTGGCCGCCATCGGAGAAGCTGTCCGGCGTGACATTGAGGATGCCCATGACAACAGGCGCCTGGCCGAGGATCAGCGGCGCGCGACCGGGCAGGGGAATGGTGTGGCTGGAGTGCATGGCGGTGTTCCGAGTCTGCGGAGGCTTACCCCCACCGCGACCCTCCCCACAAGGGGGACAAAGGTCGACTGGGGGTTATGCCGATCAGAATGGCCAGACCAGCATGAGCACCGGTACCCCCACCAGCACGACGAGTATCGAGAGGGGAGCGCCCAGCCGCCAGTAGTCGCCAAACTTGTAGCCGCCCGGCCCCATGACCAGAGTGTTGCATTGGTGGCCGATGGGCGTCAGGAAATCGCAGCCGGCGCCGATGGCGACGGCGAGCAGGAAGGCCTCGGGGGCGTAGCCCAGATCGGTGGCGAAGGTGGCCGCGATGGGCGCCATGACCAGCACGGTTGCCGCATTGTTGAGGAAGGGGGTCACGGCCATGGCGGCCACCATGATGAGTGCCAGGGCGCCCCAGCCGGGCATGGTGCTGGCGGTAGCCGAGAGCCAGTTGGCGATGAGATCGGTGCCACCGGAACTGCGCAGCGAATCCGACACCGGTATCAGGCAGGCGAGCATGATGAGGATGGGCGCGTCGAGCGCCGAATAGACATCGCGCAGCGGGATCGAGCGGCTCAGCACCATGGCGACGGCTGCCGCGAAGAAGGCTGGCGCTACAGGAACGACGCCGAAGGCGGTGGCCGCCATGGCGACGAGCAGGATGGCGAGCGGGATAAGGCCATTGCGGACGCTGCCCAGCCGCAGGCCGCGCTCGACCAGCGGCAGGCAGTCCCATTCCCGCAGCAGCTCGGGAAGGCGGTTCATATGCCCCTGCAGCAGAATGACGTCGCCATTCTGGAAGCGGATCTGCCCCAGGCGCTCGGTAAAGCGCTGGTCGCGGCGGCTGACCGCCAGCAGGTTGAGGCCCGTGCGATCAAAGAGTGTGAGCTCCTGGGCGGTAGCGCCGATCAGGGCCGAGCTTTCCCCGATAACCGCCTCGATCGTGCCCATATTGGCCACGTCCCTGGTTGCCGCGCCCCGCCGCTCGGAAAAGACCAGACCAGACTGGGTCACCATATTGTCGAGCGCATCGGCAGCGCCTTCGATGACCAGGATATCGCCGAGCCGCAACTTCATGTCGGGCAGGGGCGTCCGCCGCTGCCCCGAAGCGCCGAGAATGCGGATGATCATGGCGCGACCGTCGGCGGTTTTCTGAATCTCGGCCACGGTCTTGCCGATGGCGGGTGACTCTTCGGCCACGCGCGCCTCGGTGGTGTAGTTCTTGATCTCGATGGCGCTGTCCATGCCGATATCCTGCCGCTGTCGTTCGGGCAGCAGGCGGTAGCAGAGGCTGAGGAAGATGACGCCAACCACCGAAAGCGCCAGCCCGGTCGGCGTATAGTCGAACATGGCGAAGGGCTGGCCGGTCATTTCCTCGCGAATGCGGGACACGATGATGTTGGGCGAGGTACCGATCTGGGTCATCAGCCCGCCTAGCAGCGCGCCGAACGACATGGGCATCAGGAACAGGGAGGGCGAGACGCCGGATTTGCGGGCCATCTGGAAGGCGATCGGCATCATGATGGCCAAGGCGCCGATATTCTTGACGAAGGCGCTGAGCACCGTGACGACGACGACCAGCAGGATGAGCTGGGCGCGCGGCGCGCTGATGCCGGGCGCGAAGCGCCGGACTGCGGCCTCCATGATGCCGGAATAGGAAACCGCCGCACTGACCACCAGGGCGCTGCCCACGATTATCACGATGTCATCGGAGAAGCCGCTGAACGCCTCGGCCGGCGGCACGATGCCCAGAGCCATGGCGGCGAGCAGGGCACCCACGGCCACGACATCGTAGCGCCACCGACCCCAGACGAAGGCCAGCATCATGAGCCCGATGGTCAGAAAGACGAAGATTTGAGGCAGGGTCATGGGCATTCCACGGATGGCGGCCTGCGCAACACACCGCAGAACGGCGCGTATCGGCAAGTGCCAAAATCGCTCGATTGCCGCTATAGGTATGGAACCAAAACAAAATCGCGCCGAATGGCGGAGGAGACCGGATGAAGCAGCTATTCACCACGCTCGGGCCGCTGGCCAAGGCGGATCTGGGCATGATCCTGCCGCATGAGCATGTGTTCGTCGACCTGCGGACGCCCGACAAGCCGGGGTATGCGCAGGCCGAAGCGGCCGATGTGGTGGCGCTGATGGCGCCGCAGATCGAGGCGATCAAGGCGCAGGGAATCACGGCGCTGGTCGAGTGTTCGACCGGTGGCGTCGGGCTGCGCGTGGACCTCGATCTTGCCGTGTCGCAGGCGACGAACTTCCCGATCGTGGTGCCGACGGGCAATTATCGCGAGCCTTGGATTCCGGACTGGGTGAGCAAGGCCAGCGAGGCCGAGCTCGAGGCGGCATTCCTGCGCGACCTGACCGAAGGGGTCGGCGATACGGGCGTAAAGGCCGCCTGGATCAAGATCAGCGCCGGCGATGATGGGATCACCCCGATTGAGGCGCGCATCCTGCGTGCCGCCGCCCGGGCGGCGAAGGCCACAGGGGCCGTGATCGGTTCGCACACGATCAAGGGCCGGGTGGTGATGGACCAGCTCGATATCATCGAGGCCGAGGGTTATACGGCCAGCCGGTTCATCTCGATCCACACCCAGGCGGAGCCGGATTTCGAAATGCACAAGGCGGTCGCGGCGCGGGGCGCCTGGATCGAGTATGACAATCTGGGCTGGGTGCCCGACGAGGAAAGCGTCCCGCTGATCCTCAAGGCGCTGGAGGCGGGGCTGGGCGGGCAATTGCTGTTGAGCCACGATATGGGCTGGTTCGACCCGGCTTTGCCCGGCGGCGGTGTGCCGAAGCCCTACACGCATCTGGTGGACGGCGTGCTGCCCAAGCTGCGGGCGGCGGGGGTGGACGAGGCAATGATCGTGCGGATTACGCACGACAACCCGTTCGAGGCGTTTGCGCGGTAGCGGCGAAGGAAGCGTCTGGAGGGGGTATCCTTCCTTCGCTTCGGCAAACTATCCCGCAAACGCCGCGCGATACTCCCTCGGCGTCGTGCCCTTCAGCGCCTTGAACTGGCGGTTGAAGTTGGCGAGCGAGTCGTAGCCCACTTCGCCGGCAATGACGCCGATAGGCATCGAACCCGACGACAGCAAAGCGCAGGCGCGGCCGATGCGGAGGCGGGTGAGATATTGGCTCACCGTCAGCCGCACGTGGCGCAGGAAGGTGCGGTGCAGACCCGAGGGGCTGAGGGCGGCGATGTCGGCGAGCCGGGCGATGCTGATCGGCTCGGAAAAGTGGTTGTGGATGTGGTTGAGCACACGATCGATACGGCCGCGATCGGTGGTTGAGGGGGCAAGCTCGGGCGCGGTGGCGGACAGGGGCATGGCGTCGTGGTCTTCCGCGAGCCTCGTCAGCACAGTCACCAGCCCCAGGAAGCGCTCTACCGGTGGCCGGGTGAAGAGTTGCTCAACCAGCGGGCGGACGTCAGCGGCTGCGGCGGGCGAAAACTGCAGCCCATTGGCAGATCGCGCCAGCATGGCGCCGACGGCCCGCAGTTCGGCATTGGCCGTGAGGCGCTCGGCCCATTCGGGCAGGAACCACATGACGAGGGCAATATGCGGCTCGGACGGGTCCGGCCGGTCGAGCGAATGCCAGGTATGGGGCAGGTAGGGGCCGATCAACACGAGATCGCCCGGCTCATAGCGGCCGATATGGTCGCCGATGAAGCGCTGGCCGCGCGAATTGAGCGTCAGGGTCAGCTCGAATTCGGGGTGATGATGCCACTGAAACGGTATGCCGTCGTCCAGGCGCCGGTTCAGCGTTGCCCAGGAGGCGCCTTCATCAGGGGTGAGACGTTCCAGATAGGGCTTCATATGGCGCCGTGGGTGCGTGGGGCGCCAGAATAGTATCAATAGTTGCCAGTCCTGGGCAAGCGGACTGCGTTGTGTCGCCCTAGGTTCATCTCATCAGCGAGCCCGAAGGGGACAGCAAATGGGAGCCAACCATGCAGCCGAACACCAAACGCGACAGCCATCCCACCACGCAGGTGGTGACCACCCAGCTCAAGGATATCGTCAAGAAGCTGCCCCTGCGGGTGCTGAGCCCGGCAGACTGGGAGCACTGGGTGACCAAAGGCTATGTGATTGTTCGCGGTGCGGTGCCGCAGGACAATGTCGAGCGGCTCAAGGCTTTGCTCTGGGATTTTGACGAGAAGGACCCCGGCGACCAGACCACCTGGTATGCGCCGCAGCGCCGCGACCACATCATGAAGGAGCTCAACGGCACCGGCATGGTGGAGATCTACAACCACCAGTATCTGTGGGACAACCGGATGGAACAGCGCATCTATGACGCGTTCGTGGACATCTGGGACATGGAAGAACTGTGGACCAGCATCGACCGGGCCAATCTAAACGTGCCCAAGAAGGTGCATGGCAATCCCAATGGCTTCATTCACTGGGACAGCGATACCTCGCTCGATCCGCTGCCGATCGGCGTGCAGGGCGTGCTGAGCCTGGTCAAGCAGGATGGCGATGTCGGCGGCTTCCAGTGCATTCCCGAGCTATTCTACGACTTCGACAACTGGGTGAAGACCCAGCCCGCTGACCGCGATCCGATGCATCCGGACACCACGGGCCTCAAGATCACCAATATCGAGATGGAGCCGGGCGATCTGATGATCTTCAACACGCTCCTCGCGCATGGCGTGCGGCCGAACCACTCCAAGGACCGGGTGCGCATGGCGCAGTATATTTCCATGTTTCCGGCCGATGAGGGGAACCTGGCCGAGCGCACCGAGCGGATCCGCCTGTGGCGCGAACTGGACCACCCGCAGCGCGATGCCTTCCCGGGCGATCCGCGCGATTGGGAGAAGAAGCATGCCACCACGGCCAAGCTGACTCCGCTGGGCGAGAAGCTGCTGGGGCTCAAGAGCTGGCATTAGTCCCAAGGCCGCCACAAACTCGATCGTCACCCTCGGGCTTGACCCGAGGGCACTGTACTGACCGGACGCCCAGCAAGTGTAGAGCCCTCGGGTCAGGCCCGAGGGTGACGGCAGGTGGATGAGGCCGCTTGGCGGGCTTGGCTCTCCCTGCTACATCGGCGCCCGATGTCCAGCGTAATTCCCTTCATCAAGCGGTTCGTGCCCGGCCTGGCGCCTGTCAGCCTGGGTGAGCGGTTGCGCGCGTCCATCGGGGCGCTGATCGGTATTCTAGTCACCGGTGCGGTGGCAGGGCTGGCGCTGGGTGGCACGTCCGACGTGCCGCTGCTGATCGCGCCGATGGGCGCCTCGGCTGTGCTGCTGTTTGCCGTGCCGACGAGCCCCTTGGCGCAGCCCTGGTCGATCATCGGCGGCAATACGATCGCGGCGCTGATTGGGGTGACCTGCGCCCGCTATGTCGGCGATCCGATGCTGGCGGCAGCGCTTGCGGCGGGGCTGGCCATCGCCGTGATGATGGCGCTGCGGTGCCTGCATCCGCCCAGCGGCGCGGTAGCGCTGACGGCCGTGCTCGGCGGGCCGGCGATCCAGTCGGCGGGCTATGGCTTCGTGGTCTGGCCGGTGCTGGTCAATTCCGTGCTGCTGCTCGTGGCAGCGTTGCTGTTCAACAATCTCACCGGGCGACGCTATCCGCATCTGGCGCCGGTGCCGGGCAATCCGCATCGCACGGCTGATCCGTTGCCGATGGGGCGGCTCGGCGTGACACAGGACGATATCAGCGCGGTGCTGGCGCAATATGACCTGGTGCTGCCGGTGGCGACGGACGACCTCGAAGACATCCTGCACCGGGCGGAAATCCGGGCCTATGACCGGCGCTCGGGTGGCGTCACCTGCGAGCAGATCATGAGCCGCGACGTGCAGTCGGTCGGCCCAAAGACCAGCCTGCGCGAGGCGCTACGGCATCTGCGCGAGCATCACATCAAGGCGCTGCCGGTGGTCGATATCGACAACCGGGTGATCGGCATCCTGACGCAGACGGACCTGCTCGACAAAGCCGATTGGGGCATGTCGGCGACCGGCTCCGGCCTGGGCTGGCGGCTGCGCTCGATCAGCAATTCCGATCGCCGGCTCAAGGGGCAGGTGGAAGATATCATGAGCGCGCCGGTCAAGGCCGCGCGCCCCGATACGCATATCGCCCAGATCGTGCCGTTCATGGCCGATGCGGGGCTGCACCATCTGCCTGTGGTGGATGAGGGCGGGCACCTGGTGGGGATGGTGACGCAATCGGACGTGATGGCGGCGATGTTCGCGGTGGCGGCGAAGTCCGAGCTCTAGGCTCAGCGATAGAATCATGGCGCCGCTTCGGGGAGCCTTTGTGAACTGTCGCCGGTGCCTGCGGGTGTCGAATATGCATAGGGGTAGCATACACAAACAGACAAGTGCAAAGTCGGCGACTGACCGCCTTTGTCGGCCATGCGCCTTACTTACCCCTGAAATGCAAACGTTTGATCGCCCTAGCTTATGCCAATCTATCTTAAAATCATCTTTGGTCTAAATCTTCTGGCGTTCTTTCTTACTGGGGCATTTTTCTTTTTCGAGGGAAAACGGATTGCATACCAATCGGACGGGATTCGGCGGGGGTTCGCATCATCCGTGGGGCCGTTCGGCCTAGCAACGGTGATAAACACCCGACATGCGCTGTGCCCACCATGGGTTGCCGCCCGATATGTGAGATTGCGGCTATACACGTTTCCGGCGTTCGCCGCCGAGTTGGCAGTGTTTGCAGTGGTAAGCTACTTGAACAAATAGTGTCGCCAAGACGAGCGGAAGCACGATACGTGCCCGCCTGAGCAGGATAGGCGCCTCTCGCGCGACGCCCTCTCAATTCGAATCCGGAAAGCCCCTTAGGCCGCTGATTTTGCGGCGTTTGCCGGCTCGGCAAACAGGTCGTATTCGTCGCTTGAGGTGACCAGCACGTCGAGCATGTCGCCCGGCCTGATGCCGTCGGCATTGCTGATGATGACCTGGCCGTCGATTTCGGGGGCGTCCCACTTGGAGCGGGCGATAGCCTTGTTGGCTTCGGGCTGTACGTCATCGACCAGCACCTGGATGGTACGGCCGACCTTCTTGGCGAGCTGGCCGGTGGAGACGTTCTGCGCCACTTCCATCAGGCGCTCCCAGCGATCCTGCATCACGTCATCAGGCACGATGCCGTCGAGTTCGTTGGCGGGGGCGCCGGTGACGGGCTCGTACTTGAAGCAGCCGGCACGGTCGATTTCGGCTTCCTCGATGAAGTCGAGCATCATCTCGAAATCGTCTTCGGTCTCGCCGGGGAAGCCGACGATGAAGTTGGAACGCACAGTCAGATCAGGGACTTGGCGCTTCCAGTCGAGAATTCGATTCAGCGTCTTTTCCTGATGTGCCGGGCGGCGCATGGCTTTGAGCACCTTGGGCGAGGCGTGCTGGAACGGGATGTCCAGGTAGGGCAGCACGGTGCCCTCGGCCATCAGTTCCATGACCTGGTCGACATGCGGATAGGGGTAGACATAGTGCAGGCGCACCCAGGCGCCGAGCTGGCCCAGTTCCTTGGCGAGATCGTAGAACTTCGCCTTGACCGGCCGGCCGCGATAATTGCTCTCGGCATATTTGATATCGACGCCATAGGCACTGGTATCCTGGCTGATCACCAGTAGTTCCTTGACGCCGGAGCGGATCAGGCCTTCGGCTTCGCCGAGGATGCCGGCAGCGGGGCGCGAGGCCAGGTCGCCGCGGATCTGCGGGATGATGCAGAACGAGCAGCGATTGTTGCAGCCTTCGGAAATCTTCAGATACGCGTAGTGGCGCGGCGTCAGCTTGAGGCCGGTTTCCGGCACCAGGTCGACGAATTTGTTGGGCACGGGCGGCAGGTGCTCGTGCACAGCGCTGACCACGTTCTCGTATTGGTGCGGGCCGGAAATGGCCAGCACCGACGGATGGGTCTTGCGGATCAGTTCTTCCTCGACGCCGAGGCACCCCGTGACGATGACGCGACCGTTCTCGTTGAGGGCTTCGCCGATAGCTTCGAGCGATTCCTGCTTGGCGCTGTCTAGGAAGCCGCAGGTGTTGACGAGCACGATATCGGCGCCCGCGTAATCGCGGCTGAACGAGTAGCCCTGGCTGCGCAGCGTCGACATGATGCGTTCGCTATCGACGAGGGCTTTGGGGCAGCCGAGGCTGACGAGGCCAATTTTTGGCGCTTGGCTCATGAGAGCTTTGAATTCCAATGTTGGATTTGTTGGCCGCGTCATACAGAAAGTTTGACGGTTACGCAATGTGACTGTCTCCCGCGCGGCGCGGGGCAGGTGTGCCGTTTGTGGCGAACACAGGATCTTGAACGGCTGTTTTGGTGAACAGTGTGTCCGTAGGTCCTGCGGTTTTGCGGCGCAGGCGATTGCTCTAGGTCAGCTTTGGTAGTGCGCCGGTCGAGGCGGCGCAGCGTCCCAAGCTCAAAGGAGCACTCATGTTTGACCGTCTCTCCGCCTATGCGCCACAGGCTCTGGCCGTGCTGCGCATCGTTACCGCGCTCCTGTTCATCGAACACGGCACACAGAAGCTGTTCGGTTTTCCGGTGCCAGCCGACGGCCCGACCCAGGGCCTGATGCTCGCTGCCGGCATCCTCGAGGTGGTTGGCGGCCTGCTGGTCCTGGTCGGGTTTTTCACCCGTCCCGCCGCTTTCATCCTCTGCGGCATGATGGCCGTGGCCTATTGGATGGTCCATGCCCCGATGGGCTTCTGGCCGGTCGCCAATTTCGGCGATGCTGCCATCCTGTTCTGCGCCGTGTTCGGCTACCTGGTCTTTGCCGGCCCGGGCGCCTGGAGCATCAACAAGCAGTAATTTGCCGGTCGTGAATCGAAAGGCCCGCCGGACTGTTCGTCCGGCGGGCCTTTTTGTCGTGAGGCTCAGGTCAGGTCCTTGGGCGGTGGTGTGCGCTTGGCAGTGCGGCGCGGCTTGAACACCTCGCCGGAGGCTGTGGCGGGCCCCCGTGCAGCGTCGGTGGCAGGCGGAACATAGGGTGCCGGCTCGGTCGCCGGGGTGATGTATTCGTCGGCCTCGGCATAGTCGAGGTCGTCGCCTTCCTCGGCCAGGTCGCGGATAGCCTCGCGGACCTCATCGAGCAGCGACGCCGAGTAGCGCGAGCGATTGACCGTCTCGCCGCTCTGCTCATGCGCCTTGAACCAGACCAGCAGCGCCTCGCAGGCGATGCGCAGGCTCACCAGCGACAGAAGGCCGAAGACGAGGATTTCGAGCAGGCCCCAGAGCCCGGTGCCAAATCCGAAGCCGAAGCTCCAGAACAGATGGCTCACGGCCCAGAGCAGGATGGCGGCCAGGCCAAGGGCGTAGACGATCGGCACCAGGCGCGGCGACAGGATCGCATCGAGCCGGAACAGGGTCTGGCGGGTGAACAGGCGTTTCAGATCGTCCAGCGTCATCTCGTCCTCCAGGGCGCGATTCGATTGTTACGCAACTTGGCCACGCGGACCAGTGCTGACAAGGCCTTCCTCCGATGCCGAAATGGTGGGGCCGAAGCGGGTTTCGAAGGCCCTTCGCAGCACCGAATCGACTTCCGGCATGGATACGAGCTGCCCGAGATCCTCGAAGCTGGTCACGCCCTGATCGGTGATGCCGCAAGGCACGATGCCGTCATAGTGGCTGAGGTCAGGCATGACGTTGAGCGAGATGCCGTGAAAGGTCACCCACTTGGAGACGCGCACGCCGATGGCGGCGATCTTGTCTTCCTTGCTCGGTCCCTTGTCAGGCCGTTGCACCCAGACGCCGATGCGGCCATCGCGGCGCTCGCCATTGATGTTGTGCGCCGCCAGCGTATCGATCACCCAGCCTTCCAGCCCCTTGACCAGACAGCGGATGTCCCGTCCGCGCTGCGTCAGGTCGAGCATGACATAGGCTACGCGCTGGCCGGGGCCGTGATAGGTATATTGCCCGCCGCGGCCAGCGTCATAGACGGGGAAGCGGTCGGACAGCAGGTCACCGGGCAGGGCAGAGGTGCCCGCCGTGTAGAGCGGGGGATGTTCGAGCAGCCAGATGGCCTCGGACGCCTGGCCCGCGGCTATGGCAGCGGCGCGGGCGCGCATGGCCTCGAGCGCGAGCGGGTAGGGCACCGGGTCGGCCGAAATGATCCATTCCACCGGCCCGCCGTCGCTCCGTATCAGTTTGTTACGGGTTTCGCAGCCGATGTCATCAGGCGTTAACGCTTCCATAACCATGCTTGCCAGAGAGTTACCTTTGAGAGATTCAGCGGCCGCATCATGTCGGCCGGGCCGGGGTTCGCTATCTATCTATGAGCACACTAGACAATATTGAAGTGGACATCACGGTCGAGTTGGGTGCGACGACCATGCCGATCCACCATTTGCTGCGCATGGGCCGCGGCGCGGTGATCGAACTGGACGCCAGCGAGAACGACCCGCTCAACATCTACGCCAATAGCACGCTGATCGCGCATGGCGAGGTGAGCGTCGAGGATGGACACCTGCGTGTCGTGATTTCGGAAAAGATCTTCCGCCGCGGCTAGGCGACAAACCATGAGGCTACTTTGGCCCCCTCTCCACAGGCTTTCGCAAATCGCGATTTAAGCGCTTGAGGTTATAGAAGACCTTTGCTACATCCCCACTCGCTTCGCCTCCGGGCGTGGCTCTACCAAAGTGTGCGGTCGTGGCGGAATTGGTAGACGCGCAGCGTTGAGGTCGCTGTGTCGCAAGACGTGGAAGTTCGAGTCTTCTCGACCGCACCATTCATCCTCTGGATGAGACAAAAAAAGGCCGTCCCTCGGGACGGCCTTTTTGTTTACGCGGTGCGCCTAGCGGCGCCGCCCGAAGTGATGATCGGGCGGCGGTCGTGGCCTCAGCTCGCCGGGGGAGCTGCCGGATCGGCGGGTGCGGCCGGGTCGGCGGCGGGTGCGGCGTCGGCAGGGGGCGCGGTGCTGTTGTCCGGGGGATTGCCGCCACAAGCGGTCAGAGCGAGAGCCGCGATGATGGCCAGCGGCGCGAGCAGTTTTCGGGACATGGGATCTCCTTTGGATCAGTCCATTGATTGATCTTGGTCTTCAAACGGCTGTGAACTAACCGCCGCAATGGGGCGAAGATGGGGCTAGGACCAGTCGCCCTTCAGCCGATGCTGGCCTGCAAATGCCAGTTTTCTGTGCTTCCGGTCCTCACGTACCCGAACGTACGCTCCGGTCCGGTTCTCGAAAACTGGCACTTTCGGCTCAGCCTGGGCTGAATGGCGACTGGTCCTGGTGCGCCGCCGCAGGTCAGAAGCGGGCCTGGGTTTCGGCGAATAGATCGGCGAGCGCCGGGGAATCCGGCTCGTAAGCGCCGGCGGCGTCATTCCAGCGGAAGGTCGCCGCAACCGCCCGGGTTGCGGGCACTACATCGGGCACCTCGTCGCACGCACCGGTCTGGAGGCTCGTTGCCTCCGTGACGGTGATCGTGAACGGTGCCCAGCGGCCGTCGTCGTCGCTGAAGAACGGCGCGAGAGCCGGCGTCTGCTGGCGCCGCATGCCGCAATAGTTCTCGTTGAAGGTGAAGACGGATGCCATTTCCGTCAGCTTGCCATCGACCAAAGCCAGCACGGATGTCGCGCGATAGCCCTGGCTCGAATTGAAATGATAACTGGAAACGCGCAGACCATCATCCTCGGCGCCCAGCTCCAGCACGGCGGGCTCATCGAACCCGGTATGCTGGTCGGAGGCCACGTCGGCCAGGTCGAGGGCCTGGTCGGGGTGGGCCGGATCGAAGATGGCGAGGACCGAGGAGCCCAGGGCGCCGGCCGCCTCGGCGTCGGCTTCGAGCAGCAGGGCGACCAGCTCGGTGCCGCCGCTGGTGAAGGTCAGGACGCTGGCGCCGTAGAAGGCGAGGGGGAGGCCGGTGATCGGGTTCTCATCGGCATAGGCCAGATTGCGCACCGGCATCGTCACAATGCCCTCATAGCGCCCTTCGACCTGCTGCAGGTCCGGCGCAATGGCGCGGGCGAGGTCAAAATATGTCAGGTCGGCGAAGCCCGGTACGGCATCGTTGAGCTCGATGCTGGTGTTCTGGGCAAAAGCTGGCATTGCCAGCGCGAGCAGCAGGGGCAGGGCGAAAGTGATACGCATGGGATCAGTCGGGTTCCGGAATGGCCGTCGGTCGCTGGGCGGCGAGCTTTTTGGGAGCCTTGAAGCGCCAGGCGTCTTCAAGACGCAGCGATAATTCCTCATCGGAGATGACTGCCAGCTGAATGAGCACGGCCGGATAGCCGACATAGTGGTCGGTTTCGAAATAGATATCGGGCGAGATTTCCATCAGCAGGGCCTTCTGCTCGGACGGACAGAGCAGCACCAGCGTGTCAGCATCCTTGAGCCGGACAAAGGACTCGTCGCGCACCTTGAGTGCGGGCGTACCAAGCTTGGTCGCACGCGTCACCTCGGGCAGACCGCGCGCGGCCGCCAACTGCTCGATACGGCTGAATATCTGGTCGAGATCGGTCGCCATCTTGTGTGCCTAATCAACGCAAATCCCGATTGCCAGTCTGGCGCATCCCGACCCGATTGGCTACAGCTTGGCCGCCCCCGAAACCCGGACACACAAAGGGCTCCCGATGAGCACAGATCCCGAGACCGTGCCCGGCCAAGACGCCGGGATAGACGTCAATGCGCTGCGCGACGCAGAGGACCGCATCAGTCCGCTGTGGCTGGAGCGCCTGCGCGCCTATCTGGCCGCCGGACGGGATGAAGATGTCGCCACGGTGATGGCGCCGCTGCACGCGGCCGACGTGGGCGACGTGCTCGAATCGATCGATGCCGAGGAACGCCTGCACCTGGTGCGGCTGCTGGGCGACCGCTTCGACTACTCGGCGCTGACCGAGGTCGACGAATCCGTCCGCGTCGAGCTGATGGACGAATTGCCCAATTCGGAAATTGCCCGCGGCGTCAGCGGCCTCGACAACGACGACGCCGTGGCGATCCTTGAGGATCTCGAGCAGGAGGACCGCGACGAGGTTCTGGCCAAGCTGCCCACCTTCGAGCGGCTCAGCCTCAAGCGAAGCCTCGATTTCCCCGAAGACTCCGCCGGCCGGCGGATGCAGACCGACTTCATTGCCATTCCGCCCTTCTGGACGGTGGGGCAGACCATCGACTATCTGCGCCGCGAGCCGGACCTGCCGGACGAATTCTACCAGATCTATGTGGTGGACGCGTCCTACCAGGTGCTCGGCACCATTCCGCTGGACAAACTGCTGCGGACCCAGCGCGCCACCGCCATCGAAGCGCTGATGAACACCAATTTCGTGTTGGTCGACGCCAACGAGGACCAGGAAGAGGCCGCGCGCGACTTCGAGCGCTATGACCTTGTCGAGGTGGGCGTGGTGGATGAGAGCCGGCGGCTGGTCGGCGTGCTCACCATCGACGACATCGTCGACGTCATCCATGAAGAGGCCGACGAGGATATCAAGCTGCTGGCCGGCGTGGGCGACGAGGACATTTCCGACTCAACCGTCGATACGGTGCGCAGCCGCGTGCCCTGGCTGGTGATCAACCTGATCACGGCCGTGGCCGTGTCGTTCGTTATCGGCCTGTTTGGCGCCACGATCGACCAGATGGTGGCTTTGGCGGTGCTCATGCCGATCGTCGCCTCGATGGGCGGCAATGCCGGTACGCAGACCATGACGGTGACCGTGCGCGCACTGGCCATGCGCGAGCTGGACGGGCGCCGCCTGCGCCGGCTGGTCGGCCGCGAAATGGTGGTGGGGATGGCCAATGGCGTGATCTTCGCCATTCTGATCGGCCTCGTCACCTGGGCGCGCTTCAACGACCTGCAACTGGGTATCGTGATTGCGCTGGCTATGGTCATCAACCTGATCGTGGCCGGTACGGCCGGCATCCTGATCCCCGTTATGCTCGACAAGTTCAAGGCCGATCCGGCCATCGCCTCGGCGGTGTTCGTGACCACCATCACCGACATGGTGGGCTTCTTCGCCTTCCTCGGGATAGCGGGGCTGTGGTTCGGGTTGTTCTGACATGGAGCAGGGCAGGATCATCTTTCTGCACGGCGCCTCCAGCAGCGGCAAGTCGACCCTGGCGCGCGGGCTGCAGGCCCGTATCGAGGAGCCGTTCTGGCACATTTCCATCGATCACCTCCGCGACGCAGGCGTGCTGCCCATGGAGCGGTTCAAGTCGGGCGAGTTCGACTGGACGGCAGCGCGGGCGCCATTCTTCGACGGCTTTCACCGCTCGCTGGCAGCCTATGCGGCCGCCGGGAACAATCTGGTGATCGAGCATATCCTCGACACTGCCGGTTGGTTTGAGGACCTGGTCCGCCTTCTCGCCCCGTTCGATGTGTTTTTCGTCGGCGTGCATTGTCCGCTACCGCTGCTGATCGAGCGTGAGCAAGCCCGCGGCGACCGACCCGTCGGCAGCGCCGAGCAGGACTTCCACACGATCCACAGCGGCATGCGCTACGATTTCGAGGTCCATACGGACCAGGACCCCGCGGAAAATGTCCTGCGCATCATCGAGGCCTGGAAACACCGGGTGGGGCCGTCGGCCTTCGCTGCGCTGGCGAGAGCCTGACGCGCGACGCGCTGTCAGGCAGGATGGCCGTGCAAGGCCGCGACGACAGCCGTCGCCATCTGGCTGGCGGGTTGGGTGGAGACGACCAGCATATCGCCCTTGTCGCGATAGAGATGGAAGCGATGGCGGAATTTCTCGGTTTCGCCGGCCCGATCAAAGGTGAAGCCGCGCTGCATCTGGCGTTCGACGACGATATCGGTAGCCAGCGCCAAATCCAGCGTGGGCAGCAGGGTGATGGTATAGCCGGTGGCAACCAGGGCCGAGGCGGTCTGGTAGTCGTCTGACTGCGGCTGGGCGGCCAGGAACCCGGACGCCGTGACAAAAATCGTGGGGTCGGTCAGCGCGCCAACCAATTCCAGGGCCAGATCGAGATTGGCCAGCCGGTAGGCCGGGTAGCCCTTTGCTGCGATATAGGGGCCGATGGTGCCAATACGGTCGCAAAATTCGAGATCGAGATCGATCAGCGGTCGATTGAGCCGCGGGGCGATCGCCGTCGCGAGCGTCGATTTTCCGACGCCGCCCGGGCCGATCAGAAAAATGTGTTCGGCGTCCGGAAAGGCTCGGCGCACGACGATTTGCGGGTCGGGACTCATCGGCAAATGCTAGCAGGGACTGGATTTGTATTTGAGGCAAATGCGTTCGGGAACGCTGTGATGGCCTTTACCAGCCGTCCTCAGTGTCTGTGGACTGTGGCAACTTCGCCGCTTGCAAAGCATTTATGACGCGGTTAACGATTTGCTACCGGGTGCGGCAGGTGGGCTACACCTCAAGACCCGGAGTGAACGGCTGACAAGGAGCGATCATGCGAAGTCAACCGAAGACCACCGCCACGATGTGGCGAGCAGCGACCTGGACTTTGGTCTGCCTGCTCTCAATGGGACTGGTTTTCTCCGTCGTTGCTGGCGTTTAGTTTGAAACGCTAGAGTTCTTCACTAACAGCAATTCGGAAGGGCGCCCGGGCCACTGGGGCGCCCTTCTTCTTTCCCGGGAGACAGACCTTGAAGCTCTTGATCGGCAACCGGAACTATTCGTCGTGGTCGTTGCGCCCCTGGCTGGTGCTCAGGCACTTCGATATTCCGTTCGAAGACGAGGTCCTGCAATTGCAGGGCGAGGGGTTCCGCGACGTGCTGGCGCAGCGCTCGCCGACCGCCAAGGTGCCGGTGTTGCAGGATGGCGACCTGGTGATCGTCGAAACCATCGCCATTATCGAATATCTGGCAGACCGCTTCCCCGAAAAGGCCATCTGGCCTGCGGACATCGGGCAGCGCGCCCTGGCGCGGGCTGCCTCGGCCGAGATGCACTCGGCCTTCCAGTCCTTGCGCAGCCACGCGCCGATGAACCTGCGGGCGTCTCATCCGGGCAAGGTCAATATCGATACCGTGCTCAAGGACCTGCATCGCCTTGAGACGTTGTGGGGCGACCTGCTGGCGCGTTCGGGCGGCCCATTCCTGTTCGGCGCCTTCACGGCGGCCGACGCGATGTTTGCCCCCGTGGCCACGCGCATCCGCACCTATGCCCTGCCGGTTTCGGACGTGGCGGCCGGCTATGTCGAAGCCATCTATGGGCTTCCCGCCTTTCAGGACTGGCTCGCACAGGCGCGGCACGAGCCGTGGATCGTCGACGAGGACGAGATCGACGTGATCCAGGGTCGGGTCAAGCCGGGGACGCTGGTATGATCCACATGATCAAGCTCTGCGTGGGGGTCTCGACCCTGCAGGAGCTCGAGGACTATCGCGATGAGCGCGCCCATTGGTGGGACGCCGACTATGGCGAGGATGTGCATGTCCACCGCACGCGCATGATGCCCAAGCGGGCGGCGGAGATGGAAGGTCTGGCCTCGATCTACTGGGTTATATCGGGGCAGGTGGTGTGCCGGCAGCCCATCCTGCGGCTGGCCAGGTTCACCAATGCCGAGGGCATCGACTATTGCGATATCATCATGGCGCCCGACATGGTGCGCACGGTGCCTTATCCCAAGCGGCCGTTCCAGGGCTGGCGTTACCTGCGGCCCGAAGACGCGCCGCCCGACCTGGGTGCCAATGAGAACGCCGAGTCGCTGGCGCTGGCGGCAGACCTGGCGAAGCTGGGGTTGATTTAGGACGCCTATCGAGGCTCCCAACCCCCACCCTCACTCCCTCCCCACAAGGGGGAGGGAAGCCTGCTTTGTGCGAGGGGTGCGACTGTGCCACTGACCGAGGCCCCTTCGCCTCCCTCCCCCTTGTGGGGAGGGAATGAGGGTGGGGGTGAGTCACGCGCGCTGGCTTGGTGGCGTGAGCTCTAACCCTTGCCGTCCACGACCCGCCGCCACATATTCAATCCATGGCGAACAAGGACCCGATTGCCCGGCCTGCCGCGGGCCTGCCCCAGCAAGGCAAGGTCAGCGGCGATGTTGCGGCCTTCGTCAGGAAGGTCGGCGCGATGGCGCGGCCCAACGCGGCGCAGGACGGGCGGTTGCTGTTCGCGCTCGACGCCACGATGAGCCGGCAGCCTACCTGGGACCTGGCCTGTTCGCTGCAGGCTGAAATGTTCAATGCGATTCCCAAGGACAGTGCCCTTCAGGTGCAGCTGCTCTATTTCCGCGGGCTGGGTGAGTGCCGCGCTTCGAAGTGGGTGCTGGATGCCGGCGCGCTGGCGCGGTTGATGACCGGCATCGACTGTCGCGGCGGCAATACGCAGATCGGCAAGGTGTTCGCCCATGCGCGGGCCGAGCACGCCAAACGGCGGATCAATGCTGTGGTCTATGTGGGCGATGCCATCGAGGAGAATGTCGACGAGCTGGCCGAGAAGGCCGGGCAATTGGGGCTGCTGAACTGCCCGATCTTCGTGTTCCAGGAAGGGCGGGACCGCCATGTGGAAGCCGCGTTTCGGGAATTCGCGCGATTGACCAAGGGCGCCTATGCCCGGTTCGATGCCGCGGCTCCACAGGAACTGGCGGCGCTGCTCAAGGCGGTGGCCGCCTATGCCAGTGGTGGACGCGACCTGCTCAAGCTGCAGGACAGCGGACCGGCGCAGGCACTGCTGGCGCAATTGCCCCGATGACCTATCTCTTTCTTGGCAGCGTGGCCGTGCTGGCTGCCCTGGCGGCCTACCAGTACATACGGCGCATAAATCCAAGCCAACTTCGGCGCAGCCTGCGCTGGATCGTGGGCGGCGCTGCCGCGCTGGTTGCCGGCTTGCTGGTGCTGGTCCGGCGCTTTGACATTGCGCTGTTTGTCGGGGCCGCCGCAGTCTCGATCCTGCGCACGGGCCGGCTGGGGCCGTTCTCGTTTGACACCATCGGGACGGCGCAGCAGGGCAATGTATCGCGGATCAAGAGCCGGTATTTTGCCATGGAGCTCGATCACGATACCGGGACGGTGGCGGGGCAGGTGCTGGCTGGGCAATTTGCCGGTGCCGACCTTATGGATCTGGGTGAAATGGATACCCGGCTGCTGATCGCCGAGATCGAGGGCGATGCCGACAGTGTGAGCCTGCTCGAAAGCTGGCTTGATGCGAACAGGAGCGGCTGGCGCGAATATTTCGCCGAGACGGCGGCCGGAGCGGCGTCCGACGAAGCGGCCCCGCCTGATGGATCGGATGCCGAGGCCTACGCCATACTCGGCTTGCAGCCGGGCGCCAGCGACGCGGAAATCCGGGCGGCGCACCACGAACTGATGAAAGGTGTGCACCCCGATCACGGCGGTTCGAGCTACCTGGCCGCCAAGATCAACGCCGCCAGGGACCGGCTGCTGAAGTCCTGACGCAAGCCCGGTGTTAATGCCCTGTTAACCATAGCGGCCCTTGTTAGCACCCAGTGGTGCAAGCACTGATTTGGGGGGCGGCGATGGCGCGTGATGGTGCGCATGTCATTGTGGTGGGCAATGAAAAGGGCGGGTCGGGCAAATCGACCACGGCCTTCCATCTGGCAATCTACCTGCTCTATGCCGGGCACCGCGTAGCGACGATCGATGTCGATGGTCGCCAGCAGACGCTGACGCATTATGTGCGCAACCGCCGTGCCCATACGCGCGATACCGGGCGCAGCCTGCCCAACCCGCTGCATTTCCATCTGCCGTCGGCCTGGGGCGATTCTATCAAGGAAAACCAGAAGGCCGAGTTCGACGTGTTCCGCCGCGCCGTGGGCGAGGTCGAGGACAAGGTCGATTTCCTGGTTATCGATACGCCCGGCTTCGATACCAACCTGACGCGCCTGGCCCATTCCATGGCCGATACGCTGGTGACGCCGGTCAATGACAGCCTGATCGACATCAATGTGCTGGCGCGAGTCGACCCGGAAACCGGCCTGCCGGTCGAAACCAGCCATTATGCCCGGCTGGTCCAGCGCGCCCGGTCCGAGCGCATGGCGGTGGGCGGCGAGACGATCGACTGGGTACTGGTGCGCAACCGCATTTCCATGCTGGCGTCGCGCAATGCCAAACAGGTCCATGCCACCCTCGAGGGCATCGCCGCCCGCTTCGGCTGCCGCATGGCCGACGGCATTGCCGAGCGCGTGATCTTCCGCTCGCTCTTTGCCAGCGGCACGACCGTGTTCGACCCGCTGGACGAGGACGGCAGCGGAGAATCCTCCTCTGTGTCCCATGTCAGCGCCCGGCAGGAATATCGCAATCTGGTGGCGGCGCTGAACCTGCCATTGCGTGGCCAGGCCAGCGAGCCGGTGCGACTTTCGGCTTGAATCGCCTCCGTGCATTAAGCCTTTAACGAAAGATTCACCTAGCGGCACTTGCCAGTGGGCCTCCCAATCACGAGACTCTGGCCAAGCAGCAAACAGGTGGGGCGATGGCTCGGCGGGGCGTGCATGTCATCGCGGTCGGCAATGAGAAGGGCGGGTCGGGCAAATCGACCACAGCCTTCCATCTGGCCATTCATCTGCTCTACGAAGGCTTCAAGGTGGCGTCCATCGACGTGGACAGCCGCCAGCAGACGCTGACCCATTATGTCCGCAACCGCCGCGAATGGGCGCGCAGCCGAGGCCTGCGCATTCCCCATACCACCCATTTTCACCTGCCGCTGTCGCGCGGCGATTCCATTCGCGAAAACCACCGCGCCGAGTTCGACCTGTTCCGGCAGGCAATCTCCGAGGTCGAGCACGATGCCGACTTCCTGGTCATCGACACGCCCGGCTTCGACACCAACCTGACCCGGCTGGCGCATTCGCTGGCTGATACGCTGGTGACCCCGGTCAATGACAGCCTGATCGACCTCAATGTCATGGCGCGGTTCGACCCGGTGACGGGCGAGCCGACGGAAATGAGCCACTATGCGCGGCTGGTGCAGCGCGCCCGATCCGAGCGGCTGGCCATCGACGGCAAGACCATCGACTGGGTGCTGGTGCGCAACCGCATCTCCATGCTGTCGTCGCGCAATATGCGGCAGGTGCAGACGATGCTGGAGCGGATCGCGCTGCGGCTGGGGTGCCGGGTCGCCGATGGCATTGCCGAGCGGGTGATCTTTCGCTCGCTATTCCCCACGGGGATGACGGTGTTCGACCCGCTGGACGATGATCTCTTGGGCGGGCTGCCGTCCATGTCGCATATGAGTGCCCGACAGGAATATCGGAGCCTGGTGGCGGCCTTGCATCTGCCCACCGCCGAGATAGCGGCGGCGCGTCAGGCCCTGGCGGCGCCCGATCCCGAGGACTCCACCCGGCGGTTCATTCACATGATGCAGACCGAGTCCTAGGCGTCCCGGTCGCCGAAGATCAGATCGACCGCCCGGGCGCCGCCGGGCGCAAACACGTCGATATCGATGGTCACCGGGTCCTGCACCATACGGCGCGTG
Organism: uncultured Devosia sp.; assembly: GCF_946479885.1. The sequence continues at coordinate 30,926 of NZ_CAMLHM010000029.1, forward strand.
CGGGCAGAGAGGGCCAGCACCACGCCCAGCAGGTCGCCGACGCTGCGCTTCCGCGGCAGCAGGCGCTGGGTGATGCCCGCCAATGCGCGGTTGCGCACGGCCATGTCCTCGGAAGCGAGGCTGGAGCGGCCGACGAAGTTGGCCAACTCGATAAGGGCAGTATTTTCGCTCATTGGGCTACTCCAAACACAGGCACCAATTTGCTTCCCCGGGGTGGCCGGCGCTCGTGGCGTCGGCTCATTATCTGTCGCTAGTTCCTAGCTCTGCATGGCCAGGCAGCTCATATCCTGCTGCTTGAGCTGGTTGCACATGGCCGTGGCATCGTCGCGTCCGCCAAAGCCGACGAAGCGGGCGCGGAAGAAGACCTGGCCGTTCTTTTCGAAGCGCTCGACATAGGAGCGGAAGTCGCCCAGCGTGCCGACCTTGCCGGCGGCATCGGCCAGCATGCCGCGGGCGCTGTCTTCCGACGGGCCGGCGCCGATCTGCACGATCCAGCCGCCCGGGGTCACGCCGGTATCTGCCGTGGCAACGGCGCCCGAGGTCATCAGATCGACCGGCTGGCCGCCCTGACCGCCCTGGTTGCCGACATTGGCCGGCGGCGGCTGGAAGCCGAGCGGCGCGGAGGGTGCAGTCTGGCCAAGGGCGGAGGGCGGCGCGCCCAGGTTGTAGCTCTCCGAGAGCCAGGCGCCGATGATGTCCTGGCTGGGGTAGGCGGGCTGCGGGGCCTGCGAGGGCGCGGCAAGGATGTTGGCGGCCTGCACGGCCGGCTGCAGGCCGAGATCGGCAGGCATGGGCGCCGGCAGCGGGGCGGCGCTAGCCACGACCACATCTGGCATGGGCTGGAGGGCGGCCGCCTGCGGCTGGGCGCCATTGGCGGCCACGAGTTGCGCCAGGCGGAAGCCGGGCAGGGGCATGGGCATGACGAAGACGGGCTGACTGGGCTGGGCAACCGCAACCTGCACGTTACCACCGCCCTGGCGACCCGGCACCGGGATCATGGCCGTTTGCAGATAGTCGCCACGGCGGCTCTCCGGCAGGTAAGCGGCGACCAGCTCGCGCACCTTTTGGTCGCGGGCGCCGGCCGAATTGAAGCCGAAAGCGACGACGACGATGTGGCGGCCGTCCTTGCGCGCGGCGGTCAGCAGGTTCGAGCCGGCGGCATTGATGTAGCCGGTCTTGATGCCGTCCACGGCGCCCATATAGCCCAGCACGCGGTTGTGGTTGCCATAGGTGTTGCGGCCGTAGCTGAAGCTGCGGGTCTGGAAGAATTCGTAATAGCTGGGGAAGTGCTGGTAGATGGCGATGCCCAGGATGGCCTGGTCGCGCACGGTGGTGACCTGGCCGCCATCGGGCAGGCCCGAGGCATTGCGGTAGGTGGTGTTGCGCATGCCCAGGGCGCGGGCCGTGGCCGTCATGCGCTCGGCGAATTTCTCTTCAGAGCCGGAAATGTGCTCGGCGATGACGCGGGCCATGTCATTGGCCGACAGGGTCACCAGCGACTTGATGGCGTCTTCCACGGTGATCTCGGCGCCGGCGCGCAGGCCGAGCTTGGTCGGCACGGCGGCGGCCGCGTGGCGCGACACGGTCATCTTGGTCGAAAGCTTGAGATTGCCGGCGTTCAGCTCCTGAAACAGCACATAGAGCGTCATCACCTTGGCGACCGAAGCGGGGTAGCGCTTGCTGTCGGCAGCTTCCTCATAGAGCACCTGGCCCGACTTGGCGTCGACCACGATGCCGGCATATCTGCGGAGATTTTCGATGGCCTGAGCAGGCGCCGCCGTATGGGCGCTGACCGCGAGGGCGACTAGAACTGCGGCAAAGGCGCGAATAAACACGACGCGCCATGGGGTTTTCGCCTGGGAAGCCACCCGGTACTCCAACTTTACTCTCGGGCACTTCTGCGCCCGTACGCAACACAACTGGCTGGATGATCCGGGTGAGCCCCACGCGTCCGAATGATCCACTATCCCCATGAGGATAGGTCAGCGCCGTTACCATTCCGTAAAATGCGAGCGAATTTGGCGAGGGTGTGGAAGGATGGTCACGGATGAGTGAGGGGCGACGCCCTGCACCGCGGCCATCAATGACAGCCATCACGAATTCGGGACATCTTGCCCCTTAACACGGGCGATCTTTTGCCTACATAATGGTCCTCACCATGCTGCTTCGTTTTCCTCTACGACAGATGTCTCCCATGTATGCCAATGACCTCCTCGCTTTGACCGATGAGGCCCCAGCCGCCCTGCGACTGGTGCCTGTGCCCGCCTATGCGGGGCCAAAGGAGGACGATCCGGGCAAGGGTGGGGACGGTAAAGGCGGCACCGAAACCGGGACGATCACCAAGACCCGTCCCAAGACCAAGCGCCCGAATCTCTATCGGGTGCTGCTCCTCAACGACGACTACACGCCGATGGAATTCGTCGTTCTGGTCTTGCAGGATGTCTTCAACAAATCGCGTGAAGACGCCATGCAGATCATGCTGCACGTACACCAGAAGGGGGTGGGTGAGTGCGGCGTATATCCATACGAAGTCGCCGAAACCAAGGTGACCCGCGTCATGGATACGGCACGCAAGAACCAGCATCCGCTGCAATGCGTGATGGAAAAGCAATAGGAACATCATATGCCCTCATTTTCCCGCGGACTTGAAAAGGCTCTGCATCAGGCGATGAACCTGGCGCGTGAGCGCAACCACGAGTTCGCTACGCTCGAGCACCTGCTGCTGGCCCTGACCGACGACCGCGAGACGATCGCCGTGCTCACCGGCTGCGATGTCGATATCGACGCGCTCAAGAGCGACCTCGAAGATTTCATCAATGAAGAGCTGGACAGCCTGATCGTGGCCTCGGGCCAGGATGCGCGGCCGACCGCTGCCTTCCAGCGCGTCATCCAGCGCGCCGTCATCCACGTCCAGTCATCGGGCCGCGAAGAAGTGACCGGCGCCAACGTGCTCGTCGCCATCTTTGCCGAGCGCGAAAGCCATGCCGCTTACTTCCTCGAACAGCAGGACATGAGCCGGCTGGACGCGGTCAATTTCATCAGCCACGGGATCACCAAGTCCGGTCCCAGCGAGGAGCGCAAGGTGCGTGGTGCCGAAGACGGCGAGAACCATGGCGAAGGCGGTGCCGAGGCCAAGAAGAGCTCGGCCCTGGCCGATTTCTGCGTCAACCTCAACGAGAAGGCGCGCGCCGGCAAGATCGACCCGCTGATCGGCCGCGATGCCGAACTGCGCCGCACCATCCAGGTGCTGTGCCGCCGGTCCAAGAACAATCCGATCTATGTCGGCGATGCCGGCGTCGGGAAGACGGCGATTGCCGAGGGCCTGGCGCGCAAGATCGTCGAGGGCGACGTGCCCGAAGTGCTCAGGGAAGCGGTCATCTATGCGCTGGACATGGGTTCGCTCCTGGCCGGCACCCGCTATCGCGGCGATTTCGAGGAACGCCTCAAGGCGGTGATGAAGGAGCTCGAAAAGCTGCCGAATTCGGTGCTGTTCATCGACGAAATCCACACCATGATCGGCGCCGGCGCCACCTCCGGCGGTGCGCTCGACGCCTCGAATCTGCTGAAGCCGGCTCTGGCTTCCGGCGCGATCCGTTGCATCGGCTCGACGACCTATAAGGAATATCGCCAGTTCTTCGAGAAGGACCGGGCCCTGGTCCGTCGTTTCCAGAAGATCGACGTCAACGAGCCGTCAATCCCCGATGCCATCGAGATCATCAAGGGTCTGCGCCCCTATTACGAAGAGTTCCACAAGATCAAGTTCACCGACGATGCCCTCAAGGCGGCGGTGGAGCTGAGCGCGCGGTATATCAATGACCGCAAGCTGCCCGACAAGGCGATCGACGTGCTCGACGAAACCGGCGCCAGCCAGATGCTGGTGACCGAGGACAAGCGCAAGAAGATCATCGATGTCGAGGATATCGAGGCGACGATCGCCACGATCGCCCGCATCCCGCCAAAGTCGGTCTCCAAGTCCGATGCCGAGCTGCTGAGCGGTCTCGAGCAGAGCCTGAAGACCGTGGTGTTCGGCCAGGATGTGGCGATCACCGCACTGACTTCGGCAATCAAGCTGGCGCGTGCCGGCCTGCGCGAACCGGAAAAGCCGATCGGCTCATACCTGTTCACCGGCCCGACCGGCGTCGGCAAGACCGAAGTGGCCAAGCAACTCGCCGATACGCTCGGCGTGGAGCTTTTGCGCTTCGACATGTCCGAATATATGGAGCGCCACACGGTCAGCCGCCTGATCGGTGCCCCGCCGGGCTATGTCGGCTTCGACCAGGGCGGTCTGCTCACCGATGGCGTGGACCAGCATCCGCATTGCGTGGTGCTGCTCGACGAAATCGAGAAGGCGCATCCCGATCTCTACAACATCCTGTTGCAGGTGATGGATCACGGCAAGCTGACCGATCACAACGGCAAGTCGGTGGATTTCCGCAATGTCATCCTGATCATGACGTCGAACGTTGGCGCCATGGACCTGCAGAAGTCGCCGATCGGCTTCGGCCGCAAGCGCGAGCAGGGCGATGATGAGGAGGCGATCAACCGCCTGTTCACGCCGGAATTCCGCAACCGGCTCGATGCGATCATCTCGTTTGCGCCGCTGCCGCGCGAAGTCGTGCGCCGCGTCGTCGAAAAGTTCGTGCTGCAGCTCGAAGGCCAGTTGGCCGAGCGCGGCGTCACGATCAACCTGCTGCCCGAAGCCGCCGACTGGTTGGCGGAGCGCGGCTATGACGAACGCATGGGCGCCCGCCCGCTGGGTCGTGTGATCCAGGAATATATCAAGAAGCCGCTGGCCGATCAGGTGCTGTTCGGCGAGCTGGTCAATGGCGGCACGGTCACCGTGGCTGTCGTCGGCGAAGGCAACGAGGCCAAGCTGGAGCTGATCGCGGTGCCGCCGCGCCCGGCCAAGCCCAAGGCCTTGCCCAAGCCAAAGAAGCCCAAGGCGACGGCCGATAAGAACTGATGCAAAGGCCCGGAGCGATCCGGGCCTTTTTGTATATGGCGGAGGCTTCCGGCCCCATTTTGGCGCAGCCGCTGGCCGTTGCCCCAAAGGCCAGCTTCCAAGCGGGCAGTGGTAGCTATGCCTTCAGCCGAGTTTGCCGCACATCACGCGCGGGTGTCTGGCCGAAGAAGCGACCGTACTCTCGGGTAAATTGGGGTACACTTTCGTATCCGACCGCAAAGGAGGCGCTGGCGACCGGCACCCCTTCGGAAACCATCAGCCTCCGGGCTTCGATCAACCTCAGTTGCTTCTGAAATTGCAGCGGGCTGAGCGAGGTGATCGCCCGAAAGTGTGCATGGAATGAGGATACGCTCATCCCGGCCATGTCGGCCAGATACTCGACGCGTAACGTGCTGGCAAAATCGGCGCGCATCAGGTTCACCACCTGGCTGACCCGCCCAGCGTGGCTATCCGGAACGCCCAATGCCCTTATGGCACCGCCATGCCTGCCGGACACCAGCCAGAAATGCAGCTCCCGCAGCAATTGTGCCTGCAGCACGGGGACAGCTTCTGGCCGATGCAGCAACCGCAACAGGCGCAGGGCTGCGTCATTGACCTCGCAATCGGTCGGATCGACGCGAACCGGGGTCGCTGCCGCATATGGGCTGGTACCCATTTCGCTGACCAGGTCGGTGATGATCGCGATGTCCAGCTCAAGGACAACCGAGACGTACGGTTCTGCGCGGTTTGCCCGTGTGATCTGGCTGGTGGTTGGAACGTCCGCAGAAATCAGCAGGGACTCTCCGGCGCTGAAATCGAAGGTCATCGCTCCTTGCGATACGCGTTTGCTGCCTTGCAGCACGAGCGCCACCAAGGGCCGGTTGATCGCAAACTGCAGCGCAGTCGGCATGGTTTCGCGAACCACGGAAAGGCCGGGTATTTGGGTCTGCGCAATGCCGGTGGAATCGGCGTGAATCTCGGCAAACCGCAGGGCGTCTGCGAGGAGGGCGTTGGTCATGCTGCACCCTACGGGTCGCCGTATTTGTCCGCAAGCCGACTTGGACGAATAGGCAAAAAGCGGCGAGTATCAGGCAACATGCGCTGCGCTGAAACGGGCACCTTGCTCATCGACATCTTCAGCAAGGACCTCGCATATGACCACCATTTCCCTCGTTACCGGCGGCAGCCGCGGCCTCGGCCGCAATGCAGCGCTCGGCATCGCCCGCCGCGGCGGCGACGTCATCCTGACCTATCGTCAGGGTGCGGATAACGCCAAGGCCGTCGTGGCTGAAATCGAGGCCATGGGTCGCAAGGCTGCCGCGCTTCAACTGGACACCAGTTCTACGACAGGCTTTCCGGCTTTCGTGGAGCAGGTCAGGACGCTTCTGCATGCAACCTGGCAGCGCCAATCCTTCGACCACTTGGTCAACAATGCCGGTCACGGCGAAATGGCCGCCTTTGCAGACACCAGCGAGGCCCAGTTCGACCAGTTGTTCAACGTCCACGTGAAGGGCGTATTCTTCCTCACGCAGGCTTTGTTGCCGCTGCTTGCGGACGGGGGCAAGATCGTCAATTTCTCCACCGGCCTGACCCGCGTCAGCTATCCTGGTTTCTCGGCATATTCAGCGGCCAAGGGCGCCGTGGAAATTCTGTCGCTCTACCTGGCCAAGGAGCTTGGTGCGCGCGGTATCACCGCCAACACGATTGCTCCGGGCGCGATCGCAACAGACTTCCTGGGTGGCGCCGTTCGCGATACCCCCGCCTACAACGAAGCCTTCGCCGGTATCATCGCCTTGGGGCGGGTCGGTCTGCCGGACGATGTCGGTCCGGCGGTTGCGAGCCTCCTGAGCCCGGATAACAACTGGGTCACCGCCCAGCGCATCGAAGTCTCGGGCGGCCAGAACATCTAGGTTGGTCACCGTGGCCGTCGTCGGCGAAGACAGGGAGCTCAAGCTCGAGCTCGTTTCGGTGCCGCCGCGCCCGGCCAAGCCCAAGGCGAGGAAGCCCAAGGCGACGCCGACAAGAACTGATGCGAAGGCCCGGAGCGATCCGGGCCTTTTTGCTTTGAGGTGCCAGCGCCACCTGCCGAACATCGGCGCCGATAGCTACTCCGCAAGCTGCGAGGCTGTGTCGAGGCGAATGGTGCCTTGCGCGCCACGCCGCGCCGTCGCGCCATCCTCAAGGGCGTCGTCGTCTTCATCCCCCAACTGGCCCGTTCGCTGTCGTCCGCGCGCATGACAGGCAAGGGGGCCTCTCCGTGCCACTGTGTGATGGGAGCTCAGGCCCGGAGGATGTCATGGATATCAATAGTCTTGCCGTAATCCACGGTCACGCCCAGCTTCGATCCGCGCAGATGAACGCCCGAGCCGAGGACCGTTACTACGCCACGCAGATCGCCTTGCTGCCTTTGCGCCCGGGGCTGCTGGGGGCGATCGCGATGATGGCCGGCGTATTCCTATTCCTCGGCACAAGCCTGATCTAAGCCGGCCTTATGCCACCATGGGTCGGCCGTGTTACGCTGAGGCCCGGCGCTACGGGAGATCGAAGGATGAACGAAAGCGAAGCCGACAAGGCCGCGATCCTGGCGGCGATCCGGGGCGAGACCGAGGCTTGGCTGCAGCGCGACTTCGAGGCCATGGCGAGCCACTGGGTGCAGTCACCGCAGACCAGGCGGATGGAAGCCTTTGCTTCACTGGGTATCCGGGTGGACCAAGGCTGGGATGCGGTCGCCACACGACTGAAGAAGATCGTGGAACGCTTCCCGGAAAGGCAGTCCTTCGAAGAACGCGTTAGTTGGGAGAACGTCAACGTTGTCGTTGCCGCCGACATGGCCTGGGTCACTTACGATCAGATAGGTACCGATACTGGTGATGATTTGAAGCGCCTGCTCAAAATCATGCACCGGGTCGACGGTGTCTGGAAGATTGCCTGCCTTGTGATGATGGAGAGCACCATCCAGCAGGCGAATTGTCCACTGATCGAGGTCGATGGGGAAGCGCGAATCCTATGGACGAACCACCTGGCACGGGAGCGGATACGGGGCCATGAGGGCCTCATGGTCGCCGCTGGCCGGCTGAAAGCTCGGCATAGCGGGCGCGATGCAACGCTGCGTGACGCCGTACGCTTGGCATTCCAGGAGCTACAAAGCCAGAGACCGCTGGCAGTCGCGCCGAAACAGACCTGGGCGGTGGCGCTCGGCGAAAACATGAACGGGGTCCCCCTCCATTGCTGGGTTTTGCTGGAGGACGGAAAGGTGTTGGTATCGTTCGAGGATGCCGAGGCGGTAGAGCAAAGGATTGAGAGGGCGCAGGAGATTTATCGCCTCTCTCCGGCGCAAGTCAGGCTTGCCCGCTTGATCGTTGATGGCCACGATCTCGCCGACGCGGCCGAACGTCTTTCCGTCAGCATCAATACGCTGCGCACACAACTCCAGCGCATTTTTGACAAGACCGGCGTACGCAATCAGGCGGCATTGGTGCGCTCCCTGCTCAGCGCCGATGCGCAGTGACTATCGCGCCATCAAGTCTACGGTGAGGGGCCGCCGGTCTGCACCAGGCTCCTCCGGCCCTCCTTCGTCCCCCGCGACCCTAATACAGCGTCCGCTTGTACGCATCCTCCAGGTCGGCATCGATCTTGCGCATTTCGTCCTCGGCGGGCGCGACCGACGTTTCGTCCAGGATGATCTTGATGAGCGAGGGCATTTCGGTGCGATCCTGGAAGTGATCGGGGTCCCACAGGTGGGACCGCCGGAACGCCTTGGCGCAATGCATGAACACTTCGCCGACCCGGACGATGATGGCGACAGTGGGTACGCGGTCGTTGACCCGCATGCTTTCGAGGAGTTCGGGGTCCGTCGTCAGGCTGGCCTCGCCGTTCACCCGCAGGGTGTCGTCAAAGCCCGGAACGATGAACAGCAGGCCCACGCTGGGATTGGCGAGGATGTTGGAGAGGCTGTCGAGCCTGTTGTTGCCCGGTCGGTCGGGGATCGCCAGGGTACGGGCATCAAGGATCCTGACGAAGCCGGGTGGGTCGCCTCGCGGGCTGACATCGGCCTTGCCGTCGAGATTTTGTGTGCCAAGACAGAGAAACGGCGAACGCCGGATGAAAGCCTGGGCATGCTCGCCGAGCGATGTCTGGAACTTCTGGATGGCGAGGGCGTGCGTCGCCTGGAACAAGCCACGCAGGGATTGCTCGTCTGCGATGGTGAACTTCGGATCGATCTGGAAATGTGTCACTTGCCCTCCCGCCAGTCGGTCCCCATCTGATGTGAGGTACGTACCTCAATCTAGTAGACCTGACTTCGCACCCGCAATCAAGGCCGATCGTATTGATTACGGGCAGGGGGTTAGCTTGGAATCACCGTCGCGGGTCGTCGCAGCAGGAAGGCGGCGAAGAAGGCGACATAGACCGCGGTGGGCAGCAGCAGCGCATTGACCCCGGCCAGGCCATAACCCCACCCGCCCAGCAAGCCACCAACCAGCAGCGACGCCCAGACCAGCATATGCTGGGCCCAGCGCCAGGGCGGAGCCAGACCGCGCAGGGCCCGCGCCAGATCCTGGCCGGCGGCAAACAGGGTGCCGGTGACGAAGGTGGTGCCCAGCCGCACCGAACCGGTGGAGGGCAGGATGGCATTCTGCGCGCCGGCGCCTGCAGCAAGGACCAGCATGAACTGGCTAGGCGGAAAACCAGCAAGGGCGAAGGCCAGCGTGGCGGCAAAGCTGATCACGACCAGCCCCGTCACGGCACTCGACCCCCAGCGCGGTCCGGCCAGAAGCGCGAAAAGCGAGCCGAACACGCTGCCAAGAAAGAACAGCGCGACCAGTGACGCGGCCAGCAGGACCACGGGCCAGGTTCCTCCGGCAAGAGCGTCCCCGAGCTGGGTGGTGTTGCCGCTCATGAAGGAGGTGAAATGCCCGCCCAGCTCAATGAAGCCGATGACGTCGGCAAAGCCGGCCGACGCCGTGAGCAGTAGGCCGAGGCTGAGTTGGGGCGTGGGGGTCATGCGGGGATGATCGGCGAGTCTGCGGTGCGTCGGCAAGAGACCATGCGCGGTAACCGGCTGGCAACATGTCCTAACACTTCGCTAACCAGTTCCGTCCAATCCCCGCTGTTCCCGTTCTCCACGCTCGACAAGAACAAACAACGAACTTATAAGAACATTATAGCAACACGGGAGATGCAGATGCTCACTTTCATCAAGGACTTCGCCGCCTTCGTCACGCTTGGGGCCTTCACCATCGGCTCGCTCACCTGGATGGATGTGCTGACCCGACTCGTGTGACGATCCCGTTGTGGATTGCGTCCACGGTGATGTGGGGATCGTCAGGCGCCAGTGCTAAAGGTTATCCATGAGCGGTCCCGGCTTTATCCATCTTCACGTCCATTCTGCCTATTCTCTGCTGGAGGGTGCTCTCCAGCTCGAGACAATCCTGAAACTTGCCGCCGCGGATAACCAGCCGGCTTTGGGCATTGCCGATACCGGCAATCTGTTCGGGGCACTGGAATTTTCCGAGAAGGCCAGCAAGAAAGGCCTTCAACCGCTGGTCGGGGTGGAACTCGCCATCGATTTCGCGGCCGCCGAGGAGCGGATCAGCGAGCGCGGCCATGTCGCCTGGGCCGGCAAATCCAGCGTCGTACTCCTGGCGCAAACCGAGTCGGGCTTCGCCAATCTGTCGCGACTGGTGTCGCAATCCTATCTCGAGGGCGACGGCTCGGGCGCGGCGCGGGCCAAGCTTGATTGGTTGAGCCGCGAGCGGCTCGAAGGGCTCATCTGCCTCAGCGGTGGGCCCGAAGGCGCCATCGATATGGCCTTTGCCCAGGGGCAGGATGCCAATGCCATCAGGCGGCTCGATCGCCTGGCCGAGCTGTTCGGCGACCGTTTCTATATTGAGCTGCAACGGCATGGCCGGGTGCAGGAAGCGGCCGTCGAGCCGCGGTTGATCGACTATGCCTATCGCAAGGGCGTGCCGCTGGTGGCCACCAACGAGCCGTTCTTCAAATCGGTCAAGGAGTTCGAGGCGCATGATGCGCTGCTGGCCATTGCCGGCGGCACCGTGCTGGCCCAGACCGAGCGGCGTAAGCTCAACGACCAGTATTACTTCAAGACCCGGGCCGAGATGGCCGAGCTGTTCTCGGACCTGCCCGAGGCCCTCGACTCGACGGTGGAAATTGCCCGTCGCGTGTCCTATCGGCCGCGTACGCGTAATCCCATCCTGCCCAAATTCGCCGCGGCGCCTGATCTCAGCGAAGCCGATGCCGTCGCCGCCGAGGCCGCCGCCTTGCGCGCCATGGCGGAGGAGGGGCTGCGCGAGCGCCTCGCCACGGTAGGCACGGCGCCGGGCAAGACCGAACAGGATTATTGGGAACGGCTGGAATTCGAGCTCGATATCATCGCCTCGATGAAGTTCCCCGGCTACTTCCTCATCGTGGCCGATTTCATCCGCTGGTCCAAATCACAGGGCATTCCGGTTGGACCGGGCCGCGGTTCAGGCGCCGGCTCGCTGGTGGCCTATGCCACCACCATCACCGACCTTGATCCCCTCGCCTACAACCTGCTGTTCGAGCGCTTCCTCAATCCGGAACGCGTCTCGATGCCCGACTTCGATATCGACTTCTGCCAGGATCGCCGCGAAGAGGTGATCCGCTACGTGCAGCAGAAGTACGGTACACAGCAGGTGGCGCAAATCATCACCTTCGGAACGCTGCAGGCGCGCGCCGTTTTGCGCGACGTCGGCCGCGTGCTGCAGATGCCCTATGGCCAGGTCGACCGCATCTGCAAGCTCGTGCCGGCCAATCCGGCCGATCCATGGTCCATCGAGCGAACCATGAACGAGGTGCCGCAGTTCAAGCAGATGACGGAGGAGGACGAGACGGTCGCCGATCTCGTCGCCATCGCCCGCAATCTCGAAGGCCTGTTCCGCCACGCCTCGACCCATGCCGCTGGTATCATCATCGGTGACCGGCCGCTGCAGGATCTGGCGCCGCTCTACCGCGATCCGCGCTCGGATATGCCGGTCTGCCAATACAACATGAAGTGGAGCGAGGCGGCAGGCCTGGTCAAGTTCGACTTCCTCGGCCTCAAGACGCTGACGACCGTGCAATACGCAGTCGAAATGGTGAACCTCGATGGCGGGAACCTCCGCATCGAGGATATCCCGATCGATGACAAGCCGACCTACGATCTCTATGCCAAGGGCGACACGTTCGGCGTGTTCCAGGTGGAAGGCGCCGGGATGCGGCGCGCGCTGGTGGACATGAAGCCGGACCGCTTCGAGGACATCATCGCGCTGGTGGCGCTCTATCGGCCCGGTCCGATGGACAATATTCCGCTGTTCAACGACCGCAAGCATGGCCGCGAAGAGGTGGAATATCCTCATCCCGATCTCTCCAAGGTGCTCGACGAGACCTATGGCATCATCGTCTACCAGGAGCAGGTGATGCAGATCGCCCAGCTGCTGTCGGGCTATTCGCTGGGCGAAGCCGATATGCTGCGGCGTGCCATGGGCAAGAAGATCAAGTCCGAGATGGACGCGCAGCGCGAGCGTTTCCGCGAGGGCGCGGTCAAATATGGCCTCAAGCAAAGCCTGGCCGACACGATCTTCGACCTGTTGGCCAAGTTCGCCAATTACGGCTTCAACAAGAGCCATGCCGCGACCTATGCACTGGTGAGCTACCAGACGGCCTGGCTCAAGGCGCATCACCCCCACGAATTCCTCGCCGCGTCGATGACGCTGGATATGGGCAATACCGACAAGCTGGCCGAATTCCGCAGCGAGGCCAAGCGCCACCGGATCGAGCTGGTCGCGCCCTGCGTGAACAAGTCCCAGGTGGTGTTCTCGGTCAAGGACAAGCGCATTCTCTATGGCCTCTGCGCCGTCAAGGGCGTGGGCCGGCAGGTCGCCGAGCATATCGTGGAAGCGCGTGGCGATAAGCCGTTCAAGGATCTGGGTGATTTCGCCCGCCGGGTCGATCCGCGCATCCTTTCCAAGCGCACGCTCGAGACGCTGGTCAATGCCGGCGCCTTCGACGACATGGTGCCGCGCCGCGAAGTCGCCTTCGCCGCCATCGAGGCGGTCATGGGCATGGCCCAGTCGCTCACGTCAGAGCGCAATGAAGGCCAATGGAACATGTTCGACATCGGCGAGCCCGAGCCGGTGCGTCTGCCGGCCGGTGTGCCGGCCTGGAGCACCACGGAGCGGGCCGACCGCGAGCTCAGCGCCATCGGCTTTCACCTGTCGGCCCATCCGCTCGATGCCTATTCGGACCTGTTCGAAAAGCTGCGCGTGCAGCGCTGGGGCGATTTCGAGCGTGCGGTCAAGGACGGCGCCTCGGCCGGGCGGCTGGCCGGCACGATCAGCGCCAGGCAGGACCGCCGGACCCGCAAGGGCACGCCGATGATGATCCTGACGCTTTCCGACCAGAGCGGCAGCTTCGAGATCATCGCCTTTTCCGAGCAGATCAACGAATTCGGCGCCATCCTGCAGCCGGGCAAATCGGTGATCCTGCAAGTGGGCGCCGACGAGCGCGCCGAGGGCGTCAGCCTGCGGCTGCTGTCTGCCCAGCGCATCGACGGCATTGAGGACACGATCGAACGGCGCCTGACCGTCTTCGCCGCCGACGCCAAGGCCCTCAGCTCCATCAACGCCCAGCTCAAGCGGGGCGGCGAGGGCAAGGTCAACTTCGTCGTCATCCGCGATGGCGGGGCAAGGGAATACGAGATCGAGCTGCCGGGGGCGTATCGGATTACCGCGGAGGTGGCGGGTGGGATCAAGGCGCTCGATGGGGTTACGGATGTGAGGCTGCACTAGGGGGTGACCTGGCTCAACCCGCCTGTTCCAACGTGATCTACGGAGCCTGGCCTTGAGACGATCAAACGGCTAGGGGTCTCCTCGGAAAAGGAGAAAGTCGATGCCGGATCAAACCGGTTTGCTGAGTGAAGATGATAAGCAGCGGGTTGCGAACTGGTTTGCAGATCGAACTGCGCTGATAGGCAAATGTCCCCTTTGTGGAACCCGTCAGTGGACGGTTCTGACTCACATACTGCAAGTGCCCGCAGGTATGGCTCCTCTGGGCGGGGGGCGATTTGAGTTCGTCGGAATTTGCTGTTCGAACTGCGGCAACACCCATTTTATTGGCGCCGACGACATTGGAATTGTTGACCGAGATTCCAAAAATCCTGACCCATCGCCAATGTATGAGCCGAAAAAGTGAGCGGCGGGGGGTTGGATCACCAAGAGGGAGCACGAAAGCTCGAGCAGCAGCGGGCTCTGGATATTCACAAGCCAGCAGGGGCGCTAATCAACCACAGCTACCTAGAACGCCAGCAGGAGGTCGTTGCGGTGAATCGCAACGATTTGGAGGACATCATCTCGTTTGATCGGATGGAGAGTTCATTGGCGGGTTTGGGTCTCTTTCTGCTGTCCGGGGCCCTTTGGCTCGGTATCGACAAGCTGGCGGATAGCAGCAAACCTGAAGTGACCCCGGTCGTGGTATTTTGTGCATGCTCGGTGGTTTTTGGGGCTCTGCTGGTTGGTATCGGCTACTTTATGGGAAGAAAAAAGAGAAACCGCATCAGCCGAATTTTCCAAGAGACTAAGCCGATTGGGCGTCGCTATCGCTCAAAGTAACACAACGCAAAGCTCGGCGGGGTGCGCAAGAGACACCGCACAGAAGGCAAGGCGCTGGCCCACGTCGATGCCGGGCTCTAGATTGCAATTATTGGCCGACGTCCTGCTGGCGGCCTTGGTCGACGACCCTGAGATCACAAGCTGGGGCAGTGCATCAATGGCCGGAAACACACACCCAAAAAGCGCGGGGGAGGCGAGCTTTTGGCCCATCCTCCCTCGCATTTGGGGGCTTTCACCCTGGGCCCCGCGTCCGCGCGCGGGTCTATGAAGGAATAATGCCACAGGGGGGATGTGCGGTTCCCTAACGGGTGCGTGAGCGCTGCCTGCGGTTCTCCGCCGGGATGACTTAGCGCAGTGGTCTGATCGCTCCCACCCACCACTTCACTTGCGGAGCGTTGGGTAAGTGCAACACCCTCGGGTCGAGCCCGAGGGTAACGATTTTGAGTGGGCGGTATCGTGCCCTCCAGTCACCCCCTCCCATCCTCCCCCTTGAAGGGGGAGGTGCCGGCCCTGTGGTCGTGACGCGATTTCGCCCCCAGAGTGGAGAGAACCTCCCCCATCATGGGGGAGGTAGGAGGGGGTGGAGCCACACGCTAGAAGCCACAAACTTATCCCCGCCCCCAAAACCTCCCGCATACTCCACTCACCTTCCGGGATACGGCGGCGCTGCAGCGACCAGTGTCCGGGAGGTGTCGGGAGGGGGCGTCGCTGTCTCCCTCAGGTCCAAGTGCGGCCGCGACCGGGCGAGCGTCCCCTAGCGCGATTCCGCACTGCTCCAAAAACCGGCAACCCCGAGACGGTTCTCGTCTCATATTTTACTCACTACGAGGCGAAAGCCGTCTCGGGGTCCGTCCGTTGCCGTCCTGGCTATCGACAACCGCGTCACAGGCGGCGCTTGTGCTTGCCTTTCCCGCACTCTTCCCCTATATCGCCCCTGCGTTTGACTGCGTGTCAGCGCGATTTCACACACGAGG
>NZ_CAMLHM010000030.1 GCF_946479885.1 uncultured Devosia sp.
CGGCGGACCTGCACGCCTATTGGCGCTTCCAGTCCGACTATCTGATGCGCATCCCGAGCGTCCAGAGCATCAAGACCGACGTGCCGATGGAGACCATCAAGCGGGGCTACGAACTGCCGCTTTAGCGCCAAGTTTGGACCCCACGCATATTTCTCGCTGACGCCACCCAAGGCTGGGAAGGCGGCCGGCGTCTTATGGGGCAGTCAAAAGCTGGAAGGGATCCCGTCATGAATAACCGCAACTCCGCCCACGTCGCGCTTCGAGGCCGCGCCAGGGCCCGCAACGCGGCGCTGCCGCAGCTTGGCCCGCTGCTGATCGGCATCAGCATCACCGCCCTCATGACCGGGCCTAGCCTGGCGCAGGATGGCGAAGGCTATCGCATCGAAGCGGTGACGCTCTCATCGGGCGGGTTGGCCGAGGTGCGGCGCAGCATCACGCTCGACGATGCGGCGTCGCTGGGCTTTGCCGTGCCGCTCGACCAGATCGACGATATCCTCAAGAGCCTCCTGGTCTACGATCCGGCCGGTGGCGTTGCCGCCATTACGCTCGATGGGCCATCACCGGTCGAGGAAACCTTCCGCGGCCTGCCCTTCAGCGCCGAGGACCTGACCGCGCTGCCCCGCCTGCTGGGCACCCTGCAGGGCGTGCCGGTCAAGGTTTCATCATCCGGGCGCACGGTTGAGGGCATGGTGCTGGGCGTTGATACCAGTGCGGCCCCCGCCGAAGGCGAGGAGCCTGCGCCGCTGCTCTCGGTCATAACAGAGGCCGGCCAGCTGCTGACCATAAGGCTGCGCGCCGATACCGAACTCGACATTCTCGACCCTGCCATCCGCGACAGCCTGCGGCAGGCCGCTCTCGTCAGCGGCCAGAGCCGCGTCGCCGGCATGCGCACCATCACGGTCGGGCTCGAAGGGGCCGGTCCGCGCGAGGTCGCGCTCGACTATGTCGTCTCCGCGCCGGTCTGGAAAACCGCCTATCGGCTGATCCTGGATGCACAAGGCAAGGCGCGCCTCCAGGCCTGGGCGGTCATCGAGAATGCCTCGGGCGACGATTGGGACGATGTCGAGGTCACCCTGTCATCCGGCGCGCCGGTGACCCTGACCCAGCGCCTCTACCAGCGCTATTGGCATCAGCGGCCCGAAGTGCCGGTCTATGCCCAATCCACCGTTGCGACGGCGCCGGATGTCTATCGTGAGACGGCGACCGAACAGGCAGCCACCGGCATGCTCGGCGGCGCGATGGAAATGGCCGACACCATGCGCATGATGGCGCCGGCCGCGGCACCGGCCCCCATGGAACCATCGGCACCGGTGGCGGTCGCGGCGGCAGCCGAGGGCGAGACGGCGGCCACCTATGTGCTGCCCACGCCCATCGACCTGGCCGCCGGCCAGACCATGTCGGTGCCCTATATCGATGCGGAGCTGACGGCCGAGCGCATTTCCCTGTTCCAGCCCGAGCGCGGCGAGATCCACCCGATCGCCACGCTGCGGCTCGACAACAGCACTGGCACCAGCCTTCCGCCTGGTATCGTCACCGTCTATGCGCCCCAGGAAGAAGGCTATGCCGGCGATTCCCAGCTGGCCAATGTCCCCGACGGCGAAACCCGCATGATCAGCTTTGCCGCCGATCGCAAGGTCGAGGTCGCCACCGAGTATGGCGGCGAGCAGACCGTCTATCGCGCCACACTGGCCGATGGCCTGCTGCGCATTTCCGGCCTGACCCGCAGCGACACCACCTATACAGTATCCGGCGCCGCCGACGCGCCACGGACCGTGGTCATCGAGCATCCGCGCCAGGGCGACTGGGTGCTCAAATCCGACGCGCTGGCTGGAACGACGCCGACCCACTATCGGCTCGAGGCCCAACTCGCCGCGGGCGAAACGGCCAAGGTGGTGGCCACCATGGAGCGTACCGACATCCAGAGCTTCGCCCTGGTCGACGCCGACGCCGATACCCTGCTCTACTGGATCGGCCAGCTGGACGACCCGGCCACGACCGAGGTGCTGACCAGGTTGGCCCAGAGCCGGCAGGAGATCGCCAGCGCCGAGCGCATCCTTGCCGATCTGGAGCAGGAACTGGGTACGATTGCCGATGGACAGGAACGCATTCGCGACAACCTCGCCGCCGTTCCGGCCGACAGCACCCTGGCGCGGCGCTATCTCGAGACGCTCGAAGGCGAGGAAGACCGCATCGTCGAGCTGGAAACGCGCCGCAAGGCGGCCGGGCAGGCCCTGGACAAACTGAACGAGGCCTTCCGTCGCCAGGTCAGCCAGCTCTAGCGCAGCACGGGGGCGGGCGCCGTTGCCGCGGCGCCTGCCCGCAAATGCGTGGGGCCGGACCTGTTCACGCCACAACTTTTGGTGCAAAGGTCGTGCCGGGTCCCACGAGTGCCAGCCATGCCCAGCGTCATCCCTGATCTGTCCGTCATCCTTGCCTTTGCGGTCGCCACGGTGGTCCTCGCCATCACGCCCGGCCCCGACATGGCGCTGCAGATGTCGCGCGCCATCAACTATGGCCGCGCCCATGGCCTGGCGGCCATGTTGGGGGCCATGGCAGGCATTCTGGTCCATACCATGCTGGTGGCGTTCGGTGTCTCGATCCTGATCATCGCCGCCCCGCCACTGTTCCTCGCGCTCAAGATCGCTGGTGCCGTCTACCTGCTGTGGCTGGCCTACCAGGCCGTGTTCCATGGCGGTGGCCTGCGCCTCGCCGAAGCCGCCAAGAAGGCGCCAACCGTGCGGCAGAGCTTCATGACCGGCATCGGCATCAACCTGCTCAACCCCAAGGTGGTGCTGTTCTTCGTGACCTTCCTGCCCCAATTCGTCGACGCCCATGATCCGGGCGCGACGGGCAAGCTGATCTTTCTCGGCCTCGAATTCGTCCTTGTCTCGATCCCGCTCGGGATCGCCACGGTGCTGCTGGCCGAACGGCTCGCCGCCGCCTTCCGCTCCAGCAAGTGGGTGGAACGGGCGCTCAACTGGAGCTTTGCCGCCATCTTCACCGCCTTCGCCGCGACCATTCTCACGGCACAGGCGCGGCACTGATGAATTACCGCCATGCCTTCCACGCCGGCAATTTCGCCGATGTGGTCAAGCACGTCATCCTCGTCCGCATCGTCGAGTACCTCAAGCGCAAGGACGCTGCCTTTCGCGTGCTCGATACCCATGCCGGCATCGGGCTCTACGATCTCGAGGGCGACGAAGCCGGACGAACCGGCGAATGGGTCGAGGGCATCGGCAAGTTGGTCGAAGGCGGACTTTCGGGTCCCGCCGCCGAACTGGCCGCGCCCTATCTCGACGCGGTCCGCGCGCAGAACCCCGAGGGCGGCCTGCGCTTCTATCCCGGCTCGCCGCTCATCATCCGCCACCTGCTGCGCGAGCAGGATCGGCTCTTTGCGCTGGAACTGCATCCTGACGATGCCGAAAAGCTGCGCGAGAATTTTGCCGGCGATTACAAGGTCCGCGCCACCCATCTCGACGGCTGGGCCGGCATGGGCACCCATCTCCCGCCCAAGGAAAAGCGCGGCCTCGTCCTCATCGATCCGCCTTTCGAAAAGACCGGCGAGTTCGACCGCATGGTGGCGGCACTGGTCAAGGCACATCAGCGCTGGCCGGGCGGCATCTATGCCTTCTGGTACCCGGTCAAGGACCCGCACGAGATATCCGAATTCATCGACAGCCTGGAGCGCACGGGCATCCGCAAGATCCTGCGCATCGAACTGAACGTCCGCCCCTTCACCACCCCACCGCGCCTGCACGGCACGGGCATGATCGTGGTCAACCCGCCCTACGCGCTGGAGACGGAGCTGAAGGTCTTGCTGCCGGAACTGGCGAGGCTATTGGCCGAGGACGGCAAGGGGCGTGTGCGGATGGAATGGGTGGCGGGGGAGTAACCCCGGAGACCTCATGGCGAGCTTGTCGAACCACCAGGTCGGGTAGGCAAATCCTGCCACGACCTCGTCCTTCGACAGGCTAGGATGAGGTCTACTGGCTAACCCGCCTCATACCCCAGCCAGCGCGTCGCGGTCCTTCTTGCTCAGGCGTTCGCTTTCGCTCTTGAGCTGCCCACACGCCGCGAAGATATCCCGCCCGCGCGGGGTGCGCACCGGGCTGGCATAACCCGCCTTGTTGACGATGTCGGCGAAGCGCTCGATGCGCGACGACGGCGACGTACCGTAGTTGGCGCCCGGCCAGGGATTGAACGGGATGAGGTTGATCTTGGCTGGAATGCCGGCCAGGAGCCGCACCAGTTCGCGGGCTTCGGCATCGCTGTCATTGATGCCGTCGAGCATCACATATTCGAAGGTGATGCGGCGGGCATTGGAAAGGCCGGGATAGTTGCGGCAGGCCTCGAGCAGTTCCTCGAGCGGCCACTTCTTGTTGATTGGCACCAGAACATCGCGCAGGTCGTTGTTCGTCGCATGCAGCGAAATGGCGAGCTGGACATCGATCTCGCGGCCCGTCGGCTCGATGAAGGGCACGACGCCCGAGGTAGAGAGCGTGATGCGGCGCTTGGAAATGCTCATGCCGTCGCCGGCCGAAGCGATCAGCAGCGCCTGCTTGACGTTGTCGTAATTGTAGAGCGGCTCGCCCATGCCCATCATCACGATATTGGTGATGGCGCGGGTCTCGCCCGAGGGCACCAGGCCCCCGTCATCGGGACGCACGCCGCCGGGGAAATCGCCCAGCCGCTCGCGCGCCATCAGGATCTGGCCGAGGATTTCGCCGGCCGTGAGGTTGCGCACCAGCTTCTGCGTGCCGGTATGGCAGAAGGAACAGGTCAGCGTGCAGCCGACCTGCGACGAGACGCAAAGCGTGCCGCGATCCTGCTCGGGGATATAGACGGTTTCGACCTCGACCGGCGGATAGTTCGGGTTGGCCGGATCGCGGAAGCGGAACAGCCACTTGCGCGTGCCGTCGGTGGACACCTGCTCGGTGACGATTTCCGGACGATCAAGCAGGAAGGCGTCGGCCAGCTTCTGGCGCACCGGCTTGGCCACATTGGTCATCTTGTCGAAATCGGTGGTGCCGTTGACATAGAGCCAATTCCACAGCTGGCTGGCGCGCATGCGCGCTTCCTTGTCCGACGCGATGCCTGCTGACGTCAGCGCCTCGGCCAGTTGCGGCTTGGAGAGACCGATCAGCGACGGCCTGCTGGAGGCGGCAGGGCGCACAGCAGTCGAATGGTCAAGGTTCAGCGCAATGCTCATGGCGTGGCGAAAGGTCCGGGAGATGCAGGATTGGCGCGGCCAATAGCATATCGGTGACGGTTACGCAAAGTCACCGTACCGGGAGGGAGGGATGCATCCCGACGAGACCTCATGGTGAGCTTGTCGAACCACGGGGTCGGGCGAGTGGAGGCCTCATGTGCCACGACCTCGTCCTTCGACAGACTCAGGATGAGGTCTACTGAATAATCAGCAGCCGCCCTGGATCGACTGCTGCGCCGCCGTGGCGCCCGAGAGCGAAT
The DNA here is from genome assembly GCF_946479885.1 of uncultured Devosia sp. The sequence continues at coordinate 5,470 of NZ_CAMLHM010000030.1, forward strand.
AGTTCTGCGTCACCTTGATGCCGGCGGCGGTGGTGCCTTCCACCGTCATGGACGAGCCGGCGCGGATGGCGCTGGCCAGCTCGGCGGACTGGCCGGCATCGTCGAGCCAGGCGGCGTCGTTCTGGGTGAACAGGTTGAACACCTGGCCGCTCACGTCGATGGTGGCCTTGCTGTCGGGCTGGAAGGCGAAGCCGGCGACGAGGTTGAACTCGGTCGTCACGCTCTCGGACGGGCGATTGGTGATGTAGATATAGGCCTGGCTATAGCCGTCGGGCGTCGGGGTCACGCGTTCCGGCTTGGTCATGGCGAAGCAGACCGGGCCGGACGCGTCATTGGCCGCATAGCTCGACCAGGCGCGGTGTTCACCCAGGAGCCGCACTTGCTGGGCACTGGCTGTGCCCACGAGGATCAGGCTGCCACAAAGGGCGAGCGCCATGGCGGACTTGGACATCAGGACCTCGCAGAAGCAGAAAAGGCGAAGGGCCGAACCGGCCCAACGCCCAGATAGGGTTGATTGCCTTGACGGGGCAACTCAAAAATCACGTGCAGGCGGTGTCGATGGCGTTCATCGCCGCCGTCGCGCCCGACAGCGAATAGGTGTCGGTAGTATTGGTGCCGCGCTGGCTGGTGCCCTTGACCACGAGGTTGCTGCCGGCCTTGAACGCCTGCACGAAGCCGCCTTCATCGCCCGTCGAGGCGAGCCAGGCGGCCGAGCCCTCGGTGACCATGGGGTAGGACTTGCCGTCGACGCTGGCGCTGGCCTTGGCATCGGTAGCGTTGAACGGATAGCCGATAATGGTCTGGACCTCGTTCTTGGTGCCCATGCCCTTACGGTGAATGATCATGAAGTGGATCGGGTCGCGGTTGGCACCTGATGGTTCGCTGCTGGTCGGGGTTGCCGACACGTAGCAGATCACGCCCGAAGCGTCCGTCGCCTGCCAGGCGGTCCAGGCATTGAAGGTGCCGAGCTCGGTCGCCTGCTGCGCCTGGGCGGCAGGCACCAGAGCCATGATCGCGCCGACCGCGAGCCCAAGTACAAGGCCACCGGTTTTCGTCGTCATCGCCAATTCATCCTTTGTCTCGAAGGTCCCATCCTGGGAGCGCTGCCCGCGAACTGTCGCCCAACATGGTTACCAAGGTGTCAAACGCCGCCACGTTTGCGCGTATTTGCATCAACTGCGAGTCAATCGCGGCGGGATTTTGACGGGCCGCGCCCGCCTGTTCCGGTTTGCGCCGCGCCGGTTAACAATGTGTTGATGTGGCGCGGCCCGGTTCAGGCCGCCAGCGGATAGCTCTGTTCCACCACATAGGGGCCGCCGCCCACCGAATCCTTGCTCGAAAACAGCACGAAGCGGCCCACCGGAAAGCTCAGCGCCTCGAACCGCCCGGCCTCGGCCATGAAGCGAGCGACCTCCTCGGCGCCCGCGCCGCGGAGCCGCGCAAGGGACACATGCGGCACGAATTTTCGCCCGTCGGGCGGCAGGCCGGCCCGCTGCAGCACCCGCTCCTGCGCCGCCTGCAGGCGGTTCAGCGCCTCGCTGGGCTCGACGCCCGCATAGAGCGCCCGCGGCTTGTCGCCGCCAAACGTGCCCAGATGGGTCAGCCGCACCGAAAAGCGCAGCGAATTGGCCAGCCGGTCGAGGCTGTCGGCCACTTCGTCGGCGGTCTGGTGATCGACATCGCCGATGAATCTCAAGGTAATGTGATAGTTTTCGGCATCGATCCAGCGGGCACCAGTCAGCCCGCCGCGCTTGAGAGAAAGCGCAAATCCAACATCGGCCGGTATTTCGAGGCCGGTAAAGAGCCGGGGCATGGGGCCCTCCTCTTCATAAGGAAACACGCGATTCGAGGCTGACCGTAGCACAGACCAACCGCGCGGCCAGTCGATTCGTCGCATCCCGGCAAGATCACTTGTAAACAACTGGGGTCACATCCATATTGTTTCATCAAGTGGCAAACCAATGCCCACCGGCGGTGCAAGAACCGCGTTAATTGGGAAAGGAACCGACTATGGCTGAATTTGACCGTCAGACCCTCGGTGCGCGGGCCGGCTCGGCCGCGGCCGTGGACGAGGGCCTGCGCAGCTACATGCTGCGCGTCTACAATTACATGGGTATCGGCCTGGTAATCACCGGCCTGGTTGCCTGGTTCGCTGCCAACTCTGCTGTAACCACCAATCCAGACGCTGCCGTCGGCACGTTGCGGAATGGCACCATGGTCACCCAGTGGGGCTACCTGTTGTTCGCCAGCCCGCTGCAGTGGGTGGTGATGCTCGCGCCGCTGGCCTTCGTGCTGGTGCTGAGCTTTGGCATCAACAAGCTCTCCGCTCCAGCCGCGCAGGCCATTTTCTGGGCCTTCGCCGCGGTGATGGGCCTGTCGCTGAGCTCGATCTTCCTGGTCTATACCGGCGCCTCGATCGCCAAGGTGTTCTTCATCACGGCCGCCACGTTCGGTGCCATGAGCCTTTACGGCTACACCACCAAGCGTGACCTGACCTCGATGGGCAACTTCCTGATGATGGGCCTGATCGGCCTGATCATCGCCTCGGTCGTCAATATCTTCCTGGCATCCTCGATGCTGGATTTTGCGATCTCGGCCGTGGGCGTGCTGATCTTCGTGGGCCTCACCGCCTACGACACCCAGAAGATCAAGGAAGGCTACTCGGAGAGCTACGGCGCCGACGTTCTGGCCAAGGGCGCCATCATGGGCGCGCTGAACCTCTACCTCGACTTCATCAACCTGTTCCTGATGCTGCTCCGCCTGTTCGGCAACCGCGAGTAAGCAACGGATGGCTTGATCGCACGATCAAGCAATTTGGTTGGACTGACATTGGGACCGCATCCTAAAAGGGGTGCGGTCCCTTTACTTTGCCGAGCCGCCGCCCGTGTCCGACTTCGTCCTGCGCCCGTTTTCCTGGTCCGATGTGCCCGCCATCACGGCCGTCTACAGCCACTATGTCCATAACTCGGTGGCCACGTTCGACATCGAGGCGCCTAGCGAGAGCTTCATGGCCGAAAAGTTCGGCCACATACAGGCGCAGGGTCACCCCATCGTCATGGCAGAGGGGCGCGACGGCAAGCTGCTCGGCTACAGCTACGCTTCCGTCTATCGGCCGCGACCCGCCTATCGCTTCACCTGCGAAAACTCGGTCTACTGCGCCCCGGACGCGCAGGGACGGGGCCTGGGCTCCGCGATGATGGCCGAGGTGATCACCCAGTCACAGGCCTTCGGCTTCAAGCAGATGATTGCCGTCATCACCGCCGAGGGCGCCGGCTCGATCCGTCTGCACGAAAAGCTCGGCTTCCGCCACATCGGCCGCCATGAAGCACTCGGCTTCAAGTTCGACCGCTGGCTGGACATCGTCCACATGCAAAAGGCTCTGTAAGTGGCGCCCGGCCCGGACCAAGGTGCTCCGCTAGGCCTCCGACACAATCAGAACCTTCTGGTCGCATACGACGCCAGCTGGCCTGCGGAATTCGAAGCCGAAAGGGTGAGGCTGGCGCGGGCGTTGCACCCAACGGCCCGAGCTATAGAGCACTATGGCTCAACCTCCGTCCCGGGTCTTCCCGCCAAACCCATCCTGGACATACTGGTGGGCGTGTCACCGCTGTCCGATTGGGTGGCCTGCCACGATCCTCTCCTGCAACTGGGCTACGACTATGCTGAAAGTGCGGGCGTGCCCGGCCATCACATCTTCGGGCGTGGTCGCGATCGGAGCGAACGCACCCACCTGGTGCATGTAGTCGAGTTCGGCGGAGAGAGCTGGACGTCCAACCTGGCCTTTCGCGATGCCCTTCGCCGCGATGACCAGTTGCGGGACAGCTACCTCGCCCTCAAGCAACAAGCCGTTGCCGCCGCGCCAGAGGGACGCGCTGCCTACAACGCACAGAAGCAGGCCTTCATTGCCGCCATCAAGGCCCGGTTGTAGCCCGCTACAGCCGCTTGCGCATGCGGTGGCCTTCGCCGCCCATGCAGGCGACGGGCGCCGCGTCCTCGCTCCAGCCCGCCGCGTGATAGAAGGCGCGGGCCGTCGCCGTACTGGTCAATTGCGCCTCGACCACACCATGGCGGCGCAGCTCGGCTTCGAGCGCAGCAAGCAGCGCCTTGCTGACGCCGCGAAAGCGGGCGGCGGGGTCGACATAGTTGAGCGACACTTCGCCATTGCCAGGAACCACGGCGCCGACTGCGGCAACGCGACCGTCCAGTTCGGCTACCAGCATGCGCAGCATCGGATTGGCCAGCATGGCGCTGACACCCTCGGGCGTCTTGTTGGCCGTCCAGGTCGCCAGCCGCTCGGGCGACTGGCCGTGATCGGCATGGCAGAGTTCGGTGATCGAGGCGATGAGCACGCGGCTCATGCCGGGTACGTCAGCCGCGGTGGCCGGACGGACGAGGATGCTCATCCCACCACGGCCAATTGTGGATCGAGCACCCGCAGCACCAGCGCCAGGTCATGCCCGCGCTTGAGGATGCGGCCCTGCTGGTTGGTCACCGCATATTGCCCCTGGCGGTTGCGCAGGCGCGGGGTCTTTTCGATGATGAAGAGCGGACGTTCGGACATCCGCGCATAGACGGAAAACACCGCGCGCTCGCGCAGGAAATCCATGGCATAGTCGCGCCACTCGCCCTGTCCGACCTTGCGGCCATAAACCGAGAGGATGAGCTGGAGCTCCTTGCGGTCAAAGGCAATAGCGACGGGGAGCTTGCTTTGCGCCGGGCGCGCTGGGGCCTCGCCGGCGGCATGGACCAGCGACAGGCTGACCGTCTTGTCCTGTGGTGGGCTACCCTGCACCAGTGGATCGACTCCGGGACATCTCAATCGTCAACGCACTGTCATGATTGCGGCATTCGCCTTCGGATGCAAGGGCCAGATGCGGCGGCGCAAATACCCCATTTTGGTCACAGTTTGTCCCTGCCCCCGCCCGAATGGGGCGTCAGCCTCTGACCATTGCCTCCAGTGGCTGGCATCCGGGCCGACCGAGCCCCCAAACCCAGAAGCCTGGGTGTCAGCCGCCCTTATTTTGAGTTGACCAGTCAGAACTTACCCGTCCCTGCCCCCAGGGACGGGTTTTCTTTTGTCGCTCAGGGCTCGTAGGTGGCGGCACCCAGAATCGGGCCGGGCAGGCCGCTCTTTTCCTGTTGCACGATCACGGCAATGCCGCTGCTGCCATCGCTCAGGATTTCGGGCAGCGGCAGCTTGAGGCTGGCGCCAGTGGCCCCTTCCCACATGCCCAGCGCCTGCCGGCTGGTCACCACCTGGGTATAGACCATGGCCTTGCCCGCATTCTCGCCCTTGTCGATGGCGACATCGGCCCGGTCGAGATACGTCACCATCCAGACCACCGCATCATCGAGGCTGGTATTGGGCGGAATGGTCACCTCGAGCGTGTCGCCATCACGCACCAGCTCCACGCCCAGTGGCAGTGCTGCGCCGTCGAGCGCCCCATGCACCTCGCCCCGCCGCGAGCCGACGACGCCCTTGGCGCCATTGACCACCATCTGCGGCGTATAGATGCGCGAGGATCCCCAGCTCTTGGCATAGGCACGCTGGCGATCGGAAAATTCCTGGCTGCCGAACGTGTCTTCCCAGCCCACATAGTCCCAGTAGTCGACATGGTAGGCGAGCGCCACCACGTCGCCTTCTTCGGCGAGGCCGGTCAGCAGCGCATCGGCCGGCGGGCACTGGGCACAGCCCTGGCTGGTGAACAATTCCACCACCGCCTTGGGGCGCGTGCGCGTGCTTTCGGCACTGGTCGACTGGGCCAGGGCAAGCAGCGTCACGATGCCCAGAGCGGTGCCAAGGAAGGGTCTTGCAATCATGGGCAAGGTTGTAAGCTGGCCCAGCCGGGACCCGCCAGTCAAAAGAGGGTGAGAAGGTGAACTTTGGCGGCTGCTGTGACCTCGGCCATCGACGCGCAGATTTGCGCCGCCCCGGCCTCAAGCAGCGCCTGGCCGAGGCCATCATAAGCGTGGCCGGCCCCGATAAAGCCCAGCACCGTCATATTGGCTCGCCGCGCCGCCGTAACGCCGGCCACCGAATCCTCGACGACCAGACAGCGGGCGGGATCGCACCCCATCTGCGCCGCGGCATGGAGGAAAACATCCGGTGCTGGTTTGGAACGCCTGACCTGGCTGGCCGAGAACACATACGGATCGACCAGGTCGAGCATCCCGGCATGGTCGAGATTGGTCCGCAAAGCCTCCAGTCTCGTGGACGACGCCACGCAGATCTCTGCGCCGAACGCCCGCAGCGCCCCGATGGCCTCACCCGCCCCGGCTATGGCCATCAGGTCCGTAGCGAAGCGGCGCTTGCACTCTTCGGCGATGGTCTGCAGCCAGTCCGCCGGCTCGTCGAAGCCGATTTCGGCTGAAATGGTGTTCCAGGCCTCCCGATGTGTCACGCCGGTAAAGCGCCGGGCAATGTCGCCGGGCGTGGTGGGATGCCCCAGGCGCGTCAGCGCTTCGGCATCGACGGCACAATAGATGACCTCGCTGTCGATCAGCACGCCATCGCAGTCGAAAATGACCAGCATCAGAGCCTGTCTCCTCTGTCGCCAGCACCGATATCAGACCCCGCCGACAGCGCGCCAGTGTTCCGCCGTGATCGCATAGATGGCGGCGTCGAATTCATCCTCGCCGTCGCGCAACCGCGCCTCGTGGTCGAAACTCATGCCCAGCCGCCGCATCACGGCGATAGAGCGGTGGTTGGGCACGTCGGCCATGGAGATGATGCGCTGGCGCCCCAGCGACCCGAAACCATGGTCGAGCCAGGCCGTGGCCGCCTCGGTGGCATAGCCCAGCCCCCAGAATTGCGGAAAGAACCGCCAGCCCACCTGCAGGTCGTCGGGATACCACTGCTCGACCGAGAGACCGGCAATGCCCAAAAACCGGCCGTCGGCGCGGCGTTCGACCGCCAGCATGCCATAGCCGTGCTCGATCTGGCTCATATTGGCGCCGCGCGCCGCCGCCTCGGTGCGCGCATGGCTCCACAAGCCGCCCAGATATTGCATCACCAGCGGATCATCACCCAGCGCCTGATAGACCGGCAGGTCATCGCGCCGGAACGACCGCAGGATCAACCGCCCGGTGGTGCAGAGCGGCGCGCCGCCCCACATGTCGTCACTCATTGGCTCCTCCCCAGCCCCAAACAAAAATGGCGGCCCGGAGGCCGCCATTGCAACTGTTATGTCGAACCACCTTACGCCGCGACAAGGCTGCGCAGCACGTAATGCAGGATGCCGCCATTCTTGTAGTAGTCGAGCTCGTTGGCCGTATCGATGCGGCAGCGGGTCTCGACATTGACGACCGAGCCATCGGCGCGGGTGATCTTGACCGTGACCATGGCGCGCGGCGCGATCTCGGTAACGCCTTCGATGTCGATGGTCTCTGACCCGTCGAGGCCCAAAGTCTGCCAGCTTTCGCCGTCCTTGAACTGCAGCGGGATGACGCCCATGCCGACCAGGTTCGAACGGTGAATGCGCTCGAACGACTGGGCGATCACGGCGCGCACGCCGAGGAGGTTCGTGCCCTTGGCGGCCCAGTCACGCGACGAGCCGGTGCCGTATTCCTTGCCGGCAAAGATCACCAGCGGCGTGCCGGCGGCCTGGTAGGCCATTGCGGCATCGTAGATGGCCATCTGCGAGCCATCGGGGCCCTTGGTGTAGCCGCCTTCGACGCCAGCCAGCATCTGGTTCTTGATGCGGATATTGGCGAAGGTGCCGCGCATCATGACTTCATGATTGCCGCGACGGGCGCCATACGAGTTGAAGTCACGCGGGGCGACCTGCCGCTCTTCGAGATACTTGCCGGCAGGCGTTGTGGCCTTGAACGAACCGGCCGGGGAGATGTGATCGGTGGTGATGGAGTCGAGGAACAGCGCCAGCACCTTGGCCTTTTCGACATTGGTGACCGGCTTGGGCTCCATGGTCAGGCCCTCGAAATAGGGCGGGTTCTGCACATAGGTCGAGCTCGAATTCCAGCCATAGGTCTCGCCACCCTCGATCTGGATGCCCTGCCAGTTGGTGTCACCCTTGAAGACGTCCGAGTAGCGACCCTGGAACATTTCCTTGGTCACGTGCTTGCGCACGATCTCGGCCACTTCGTGGTTCGAGGGCCAGATATCCTTGAGGTAAACCGGCTTGCCGTCCTTGGACGTGCCGATGGCATCCCTGGTGATGTCGATCTTCATCGAGCCGGCAATGGCATAGGCCACGACCAGCGGCGGAGAGGCCAGGAAGTTCGCCTTGACGTCCGGGTTCACGCGGCCTTCGAAATTGCGGTTGCCCGACAGCACCGACGCGGCGACCAGATCACCTGATTGCACGGCCTTGGAGATTTCCACCGGCAGCGGGCCGGAATTGCCGATGCAGGTGGTGCAGCCGTAACCGACCAGATTGAAGCCGATGGCGTCGAGATCTTCCTGCAGGCCCGCCGAAGTCAGGTAGTCGGTGACCACCTGCGAGCCGGGCGCCAGCGAGGTCTTGACCCAGGGCTTGCTATCGAGGCCGAGGGCGCGGGCCTTGCGGGCCACGAGGCCGGCAGCGACCAGCACCGAGGGGTTGGACGTGTTGGTGCAGGAGGTGATGGCGGCGATGACAACGTCGCCATGGCCGATGGTGAAATCCTTGTCTTCGACCTGGATGGCCGGATCGTCGGTCTTGGAAAATTCCTTGGGCAGGGCGGCGGCGAAGGCCGACTTGGCATTGTCGAGCGCGATACGGTCCTGCGGGCGCTTGGGGCCCGAGATGGACGGCACGACGGTGGTGAGGTCCAGCTCCAGCGTCGAGGTAAACACCGGGTCGGGCGACGAGGTTTCGCGGAACATGCCCTGGGCGCGGCTATAGGCCTCCACCAGCGCCACGCGCTGCGGATCGCGACCCGAGGTGGTCAGGTATTTCAGCGTATCGGCGTCGACAGGGAAATAGCCGCAGGTGGCGCCATATTCGGGGGCCATGTTGGCGATGGTCGCCTGGTCTTCGAGGCTGAGGTAATCGAGGCCCGGGCCGTAGAATTCGACGAACTTGCCGACCACGCCCTTCTTGCGCAGCATCTCGGTGACGGTCAGCACCAGGTCGGTGGCGGTGATGCCCTCATTGATCTTGCCGGTGAGCTTGAAGCCCACGACTTCGGGGATCAGCATGGTGATCGGCTGGCCCAGCATGGCGGCCTCGGCCTCGATGCCACCCACGCCCCAGCCAAGCACGGCCATGCCATTGACCATGGTGGTGTGCGAGTCGGTGCCGACGAGCGTGTCGGGATAAGCGACGGTCTCGCCATTCTCGTCCTTGATCCACACGGTCTGGGCCAGGTATTCCAGGTTCACCTGGTGGCAGATGCCGGTGCCGGGGGGCACGACGCGGAAATTGTCGAAGGCCGACTGGCCCCAGCGCAGGAATTCGTAGCGCTCGCCATTGCGCTCATATTCGAGCTCGACATTCTGTTCGAACGCCAGGGGCGTGCCGAAGCTGTCGACCATCACCGAGTGATCGATGACCAGGTCCACAGGGACCAGCGGATTGATCTTCTGCGGGTCGGCACCGAGCTTGGCGGTGGCGTCGCGCATGGCGGCCAGGTCCACCACGGCGGGGACGCCGGTAAAATCCTGCATCAGCACGCGGGCCGGGCGATAGGAGATTTCATGCTCGGAGGTGCGCGTCACCAGCCAGGTGGCCACGGCCTCGATATCGGCCTTGGTAACGGTGCGGTTGTCTTCGAAGCGCAGCAGGTTTTCCAGCACCACCTTCATCGAATGCGGCAGGGCGGACACGCCCTTGAGCCCATTCTTCTCGGCTTCGGTGATGGAATAATAGGTATAGGTCTTGCCGCCGACCGTGAGGGTCGATTTCGACTTGAAGCTGTTTACCGAGGTCATGGTTTCCGCCCTTTAGTGTCGCTTGCGGCAGGCGCGCCGGCCAGGGCCAAAATTGCCCGAAAACCGCTCAACAGCGCTGCCTTTGCTGGAATGACTCCAAACTATAGGGGCTTATAGAGAAAGACGATTGCCCTTGCCAGTGTCGGCTTGGCTCCAATACGAGAAGGGGTCATGACTATCAGGCAAGTCTTCCCCCCGCTGAGCCTTGTTGCCACCGGCCTCGTCTGCGGGCGCGGCGGCATGGCTTTGACGCAGGAATTGACCTTTTCGGCCGCGCCGGGCCAGTGCCTGCTGCTGCGCGGACCCAACGGATCGGGCAAGACCACCCTGCTGCTGACGCTGGCGGGTGTCATCGCGCCGCTTGCAGGCCGTTTCGCGCTCGACGGCGGCGACGGGGACGAGCGCCGGCTGCATTATTGCGGCCATCGCAACGCCATCAAGCCGCGTCTCAGCGTACTGGAGAATCTCGAGTTCTGGCGCTCGGTCAACGGCGCCACCGGCGAGCCGGCTGCCGCGGCCCTCGATGCGGTCGGACTGGCAGCGCTGGCCCATCTCGATGCCGGCTATCTCTCGGCGGGGCAGACCCGCCGGCTGGCTTTAGCCCGGCTGGTGGTGAGCCATCGCCCGCTCTGGCTACTCGATGAACCGACCGCGGCGCTTGACGTCGAAGGCCACGAGCTGGTGACCCGCCTGCTCGACAGCCACCTCGACCAGGGCGGCAGCGCCATATCGGCCACGCACGACCCCATCACCCTGCCCGATCCCGGTCGCATGGAAACCCTGGTTCTGGGCGCCAGAAATCCCGGAGACGGGCCATGATGGCGTTCCGGGCCATGCTGATGCGCGAACTGCGGCTGGCGCTGCGCGGCGGCGGCGACGTGCTGACGCTGGTGCTGTTCTTCGTCATCGTCGGCGCCATCGTGCCCTTTGCCGTCGGTCCCGATCGGGCGCTGCTGGCCCGCATCGCGCCGGGCATCGTGTGGATCGCGGCCTTCCTCGCCATGCTGCTCGGTCTCGATCGGCTGTTCCGTCCCGATCACGAGGACGGCGCGCTCATCCTGCTGCGCCAGGCCGACTTGTCACTCGGCGCGGTCGTTGCCGCGAAATTGATCGTGCATTGGGCGGTCTCCGCCCTGCCGCTGATCGTCGCCAGTCCCTTCCTTGCCATGCTGCTGGCCATGGATGTCGACACCTTCTGGCGCATGCTGATCTCGTTGGCTCTCGGCACCCCGGCGCTGGCGGCGTTCGGCGCCGTGGGCGCGGCGGTGACCGTTTCCATCAAGCGCGGCGGGCTGATCGCGCCGATCCTCATCGCGCCGCTCTCCATTCCCGTGCTGATCTTCGGGACCGGCAGCATCACCGCCACGCAATCAGGCGCCGCTTTGCTGTTTCTTGCGGCATTGAGCCTCATGGCCGTGGCACTGGCTCCCTTTGCCGCCGCCCTTGCGATAAGTTCGGGCGAGGACTAGAGCCATCGCACCATGAGCATAGACACCACACCCAAGCAGAACTGGTGGAGCCGCATCGCCCATCCGGGGCAGTTCGTCACCTGGACGCGGCCGCTGCTGTGGCCGCTGACCATCCTGACCGCGCTGCTCTTTGTGGTGGGGCTCTATTTTGCCTTCTTCAATTCGCCCGCCGACTACCAGATGGGCGATACCGTGCGCATCATGTATGTCCACGTGCCCAATGCCTGGCTCAGCCAGTTCGTCTATGGCGTGATGGCCGTTTCGGCCCTCGGCACCCTGGTCTGGCGCCACCCGATGGCCGACGTGTCGATGAAGTCGGCCGCTCCGCTGGGTGCCCTTTTCACCGCGCTGGCTCTGTTCACCGGCGCGCTCTGGGGTCGCCCGACCTGGGGCACGTTCTGGGAGTGGGACGGCCGCATGACATCCACGCTGGTCCTGCTCTTCATCTATCTGGGGATCATTGCCCTGTGGCGGGCCTTTGACGACCAGTTGCGCGCCGCGCGGGTCATTGCCGTCTTCACGCTGATCGGTGCGGTCAATATACCGATCATCAAGTTCTCGGTGGATTGGTGGAGCACGCTGCACCAGCCGGCATCGGTGTTCCGTGCCGATGGTCCGCGCATGCCGGGCTCCATCCTGATCCCGCTTTTCGTGATGTTTTTCGCGTTTACATTCCTGTTCCTGACGCTGCATCTCAAGGCCATGCATACCGAGGTCAAGCGCCGCCGGGTGATGACGCTGCAGCGCCGGATCGCGCAGGGAGCCGGCGCATGATCGACCTGGGACCCCACGCCGTCTTCATCGTCTGGGCCTATATCGGCGTTATCGTGGGCGTCGCCGGGCTGATCGGCTGGACGCTGCTCGACGCCCGCGTCACCGCAAAAAAGCTTGCCGCGCTGGAAGCCCGCCGCTGATGCGCTATGTGCTGTTCGGCCTTCCGCTGGTCGCCCTGCTGGCTCTCGTGGCAGTCTTCGCCATGTCGATCGACCGCGATCCCGGCCTGGTGCGTTCGGTCCTGATCGACAAGCCGGCACCCGCTTTCGCCATGGCCGAGGTCCCCGAACTGGGAGTACCGGGCTTTGATACCGCTGGTCTCAAGGGCGACGTGACTGTCGTCAACGTCTTTGCCAGCTGGTGCATTCCCTGCCGCGACGAGCACCCGCTGCTGGTGGCGCTCAAGGAAGTCACCGGTGTCCGCCTCTTCGGCATAAACCAGGCCGACGCGCCGGAAAATGCGCGCACGTTCCTGAAGGAACTCGGCAATCCCTACGACGCCGTTGGCGCCGACCGCGACCGCCGCGTCTCCATCGACTGGGGCGTCTATGGCGTGCCGGAGACCTTCGTCGTGGATGCGAACGGGGTGATCACCTTCAAGCATGTCGGCCCGCTGACGCCGGAAACGATCGAAACGGAATTGCTGCCGGCGATTGAGAAGGCGCGGAGCTAGGTCTTCCAGTAGACCTCATCCTGAGCCTGTCGAAGGACGAGGTCGTGGCAGGATTTGCGTACCCGACCTCGTGGTTCGACAAGCTCATCATGAGGTCTCAGCTCAAAAATCGCTCGTCAGGCCCTTGATCTCCCAATCGCCATAGCGGCCGGGCTCCAACCCACCGCGCCCACCCTGCTCCTTGGGCGCGAAGGCGCCCTTGGCGTCGATCTCGGCGCGGCGCGCCTTGGCTTCCGCCAGCGCCCGCTTGGCCGCTTCGCTGAGAGGCGGGCGCGGGGCTTCGTTCACAATTTCATCATCGCTCATGGCGTCGCCTGCATTACGATTTGGTCATGCCGCTTGCATGGAACCTCTGACTACCCAACATAATTGCCAAGACAACAGAACCCAAGGTCTCCCCGTGTTCAATGCGTTTCGCACCACTGTGCTTTTGGCAGCGCTGACCGCGCTGTTCATGGTCGTCGGCTACTTCATCGGCGGCACATCAGGCATGATGATTGCCTTCGCCTTCGCGCTGGTGACCAACCTCTTTGGCTACTGGAACTCAGACAAGCTGGTGTTGCGCATGCAAAATGCCGTGCCGGTGGAACGCTCCCGCGTGCCCGAGCTCTACGACATGGTCGACATCCTCGCGCGCAAGGCCGGCATTCCGACGCCCGCGGTTTATGTCATCCAGTCCGATCAGCCCAACGCCTTCGCCACCGGCCGCAACCCGCAGAATGCCGCAGTCGCCGTATCGGCGGGCCTGCTCAAGCATCTTGAAACCCGCGAAGTCGCAGCCGTCATCGCCCACGAACTGGGCCACATCCGCAGCCGCGATACCCTCACCATGACCATCACCGCCACCTTTGCCGGCGCCATTTCGGCGCTGGCCCAGTTCGGCCTGTTCTTCGGCGGCGGCAATAATCGCGACAATCCGCTCGGCGGCGTTGGCGCCCTGCTGATGGTGTTCCTCGCCCCGGTCGCAGCCATGCTGGTGCAGATGGCTGTGAGTCGCACCCGCGAATATGAGGCCGACAAGGACGGCGCCGAGATTTCCGGCGACCCGCTGGCTCTGGCTTCAGCGCTGCAGAAGATCGCGACTTTGGCCGGCCGTCAGGTCAATGTCGCGGCCGAGCGCAACCCGGCCATGGCCCATATGTACATCATCAATCCCCTGTCCGGGCAGCGCATGGACAACCTCTTTGCCACCCATCCGGACACCGGCAACCGTATCGAAGCCTTGCGCAAGCTTGCAGCTTCGATGCAGGTGGACGATAAGGGCCGCAGGCCTCAGCCTCGCCCTGCGCCGGTTTCGACCGGTCGCGACATCGGCGGCGGCTGGCGCGTGCCGACCGTCGGACGGACCGACGAGGACGGCGGACAACGCGGTCCCTGGGGATAAAGAACAAGCGTGGCGCATAACAAACCTGATCCGGCGGGGCTCAAGCTCCGCCTCGTTGCCGCTCAGCGGCTCAAATCCGTACTTGGCGGCGACAACTTCGCGCCGCTGACTGCGGCCGAGCTGGCCGATGGCCGCGACCGGGCGCTGGCCAACCGGCTGATCACCACGGCCCTGCGCCGCCAGGGCCAGCTCAATTTCATCATCCATGCGCTGCTCGACAAGGGCATGCCGGGCAAATCCGGCACCTTCGAAGCGGTGCTGCGCCTATCGCTGGCGCAGCTGGTCTTCCTGCCCGATCTGGGCGCCCATTCCGCCCTGTTCCTGGCTGTCGAGGCCGTCAAGCGTGACCCCAAGGCCCGCCATCTGAGTGGCCTGATCAACGCTGTCCTGCGCAATGCCCAGGCCAATTCTGCCAAGTTCGGCATGCTCAGCGATGACCTGCTGATCCCGGACACCTTCGGCGACACCTGGCTCGACGCCTATGGCGAGGAAGCCATCGATGCCTTTTCGACGGCCCTGCTGGCTGGCGCTCCGCTCGACCTGACCCTCAAGACCGATGATGGCGACCTGATCGACCAGCTCGGCGCCGAAGCTGTCATGGCCGACACGGTGCGTATCGACCAGCGCGACCGGCCCGTCGAGGCCCTGCCCGGCTTTGCCGAGGGTCTCTGGTGGGTGCAGGACGCCGCGTCGGCCATTCCGGCCCGCCTGCTCGGCGCCAAGGCCGGCGGCCGCGTGCTCGATCTCTGCGCCGCGCCCGGCGGCAAGACCGCGCAACTGCTCAAGGCGGGCTACAAGGTGACCGCGCTCGACAGCGACGCTGTCAGGATGGAGCGCCTCAAGCAGAATCTCGCCCGGCTCGATTACGCCGCAGAAACCGTCGTGGCCGACGCTGGCACCTATGCGCCGACCGCGCTCTATGACGGCGTGCTGCTCGATGCGCCCTGCTCGGCGACCGGCACTTTCCGCCGCCATCCCGAAGTGATCTGGCATCGCTCGGTGGGTGACGTCGCCGGCCGCGTACGGCTGCAGCGCGCGCTGCTCACCAATGCCTTCCGCTGCCTTGATGCATCGGGCGTGCTGATCTATTGCGTCTGCTCACTGGAGCCCGAAGAGGGCGAAGGCCAGGTGGCTTGGGCGCTCGACACCTTGCCGGGCCTCGAGCTGTGGCCGGTAACGGCGGCCGAGCTGCCGGGGTTGGAGAGCGCCGTGACCGACCGCGGTCTGGTGCGCACGCATCCGGGCATGAGCCCGGGTGGCCGCGATGGCGGCATGGACGGGTTTTTCGTGGCGCGCTTCCGCCGCCGCTGAAAAAACAAAGTGATGGTGCCGTTGGGGAAGGGCGCCGAACGAGGAATGGGTCGTTGACGGGCACAAACGGGGCAACGCTGGCGGATGACGCATGGCGGGAGCAGGCGCATTGATGGCGCTATCGCTGCCCCACTCGCTGCGCCGTTTTGCCCTCGGCTTTGCCGACACGGTGGTGACGCTGCCTATCCTGCGCTGGACCTGGCGGGGGCTGGCCGATGACGCCTTTGCCGGCGAGCTGCCCGAATTCCGTCCTGCCGACCGCGAAGCGGTGCGCGACATGATGGCCGGCCGCTATCTCCTGGCGTCCAAGCTCATCGAAACCGGCGGCGCCTCGCCCTTCAGCCTCGATGTCGAGCATCTCGACTGGTGGCTGAACCTGCACGGCTTTTCCTGGCTGCGGCATTTCCACGACCTGCGCGACCCCGGCGAACGCCGCTTTGCCCGCATGCTGGTGCTCGACTGGATCGGGCGCGAAGGCCAGTTCCAGCACGATACGTGGGCCCCCGCGCTGACGGCGCAGCGCGTGCTCAACTGGCTGCGCCACCTGCCGCTGCTGCTCGATGGCGCAACGGCGCCCGAGGCCAAGACGGTGCAGCGCGTGCTGGGCGCGCAGATCCAGAGCCTCAAGGTGCGCGGGCCGCTCTCGAGCGATCCCTCCGACGCGCTGTTTGCCGCCATTGCCCTGCTCGGGGCCGAGCACTGCGAACAGGGCGACAAGACCGACGTGCCGGGCAAGCTGGAGCGGCTCAACGCGATCCTCGCCAGCCAGCTCGACGACGATGGCCTGCACAAGTCGCGCAATCCACGGCTGCAGCTGCAGTTGCTGGTCGACCTGGTCAGCATTCGCCGCATTGCCGCAGCGGTGAAATCGGAAGCCGGCAATGAGCTGGGCGCCCAGATCGACCGCATGCATGAAAGCCTCGATGCCCTGACCCTGTCGAGCGGCGAACCGGCCTATTTCAACGGCTGCGGACACCTGCCGCATGACGTGCTGATCGCCATCCAGGCCAATGGCCCCGGCCGCAAGCGACGCTCGATGCTGCTGGGCGGCTATGGCATCCTGCGCGACGGCGACGCGGTGGTGATCGCCGATTCCGGTCTGGTTCCGCCGGCTGGGTTGGCCGGGGACCTCCATGCCAGCCCGCTGGCCTTCGAATTTTCCCATGGCAGCGAACTGATCCTGGGCTCCTGCGGGCCGGCGCCGGCCGATTTGCCTGATAGCAAAGCCCTGTTCCGCCAGGGCGTGGCCCATTCCGGCCCCACCATCGACGCCGAAGACGCCCTCGGCAGCAGCAATCCGACCCTGCAGCTGGACAGTGCCGATCATTCGCTGACTTTGGCCTCCGATGGCTATGCCAAGCGCTTCGGCGTCACGCTGGAGCGGCACCTGACGCTGCTCTCGGGCGGCACCACCCTGGTGGGGCAGGATCGCATGGTGGCCAAGGGCAATCCCTCGGGTCTGCTTGCCATCCGCTTTCACCTCGCCCCCGGCATCATGGTGCGCCGCAACAAGGGCGAGGGCATCGTGCGGCTGGTGCTGCCCAATGGCGCCGTCTGGAGCTTCCTCTGGGAAGGTGCGCATTTCCGCGAGGAAGAAAGCGTCCGCCAATCGGCCTATGTCGGCTTCCACAAGACGCGCCAGCTGGTGCTCGAAGCCGACGTGGCCGCCGATGCCGAAGTCGCCTGGATCTTCACGCTCGAGCAGGGGTGAGCTTCAAAGTGCGCGCGGTGGTTCCGCAACCACTGCACGGCACCTCCCCCTCGACGGGGGAGGTTGGGAGGGGGTGTCGTTTGGCCCAGATATATGGGCTAAACAACCCCCACCCTTGATCCCTCCCCGCAAGGGGGAGGGTGTCGACTGCAACATCGCGGACGGACATGGCCAGTTGGCACCACCCCCGCTTCGTGCTAGCGAGCGCGCAAATCACATCACAGGGCGAAAAATCCTCATGGGCAAGACGGTCAAGGTCGGGCGGGCGCTGCTTTCGGTATTCGACAAATCTGGCATGGCCGACTTTGCCAAGGGACTGAGCGCAGCCGGTGTGGAACTGGTCTCCACCGGCGGCACCCACAAGCTGATCAGCGATGCCGGCCTCCCGGTCCGCGAGATCGCCGACCTCACCGGCTTCCCCGAAATGATGGATGGGCGGGTCAAGACGCTGCATCCCAAGGTCCATGGCGGCTTGCTGGCGGTGCGCGACAAGGCCGACCACGCCGCTTCGATGGAAGAGCACCAGATCGGCGCCATCGACCTGGTGGCGGTCAACCTCTACCCCTTCGAAAAGACCGTCGCCTCCGGCGCCGGCTATGACGACATTATCGAGAATATCGATATTGGCGGCCCGGCCATGGTGCGCTCCGCCGCCAAGAACCATGCTTACGTGACCGTGGTCGTCGATCCCGCCGACTATCCGGCCATCCTGGCTGCCATATCGGAAACCGGCGGCGTGCCCTTCGCGCTGCGCCAGCGGCTCGCCGCCAAGGCCTATGCCCGCACCGCGGCCTATGACAGCGCCATCTCCACCTGGTTCGCCAAGGCCATCGACTATCCCGAAATTCCCTATCGCGGCTTTGCCGGTACGCTGCGCGAAGTCATGCGTTATGGCGAAAACCCCCATCAATGGGCCGGTTTCTATGCCAATGGCGATGATCGCCGCGGCGTCGCCACCGCCACCCAGGTTCAGGGCAAGACGCTGAGCTACAACAATATCAACGACACCGACGCTGCCTTCGAGCTGGTCTCCGAATTCGACCCATCAGAAGTGGCCGCCGTTGCCATCATCAAGCACGCCAATCCCTGCGGCGTCGCCGTGGCCAGCGATCTCGTCACCGCCTACAAGGACGCGCTGCGCACCGATCCGGTCTCGGCCTTTGGCGGCATTGTCGCCACCAACCGCGAGATCGATGCCCAGACCGCAACCGAAATCGTCAAGGTCTTCACCGAGGTGATCGTCGCCCCCTCCGCGACCCAGGAAGCCCAGGACATCATCGCCGCCAAGAAGAACCTGCGCCTGCTGCTGACCGGCGGCCTCGCCGATCCCAAGGCCGATGGCCTCGTCGTCAAGTCGGTGGCCGGCGGCCTGCTCGTGCAGTCGCGCGATAACCGCAATGTCGACGATTGCGAGCTCAAGGTGGTGACCAAGCGCCAGCCAACCGCGGCCGAAATGGCCGACCTGCGCCTCGCCGCCAAGGTGGCCAAGCACGTCAAGTCCAACGCCATCGTCTATGTGAAGGCGGGCGCCACCGTCGGCATCGGCGCCGGCCAGATGAGCCGGGTGGATTCGGCGCTGACCGGCCACCGCAAGTCGATCGATGCCGCCAAGGCGGCCGGCATCGAGGGCGCCCTGGCGCAGGGTTCTGTGGTCGCTTCGGACGCCTTTTTCCCCTTCGCCGACGGCCTTGAAGCCCTGGTCGCCGCCGGCGCCACCGCGGTGATCCAGCCCGGTGGCTCGATGCGCGACGACGAGGTCATCGCTGCCGCCGACGCCGCCGGCATCGCCATGGTCATGACCGGCATGCGCCACTTCCGCCACTAGGAACGCGCTGGCGGCAGCGGTTCTGCCCTCCTCCCCTTGAGGGAGAGGGGGCAGACTTCCAATGCCCCCAGCTCTCGCCAACGTTACCGCTGCACCTAGCGACCTGCTCACCACGGGTAAGAGCTTCCTAAGACTGGCGTGGCAGATTGCCGGCGTCGTGGTGGTGCAGCCGCGGCCTCGAGGCCCATCCATGCGGTTACCCATTCCCTCCGACCTCAGTGCCCTGCTCCAGGCCGGGCTTTGGCGCTCGGTGGGCTCGCTCGGCATCAAGGTCGCCACCGCCGGCCTCACCTACATCACCTATGTCGTGCTCTCGCGCACCATGAGCCCCAGCGAATATGGCCGCTTCGCCTTTGGCCTGGCTTTGGCGACGGTTCTGGCCATCGCCGCCGGCATCGGCCAGCCGATGGCAGTCCTCCGCCTGTGGTCGCAGGAAACCGTGGCTGGGGATCACGACCGAGCCAACAGGGCCGTGCGCGCCGGCTCGACCCTGACAATTGCGGCCAGCCTGGTCATCGCCCTGCTGCTCTGCGTCGTGGCCTTTGTCACCGTGCAGGTGGTCAGCTTCGATCAGACCGCCAATCACGTCTATGGCGCGGCCTTCCTGGTGCTGCCCATGGCGCTGGCCGAGTATAATTCCTCTGCCCTGCGCGCCCAGGGGTCGCTGTGGACCGCCCTGGTGCCGCGCGACATTTTCTGGCGCCTGGCCTTGCCCGCCGCGGTACTCGGGCTTTTCGCCATGGGCATCGTGCTCAGCGGCGCCGATGCGCTGGTACTGTCGGCGGCGCTGCTGGCCGGCATGCTGGCTTTGCAGTTCTGGCAGGCCATGCGCTCCGGCTATGTCCTCGCCCCCGTGGCCCATGGCGTCGGTGCCTACTGGAAGGACTGGGGTGGCATCAGCCGCTGGCTGATGCTCGGTGCGCTGATCGAGACCTTCGCGCTCAATGCCGACGTGATCCTTGTCGGGTTGATGCTCGATCTCGAAAGCTCCGGCATCTATTTCAACGCCTTCCGCACCGCCGGGCTGATGACGCTTTTCACCTTCGCCATCGAACTGGTCATTGCCCCCATGGTGGCGCGGCATTTCCACGCCGGCGAAATGCGCCAGGCCCAGGCCATCACCGCCCTGGGCGCGGGCGCTGGCTTCGTGTTTTCGCTAGTCGTCTTTGCCGCTTTCGCGCTGGGTGGCGAATGGATCCTGAGCCTCTTCGGTCCGGCCTATGCCCAGGGCACGCTCGTGCTGGTGCTGCTGTCGCTGGGCCTGTTGTTCGACGCCGCCACCGGTCCATCCAAGATCGTCATGATGATGACCGGGCACGAGCGCGCTTATGTCGCCATTTTCGGGCTCATCATGGGTCTCGGCTTCCTCGTGCAGATCGCCGTGATCCCGGCCTTCGGCATCGTCGGCGCCGCCGCGGCCAATATGGGCGCACGGATCATTGCCCAGGTCGCCATTGCGCTCTGGTGCCGGTTCCGCATCGGGCTCGATACGAGCCTGCTGGGCATATTTATGCTCCGTCGCACCGGCTGAGACGAACCGTACCCACGAGTACGGTTATGCTTGACCACCAAGCCTTCCCGGCTTAGAACCACTCCAAACTTCCCCTGCCGGAATAGAGCTATGACCAAGGCCCGCACGCTTTACGACAAGATCTGGGACGACCATCTGGTCCAGAACAACGAGGACGGAACCTCGCTGCTCTATATCGACCGGCACCTGGTGCACGAAGTCACCAGCCCCCAGGCGTTCGAAGGCCTGCGCATGAACAACCGCAAGGTGCGCCACCCCGAGCGCACCCTGGCCGTGGTCGACCACAACGTGCCCACCACCGACCGGTCTCTGCCCAATCCCGATCCGGAAAGCGCCATCCAGATCGCCGCGCTCGCCGAGAACACCAAGGATTTCGGCATCGAATATTTCGACCCCTTCGATAAACGTCAGGGCATCGTGCACATCGTTGGCCCCGAACAGGGCTTCACCCTGCCCGGCATGACCATCGTCTGCGGCGATAGCCACACCTCGACCCATGGCGCCTTCGGCGCGCTGGCCCACGGCATCGGCACGTCCGAGGTCGAGCATGTGCTCGCCACCCAGACGCTGATCCAGCAGAAGGCCAAGAACATGCTGGTGCGCGTGGACGGCAAGCTGCCGCCCCACGTGACGGCCAAGGACATCATCCTCGCCATCATCGGCGAGATCGGCACCGCCGGCGGCAACGGCCACGTCATAGAATTTGCCGGCGAGGCCATCGAGGCCCTGTCGATGGAAGGCCGCATGACGGTCTGCAACATGACCATCGAGGGCGGCGCTCGCGCCGGCCTGATCGCCCCCGACGAAAAGACCTTCGAATACGTCAAGGGCCGCAATCGCGCGCCCACGGGCAAGGCCTGGGACATGGCGCTCGACTATTGGAAGACGCTCAAGTCCGACGAAGGCGCGCATTACGACAAGGTCGTGATCCTCGACGCTGCCAAGCTGCCGCCCATCGTCTCCTGGGGCTCTTCGCCCGAGGACGTGATCTCGGTAACCGGCGTCGTGCCGAACCCGGACGACATCGCCGACGAGAACAAGCGCGCCAGCAAGTGGCGGGCCCTCGACTATATGGGCCTCAAGCCCGGCACCAAGATCACCGATATTCCGGTCGAGCGCATCTTCATCGGCTCCTGCACCAATGGCCGTATCGAAGACCTGCGTGCCGCCGCCGCCGTCATCGGCGACCGCAAGGTGGCTGCGGGCGTCAATGCCATGGTTGTTCCGGGCTCGGGCCTGGTCAAGGATCAGGCTGAAGCCGAGGGGCTCCATACCGTGTTCCTCAATGCCGGCTTTGAGTGGCGGGAACCGGGCTGCTCGATGTGCCTGGCGATGAACCCGGACAAGCTCAAGCCGCAGGAACGCTGCGCTTCGACGTCCAACCGCAATTTCGAGGGCCGCCAGGGCTTCAAGGGCCGCACCCATCTGGTGTCGCCCGCCATGGCCGCCGCCGCCGCAATTGCCGGCCATTTCGTCGACATCCGCGAGTGGCAGTAAGCCCTGCCGATTGGGGGGCGCGTTTCGCGCCCACCCTCGACGACATCGAGGCCCTGGCCAGCCAGGCCCTCAAGGAACTCCCCGAGCCCTTCAAGGGTCTGGCCGCCGACGTCACCTGTTCGGTCGCCGAATTCGCCGAGGATGACGTGCTCGAAGGCTTCGGCATGGAGAGCCCGTTCGAACTGATGGGCCTCTTCTCCGGCATTGGCATGACCGAGGACGGGGCCGTGCCACAGACCGGGCAATTGCCCAATACCGTCTACCTCTATCGCCGCGCCATTCTCGACTACTGGGCCGAGAATGACGACAACACGCTGGGCGAGGTCGTCACTCACGTGCTGATCCACGAGCTGGGCCACCATTTCGGCTTCTCCGACGAGGATATGGAAGCCATCGAGGCGGCCGCCGACACGGAATAGACGGCAGAACACCTGTAAAATCATGCGCTTCGCCAGCGGCCAAACCTTGCGTTAACGCGCCTTGCCTATGGTTGCAGCCCGAGGAGTGGACGCCTTGGCCCAAGTTGACGTGTTTTCATTTACAGCCGCCGTGACGGCGCTGCTGCTGGCCGGGGGGCTGCTGACCGCCTATGCGGTCAATCGCAGCCTGACCGCCTTTGGCTGGTGGGCCCTCACCTTCGTCCTTCTCGCCATCTGGCTGACGACGTCGACCCTGCGCCTCGGCGCGCCCGCCGCCTGGATCAAGTGGGTGGCCTGGGGCAGTCTCTATGCCGCGGCCAGCCTTGTTGCCTGGCGGCTCTACCGGGAAGGCGATAGCCGCGCCAACCCGCTCGGCCGCATCCTGGTGGGCACAGCTTTGCTGCTGGCCGTCTGCATCGGCCTGACCGCAATCGAAGCGCCGCCGCATTATTGGCTGATGCTCGGGCCCGTTCCCGTTCTCGTCTTCATGACCTGGTCCGCGGTGCTGGTGTTTCGGGCCGACGCCCGCGCCTACGGCCTGGCCATCATCGCGGGCATCGCCGCCATCGCCATACGCTCGATATTTCATCCGGCGGGGCTGGCGCGCTTCCTCAATCCACCACCACCGGGCGCCCTCCGCGGCGGCTTCGAGCCAGGCAGCAATCCCGGCCAGGGCATTCCGCTCGACCGTCGTCCGCCCATCAATGGCGTCATCGATTTCGGTCCGCCGCCCGGCCCGCATCCGCCGGTCGAGAGCGTCCTGACCGTGACGTTTATTACCGTCGCCGCGCTCCTGGCGCTCGCCGCCATCCTCGTGCTGCGCAATGTGCTGACCGAACTCAGCCGCATGCGGGAGCGCTCCACCACCGACGCCATGACGGGCCTGCTCAACCGCGTGACCTTCGAAGAGGCTGCCACCCTCCGGCTGAACGAGAGCGCTGCCCGCCCGGTCTGCCTGATCCTGTTCGACATCGATCACTTCAAACGCATCAACGACACGGCCGGGCATGCCGCGGGTGACCAGGTCATTGCCCGGCTCGGCCGGCTGCTGCGCGAAATGTCACTGACACATGGCATTGCCGGCCGCATTGGTGGCGAGGAATTCGCGGTCATCCTGGCCGGCGGGGACCTGCCTGCGGCCCAGATCTATGCCGAGGCGATCCGCTCGGGCCTGTCTGCCGCCGATTTTGGCGATGCTGTCGGCTGGGGGGTGACCATGAGCGCCGGCATTGCGCTGCACCAGTCCGGCGAGAGCCTGCATGGGCTGACGGCCCGGGCCGACAAGGCCCTCTATGCCGCCAAGGCAAATGGCCGCGATCGCGTCGTGGTCGCGGACGATCTGTCCGGGCCCGCCCCCGGGCAGGTTCGGCATACCGGTCTCAGAGCCACCGCTTGAGGGCGGGCGGTCGTGCGCTTGCTTCCGCGCCCCGAACGGACCCCACCGAACCAGACGAACGCCACCGCTGCCGCCTTACCCCTTTGTGAAAGGCCGGATGATTTACTGTCCGCGAGGCGGCATGGTATGGTTAATTTTCAGTACTTATGGATTTTCTGTCTATCGAGCGTCTCCGTTATGTCAAACGCCTGAATCCTCATCGCATTGAGGATTGGGCATAAGAACAACCAGATGGGAGCGAGAAATGACTATGCGATCCAAGACTGCCCTGAAGATCGTTCAACCTGAAATCGAGCATATGGAAGCCGTGATGCAGGACGCGGCAAAGCAGACTGCGCCGATGGTGCAGCGCCTGGCGGTGCATCGAGACCGCATCGACCTTGCAATCAAGGAACTTGAGAGCGAACGCTTCGACCTGATCTCACGACGCGAACTGGTGCGACGGCAATTCGAGGCCGTTAACCAGGCACTGAGCATGCATATCGACGATATCGAGGCCACCATGCGCCTCTATGAAGGCGGCCTCAATTCGCTGCCTGCCCCGGCGCAATAGCGCGCCGCCGCACGGGATTCGGCTCATGTGGGGGAGCCGGAGCCCTTTAGTCCCGCGGCACGAATTCGAACTCGGCCTCATTGCCACCCGACGGATCGTCCGAGACGCGCAAGGCCAGCTTGCCCTCGTCGAGTGCGGCAAACCACTCTTCCCAGCTCACCAGGTGGAAACCGCCGATCCGGTCAGGACCCTCATTGCCATCGGTATTGATGGCATGCTGGCCAAAAGTCAGCTGCAGCAGCGTCCGAATGCCGGTGCCGTCGGGTGTATCCAGCAACATTGGATTGCCGCCCCGGGCCTCGGCCCACTGGCGGATGTCGTCGCGGTTGGTGAGGATCTTGGCCATCGGTGCGGCTCCGTGCTGCTGTTGCACCAACAATAGCAGCCTCCCCTGCTTGGTTCCGCAACAATTCCCAACTTGCCCAGCGCCTGCTAAGACGCTGTCAAAGCTGGCGGAGCGAGCATGAACGGCAAACCCAACAAGATTTTTCTCGGCCAGATCGGCGCCGCCCACGGCATCAAGGGCCAGGTGCGCATCGCGGCCCACACCCAGGATCCCGAAGCAATCGGCCGCTACGGTCCGCTCGACACCGACCGGCCAGGTCTCACGGTCACCCTGACCAAGGTGCGGCTGCAGAAAAATGTGGTCATCGCTCACATCAAGGGCATTTCCGACCGCACCGCCGCCGAGCAGCTCAACGGCGTGAGCCTCTTCGTCGACCGCGACAAGCTGCCCGAGACGGAGGACGAGGACGATTTCTACCACACGGACCTGATCGGGCTCGAAGCGCGACTTGAAACCGGGGTGGTGATCGGCAAGGTCTCGGCCATTCCCAATTTCGGCGCCGGCGACCTGATCGAGATCCGCGATCCGCAAAGCGGCGACACCTATCTCTATCCCTTCACCAAGGCCGTCGTGCCCCATGTGCACATATCAGATGGCTTCCTGACCATCGTGGTGCCGCTGGACGCCGAAGAGGGCGAGGAAGAGCCCGATTGAGCTTTTCGGCCGCCATTATCACCCTGTTTCCCGAGTTGTTCCCGGGCCCGCTCGGCGCCTCGGTGCTCGGTCGCGGCCTGGCCGACGGCCTCTGGTCGCTGCAAGCCACGCAGTTGCGCGACTTTGCCACCGATCGCCACCGGACGGTTGACGATACGCCATCGGGCGGCGGCGCCGGCATGGTGCTCAAGCCCGATATCCTGGCGAAGGCGATCGACACTGTCTCGCCATCCGGCGATCCACGCCCCCGCATCCTGATGTCGCCGCGCGGCACGCCCCTGACCCAGGCGCGGGCGCGGGAGTTTGCGCTCGGACCGGGTGCCGTCATCATCTGCGGGCGCTTCGAAGGCATCGACCAGCGCGTCATCGATACCAGAGACCTCGAAGAGATCTCCATCGGCGACTATGTGCTGGCCGGCGGCGAAGTGGCCGCCATGGTGCTGCTGGAAGCCGTGGTGCGTCTGATCCCCGGCGTCCTCGGCAAGGCGGAGAGCCATGCTGACGAGAGCTTCGAGAATGGACTCCTGGAATATCCGCAATATACCCGCCCACAGAGCTTTGAAGGCGTCGATATCCCCGCCGTACTGACCTCGGGCGACCACGGCAAGATCGCCAAATGGCGTACCGAACAGAGCCAGGCGCTGACAGCGGCGCGCCGGCCGGATTTGCTGAAGAAGTAGACTTGCCACGACCTCGTCCTTCGACAAGCTCAGGATGCGGTCTACTGGGATACCGAGGGCGAAGTGGACCTCATGGTGAGCTTGTCGACCACGAGGTCGTGGTAGGACGGTGTCTTTGATAGTTTGATGACACCGAAACCCTAGACTCCCAGCGCTTTTTCCCCTATAGCCGCGCCACTATCTGCGTGGCTGGGCTAATCGGACCCGCTGCGCGCCAATAAAAAGACGACCAACCTCCGTTACCAACCAAGACCGGGCGACGAGCCGCTTGTGCTCGATAAACGCTCCTTTGAAAAGATTCAGAACGGAATCGACATGCCCAATATCATCGAACAGATCGAGGCCGAGCAGGTTGCTGCTCTCGCCGCCAAGCGCGAACTTCCTGATTTCACCCACGGCGACACCATCAAGGTGTGGGTCAAGATCCGTGAAGGCGACAAGGAACGCCTGCAGGCCTATGAAGGCGTCGTGATCGCCCTCAATGGCGGCGGCATCACCGCCAGCTTCACCGTCCGCAAGATTTCCTACGGCGAAGGCGTGGAACGCGTGTTCCCGCTCTATTCCCCGAACGTGGCTTCCATCGAAGTCCTCAAGCGCGGCAAGGTCCGTCGCGCCAAGCTCTACTACCTGCGCGATCGTCGCGGTAAGTCGGCTCGTATTTTCGAATCGACCAATTCGCGCACCAAGAAGATCGAAGCCGGCGAGCGCACTGCCGCCCAGGCTGCTCGTGAAGCCCGCGAAGCCGAGAAGATTGCTGCTGCCGAGGCTTTTGCCGCTGAGCAGGCCGCCAAGGACGCGGAAGCCGCAGCCGCTGCAAAGGCAGCCGAGGCCGCTGCTGCTGCCGAAGAGGCACCCAAGGCCGAGTAAGCCCTGGCGCATCGCTGAATTGAAGAACCCGGTCGCAAGGCCGGGTTTTTTGTTGGATTCACGTGAAACGCTCGCGCGGTGCCTGCTCGCCATTTCCGGCTTGTCCTCCTCCACCACCTCCGCAATAAGAAGCCTCCCGCCGCGCCCGCGAGTCTCCCATGCCCGTCTCGATTGTCACCTGGAACATCAATTCGATCCGCCTGCGCCTGCCGATGGTGCTCGATTTCATCGCCCAGCACGCACCCGACGTGATCATGTTCCAGGAGATCAAATGCCTGGACGATCAGTTCCCGCGCAACGCCTTCCGTGACGCCGGCTACCCCCACATGGCCGTGCATGGCCAGAAGGGCTATCACGGCGTCGCCATCGTCTCGAAGTTCCCGCTGACCGACGTCTCGAGCCGGATGTTCTGCGAGATCCCGGAATCGCGCCACATCTCGGCGCTGACCGATTTCGGCCACGGCCCGGTGACCCTGCACGATTTCTACATTCCGGCCGGCGGCGACGAGCCCGACCCCGAGATCAACCCCAAGTTCAAGCACAAGCTGGGTTTCCTCAGCGAACTGACTACATGGTTCAGCGAGCCCATGTTCCAGCGCGGCCATCTCATCGCTGGCGATTTCAACATCGCGCCGCATGAAAACGACGTTTGGAGCCACAAGCAGCTGCTCAAGATCGTCAGCCACACCCCGGTCGAGACCGAGGCCCTCAACGCCATCCTCAATGGCGGCCATGGCTGGACCGACCTGGTGCGCAAGCACGTGCCCTATGACCAGAAGCTCTATTCGTGGTGGAGCTATCGCAGCGCCAACTGGGAACTGGCCAACAAGGGCCGCCGCCTCGACCATATCTGGGCCACGGCGGACGTCGCCGAGCATTGCACCGGCACCGAAATCGTCAAGGCCTTCCGCGGCTACGCTCCGCAGCCCAGCGACCACGTGCCTGTCATCGCGCGGTTTGCCGGGGTCTAATCCGCCACAATGTGAATGTGAAACGGCTAGGCGGGCCTAAGCCTGCTTAATCGCCGCCCTTCATCTTGCGCCGCGCCGGCTCCAGCGCGCCCAGGTAATTGCCGAGCTCGCGCTCGACCCGGGCCACGGCGCGCTGCGCCAGGTCGGGGGATTGCTGCACAAGTTTCAGAAATGCCGTGCGCGGCACGAACAGGGTCTGGCTGTCGGTTACCGCTGTAATGGTGACGGGGCGTGGCTTGTTGAGGATCAGCGCCATGGCCGACACCACGCTCCCCGGCTCGGAAATGGCGTAGGGCTTGCCGGCGCCGGGGCCCTCGGGCTTGGCCTTGAGCGTACCCTCGATCAGCACGAAGGCGCCCAGCGGCACATCGCCGGCCTTGTAGAGCACGGCATCGGGATCGAAATGCCTGACGTCGCCGGCAAAGGCCAGCATGCGCCGCTGCTCGTCGTCGCAGATATCGAAGAATTCGGCCTGGGCCAGCGCCTCAGCCGCATCGTCCCTGATCATGAACCCATCCGGATGCCACCGGCTCCGCCGCAACGGAGCCGCTTCATCCTATAGGGCATTTTGTTTGGCTTTGTACTCGATTTTGTGGCGGTCCACGGCTTTAGGGCCCGCCCTCAAGGCACCAGCCGGTAGCCACCCTCTTCCGTGACCAGCAGCCGGGCATTGGACGGGTCCCGCTCGATCTTCTGGCGCAGGCGATAGATATGGGTTTCCAGCGTATGCGTGGTGACCCGGTTGTTATAACCCCAG
This sequence comes from uncultured Devosia sp., assembly GCF_946479885.1. Next base: position 34,159 of record NZ_CAMLHM010000030.1, read on the forward strand.
ACCTCCTTGAGCAGCACATCGCGGGTGATGGTCTTGGGCCCCTGGCGATAGAGGTATTTGAGGATGGAGGTTTCCTTGTCGGTCAAGCGCACCTTGTTGCCGTCATTGGCCTCGAGCAGCTTGGCCGACGGCTGGAAGCTGTACTGGCCGATGGTGAACACCACGTCCTCGCTCTGGTCGTGCTGACGCAAAGCGGCATTGATGCGCGCCAGCAGCACCGGAAAGCGGAACGGCTTGGTGAGATAATCATTGGCGCCCGAATCGAGGCCGCGGATCTGATCGGCATCGGTATCGTGCCCGGTCAGCATCAGGATCGGGCTCTTATAGCCCTCGCTGCGCAGCACCTTGACCGCTTCGCGCCCATCCATGTCGGGCAGCCCGACATCGAGAATCATCAGGTCGACATTGTTTTCGCGCGTGGCCTTGAGCGCGTCATTGGCGGTTCCGGCTTGCATGATCTCGAATTCGCGATGCGTTTCGAGCTGCTCGACCAGCGTTTGGCGTAGATCAGCGTCGTCGTCCACCAGCAGGATGCGTCGCTTGTTCATTGTTTTCTCCGGACTTTTCGCGTCGGCCCCGCCACAAGTCACAATATTGCGACGGGTTTTCGGCCAGCCAATCACATCGGCGTTACACACATGAGCAACGAGCGACGGGGCCCAGAAGTTGCAGCGCTTGCTGAACGAGCGTCCGGAGGCCGCCGGAAGACGGGCTAGGCGATCGCCGGCCGGTGGCCAAACAGCGCCGATCCGACCCGGACATGGGTGGCCCCCATGGCGATACCGACCTCGAAATCGCTGCTCATCCCCATCGACAATTGCGCGACGCCGGCGGCTCGGGCCAGCTCCGCCAGCTGGGCAAAATAGGGTCCCGGCGGTACGCCATCGGGCGGAATGCACATGAGCCCGACAATATCGAGCCCGTGCTCGGCCTGGCAGCGCTTGACGAAAGCCACGGTCTCATCTGGCGCGATGCCCGCCTTCTGCTCCTCGCGCCCGATATTGACCTGGACGAAACACGGCAGCCGGCGGCCGGCCCGCGCCATTTCTGCCGCAAGCATGCCGGCAAGTTTCTCGCGGTCGACGGTTTCGATAACGTCGAAGAGCGCCACCGCCTCGCGCGCCTTGTTGGTTTGCAGCGGCCCGATCAGATGGAGCGCCACATCGGGATAGGCCTGGCGCAGCGCGGGCCACTTGTCCTTGGCCTCCTGCACCCGGTTTTCGCCGAATACCCGCTGCCCGGCTGCAAGGAACGGCTCGATCGCCTCGGTTGCAAAGGTCTTGGACACGGCGACCAGGGTGACCGTCTCGGCCGGCGGGCCGAAGCGCGCCTGCGCCCTGGCGATGCGTTCCCTGATGGCGGCGAGGTTGCTGGCGGCGGAGTCCATGCTTTCGCCCTGTTCCTGTTGACCTTGGTGGGGATTTCTGGTGATGGTCCGGTAGCCAAAATCCCCCATAAACGCAAGCTATGCCGGACTTTACGCGGCGCCTGCGTCAGACACTCCCCGGCGCCACGCGCCAGTTATCCAAGGACGACATAAGTGAGCGGCGAACGCTACAATCCGCGCGAAATGGAACCCCGCTGGCAGAAGGTGTGGGACGACGCCAAAAGCTTCGTCAGCTCCAATGACGATCCGCGCGAGCCCTACTACGTCCTCGAGATGTTCCCCTATCCGTCGGGCCGCATCCATATGGGCCACGTGCGCAACTATTCCATGGGCGACGTGGTGGCGCGCTACTATCGCGCCAAGGGCCGCAACGTGCTGCATCCGATGGGCTGGGATGCCTTCGGCCTGCCGGCGGAGAATGCCGCCATCGAACGCGGCATGAACCCCGGCACATGGACGCGCCAGAATATCGAGGCGATGAAGGCCCAGCTCAAATCGATGGGCCTCGCCATCGACTGGACCCGCGAAATCGCCACCTGCGAGCCCGAATACTACAAGCACCAGCAGGCCATGTTCATCGACATGATGGCGGCGGGCCTGGTGACGCGCAAGAAGTCCAAGGTCAACTGGGATCCGGTCGACATGACCGTGCTGGCCAATGAGCAGGTCATCGACGGCCGCGGCTGGCGCTCGGGCGCCGTTGTCGAGCAGCGCGAGCTGACCCAGTGGTTCTTCAAGATCTCCGACTATGCCGAGGAACTGCTGGAAGCCCTCGACGGCCTGACCGAATGGCCCGAAAAGGTGCGCATCATGCAGCGCAACTGGATCGGCAAGTCCGAGGGCCTTCGCCTGCTGTTCGAACTGCTGCCGGGCAATGGCACGACGGCAACCAATGTGGACGTCTTCACCACGCGCCCCGACACCATTTTCGGTGCCTCGTTCCTGGCCCTGTCGCCCGACCATCCGCTGACGACGGAACTGGCCGCGACCAACCCTGCTTTGGCCGAGTTCGTCGCCGAATGCCATCGCCAGGGCACGGCCACCGAGACGCTGGAAAAGGCCGAAAAGAAAGGCGTCTTTACGGGGCTCCACGTGAAGCACCCGGTAAAGGAGGGCGCCACCCTGCCGGTCTATGTCGCCAATTTCGTGCTGATGGACTATGGCACCGGCGCCATCTTCGGCTGCCCGGCCCATGACCAGCGCGACCTCGACTTCGCGCGCAAATACGACCTGCCGGTCGTGCCGGTGGTCCTGCCGCCCGATGGCGACGCGGCAAGTTTTGCCGTGGCCAATGACGCCTATACCGACACCGGCACCATCTTCAATTCCGGCTTCCTCGACGGGCTGTCCATCGACGAGGCCAAGAAGGCCGCGGCGGCCCATTTCGGCGCGCGCAGCGTCGACGGGCGCCCGCAGGGCAAGGTCGAGGTCAATTATCGGCTGCGCGACTGGGGCCTGTCGCGCCAGCGCTATTGGGGCGCCCCGATCCCGATCATCCATTGCGAGGTCTGTGGTACCATTCCCGTGCCCAAGAAGGACCTGCCGGTCGTGCTGCCCGTGGATGTCACCTTCGACAAGCCGGGCAATGCGCTGGACCATCACCCGACCTGGAAGCATGTGAACTGCCCGCAATGCGGTGCCTCGGCACGGCGCGAAACCGACACCATGGACACGTTCGTGGACTCGTCCTGGTACTTCGCCCGCTTCACGGCCCCCGATGCCGAGACGCCGACCATCCCTGATATCGCCAATCGCTGGCTGCCGGTCGACCAGTATATTGGCGGCGTCGAGCACGCGATCCTGCACCTGCTCTATTCCCGCTTCTTCACCCGCGCCATGAAAGCGACGGGCCATGTCGGGCTGGATGAGCCGTTCAAGGGCCTGTTCACCCAGGGCATGGTGACCCACGAAACCTACAAGTCGCCAGCGGGCGAGTGGGTCGCGCCGGTCGACGTGGTTCTCGAAACCTTCGGCGAGGGCCGCCGCGCCAAGCATCTCAAGTCCGGCGAGACCATTGCCATCGGCTCGATCGAGAAGATGAGCAAGTCCAAGAAGAATGTCATCGATCCCGACGAGATCGTCGCCACCTATGGTGCCGATACCGCCCGCTGGTTCATGCTGTCGGACTCGCCACCCGAGCGCGACGTGCAGTGGACCGAGGCCGGCGTCGAGGGCGCCAGCCGCTTCCAGCAGCGTATCTGGCGTCTGGTCGGCGAAACCGTCGAACTGGCTAAACAGTCTTCCGACATTGTTGCCGTTTCAGACGACGACGAGGCCTTGGGCTTGCGCAAGATCGTGCATCGCGCAGTCCACAATGTCGGGGGCGATATCGAGGGCCTGCGCTTCAATCGTGCCGTGGCGCAAATCTATGAGTTGACCAACGCCCTGGTGCGCTCGGCGGGTCTGGCCAGCGCGGCACCTGCCGCCCGAATTGGCGCCCTGCAGGAGGGCGTGGAGCGCCTGATCCAGCTTCTGGCGCCGATGATGCCACACCTGGCCGAAACCTGCTGGGAAGCGCTCGGCAAGACGGGCCTGGTGGCCGATGCGCCGTGGCCGCCGGTCGATGCGGCCCTGCTGGTCGACGACACCGTCACCCTGCCCATTCAGGTCAATGGCAAGCGTCGCGGCGAAATCACCGTGCCCAAGGGCCTGCCGGCGGCTGAGGTGGAGAACAAAGTCTTGTCATTGGATGAGATTGTCCGCATTCTCGATGGCAAGGCTCCCAAGAAGATCGTCATCGTCCCGGACAGGATCGTCAATGTCGTGGTCTGAAACAGCAGGCAAGCTGGCGCGTCCCCTTGCGATCGCGGGCTTCCTGGCATCGGCCACGGCGCTGGGGGCCTGCAGTTTTTCGCCGGTCTATAGCGGTACCCTGGCCAGCCAGCCGATGCTGAACCTGGCCTATGCCAAGCCAACGACGCGCCTGGAACAGATCGTGTACCAGGAACTGTCCCTGCGTTTCGGCTCGTCCGACGCAGCCACGGCTCCGCTTGCCACGGTCAGCGTAGCGTCGTCGTCTGCAGCCGTCGGGCTGTCGGTAACCGCCAACCCGAACAAGCTCTATCGCAGCGTGGTCATCGCCACCCTGACCATTGCGCGACGCGATGGCACCAATGCCCAGCCGATGACGTTCACACGGCAAGCCAGCGCCGAATACACCACCAGCGGCCAAGTGCTGGCCGATACGGCGGCTGCCAACGAGGCGGCCGAGCGCGCTGCCAAGGCGGCGGCCGAATCGCTGCGCCTGGCCATGCTGGCCTCGCTCAGCCGCTGATGACAGCCCTCAAGGCGCATGAAGTTGCCCGTTTTCTGGCGCGTCCGGACCTGACCGAGGGAATTTTCCTTGCCTATGGCCCCGATGCCGGTCTGGTGCGCGAGACGGCGCAACGGCTTATCCGGCAGTTGAGCGGTGACGATCCGGAATCCACCAGCGTCGTGACGCTCGATGGCGCCGAAGTCGACGCCGACCCCTCACTTCTGGCTGTCGAGGCCCGAACCATGTCGCTGTTTGGCGGCAAGCGGATCGTTCGCGTGCGTGGGGCGGGCAAGTCATTGGTCATGACGCTGACCGAACTGCGCGACGATCCTGCTGGCGCCGCCATCGTCCTGGAAGCCGGCAATCTGGCGCCCAAGGACGCCCTGCGCGCCCTGGTGGAGGCCGCCAGGCTCGGTCGAGCCCTGCCCTGCTACCCCGATAGCGACGAAACCCTGCAGGCGTTGATTCGCGAGACATTCAACCAACACGGCATTCGCGTCGATGGCGACGTCGTCGCTACTTTGCGCGAAATTCTCGGCAATGACCGGGAAATCACCCGCCGGGAACTCGAAAAGCTCTGTCTTTACGCTGCGTCGAGCAAGAGCCTCACGCGCGAAGACGTGATGCTGCTCTGCGCCGACAATGGCATGCTGGTGATCGATGCAATCCTCGATGCCACGGGCGGCGGGCATGCCGAAAAGCTCGAACTGGCACTGAACCGGGCGCTGTCGTCGGCTGTCGATCCGCAGCGGCTGTTGGCAATGTGCACGATCCACTTCGCCAACCTGCGGCGCTGGCGCATCGAGGTCGATGCCGGCAAGTCGCCGCGCATGGTGCTGGAAAACCTCAGGCCAAAGCCGCATTTCTCGCGCATTTCGGCGCTCGAGCAGCAGTTGCGCCTGTGGTCGGACAATGCTCTGGCAACGGCAGGTGATCGCATCTTGCAGGCAACGGCCGATAGCCGCCGTCGGCCCGCCTTGGCGGAAGCGAGCTTGCGCCGGGCGCTGCTGGCCATCTGCATGATGGCCGCATCGCACTAGCGATCGCGGCCTGGTATTTGCGTTTCACGTGAAACTTCGAGGCTCGCCAAAGGCAAAATCGCCCCAGTGGAGCGATTTTGGGCATATAGGCTATGCGAGCTGCGCTCGAATGGCTGCTGGCTAGTTGCTGCCCGTGAGACGGACGCAGATACCGTCGAGCTGCTCCAGCGTCTTGTAGCGAATCTCGAGCTTCCCGCCGCGTTCGCTATGCGCCAGCGACACCGAAAGCCCCAGGGCATCCGACAGCCGCCGTTCGAGCGCCACGGTATCGGCATCACGGTCGAACACAGGCCCGCCGGGCTTCCTCTTGCCGGCCACTTCGCGCTGCTGGCTGAGAGCCTCGGCCTCGCGCACCGAGAGACCTCCCGAAACGATCTGACGGGCCAGGGTGGCCGGATCGTCAGCGGTGATCAGCGTTCGCGCATGACCCGCGGTCAACGTACCGCTGGCGACCATGCCGCGCACATCCTCGGGCAGACGGAGCAGCCGCAGCGTATTGGCGACATGCGAACGGCTCTTGCCGATCACCTGCGCCAGATCCTGCTGGGTATAGTCGAACTGTTCGATCAGCTGCCCATAACCCATTGCTTCTTCAAGCGGATTGAGATCGGCGCGCTGTACGTTCTCGATGATCGCCAGTTCCAGCGCTTCCTTGTCGCCGACATCACGGACGATAACCGGCACATCGTGGAGGCCGGCCTTCTGCGCCGCACGCCAGCGGCGCTCGCCGGCAATGATCTCGAAGATATTGGGATCATCGCTCGGCCGCACCAGCAGCGGCTGCATCACGCCCTTCTCGCGGATCGAGTTGGTCAACTCCTCGAGCTGGTCGCTATCGAAAGTGCGCCGTGGATTGGCCCGATTGGCGATGATGAATTCGACAGGCAGCTTCTTGACGCCGCCCGATTCGGTGACGCGGGCGCCTTCCACCGTGGCCATGTCGCCGATCAGCGCCGCGAGCCCGCGACCAAGACGAGTGGGTTTGTCGTTCATATCGGGCTCTCCTGGAGTGTTTCCAGCAAAAGTGGGCTCCACTTTTGCGGTTCGAAAACACGACAATACAAAAAAGCATAGATCGCCTCTGCCATGGCGATCTATGCCGCGTTGAGCTGCCGCTCGCGGCGGATCACTTCGGTGGCCAGCCGCAGATAGGCCTGGCTGCCGGCGCATTTGAGGTCATACAGCAAAGCAGGCTTGCCGTAGGACGGCGCCTCGCTGAGCCGGACGTTTCGGGGGATCACGGTCTCATAGACCAGGTCGCCCATTTCCTGACGCACGTCCTGCAACACCTGTTCGCTCAAATTGTTGCGCTTGTCGAACATGGTCATGACCACGCCCTGGATGGAGAGGCGCGGATTAAGGGTCGACCGAATTTGTTCAATGGTCTGAAGGAGTTGGCTCAAACCTTCCAGCGCAAAGAACTCGCATTGCAGCGGCACCAGCACCGCGTCTGCGGCAACCAGGGAATTGACCGTAAGCAGGTTCAGGGATGGCGGACAGTCGATAAGGATGTAGCTGATCGACTTGTCGTTGATGGAAAGCTCACCCAACTGCTTGAAGGCGTTGCGCAGCTTGAAGGCCCGGTCGGCCTGCCCCGCAATGGTCAGCTCGACGCCGAGCAGGTCCATGGTCGAAGGCACAATGGCGACATTGGGCACTGATGTCATGATGGCCGCCTGGGCAACGGTAGCCTCGCCGACCAACAGGTCGTAGGACGAGACTTCGCGATCGGTGCGCGAAATACCAAGCCCGGTCGACGCGTTGCCCTGTGGATCGAGGTCGATGATCAGCACGCGTTCGCCCACCGCGGCAAGCGCCGTGGCGAGGTTGATCGCGGTCGTGGTCTTGCCCACGCCGCCTTTTTGGTTGGCCAGTGTCAGGATACGGGGCGCCACTACAGGCCTCCAGCTCGTTCGCCGCTAACTAACTGATTTCGCACGCAAATTCGACAGCGTGAGCAGAACACCGCTTGCATCGATGTCACTTGTCGTTACTACCACGTCATAGTCCCAATGCGTAGCGGCATCCGCGAGTTCTTCAACATGTTCCCGCCCTTTGTGGAGTATCGCGCGGGTTTTTGGAGCAAAGAACGGCTCCATCCAGCCGCACAGGACCGGTAAACCAGCCAAGGCGCGGGAGGTGATGACATCGGGCGTGGGTGTTTCACGTGAATCAACCTGATCGCTGCGGCGGCCTTCAACCGTGACGATCAGGCCCAGTTCACGCGCGACCGTGCGCAGAAAGCTGACCTTTCGCCCATTGGGCTCGATCAAGGTGAAATGGTGATTCGGACTCTTGAGCGCAATGGCCAGTGGCAATGCCGGCAGACCACCGCCGCTACCCAAGTCCAGAAAGGCGTGATCGCCCGCCTTGAGGAGCTTGAGCACCTGCAGACTGTCGGCAAAATGGCGTGACCAAACCGAATTCAGTGTTTCACGTGAAACAAGATTCTGCACCGGCTGCCACTTTGCCAGCAGCTGAGCATAGGATTCCAGGTCGGCTGCAACGTCGTCGACCGGCCGGGTGAAGTAGCGTGCATAGGCCGCGATTTCGTCCCGTCCGGTCATCAGCTGGCCTTGCGGAATTCACCGCGCCGGATCACCGCCAGCAGCAGGGTCACCGCAGCAGGTGTCATGCCGTCCATGGCCTGGGCCTGGGCGATGGTTTGCGGTCGGAACTGCTGCAGCTTCTGCCGGATCTCCATCGAGAGGCCTGGGATGGCCGAAAAATCAATATCCTCCGGAATCGGCTTCTGCTCGTCCCGACGAACAGCGTCGATATCGTCGCGCTGACGATCAAGATAGACGGCGTACTGGGCGTCGACCACGAGTTGTTCGATGATATCAGGCGCTATCCCGGCAATCTCGGGCCATAGCCGTATCGCGTCGTCGGGCGTGACATCTGGGTACGAAAGCAGATCGAAGGCCGAGCGCAGCTTACCGTCCTCGTTGACCGCTATCCCGGCCTTGCGCGCGACGTTGGGCGTGGCCGTCAGCGTCGTCAGCAATGCACGCCCCTTCGACAGGGCGTCGATCTTCGTGGCAAAGAGCTCACGACGTTCCTCACCCACCACGCCGCGGGCCGTGCCGAGAGGCGTCAGGCGCTGGTCGGCGTTGTCGGCCCGGAGATGCAGCCGGAACTCGGCACGGGAGGTGAACATGCGATAGGGCTCGGACACACCACGCGTCACCAGGTCATCGACCATCACGCCCAGATAGCTTTCGGTGCGTGACAGGACCATCGGCTCCTGGCCGGACGCCGCCAGTGCCGCATTGGCGCCCGCCAGCAGGCCCTGGGCGCCGGCCTCTTCATAGCCGGTCGTGCCGTTGATCTGCCCGGCAAGATAGAGACCGGGCTGCCGCTTCACCTCAAGCGTGGAGCTGAGCTCACGCGGGTCGACATAGTCATACTCGATGGCGTAGCCCGGCCTGACAATGCGCACATTCTCGAGCCCGGGCATGGAGCGCAGGAAAGCCTCCTGCACCTCCGATGGTAGCGACGTCGACAACCCATTGGGGTAGACGGTCGGATCATCAAGCCCTTCTGGCTCAAGGAAAATCTGGTGACTGTCACGATCGGCGAAGCGGACCACCTTGTCCTCGATCGAGGGGCAATAGCGTGGTCCGCGGCTCTGGATACGACCGGAATACATCGCAGAGCGATGCAGGTTATCGGAGATAATCCGGTGGGTCTCGGCCGTGGTGCGCGTGATATGGCAGGAGATCTGCGGCGTGGTGATCGCGCGCGTCAGCGCCGAAAAAGCCTCCGGCGGATTGTCGCCCGGCTGCTCCTCGAGCCCGGAATAGTCGATGCTAGTGGCGTCGAGCCGCGCCGGCGTACCGGTCTTGAGGCGACCCAGCTGGAGGCCCAGGGCTTCGAGCCGGGTGGATAGCCCAAGCACTGGACGCTCCCCGAGACGTCCGGCGGGGGTTGTCTCTTCGCCCCGATGAATGAGGCCGCGGAGGAATGTTCCGGTGGTCAGCACCACGGCCTTGGTGCCCAGGCGACGGCCGTCCAGCAGCACGACGCCGCTGACGGCCCCATTGCTCACCTCGATATCGTCGACCTCGCCCTCGATCACGTCGAGATTGGGCTGGGCGGTGATGGCAGCCTGCATCGCCTGGCGATAGAGCTGGCGGTCAGCCTGCGCGCGCGGCCCCCGCACGGCGGGCCCCTTGCGACGGTTCAGCACGCGGAACTGGATACCAGCCTGGTCGGCGACGCGGCCCATCAGACCATCCAGCGCGTCGATCTCGCGCACCAGGTGACCCTTGCCCAGGCCACCAATGGCCGGATTGCAGCTCATCTCGCCGATCGTAGCGAACTTGTGCGTCACCAGGGCCGTTGCAACGCCCAGGCGTGCCGAGGCAGCCGCAGCTTCGCAGCCTGCGTGACCACCTCCGACGATGATGACCGCATAGTCGCTCATGACGTGTCTCCAAGGCTGGCCTCAATAGGCCAATGTTTCACGTGAATCAATTCCGGCGGCGATCACAGGACTGCCATTCGGCCCAAGGCCTCATGGCCTTCTCACCTAAATCGCTCCACCGGAGCGATTTTGCCCACGGCGCGGCTCGAAGTTTCACGTGAATCATTTGCCGATGCAAAAGCTGGTAAACAGCCGATCCAGCACGCGCTCGGCATCCAATCGCCCAACCAGCCGCTCCATGGCCTGGGAGGTCATGCGCAGACTTTCGGCCGCCAGTTCCGGCATGGCCAGCTGACGGCCTGACGCGTCGAGGGCGTCGAGGGCATTCTGCAGCGCGAGGCGATCGCGCTCACGGCTGAGCAACGACGGCTCTCCGACCGTCAGCGTCCGTCCGATCTCTTCGATACGAAGCAATAGGTCCGGGAGGCCATCCCCGCTCCGGGCGGACACTGAGATATCTGCGCCGGACACATCGCCCAGATCGCGCTTCGTCGCCACGCGGAGATGGCGCGGGTCGTCGGAGGCCGGCGCCTCGGCGGGCAGGTCGGGTGCGTGGAGCCACAGGACGATGTCGGCCTGATCGATGGCCTGACGTGCCCGGCGCACACCTTCGGCCTCGGCTTTGCTATCTGTCTCGCGCAGGCCCGCCAGATCGAGCAGAATGTAGAGCTGGCCGTTGATATCTAGCGGCACTTCGCGAACGTCTCGCGTCGTGCCCGCCTCGTCCGTTACGATAGCGATGTCGGATTTGGCCAGGGCGTTGAGCAGGCTGGACTTCCCGGCATTTGGCGGGCCGGCCAGTGCGACGCGGATACCCTCGCGCACGATCCGCCCATGCTCCACCGAAGCGAGCGCCGCACCGACATCGTCCCGCAAGTCGGCGATGCTGGCGCCGAAATTCGCGGGCAGATCGGAGACATCGCCCTCATCAGAAAAGTCTAGCCGGGCCTCAATTTCGGCGCGCAGGTCCAGCAGCTGGTCGCGCCAGGCGTCGATGCGTTGGGAGAGGCCGCCCTCGAACCGGGCCAGCGCCTGGCGCCGCTGGTTCTCGGTCTCTGCCTCGAGCAGATCGCCGAGCCCTTCAATTTCCACGAGGTCCAGCTTGCCGTTCTCGAAGGCGCGACGCGTGAATTCCCCCGCTTCCGCCAGGCGGGCGCCCTTGCTGGTGATGAGCTTGAGAATGGCGCGGACGCCGGCTGGCGAGCCATGCACCTGGAGTTCAGCGCAATCCTCGCCGGTAAAGCTGTGGGGTGCGGGAAACCAGGCGACAAGGCCACGATCGAGCAGCGAGTCCTGCCCGATCGGCCGTAGCGTCAGCCGCCGCGGTTCGGGTAGCGTGCCCGCAATGTCATCAATGATGCGACCCGTCTCGGGCCCGGAGAGGCGGATGACCGCCACCCCGGACGGCGGTGCCCCGGAGGACAGCGCCACGATTGTATCGCCCGACCGCATGGGCGCGGCTTAGGTATTCATCGAGTCGAAGAAGTCGGAATTGGTCTTGGTCTGGCGGACCTTGTCGACCAGGAATTCCATGGCGTCGATCGTCCCCATCGGATTGAGGATGCGGCGCAGCACATACATCTTCTTGAGGATGTCGCCCTCGACCAGCAGCTCTTCCTTGCGGGTGCCGGACTTGGTGATGTCCAGCGCCGGGAAGATGCGCTTGTCGGCGACCTTGCGGTCAAGGATGATTTCCGAGTTACCGGTGCCCTTGAACTCTTCGAAGAT
>NZ_CAMLHM010000031.1 GCF_946479885.1 uncultured Devosia sp.
TCCCCTATATCGCCCCTGCGTTTGACTGCGTGTCAGCGCGATTTCACACACGAGGCAGGCTTTCCGGGAACGGAAAACCATCCGGTGGCGGGCAACCGTCGCAAGGCTTCGTGGAGGCATCAACCGGTAAACAAGGAGCAGCCATCATGGCACTGCCCGATTTTTCTATGCGTCAATTGCTCGAAGCAGGCGTTCACTTTGGTCACCAGAAGCATCGCTGGAACCCGAAGATGGAGCGCTATATTTTCGGCGTTCGCAACGACATCCACATTCTCGACCTGAGCCAGACCGTGCCGGCCCTGAGCCGCGCGCTGCAGCTGATCAGCGACACCGTTGCTGACGGTGGTCGCGTGCTCTTCGTGGGCACCAAGCGCCAGGCCGCTCCGCTGGTTGCCGAGGCTGCCAAGCAGTCCGCCCAGTATTTCGTGAACTCCCGCTGGCTCGGCGGCACGCTGACCAACTGGCAGACCATCTCGAACTCGATCTCGCGCCTGCGCGAACTCGAGTCGATGAGCGAAGACGCACTCGCGCTGCGCACCAAGAAGGAGCGCCTGATGATGAGCCGCGAGCAGGAACGCCTTGAGCGTGACCTGGGCGGCATCAAGGACATGGGCAACCTGCCGTCCCTGCTGTTCGTCATCGACACCAACAAGGAAGCCAACGCGATCAAGGAAGCCCGCCGCCTGGGTATCCCGGTCGTCGCCATCGTCGACACCAACTGCGATCCGGACACGGTCGACTACGCCATTCCGGGCAATGACGACGCCTCGCGCGCCCTCGAGCTCTATGTCTCGCTGGTCTCCAAGGCCGCCATCGACGGCATCGGCCGTTCGGCTTCGGGCCTCGGCGCGGATCTGGGCGCTTCCGACCGCGCTCCGGCAGAAGACCTGCCGACCGACGAAGCTCCGGCTGCCAACTAAGTCCGTCATACGGACTTCATCTTGATCTGAACCATGCGGCCCCGGCAAAAGGGGCCGCCGAAAGGTGTTATCATGGTTGAAATTACTGCAAGCCTGGTCAAGCAGCTCCGCGACTCGACCGGCGTCGGGATGATGGACTGCAAGAAGGCCCTGGCCGAGACCAATGGCGACATGGAAGCTGCGGTCGACTGGCTGCGCACCCGTGGCCTGGCCAAGGCCGCCAAGAAGGCCGATCGCGTTGCCGCTGAAGGCCTGGTTGGCGTTGCCACCTCGGGCACCAAGGCTGCCGTCGTCGAAGTGAACTCGGAAACCGACTTCGTTGCCCGCAACGAGCAGTTCCAGGGCATTGTCAGCAACATTGCCAAGCTGTCGCTCGACGCCGATGGCGACGTGGTCAAGCTCGGCGAAATGCCGTTCCCCGGCTCGGGCCATTCGGTTTCGGCCGAACTGACCGAAGCCATCGCCAAGATCGGCGAGAACATGAACCTGCGCCGCACCGAAGTCGTTTCGGTCAGCGATGGCGTGGTGGAAAGCTATGTCCACAATGCCGTCAAGGGTGGCCTGGGCCGCATGGGCATCCTGGTGGCTCTCGAATCCACCGGTGACAAGGCCGCGCTGACTGCCCTGGGCAAGCAGCTTGCCATGCACATCGCAGCGACCAACCCGCTGTCGATCGATCCGGAAGACCTGGACCAGGCTGTTGTCGCCCGTGAGCGCGCCATCATCCTCGAGCAGGTCAAGGAATCGGGCAAGTCGGCCGAAATCGCCGAGAAGATGGTCGATGGCCGCATGCGCAAGTACTTCGAGGAAGTCACGCTGCTGGCGCAGACTTTCGTGATCGATGGCGAGACCAAGGTCCGCGATGCGATCAAGAATGCCGAGAAGGACGTTGGCGCTCCGATCAAGCTGACCCGCTTCGTGCGCTACGCGCTCGGCGAAGGCATCGAGAAGGTCGAGACCGACTTTGCTGCCGAAGTCGCCGCGACTGCCGGCGTCAAGGCGTAAGCACCGCATTCGGCGCGCGGGCCATTCGCCCGCGCGCCGCTCTCCCAGCTGGCCATGATTTGGCCCGGGATCGAGCGCAAAACCCCGCCGCAGGTGCATTTCGACCTGCGTGGCGCTTTCTTTTGAGGGCGCTTTTGCCTTAGTGTCGGTCGGGCGTTGCCGGATTCGGTGCCCCGCCGCGTGTTCCATAAAAGGGGTTTGCCGATGGCGCCTGCCTACAAACGCATTTTGCTCAAGGTATCGGGCGAAGCGCTCAGTGGCGACCAGCAGTTCGGCATCCAACCGGAATTCCTCGATGGCGTCGCCCAGCAGATTGCTGGCGTTGCCAAGACGGGCGTCGAGATTGCCATCGTCACCGGTGGCGGCAACATCTTTCGCGGCATGGCCGTGGCTGCCAATGGTGGCGACCGCGTGACCGCCGACATGATGGGCACGCTGGGCACCGTCATCAATGCCCTGGCCCTGGCTGGTGCGCTCACCAATGCCGGCGTCAAAGCCAAGGTCTTCAGCGCCACCACCATGCCATCAGTCGCCGACACCTACACCGCTCGCGCTGCCAAGGCGGCGCTGGAAGACGGCTATGTGGTCGTGCTGGGTGGCGGCATCGGCAATCCATTTTTCACCACCGACACCGCTGCCGCCTTGCGTGGCATCGAGCTGCAATGCGATGTCGTGCTCAAGGGCACCAATGTCGACGGTGTCTACTCGGCCGATCCCAAAAAGGATCCGAATGCGACGCGCTACGACCAGATCAGCCACGATGATGTCATCAAGCAGAACCTGCGGGTCATGGATACGGCGGCTTTCGCCCTTGCCCGCGACAACAACCTGCCGATAATCGTGTACTCGCTGGACGACAAGGAAGGCCTGGCCGGCGTTCTCGCCGGCCGTGTCCGCAGCACCCGCGTCGGCAAGCCGCTCTAGCCTTTGAAGGAAGAAGACCATGGCCTATGACCTATCCGATCTGAAGACCCGCATGCAGAAGTCCATTGCGTCGCTGCGCGATGAGCTGGCGGGCCTCAGGACCGGCCGTGCCAGTGCCAGCCTTCTGGAACCCGTTACCGTCGAAGCCTATGGCTCGCGCATGCCGCTGAACCAGGTGGCGACCGTGACCGTCCCCGAGCCGCGCATGCTGAGCGTGCAGGTCTGGGACCGGCAGATGGCCAATGCGGTCGAAAAGGCCATTCGCGACAGTGGCCTGGGCCTCAACCCGATGGGTGAGGGGCAGGTCATCCGCGTGCCGCTGCCCGAGCTCAACGAGCAGCGCCGCAAGGAACTGGCCAAGGTTGCGCACAACTATGCCGAAGCGGCCCGCGTGGCGGTTCGCCATATCCGTCGCGATGGCATGGATGCCCTCAAGAAGGCGGAAAAGGACGGCGATATCAGCCAGGACGACTCGCGCGTCCAGTCTGACCTCGTCCAGAAGGCGACGGACGCGGCCGTGACCGAGATCGATCAGGTCCTGGCGGCCAAAGAAGCGGAAATCATGCAGGTCTAAGTCGGCTGCGCTGCGCCAGGAGGGCGTAGATGTCCATTGATCCAGCCATCAACACCGAATTCGCGCAGCGCCCGCGTCTGCGCATTCCGGCGCATATGGGCGTGATCATGGACGGCAATGGCCGCTGGGCGCAGGCCCGCGGCAAGCGCCGTACCGAAGGCCATATCGAGGGCGTCAAGGCGCTCCGCAACCTGGTTGAGCTGTGCATCAACTATGGCGTGGGGCACCTGACGGTATTCAGCTTCTCCTCCGAGAACTGGACGAGGCCCAAGGACGAGATTTCGTTCATCTTCAATCTCCTGCGGCGCTTTGTTGCGTCAGACCTTCAGCGATTGATCCGCAACAATGTTCGTGTGCGCATCATCGGCAGCCGCGAGGGGCTCGAACCGAGCCTGGTGCGGCTGATCGACGATGTGGAAGCCAAGACGGAGGCCAATACCGGCCTCGTGCTGATCGTGGCCTTCAACTATGGCGGCAAGGCCGAGATCGCCGAAGCAGCGCGCAAGCTGGCGCGCGAAGTCGCTGCCGGACGCCTGTCGCCCGAGGCGATCACCGAAGACGCCATCGCGGGCGCTCTCTACACCGCCGGCCTGCCGGATCCCGACCTGATCATCCGGACCAGCGGCGAGCAGCGCATTTCCAATTTCCTGCTCTGGCAGGCTGCCTATGCCGAATTCGTCTTCGTCGAGGAGAACTGGCCCGATTTCAACGAGGCCAGCTTCGTTCGCGTGCTCGAGACGTTCTCGCGGCGCGACCGGCGCTTTGGCGGCATTGAGGCAGTGCAATCTTGAGCAATCCGGGCGATCCTGCGTCAGAGCCTGCCCCCGGTCGTCGCCGCACCTGGGCCGACCTCGGGCCCCGCCTCGTCTCCGCCATGGTGCTGATCGCGCTGACCGCGACGGCGCTCTATATCGGCGGCTATGTTTTTGCCGCCGTGGTGGGCGCGGTCTTTGCTGGCGCCTATCGCGAGTGGGAGACCATGGTGTCCCGCGCGCCGCTGACGCCCGCAGGGATGGTACTCATAGCCCTGGTCGCCGTATCGGGCCTGGTCCATCCGCTGTTCGGACCACTGGGTACGATCGCCGTCATCGCGCTGGCCTGCCTCGTTGCCATTGCCATGCGCGGGGAGGGGGTGCTGTGGCGCATCCTCGGCCTGGTCATCTACGGCGCTATCATCATCGCGGCGCTGGCCATGCGCGGCGATACGCTGACCGGGGTCTGGGCTGGCGTCTATCTCGGCACGGTGGTGTGGATGACCGACTCGGCTGCGTTCTTCACCGGAAGGCAGATCGGGGGCGAGAAGCTGGCGCCGCAAATATCGCCGTCCAAGACCTGGTCGGGCGCATTGGGCGGACTGGCTTTGGGCACCGGGGCAGGGCTCCTGTTCTGGGTCGTTGCCACCGATTCGCAGTGGTGGATCGGGCTTGTCCTGTCAGCGGCGATCAGCGTGCTGGGCCAGCTCGGCGATCTCAGCGAAAGCGCCATCAAGCGGCATTTCCGCATCAAGGATAGCGGCGACATTATTCCCGGGCATGGCGGCTTGATGGATCGGCTCGACAGCCTCACATTCGGCGTCTTGCTGGTGCTGTTGGTCGGCGCGCTGCATGCCGGCTACGGCGGGGTCGCCGAAGGCCTGCTCTACTGGTAGGACGCAGCGCCCTCGGGCCGCAGCCTGCTCAACAAGGAAGACCATGTTCGATTTCATCTATTGGCTCTTGTCCTATGTGGTGCCGTTCCTCGCCGTCCTGACCGTCATCGTCTTTGTGCACGAGATGGGGCACTACCTAGTGGCCCGATGGAACGGCGTGGCGATCGATGCCTTCTCGATCGGCTTCGGCAAGGAGCTGATCGGGCGAACCGACAAGCACGGCACGCGCTGGAAGATCTCGGCGATACCCCTGGGCGGCTACGTACGCTTCACCGGCGACATGAATGCCGCCAGCGTGCCCGACCCGGAGGCGCTGGCCAATATCGACCCGGCGTTGGCGCCGCGGTTGTTTGCCAACAAAAATGTCTGGCAGCGCATTGCGGTCGTGGTCGCAGGACCACTGGCCAATGTCATCCTGACCTTCGTTATTCTCTATGCATTGCTGCTGGGCTACGGCCGCTACGTCACCACGCCTGTCGTGGCCGAGGTGGCGATGAACTCCGTGGCGGAAGAAGCCGGTATCCTGCCCGGCGACAGACTGGTTGCGGTCGATGGCTATGCCGTTCGCGGCTTCGAGGATTTCGACCGCCTGATCGCCACCAGCCCGGGGCGCCCTGCCACGGTCGAGCTCGATCGGGGCGGCGAGAGCCGAACGGTGGTGGTCGTGCCCGACGCCAATGAAGCGAAGGATCGCTTTGGCAACCGTCAGAGGGTTGGTGAGGTGGGGGCCTATGCCTTCGTGCTGCCGCCTGTTGTCGGCTCGGTTCTCGACGGTTCGCCGGCCAAGGCCGCCGGTATCGAGGCGGGCGATGTCATGGTCTCGGTCGACGGCCAGCGGATCGAGGATTTCCAAGGCTTTCAGCGCCTGGTGGTCGACAAGCCTGGCCAGTTGGTAACGATCGCGCTGGAGAGGTCGGGCCAGCTCAAGACGGTCGTGCTCGTGCCCGAAGCCACTGAGGTGGAGACCCGCACCGGCGGCACCGAGACCATTGGCCGAGTCGGTATCGGTTCGGCTGCACCGGACGCCGTCGAGCGCACCGTCTACCGGCCTGGGCCCTTCGAGGCGCTCGGAATGACGGTGGAAGAGATCCGCTTCATTATTCAGCGGACAGCGGCGTTTCTTGGCGATTTCTTCGTTGGCCGCGGTGATGTCGAGCAGTTGGGCGGGCCGGTCAAGGTCGCCAGGGTGTCGGGCGAAGTAGCCACACTGGGCATAGTAGCGCTGGTCAACCTCACCGCCTTGCTCTCGCTAAATATCGGTATTTTCAACCTTTTACCCGTTCCGATGCTCGACGGCGGGCATCTAATGTACTATCTGATTGAAGCTGTCAGGGGACGTCCGCTGAGCATGCGAGTACAGGAAATGGGCTTCCGCTTCGGATTTGCCCTGGTTCTGGCACTCATGGTGTTCACGCTGTTCAACGACACGCTGTTCGCCTATTTCGGAATCCTGCGTTAGCCCTTGGTTAACCTTGGTTTGTAAGGTGTTGCAGGAATACAAGTGCACCAAGCTTTTGCTAAGCACGACGAGGCTTGCGCCTTGTCCTTGGTTAAAAAGACGGTAAAACGGTGCAATGGAGTTAGCTTGGGGGAGCGCTGTGCATGGCGATTCTCCGGGCCTGGTCGCAGAAGGCAATAATAATATGATCCATCCCACCAAGCTGATGCGCGGCGCCCTCCTGGCGCTTGCGATTCTGGGTGCCGCTCCGCTAGCCGGGCCCAGCATCCCGCTTCTTGGCGCTGTGACTGCTCAGGCTCAGGAACAACTGGTCGGCTCGGTGCTCTTCGAGGGTAACCGTCGCTTCTCCGACAGCCAGCTTCTCGCCATGGTCGACGTGTCGGCCTCCGGCATATTCACCCAGCAGCGGCTGGCCGCGGATATCGAGAGTATCCGCCAGGCCTATGATCGCGACGGGTTCCTGTCCGTCTCCGTGACGGCGCGTACCGAACCGACCGATGACGGTCGCGTTCGCGTCATCTTCAATGTCAACGAAGGCAATCGCGCGGGCATCGCTGCGATCAACTTCACCGGCAATAACAGCTTCGGGGCCAACAGCCTCAAGAGCAACATGCTCACCAAGGAGACCGGCATCCTGAGCTGGCTCTTCAAGGATGACGGCTATGACGAGCAGAAGCTCGCCGTCGACCGCGAGCGTATCCGGCTCTTCTACGCCAATCGTGGATATCCGGACGCCCAGGTGACCTCGGTGGGCGAGTATGATGCCACCAAGAATGCCTACTTCATCAACTTCACCATCAATGAAGGGCAGAAGTACGAATTCTCCAACGTTGGTATCGAAACCAGCATTTCCGGCCTCGACACCAATGCCCTCAAGGGCACGGTACAGACCGGGCAGGGCGCTTCCTATTCGGCCAGCGACCTGCAGCAGTCCATCGAAGACATGGCCTACGAGGCCACTGTCCAGGGCTACTCCTTTGTCGACGTCCGCGCTCGTCTTGACCGCGATGTCGCCAACGGCACCTTCAACGTTACCTATCTGGTGGATGAGGGCGCGCGTCTCTATGTCGAGCGCATCAACATCACCGGCAATACCAAGACCCGTGACTTCGTGATCCGTCGCGAGCTGGAGTTCGCTGAAGGCGACCCCTTCAATCGTGCACTGGTGGTTCGTGGTCGCGAGAACATTGATGGGCTGGGTTTCTTCTCGGCTGTCGACGTGACGACCGGCCCGGGCTCGGCGCCTGACAAGGTTGTCGTCAATATTGCGGTGACCGAAACCTCCACGGGTGAATATGGCGCGACGGCGGGTTACTCGACCGTTGACGGTATCCTGGGCGAAGTGTCGCTGAGCGAGCGGAATTTCCTTGGTCGCGGCCAGTATCTGCGTGCCGCCCTTGGTGCGTCGCAGTCGGGTCGTACCTTTGACTTCTCGTTCACCGAACCGCGCTTCATGGGCCTCAAGGTCTCGGCCGGCGTCGACGTCTATCACCGCATCAGCGATGAATCGGCAGCGAGCTTCTACGGCTCGGAGTCGACCGGTGGGCAGTTCCGCGTGGGCATCCCGCTGACGTCGGACCTGTCGGGCACGGTGTTTGCTGGCATGGAACGCAAGGTCATTGTCGACAAGAACCCCGACAATTCCCTGCTCGTTGCCAATGGCCAGGAGTTCTACAAGGGCTTCGTCGGTTACACGCTGACCTACAACACGCTCGACGATAGCAAGCACCCGACCGAAGGCATGCTGGCGACGTTTACCCAGCAGTATATCGGCTGGAACCACAGCTTGGTTCGCTCCGAGGCCCGTGCGCGCTACTTCGTGCCCGTCGTCGAGGATAGCGGGATCGTTGCGAGCCTGCGTGGCCAGGCCGGTATCATCAACGACCTGAGCGGCAATGGCGTCCACTCCGTGGAATCCTTCACCGCCGGTTCGCAGCTGATCCGTGGCTTCGAGGGTCGTGGTCTTGGGCCGCGCATCCAGAATGGCGAGTATCTTGGTGCGGTTGCCTATGCCGGCGTCTCGGCTGAGGTGCAGTTCCCGATCCCCGGCGTGCCGGAAAGCTACGGCCTGAGCGGTGCCGTCTGGGCCGATGCGGCCTGGATCGACGGCGTGAACGTGCCGCGTCTGGATGGCAACACCGTGGACCCGAACAGCATTGATGTGCCGTGGCGGACGTCGATTGGTGCCTCGCTGATCTGGGAAAGCCCGTTTGGCCCGCTGCGTGGCGACTTTGCCCACGTGATCAACAAGTCGACTGCGGATCGTACCCAGGTCTTCCAGCTGACGATGTCCAGCTTGTTCTAGCCGTTGTGGCATGAAACAGTTCATTGAGCCGCGGGCGGCAAGCACCGCGGCTCAATTCTTTTAAGTGACACCTGATGGTCGACACCCGTTTTCATCGTTTCGCCGGTCCGCATGCGATCGGCACCATTCTGACTGCGCTTGAACGCGCGGACATGGTGGCCGGCCTCGCCGATGCCAACCTGTCGATTTTGGGCGTGACCGAACTCGACCTGGCCGGCCCCAACGATTTGGCTCTGGCTGCCCATACCAGCTACATCGAAGAGTTGCGCGGGACCTCGGCTGGCGCCGTGGTGGTGCTGCCCGCGCTGCGGGACATTGTTCCATCGCATACGCTGGCCGTGGTTGCGGACAAGCCGCACCAGCTCTTTGCCGATATTCTCGATCATCTCTATCCATCCAGCACCCGTGCCGTAATCGCCTCGGGCCGGGACGACCTGGGCGCTCCGGTCTTCGAGCGCGACGTGTCGATCGGTTCAAACGTGGTGGTCGGTCCTGGGGTCGAGATTGGTCGCGGCACAATTATCGGCGCCAATACCGTCATCGGCGCCGGTGTCACCATTGGTCGCAATTGCATCATTGCCGCCAACTGCACCATCGATTGCGCGCATATCGGCAATGACGTGGTGATTCACTCCGGGGTGCGCATCGGTACCGAGGGTTTCGGTTGGCTCGATTTCGGGCAGTCCAACCGCAAGGTGCCCCAGCTGGGCCGAGTGCTGATCCAGGACCGGGTGGAGGTTGGCGCCAACTCGACCATCGATCGCGGCGCCCTGGGCGACACGATGATCGGTGAAGGCACCAAGATCGATAACCTTGTGCAGATCGGCCACAACTGCAAGATCGGTCGCTCGTGTCTCATCGCCGCCATGAGCGGGCTGTCCGGCTCGACCATCGTCGAAGACGGCGTGCTGATGGGCGGGGGAGTGGGTACGTCCGGTCACCTGACCATCGGGGCGGGTTCGGTGGTGCATGGTCGCGCTGCGGTGACCAAGAACTGGGCGCCGGGCAGTAAACTTGCCGGGGCGCCGGCGCAGGATATAAGAGATTTCTGGCGAGAGATCGCCGCCATGCGAAAACTTTCCAAGGGGGACAAGCGGGGATGACCGACAGCGCACCAGCGAGCACGGAACTCGGGGCAATGCACATTGCCGAGATTCTGAAGAGCCTGCCGCATCGTTACCCGTTTCTGATGATCGATCGGATTGTCCGCATCGACGGTGATGAGACCGCCGTCGGCATCAAGAACGTCACGTTCAACGAGCCGATCTTCCAGGGCCACTTCCCTGAAAACCCGATCTTTCCGGGCGTTCTGATCATCGAAGGCATGGCGCAGACGGCTGGTGCCATCGTCATCAAGCATGACTCGGGCACGGGCAAGAAGAACATCGTGCTGATGCTGGGTGTGGACAAGGCAAAGTTCCGCAAGCCGGCTGGGCCGGGGGACACCATCGAGTTCCACATTGCCAAGATTCAGCGCCGTCGCAATGTCGGTCGCTACAAGGCCGAAGCCAAGGTGGATGGTGTGGTCATCGCGGAAGCCGAGATCACCGCCATGATTGTCGAGGCCAATTCGTGAGCGACGCGGTCGTTCATCCGACGGCCATTGTCGGGCCCGGGGCCAGGCTCGGCAAAGGTGTGCGAATTGGCCCCTTCTGCATCATCGGCGACAACGTCGTGCTGCATGACAATGTGGAACTGGTTTCCCATGTCTCGCTCGATGGCCATACCGAGATCGGTGCGGACTCCAGGATATTCCCATTCGCCTCGATTGGGCACGTGCCGCAGGATCTCAAGTATCACGGCGAGGCGTCGCGGTTGGTCATCGGCGAGCGCTGCATCATCCGTGAATCGGTCACCATCAATCCGGGAACGGAAGGTGGCGGCATGCTGACCAAGATCGGCAATGATTGCCTGATCATGGCCAGCGCGCATGTGGCGCATGACGCCATCATCGGCAACAACGTCATCATGGCCAACTATGTCGGCATAGCGGGCCACTGCCACATCGGCGACAACGTGATCTTTGGCGGCACCTGCGTGGTCCACCAGTTCACCCGCATCGGTGCGCATGCCTTTATCGGGGCGGCCTCGATGGTGGATGGCGATGTCATTCCCTATGGCATGGCGGTGGGCAATCGCGCGGCGCTGACCGGGCTCAACCTGGTTGGCCTCAAGCGCCGGAAGTTCGACCGCGAGGCCATTCATCGCCTGCGCGCGGCCTATCGGCTGATCTTTGCCAGCGAGGGCACCCTGCGCGAGCGCGTCGAGGATGCCACCGAGCTGTTCAAGAACGACCCACTGGTGCAGGATGTGGTGAGCTTCATCGCGGCCGCATCGGATCGGCCGATCCTGATGCCGCGCAACGGCCATGATGCCGACTAGATGAGCGCGTCGGCGCCTGTCACCGGCGACCAGCGCCTCAAGCTGTTCATTCTGGCTGGTGAGCCCTCCGGGGATCGCATCGCGGGCGATCTCGTTGCCCGCCTCAAGCAGCGCGTACACTTGGCCCTGACGGGCGTCGGTGGCCATGAGCTGCAGGCCCAGGGCCTCCACTCGCTGTTCCCCATGAGCGATCTGGCGGTCATGGGCATCAGCGACGTGGTGCGGCGCCTGCCGCTGCTGCTGTGGCGCATCGAGCAGACGGCCCGCGCCATCCGCGCCGCCAAGCCCGATATCGTGGTGCTCGTCGATTCCCAGGATTTCTCCAAGCTCCTGGCGCGCCGGCTGAAGCGGCTCGGCTACGCGGGCAAGGTCATCCTCTATGTGGCGCCCTCGGTCTGGGCGCGAGCGCCGCAGCGTGCTGCCAAGCTCCGGCCGCTCTTTGAGGAGGTGCTGGCTGTGCTGCCGTTCGAGCCGGCGGTGATGCAGCGTCTCGAGGGGCCCCCAACGAGCTATGTCGGCCATCCCGCGTTGGGCGAACGCCTGATGCGCGACGTGGTCGAACGGGGGCCACTGGTATTGCTGCCGGGGAGCCGCGACGGCGAACTACGCCGACATCTGGCGCTGTTCCGCCAGGTTGCCGCACAGCTTGGCAGCCACCCCACGCTGGACGGGGTCGTCATTCCAACTCTGCCGTCGCTGCACGAGCGATTGTCGCGCGAGGTCGCCGATTGGCCGGTGCCGGTACAGATCGTGTCCGATCGGGCCGCGCGGAGCGATATCTACAGCAAGGCGGCGATGGCGCTGGCCGTGTCCGGCACGGTGACACTGGAGCTGGCCCTGGCTCGGGTGCCGATGGTGGTCACCTATGTGCTCGATCCGCATCAGGCGCGGATCTATGCCAAGCATGGCCGGCCGCCGGTATCGCTGCCCAACATCATCCTGCACCGCGCGGCCGTGCCGGAACTGGTGCAGGAAACGCCCGACGCGGTAGCAATGGAATCGGCAGTCCGCACTTTGCTCGACAACAAAAAAGCCCGCCACGACCAGATCGAGGCCTTTGGCGAGCTTTCAATGATGATGGAAACCGGCGAGCCCGATTTCCCGCGGCAGGACCCGGCAGACCGGGTCCTGGCTCACTGGCCTCAGCGAGCGTTTGGCGCCGAATAGTCGCGCGCCGGGGATCCGTCATAAAGCTGGCGCGGGCGGCCGATCTTCTTCTGCGGGTCGGCAATCATTTCCTTCCACTGGCTGATCCAGCCAACGGTGCGGGCGACCGAGAACAGCACGGTGAACATCGAGGTCGGGAAGCCGATCGCTTCGAGGATAATGCCCGAATAGAAGTCGACGTTGGGATAGAGCTTGCGGTCGATGAAATAGGGATCCTCGAGCGCGATCTTCTCGAGTTCCTGGGCCACCTGCAGCGTCGGGTTGTTATGCACGCCGAGCAGGTCGAGCACTTCCTTGGCCGTCTTCTGCATCACGGTCGCGCGCGGGTCGAAGTTCTTGTAGACGCGGTGACCGAAGCCCATCAGCTTGAAGTTGTCGGACTTGTCCTTGGCGCGGGCAATGAACTCGGGAATACGGTCGACGGTGCCGATTTCCTTGAGCATGTTCAGCGCCGCTTCGTTGGCGCCGCCGTGGGCGGGGCCCCAGAGGCAGGCAACGCCGGCTGCGATACAGGCAAACGGATTGGCATCGGACGAGCCGGCCAGACGAACCGTCGAGGTCGAGGCGTTCTGCTCGTGATCGGCATGCAGCGTGAAGATCAGGTCCATCGCCTTGGCAATGGTGGGGTTGATCACAAACGGCTCTGCCGGCACCGAGAAGCACATGTGCAGGAAATTGCTGGCATAATCGAGGTCGTTGCGCGGATAGACGAAGGGCTGGCCGACCGAATATTTGTACGCCATGGCCGCAATGGTCGGCATCTTGGCGATCATGCGGATCGAGGCGATCTCGCGCTGCCGCGGATCGGAGATATCGGTTGAGTCGTGATAGAAGGCGGCCATGGCGCCGACCACGCCGGTCATGATGGCCATCGGATGCGCGTCGCGGCGGAAGCCGCGATAGAAGTAGTGCATCTGCTCGTGCACCATGGTGTGGCGCGTGACCAGCTCGCTGAACTCGTCGAGCTGCGCCTTGCTGGGCAGTTCGCCGTACAGCAGCAGGTAGCAGACTTCGATATAGCTGCTCTTTTCGGAAAGCTGCTCGATGGGATAGCCGCGGTAGAGCAACTGCCCCTTGTCGCCGTCGATATAGGTGATGGCGCTGTCGCACGCCGCCGTCGAGGTAAAGCCCGGATCGTAGGTGAACATGCCGGTCTTGGCATAGAGCGATCGGATGTCGATCACATCCGGACCCACCGAGCCGGACAAGACCGGGAATTCGTGGGTCTGGTCCCCGATGACGAGTTTGGCGACTTTGTCGGTCATTGAGCTCTCCTCGAAGGCCTCCGCGTCCGCAAACATTCCGGTCGCTCGAAGCCGTAAACTGGGCAGTCGTGGCTGCTTTGCAGGGGTATCAGTTTTTCCCTGTCGGACGCAACCAACGGGTAAGCAAGGCTTACCCTCCGAATAGCACTAGACAGCGCCGACCTGGTCCTCGAGACGGGCCATGCTCTCCTCGCGACCGATGAGGACCATGACCTCGAAAATCCCTGGCGAAACCGTGCGTCCGGTTAGCGCGGCACGCAGCGGCTGGGCCAGCTTGCCCAGCTTGAGGCCCTTGGCTTCTGCCAGGGCTCGCATCGCGGCGTCGATCGCCGGCACCGACCACTCGTTGAGGCCGCGCAACGTCTCGGCCATGTCCTTGAGCACCGCCCGGGTATCCGGCGTGAGCAAGGCCGAGGCTGCCGCGTCGATAGCAAGCGGACGTGACGCGTAGATGAACTGCGCCAGGTCGATCAGCTCGAGCACCGTCTTGGCGCGCGGCTGCAGCTCGGGCAGGGCGGCCAGCACCGTGTCCTTGTTGGACGAGAGACCGTCCACATCGACCTGCCGGCCGACCTCGGCCGCGGTGGCGAGCATGACGCCGTAGAGGTAATCGGGCTTGGCTTCGCGGATATAGTGGCCGTTGATATTCTCGAGCTTGACGAAGTCGAAGCGCGCGGCGCCCTTGTTGAGGCCTTCCAGGCTAAACCACTCGACCATCTGCTGGGTCGAGAAGATTTCGTCGTCACCATGACTCCAGCCCAGGCGGGCCAGGTAATTGCGCAGGGCCTCGGGCAGGTAGCCCATCTGGCGGTAGGCCTCGACGCCCAGCGCGCCATGGCGCTTGCTGAGCTTGGCGCCATCGGGGCCGTGGATCAGCGGGATATGCGCCATCTCCGGCACGGTCCAGCCCATGGCGTTGTAGATGACGATCTGGCGGGCGGCATTGGTCAGGTGGTCGTCGCCGCGGATGATATGGGTCACGCCCATATCGTGGTCGTCGACCACCACGGCATGCATATAAGTCGGCGTTCCATCGGAGCGCAGGATGATGAAGTCATCGAGGTTCTCGGTCTTGAACACGACCTTGCCCTGCACGTGGTCGTCCACCACGATATCGCCTGACAGCGGCGACTTGATGCGGATCACCGGCGCCACGCCAGCGGGCGCCTCGCTCGGGTCGCGGTCGCGCCAATAGCCGTTGTAGCGTGGCGGCTTGCCGGCGGCGCGGGCCTCCTCGCGCATCTGGTCCAGTTCCGCGGGCGAGCAATAGCAATAGTAGGCGTGGCCCATCTTCACCAGCTCGTGGGCGACTTCGGCATGACGCGCCGCGCGGCCGAACTGGCTGATCGGCTCGCCTTCCCAGTCAAGACCCAGCCATTTGAGCCCGTCGACCAATGCAACCACGGCGGCCTCGGTCGAACGTTCGCGATCGGTGTCCTCGATGCGCAGCAGCATTTTGCCGCCCGTATTCTGGGCATAGGCCCAGCTGAAGAGCGCCGTGCGAGCGCCGCCGATATGCAGGTAGCCGGTGGGTGAGGGGGCGAAACGGGTAACGACCTGGGACATGAGACCGGAGTGCTTGGAGGATTTGTTGGCCGTGTGTAGCATAGAGCCGCACGAGCGCAAGGGCGGGGGCGACGCGGGTGCTGGGGGCCGAAACACGCGAGCGCGAGACCGACGCGGTGGCCCTGCCGGCGCCGACGGCGCTGCGACCTGCGCCCACGGTCCGGCTCCGCGGGCCCGGGACGAGCGAGGTGGCGGGCCTGTTCGATCCGGCGGCCTCGCGCCGGCTCTTCGTGCTGCTACCCTTCGCCGCCATCGCCGGGCTGATTGCCTATGCGGCCTTGCCAATGGAGCCCATCCCCGAGGCCCTGGCCGCCGTTGGCGTTGCACTCGTTCTGCTCGTCCTTCTACTCCGGCGCTCCGCCGGACTGCCTCTGGTCGCGCTGCTCGTTGCCGTATGGATCGGCTTTTGCCTCCTGCCGCTGCATGGGCTGTGGTTCGGCACGTCAATGCTGACCCGGCCGGCCTATGGCCTCTACGAGGCGCGGGTGGAGGAGATCGTGTCGGCGACGGCAGAGAGCCGTCGCATCGTCGTCTCGGGTCTGGTGCCCGTGGCGGATGATCGGGCCGTCGATATTGCGCGCGCCAGATTGGTCGTGCCGCCCGAGCCGCCACTGGCGCCGGGGGACATCATCCGCGCCCGCCTGCGCCTTGCGCCCGTGCCGGGGCCGATCTTGCCGGGCGCCTTCGACGGGCAGTTCCACGCCTATTTCGCTGGTATCGGCGCCTACGGCAATGTCACAGGTGATTTTGCCCTGGTCGCTGCGGGAGACGGCTTCAATCCCACCCGGGTCGTGGAGGGGCTACGCATGGCCATTGGTAGCCGCATCGACGCGGTGCTCGATGGCCCCTCGGCCGCTATCGGGCGGGCGATGGTCGTGGGCGACCAGAGTGCCATCGACGACGAGACCCGCGAACTCATGGCCGCGTCTGGCCTGGCGCATATCTACTCGATTTCCGGGTTGCACCTCTCCATCGTCGCGGGCGGCATGTTCTTCCTGCTGCGCCTGCTACTGGCTTCGGTTCCGGCCACCGCGACCCGCTGGCCAGTCAAGAAGATCGCGGCAGCCGGCGGCATTGTGGCCGCCGTGGGCTACCTGCTGCTGGCGGGCGGAATCGCCAATGTGCCGGCATTGCGATCCACCATCATGCTGGGCCTGATCTTTGGCGCGGTGCTGGCCGGCCGCCGGGCGCTGACCATGCGCAATGTCGCCATCGCGGCACTCGCCATCATCGTCATCGATCCTGCCAGCGTGTTCCGCGCCAGCTTTCAGCTGTCTTTCGCCGCGGTCGTGGCGCTGATCGGCATCTATGAGATGCCGCGGTCACCGGCAATCGGCAACCGCAGGTGGGGCGAGCGGCTTTGGGCGACGATATGGGCGACCGCTGTCACCAGCTTCATTGCCGGCACGGCCACCTTGCTGTTCTCGGCCTATCACTTCCAGCAGACGGCGCCATTGGGCGTGCTGGGTAACGTGCTGGTCCTGCCCGTGGTCAGTATCATCATCATGCCCTTTGCCGTCCTGTCAGTCCTTGCCATGCCGCTCGGCGCCGAGGCGCCCTTTGTATCGATCATGGGCTGGGGCATCGACCGCATGGTCGATGGCGCCACATTGGTAGCGCGGTGGAGCGAGGGGCTGACCGGGAACCCGCTGCTGACCAGTCTGGCCCTGATGATCGGGCTGGCGGCCCTGGCCTGGTTCGCCTTTCTCAACAGCTGGTGGCGATTGCTCGGCCCCGCCCTCGCCGTTCCCCTGGTTCTGCTGGTGGGGTTGGACCAGCGGCCTGACCTGCTCATTGCCGATACGACGCAGGCCGTGGCGCTGCGCACCGATGCGGGCCTGGGGCTCATCTCGGGGAAGGGAGTCAGCTTTGCCACCGAAGTGTGGAGCGAGCACTACCAGGAGCCGATCGCCGAAACGGTCGATGGCTTGCGCTGCGACAGCCTGGGCTGCATCGCCAGCACCGACCGCTTCTCGGTTGCCGTGATCCGCAGTCCTGCAGCCTTTGCCGAGGATTGCGGCCTTCACGCGCTGGTCATTGCCCGAGTACGAGCACCGGCAAGCTGCGGGGGCGGTCAGGTGATCGACGCCAATGCGCTCGCCGCTGGGGGCGTGCACTGGCTGCGCTGGAACGAAGCGGCGGCGCGGTTTGATATCCGCACCGCCATCCCCAATCTCACCCGGCCGTGGCGAGTCGTGCCACCGTAACGCCTGCTGCGGGCAAATCGGCGGAGCCGAGCACGTAGCCTGCCTCGTCACTGGCCGCGCTCAGCGTGGTAGCGTGCGAGCCGTAGTTCACGTAGACGCGGAGGCCGTCGCGGGTGCGGCAGCGCACGCCGGCCGGCAATGCCAGCGTCGGGACGTCGGCTTCGGCGATCAGGTAATCGGCAACACGCTGGATGAGCGCCTTGGTGCCGCTGGCACCGAGGTAATGCAGCTTGCCCTGCGCGACCAGTACCGGCCAGCCCTCGACGTCCTCGATGACCACATCACCTTTGGTTTCGATGCGTTCGCGCCAGTGCCGCACAGCCCCGCCACCGCCCTTGACCTCGACTTCCACGACGGGATCGATGCTCTCGACGCGGATCACCTTGAGGTCGAGCAGGTTGCTCGGCAGATCGGGCGCAAGCCGGCCGGGAATGGAGAAGTTCTCGGTCTTGGAGCCGGAGCGCGGGCCGATGAGAAGATAGCCCTCGAATTCGGCGATAGCGGTGCGCAGCGCCTCGTTCCAGGCAAACAGTGCCGGAATGGCGACGATATCGTAGCCGGCAAAGCTCCTGGTGCTCGGGGGCAGGATGTCGATGTCGATGCCATGCTTGCGGAACGCGGAATAGAACGCGCGCACATGGGCGCCATGGCTGAAGCCCTTGGCCTGCGCCTGGACTTCCCAGGCCCATTCGCTCTGGTAGTCGTAAACCAGCGCTACGCGGCCTTTGGTGGCAGTGCCGCCCATGCCGACGGCTTTCAGTTCTTCGGCAACCTGGCTGGCCTCGTGATAAGCGGGCGCCGGTTCGCTATCGGGACGCAGCAGGCCGGCATGCATCTGCTCCTGCGCGAAGGGGGCCTGCCGCCAGCGGAAGTATGAAACGACCTCCGCCCCGTGCGAAAACGCCTCCCAGGCCCACAGCCTGGCCATGCCGGGCAGGGGATCGGGGTTGAAATCTGCCCAGTTCACCGGGCCGGGTTGCTGTTCCATGATCCACCAGCGGCCATGGCCGACGGTGCGGTAGAGGTCGTGGTGGAAGCCCGTATTGTCGGGCTCGCCCTGCCGCAGGTATTGCCGCTTGATCTCGTCGGGCTCGTTGCTGACGGCCAGATGGCCGAGTGGGTAGCTGTCCCAGCTGGCGATATCGAGCGTTTCGGCCAGATCGTAGTGATCGAAATCCGATGTGCGGCTCATGAAGTTGTGGATGACCGGCAAGTCGGGCCTGACAGCCTTGAGGATGTCGTACTGCACCTTGTTGAAGGCGGAGACTTGGTCGGACGAATAGCGGCGGAAGTCGAGATCGTGGGCCGGCGTGGCTTTTTCGACGAGCAGGTTGGGCAATCCGACCTGATCGAAGCGATTGTACTCCATCGACCAGAAGACGTTGCCCCAGGCCACGTTCAGGGCGTCGATAGTGCCGTATTTCTCGGCCAGCCAGCGCTGGAAGCCTTCCTTGGCCGCCGGTGAATAGGAGTAGGTTGTGTCGTGGCAGCCATATTCGTTGTCAGTCTGCCAGGCGCCGAGCGCGGGGTGGTTGCCAACGGCATCCGCGAGAAGGCGGGTGATGCGAGCGCATTCCTCGCGATAGCCGAGATGGCTGAAATCATAGTGACGGCGCGAGCCGAAGCCCTTGCGGCGGCCCTGCGCATCGACGGCCAGCATGTCGGGGTGCTTGTCGACCATCCAGCGTGGCGGCGTGGCGGTCGGCGTGCCGAATACAACCTTGAGGCCGTGCCGGCCCAGCACGTCCATCGCCCGGATAATCCAGTCGAAGGTCAGGTTGCCAGGTGTCGCCTCGAGCCTGGACCAGGCGAACTCGCCGATGCGCACCCAGGTAATGCCCACCTCGACCATGCGGGCAGCGTCACGCTCCCAGACGTCCTCGGGCCAATGTTCGGGATAGTAGCAAACGCCGAGGGCGGGGGAGGTCATGGCAATATCTCAGAGAATGATGAAAGGTTCGGGCTGGCCGACAATGTCGACCGTAATGGCGAAAAGGCTGCCGGCGTGCTTTTCGGCGGCCAGTTGCTCGGCACTCAAATTCTTGGCTGCGGTGGTGATGAACAGCGTCTTGAGGTCGGGCCCGCCAAAGGCGGGGCACGTAACCTGGCTTACGGGCACTTCAATGATGCGATCGATCGAGCCATCGGGGGCATGCCGAACCACGCAGGAGCCGCCCCATTTGGCGTTCCACAGGTAGCCCTGGCTGTCGACCACAGCCCCGTCGGGGTAGCCGCGACCGTCGGAGACGTCGGCAAACAGCGTCCACTCGCCGACGGGCAGGCCGGTGGTCGGATCGGTCGCCACCTGCATGATTTTCTTGGTCGGCGTGTCGCTCCAATAGGCGATGCGGCCGTCGGGCGAAAAACAGGTTGCATTGGGAATCTTGACGCTCGACTTGATCGTGGTCAGGGCTCCGGCGCGGTAATGATAGACCGCGCCACCCGGCTCGTCCTCGGCCCGCGTCATGGTCCCGATCCAGAACCCGCCAGACGGATGGACCCGGCTGTCATTGGTCCGCGTCAGTGGATTGTCGGCCTCGATCTCGTTGATGCGGTTCATGCCGCCGGTCGCCAGGTCGAACTCCTTGAGGCCGGTATCGGTGGCGAGGACCAGCGTGTGGTCGTCGACGACGGCGGCAGCGGCCACGGTTTCGTTGAACAGCCAGCTGTCGGCGATTTCGCCGGCCGCGGTTACGGCGAACAGGGTCTGTTCGTTGATGTCAAAGAAGAATAGTTGCTGGCGGCCGGCATGCCAGATCGGGCCTTCGCCCAGTTGGCACTGACAATCGAGCAGAAGTCGTGCGGTCTGGCTCATGCGGGATTCCCCGCGTCATAGGCTGCCACCGCGGTGGCAGCGCGCGCAGCGACGTCGGCGGCATTCATGCCGGGCTTATAGATGTAGGTGCCCAGGCCAAATCCGGTGCAGCCGGCGGCGAAATACTCGCTGAAATTGTCCGGGTTGGCGCCACCGACGGCATAGACCGGAATTTCGGGCGGCAGCACGGCCTTCATGGCCTTGATGCCCTTGGGGCCGAGCACCTCGGCCGGGAAGAACTTGAGGCCCGTGGCGCCGGCCTTGATCGCGCGGAACGCGTCCGTCGGCGTAAAGACGCCGGGATAGGACAGCATCTGCAACCGCACGGTCTCCTCGATCACCTGCTTGTTGGTGTCGGGCGAGACAATGAACGTGCCGCCGGCGTCCGAAACGGCCCAGACATGCTTCCTGCTGAGCACCGTGCCGGCGCCAATGGCTGCTTCGTCGCCCAGCGTGTTGGAGGCCAGCGCGATTGATGTCAGCGCGTCGGGTGAATTGAGCGGCACTTCGATCATGGTGATGCCGGCCGAAATGAGCGCCTTGCAGACGTCCACGGTTTCGGAGGGCGTGATGCCGCGCAGGATGGCAATGATGTGGCGATGTTCCATCGATCTGAACTCCAGGCTAAGCGGCAAAGCTGCGCGCGGCCTTGAGGCCGGCGAGCACGATTTCGGTAGCGTCCCTGGGCTCTCCCCGGGCGCCGATCATGGAGAGCACCTGCGCATAGAGCGCGCAGAGCGCGGGCGAACCGATCAGTGGCACGGCCTGCGTGCCGATCAGATGACGGTTGCTGCTGATCTCTGTGCCAACAAGCAGCCCCGACAGGTAACCGGCGCACCAGTCCGGCTGACGGCCGGACAGCAGCGAGCCGGCCCGCACCTGGAACAACGTGCCGAGCAGCTGCTCGGGGTGCTCAAGGCCCGCCGCGGCACCGGCGGCAAAGCCGTCGGCGCGGCCCGGCCCGTCAATGTCGCCGTTCATTGAGTGGCGCAGCACCGAATGGGTGCGCAGCACTTCAAAGATCTCGCCCGTCATCGCCGTTGAGAAACGCTCGATGCGGGTGCCGGACAGCTGCGCCCATTTCGAGTGGGTACCGGGCATGCAGACGATACCGGAAAAGCCTGGCGTCAGCGCCGTCAGGCCCAGCAACTGGGTTTCCTCGCCGCGCATCACGTTGTCGGCGCCGGCTTTCTGGCACACCCCGGGAAGAATGGCCGCCGCAATGCGTCCGCCAGGCATGGCGGGCCGCACCGCACCGTCAAGCAGGCCGCGCAGATCGGTCGGCGCTTCGAGATAGGGCGCCTCGAGCCAACCCTGGCGCGCACCCGCCATGCCGCAGATCAGCACGTCGAGCGGGGCGCCGGTGTTGGCAGCCACGACACCGTCCAGCAATTCGGCCAGCGCGCCGGGGAATTCCTCGCGCGTCAGCTTGCCCATGCCCTTGGGCGAGCTCTTTTCGAATGCCACGGCGCCACCGGGGCCAATGCCCCAGGCACGAAGGTTGGAAGTGCCCCAGTCGACGGCAACCCAGTCTACGATCTCAGTCAATGATATTCCTCACCGCGGCAGGCTCGACGCGGCGCGACCCTAATGGCTGGTGCCCGTTTCAGCCAGTCCGAATTTGCGTCGCAGAGCACTCCGATTGGCGGATTCGGTCCCCTCGTTTGGTAAGATTTTCAGGGCGTGGGGGAATATCGGAAGGCCCGATTCTCATTTGTATGATTTTTTCCTCGGAATCGGGTTCACTCTGGCGTAAGCCATGTTAGAACCGCTCCAAACGTGGGCCCTGTTTGCGCCCTCGGATCCAAGAGGAACATGACATGACTGCAGGCAATGGCCACGGCGAGGCGCCGAAAAAGCTGCGCTCGCGCGCCTGGTTCGATAACCCCGACAACCCCGACATGACGGCGCTCTATCTCGAGCGCTACATGAATTTCGGTGTGTCGCGCGAGGAGCTGCAGTCGGACAAGCCGATCATCGGCATTGCGCAGACCGGTTCGGATCTCAGCCCCTGCAATCGCCACCACATCGTGCTGGCCGAGCGCGTGCGCGAAGGCATCCGCGAAGCCGGCGGCATCGCCATCGAGTTCCCGGTGCACCCGATCCAGGAAACCGGCAAGCGCCCGACCGCCGGTCTCGACCGGAACCTGGCCTATCTGGGCCTGGTCGAAGTGCTCTACGGCTATCCGCTCGACGGCGTCGTGCTGACCATCGGCTGCGACAAGACCACCCCGGCCATGCTGATGGGCGCAGCGACGGTCAACATTCCCGCCATAGCGCTCTCGGTTGGGCCGATGCTCAATGGCTGGCACAAGGGCGAGCGCACCGGTTCGGGCACCATCGTGTGGAAGGCTCGCCAGATGATGGCGGCTGGCGAGATCGACTATGCCCAGTTCATTGAACTGGTGGCGTCGTCGGCGCCCTCCACCGGCTATTGCAACACCATGGGCACGGCGAGCACGATGAACTCGCTGGCCGAGTCTCTCGGCATGCAGCTGCCCGGCTCGGCCGCCATCCCGGCGCCGTACCGCGACCGCCAGGAAATGGCCTATCGCACCGGCAAGCGCATCGTCGACATGGTGCACGAGGATCTCAAGCCCTCCGACATCCTGACCAAGGACAATTTCATCAACACCATCGTCGTCAATTCGGCGATCGGTGGCTCGACCAATGCCCCCATCCACATCCAGGCCATTGCCAAGCATATCGGCGTTGAGCTGGAACTGCAGGATTTCCAGACCTACGGCCATAAGGTGCCGCTGCTGGTGAACCTGCAGCCGGCCGGCGAATATCTGGGCGAGGACTATTACCATGCCGGCGGCGTGCCGGCCGTGGTCAACGAGCTGATGACCCAGGGCCTGATCCGCGAGAACGCCCCAACCGTCAATGGCAAGACCATTGGCGAGAACTGCCGCAACACCACCATTCAGGATGACAAGGTCATCCGCCACTTCAACAACCCGCTCAAGACCGAAGCGGGCTTCCTGGTGCTGCGCGGCAACCTGTTCGACAACGCCATCATGAAGACATCAGTGATCTCGACCGAGTTCCGCGATCGCTACCTCAACAATCCGGCCAGCCCCGGCGCGTTCGAGGGCAAGGCGGTGGTGTTCGACGGCCCCGAGGACTACCACCACCGCATCGACGATCCGTCGCTCGAAATCGACGAGAACACGCTGCTGTTCATGCGTGGCGCCGGCCCGATCGGCTATCCGGGTGCTGCCGAAGTCGTCAACATGCGGCCGCCGGCCTACCTGATCAAGAAGGGCGTCCATGCCCTGGCCTGTATCGGCGACGGTCGCCAGTCCGGCACATCGGGTTCGCCCTCGATCCTCAACGCTTCGCCGGAAGCAGCGGCAGGCGGCAACCTTGCCATCCTGCGCACGGGCGACCGCGTGCGGATCGATCTCAACAAGGGTCAGGCCAATATCCTGATCTCGGATGAAGAGATCGCCAAGCGCCGGGCTGACCTCGAATCGATGGGCGGCTACAAGTTCCCCAAGCACCAGACGCCATGGCAGGAAATCCAGCGTGGTATCGTCGGACAGCTCGGCGAAGGCGCCATCCTCAAGCCGGCCGAGAAGTATCAGCGCATCGCCCAGACCAACGGCATTCCGCGCGACAACCACTGATCGCAATAGCGACGTGAAAGGGCCCGCACCTGAGTGCGGGCCCTTTGCTTTTTCTGGCGATGGCGCGGGGACCTGCTAGGCTGCTCGGGTGCAGTTTGGGGAGCGCGCGCAATGCCGGGCAATTTGGGGCGACCGCTATCGGAAATGGTGACGATTGCCCTGGTGGTGGTTGGCGCCAGCGCTGGAGTGATCTTCGCGGTGGGTAGCAATTTTGTGCTGGGTCTCATCGTGGTCGCGCTGGGCGCGGCCATCGGGCTGCTGATCGGCCGGCTCCTCGCACCGGCAATCGACAGGCGCCAAACAAAAAGGCCACCGCGATGATCGCAGTGGCCTCTCGTGAGCAGCGCCGAAGCGCGCTCGCCTTGCAGTAGCAGAAACTAGAGCAGGGTCAGGTTGGTCGCCGATTCCTTGCCGTCACGGCCGGTCTCGAGCTCGTAGGTCACCTTGTCGTTCTCGTAGAGGCCCTGGAGGCCCGAACGCTGAACGGCGGAGATGTGGACGAAGGCATCCTTGCCGCCGTTTTCAGGCGAAATGAAGCCGAAGCCCTTGGTGGTGTTGAAGAATTTCACGGTGCCGGTGATGAGGGCCATGATAGGTTCCTTTTGCTCGTAACGAGCGGTTATCCGATGGCAACATGCCAAAGGGACATAACGTTCGCATGGTCGAGAAGGAGCCGCGGACCGGGATTGCCGGCGTCAGGCAGCCGACTTAGGCTGAAAACGTATGCCCCTATGTGGCATGGAACGGGTCATTCTGCAAGATGGCAGCCAGTAAGAGTTTGCAGATACTGCACTTTGCCTTTCTGGCAGCCTTCCATCGCCTAGAAAAACCAGTTCCTTTCGGCTCTCAGCGGTCTCGTTCAAACCATGCGAGCGTCCCCCGCCAGAGCAGGCTGGGAACGCTAAATTCGAGGCGGTGTGGAAGGGCAGGTGCCACACGATCGCGATCGGCAAAGGCCGTTTTGGCAGATCGGCCACCTGCCATCAACGACAGCGTCAGTTCATGGCAGCCGGCGTCGTTCAGCCGGAGGTATCCCTGGCCGCGCTTGGCCGTGCAAAGGCTGCACCATCGCTGCCGATGGTCACCCAGCGGCCGCTGACGTCGCATTGCAGCATCAGCGTATCGTTGTTTCGGATGCCGACAACGGCGCCCACCGAGGACAATTCGCCCTCGAGCAGGCAGCCGATGACGGGTGCTCCGGCCTCCGCTTCCTGCCAGCCAGACCCTGCCTGGCAGACGGCCGCCGACTCGCCGGCATTGATGCCGGCGCCCGGCGAGAACGTCACGTCGCCCACCCAACAGCGGGTCTCCTTCACGCTTGCTTCCTGAGCAAGCGTCGGTGCCGCTGGCAGAGCCAGCAGGACCAGGGCCAGTAAGCGGGCGGCGCGCATCAGTATTTCCGCAGCAGGCCGACGAGGCGGCCCTGAACCTTGACCCGGTCGGGCGGGAAGATGCGGGTCTCATAGGCCGGGTTGGCCGCTTCCAGCGCCACCGTATTGCCTTTGCGGCGCAGGCGCTTGAGCGTGGCTTCTTCATCGTCCACGAGAGCGACGATGATTTCGCCGGTCGAGGCCTGGTCCTGCTTCTTGATGAGCACGGTGTCGCCATCGAAAATGCCGGCATCGATCATCGAGTCGCCGCGCACTTCGAGCGCATAATGCTCGCCGGCGCCCAGCATTTCGGGCGGCACCATGATGGTGTGTGAATGGCTCTGGATCGCTTCGATCGGCGTACCGGCAGCGATACGACCCATGACCGGAATGGCGATGGGCCGCACATAGTCCTCGGCCGCTGAGATGCGCGATGGCGGCGAAGCCACCTTGCCCAGGTTGCCCTCGATGACCGATGGCTCGAAGCGCGCCTTGCGGCCGCCAAGCGAAGGGTTCATCGAATCGGGAAGCTTGACCACTTCCAGGGCCCGCGCCCGGTTGGGCAGGCGGCGGATGAAACCCCGTTCCTCGAGGGCGGTGATCAGCCGGTGGATGCCAGACTTGGACGCCAGATCGAGCGCATCCTTCATCTCATCGAATGATGGCGGGATGCCGCTTTCCTTCATCCGTTCGTGGATGAACATCAGCAGCTCGTGTTGTTTGCGCGTCAGCATGGGCCCCTCGGGGAGAGAATCGGAACATAGGCAGAACGACTATACGTGTTCCAGTTATGTTCCGCAATATGCTTGCTGATGTGGCAGTCTTGCGCGTGGCTAGATTGTCAGAACGCGTCGATGGCCAGCGCTTCGACTATGGTTCCGGCCGGCTGTCCAGGATCATGTTCGGGCTGGATGATCAGCATATCGGCGTCGGCCAGGGACGAGGTGTGGCCGCTATCGGTCTGCGAG
Organism: uncultured Devosia sp.; assembly: GCF_946479885.1. Next base: position 26,208 of record NZ_CAMLHM010000031.1, read on the forward strand.
ATCGGCAGCAGTTGTGGTCCGGCCGGCGTGTGCAGCAGCCGGGCGCGCATGAAGTGGCGGCGTGCCGTGTTCGGTGGCGTCGGGCCAGCCAGGGGCAGGCGCCAGGTCGGCGGTTCAGCTTGTCCGAGCCACCGGCGCAAAGCCGGCTTGATGAAGACGATGGCGGTCACCATCGCCGAGACCGGATTGCCAGGCAGGCCAAACACCAGCGTCTTGCCGCGTGTCCCGAACATAAGCGGCTTGCCCGGACGCATGTTGATCCGCCAGAAGTCGAGGGTGACGCCCAGTTCGAGCAGCAGCTCCTGGACGATATCGTGGTCCCCCACGCTGGCGCCGCCTGTGGTGACCAGGATGTCCGGTTCCCCGGCAAAGATGTCGACCAGCTTGTCCCGCAGCTGATCCCGGTCATCCCTGGCGATGCCGTGGTCCGTCACCGTTTCGGCGTACGGCGCAAGCAGGGGGCGGAGGCCAAAGCTGTTGGAGGCGACAATCTGGTCGGCACCCAGTGCCTGGCCGGGCAGCACGAGTTCGTCGCCGGTTGCCAGCAAGGCCAGGCGAGGGCGCCTCGCCACAGTGAGCATTGCGCAGTTGGCAGCCGCGGCGACAGCGAGCTGCATGGCCGTCAGGCGCGTGCCGGGCTCGACGAGCCTTTGGCCACGGGCAAAGTCGTTGCCCAGCGCTCTTACGCTGTGTCCCGGACGAGCCGGGGCGATGAACGAGACGTGGCCGTCTGCGGCCACTGCCTCCTCCTGCATGATGACAGTGTCGGCACCCGCGGGCACGGGCGCACCCGTGAAGATGCGGACGGCCTCGCCCGGTCCGACGATTCCTGAGAACCCGGCCCCGGCCTGCGCCATGCCGATAATCGCAAGCCGATGCCCCTCGACCACATCGGCCGCGCGCATAGCATAGCCGTCCATGGCGCTGGCATTGAATGGCGGCTGATCATGCGTGGCGATCACCGGCTCCAGCAGAACGCGGCCAGCGGCTTGGGCCAGCGGCACCTGCTCGGCCGCAGGCTCGGCGACGCGCTGCAGGATGGCGGCGATGGCATCATCGACCGGAAGCAGGCTCATGAGCGGATGAAGTCGCCCGATTTGCCGCCGGATTTTTCCAGCAGGCACAGGTCGGTGACCACCATGCCCCGATCGATCGCCTTGGCCATGTCGTAGAGTGTCAAGGCAGCGGTCGATGCCGCCACCAGCGCTTCCATTTCGACGCCGGTCTGGCCGGTGGTCTCGGCCGTGGCGTGGATGAGAATTGCGGTATCGCCGTCGGCCTCGATGTCGACGCTCACCTTGGTCAGCGGAATCGGATGGCAGAGCGGGATCAGGTCGGCTGTCTTCTTGGCGGCCATGATGCCGGCAATGCGGGCCACCGCCAGGGCGTCGCCTTTCTTGAGCCCGCCACCCATGATGGTGGTGATCGTCTCCGCCTGCGCGACAACACGGGCCTGCGCCACGGCGCGCCGACGGGTAACCGATTTGTCACCAATATCGACAATATGCGCCTCGCCCTTGGCGTTGAGGTGGGTGAGGCCCGGGGCCATCAGCGCACGGCCTGGGGAGCACCCATCAGCAAGGCGCGCGTGGCGGCCACCACATCCTCCTGCCGCATCAAGCTCTCGCCGACGAGAAAGGTGCCGATGCCGGCACGCTGGTCGAGCATGACGACATGGTCATGGGTGACGATGCCGCTTTCGCTGACCAGAAGCGTGTTTTTCGGCACGCCGATCGCCAGGTTGACCGAGGTTTCGAGGGTGGTCTCGAAGGTACGCAGGTTGCGGTTGTTGATGCCGATGAATTCGGCGCCCAGAGCCAGTGCGCGGTCCAGCTCGAGCTGGTCATGCACCTCGACCAGGGCGTCCATCTTCCACTCTTCAGCGGCGTCCAGCAGGTAGCGGGCGACATCATCGCCAACGGCGGCCAGGATGATCAGGATGCAATCGGCGCCCCAGGCGCGGGCTTCGGCGACCTGGTACGTCTCGAACAGGAAGTCCTTGCGCAGCACCGGCAGCTGGGTGGCGGCGCGCGCCTCGATCAGATAGCTCGGCGAACCCTGGAAGCTGGGGCGATCGGTCAGCACCGACAGGCACGCGGCGCCTGCCGTTTCGTAGGAGCGCGCGATCTCGGACGGGTTGAAATCGGCACGGATCAGGCCCTTGGACGGGCTGGCCTTCTTGACCTCGGCGATGAGGGCATAGTGACCCTGGGACCGCTTTGCCTTGATGGCGCGCACGAAGCCGCGCGGCGGAGGTTGGTCGTGGGCTTGCGCCACCACCTCGGCCCAGGGCCGCATGGCCTTGGCTGCGGCGATTTCCTCGCGTTTATAGGCTTCGATCTGCTTGAGAATGTCGGTCATGACGAGCGTCCGTTCGATACCGCCACCAGGCGGGCGAGGGTCTGTTTGGCCTTGCCAGAATCGATGGCGTCGCGCGCCACGGCGATGCCGGTGTCTATGGTGTCCACCCGGTCGGCCACAAACAGCGCCGCAGCGCTGTTGAGCAGCACGATATCACGGTACGCCCCCGGCGCGCCGTCGAGCAGCGCCGTCATGGCGCGGGCATTGTCGGCAGGGTCGCCGCCGCGCAGGTCGTCGAGCGTGGCGCGCGGCAGGCCGTATTGCTCTGGCGTGATTTCAAAGGTGGTGAGGCTGCCGCCATCGATCTGGGCGATGTGCGTCGGTCCCGTGGTGGTGATCTCGTCAAGGCCGTCGCTGCCATGCACGACCCAGGCCTTGATGGCCCGGTTGGCCAGCAGCGCTGCAGCGACCGGTTCGACCCATTCCTCTGCATAGACGCCGAGAAGGTAACGCCGGACGCCGGCCGGGTTCGACTGCGGACCCAGCAGGTTGAACAGCGTGCGTGTGCCCATTTCGCTGCGCGACGGGCCCACATGCTTCATCGCAGGATGGTGCAGCGGCGCGAACATGAACCCGATGCCGGCCGTGTCGACGCTGGCGCCGATTTCGGCCGGGCTGAGGTCGAGCTTGACGCCCAGGGCCTCGAGCACCTGCGAGGCGCCCGATTTGGACGACAAGGCGCGATTGCCATGCTTGGCCACCGGAACACCGCAGGCGGCGACAACGATGGCGCTGGCGGTGGAAATGTTGAGCGTGCCGGCCCCGTCGCCGCCAGTACCGACGATGTCGATGGCATGTTCGGGGGCTGATACGGGGATCATCTGCTCGCGCAGGATCGATACCGCCGCCGCGATTTCTACCACGGTTTCGCCCTTGACGCGCATGCCCATGAGAAACGCGCCGATTTGGCTGGGTGTGGCTTCGCCGGCCATGATGGTACGCATGACGCCGCGCATTTCCTCGCCGGTCAGATCCTTGCGATTGGCGATCTTGTTGAGCGCTGCCTTGATGTCCATCACGCAGCTCGCTTCTGGTTGAAGTCGCGCGCCAGATTGAGGAAATTCTGTAGCAGCGCATGGCCGTTTTCCGAGGCAATGCTCTCGGGGTGGAACTGCACGCCGTGGACCGGCAGCGACTTATGCTGCATGCCCATGATCAGGCCGTCATCGGTCGTCGCGGTGACTTCGAGCACCTCGGGCAGGGTGTCCTGCTTGACGATCAGGCTGTGGTAGCGCGTCGCCTCGAAATCGTTGTTGAGCCCGCGGAACAGGCCCTTGCCGGTATGGTGGATCTTGCTGGTCTTGCCATGGAAAAGATGCGGCGCGCGGATCACGTCGCCACCCATGGCCTGGCCGATGGCCTGGTGACCCAGGCATACACCCAGGATCGGTACTTCGCCCTTGAAGCGGTCGATCAGGGCAAGGCAGATGCCGGCCTCATTGGGCGTGCAGGGGCCGGGCGACAGCACGATGGCTTCGGGCGCCATGGCGGCGATTTCGTCGAGGGTAATCTTGTCGTTGCGGTGCACGGTGATGTCGGCACCCAGCTCGCCCAGGAAGTGGACGAGGTTGTAGGTAAAGCTGTCGTAGTTATCGATGACGAGAGTGCGGGTCATAACTTTGGTTCCGGCTCAGGGATGTTTCTAAACACGGAGTCATTCCCGCGAAAGCGGGAATCTCCCTTCAGAACCAGACCCGCCATCGCGAAAGGGGGATTCCCGCTTTCGCGGGAATGACGCTGTGGTTGCATAGAGCGTTCATTGCCCGATCCTCGCCTCGCCAGCATAGCGTAGCGCTTCCTCGGCGGCGCTGAAAAGGGCGCGGGCCTTGTTTTCGCATTCGAGCTGCTCGAGTTCGGGCTTGCTGTCGGCGACGATGCCGGCGCCGGCCTGCACATAGAGCTTGCCGTCCTTGAGGATGGCGGTGCGCAGCACGATACAGGTGTCCATCGTGCCGTCGGCGCTGAAATAGCCGACGCAGCCGCCATAGATGCCGCGGCGTGATTTCTCCAGCTCGTCGATGATCTCCATGGCGCGAACCTTGGGGGCGCCGGAAACTGTGCCCGCCGGGAAGCCGGCCGAGAGCGCGTCGACGAAGTCGTATTTAGGGTCCAGCACGCCCACCACGTTGGAAACGATGTGCATGACGTGGGAATAGTATTCGAGGAAGAACTTGTCGGTGACCTTGACGGTCCCAGTCTTCGCTACGCGGCCCACGTCGTTGCGGCCGAGGTCCAGCAGCATCAGGTGCTCGGCCAGTTCCTTGGGGTCGGCCAGCAGTTCTGCCGCCAGTTCCTGGTCGCGCGTGGGGGTCGAGCCGCGCTTGCGGGTGCCGGCGATGGGGCGAATGGTCACCTCGCCATCCTGCACCCGCACCAGGATTTCCGGGCTTGAGCCGGCGACAGCAAAGTCACCGAAATCGAGGAAATACATGTAGGGGCTGGGATTGGTCCGGCGCAGCGCGCGATAGAGCGCGGTCGGGGGCAGGGTGAACTCGGCCTCGAAGCGCTGGCTCAGCACCACCTGGAAGATGTCGCCGGCGGTGATGTAATCCTTGGCCTTGGCCACCATGCCGAAATACTCATCCTTCGACGTGTTGCTGGTGACGGCGATGGATTCGAGGTCGGGCAAAGCCGGCGTGGTCGGCAAGGCGCGCCCCAGCCGGGCGATGGCATCGTCGATGCGGGCTTCGGCAGCTTCATAGGCCTGCCTGGCCGAAACGCCGGATCGCACATAGACAGGTGCCGTCAGGTAGAGCTCATCCTTGAGCGTGTCGAAGATCGCCAGCAGCGACGGTCGCATCAGCGTCGCCTCAGGCAATTGCAGATGGTCCGGATTGCTGTTGGGCAGCACTTCCATGTAGCGGACCATCTCATAGCCCAGGAAGCCATAGACGCCGGCCGATTGCGGCGGCAGGCCAGTGGGCACGTCGATCTTGCTGTCGGCCACGAGGTTGCGCAGCGCGTTGAGCGGCAGATCGGGCAGGGGCTCGAAACTGGCCTCGTCGATCTGTGCGGAGCGGTTGATCGACGCCTGGCCGTCCTCGACCTTGAGGATCACGTCGGGCTGGCTGCCGATGATGGAGTAGCGGCCGCGTGTCGTGCCATCCTGAACGGATTCGAGCAGGAACGTGTTCTTCCGCCCCTGCGCGAGCTTGAGGTAGGTCCCGACCGGTGTCTCAAGGTCTGCCACGATGCGACGCCAGACAATCTGCGACTTTCCAGCATCGTATTGCTCGGAGAAGCGCTGATAGAAGTCGTCGCCCATCGGTGTCGTGTCCAGTTTGGGTGGAGTCCGGCCTGTCGATTACAGGCCGGTATTGAGGGCCAGCACCTGCTGCAGGGTCTGCTGGTTGATGGTCATCCGCGCGTCATCTCGCACGGCGGTGACGAAATCGCCATAGATGCCGACGCGAACCTCGTTCTCGAGCCGGTCGCTGGCTGAGGCTTCGAGCGGTGCCGTCGCCTCGGTCAGATCGGTGACCTGGAAGACGATGAATTCGCCGCTCCGGCTCACCGCGGACCCATGGTGACTGGCGTCGCCGGCAAAGGCGGCCTCGGCGACTTTGCCATCGATCGTGCCGTCCTCGGAGCCGACGCGGGTAAAGGGCGCGCTGAGCTGCGGGAAGACGTTGTAGGCAGACGCGACGTCGGCGATGGCCTCGCCGGCATCGAGCCGCTTCACGGCCTCGGCCTGGGCGGCGATGATGGCGTTGTTGACGCGCTCGGTGGTCATGGTGGCGGTGAGCTGCTCACGCACTTCGTCCAGCGTCTGGTCGCGCGCCGGTTCGACCGCATTGAGGTCAAACCACAGGTTGCCGTTGCCACTGAGGGGAATGGCGGCGGTAAGCGCCCCCTGTTCGGCCTTGAAGATGGCCTGGGTTACCCGCGGCGCATCTTCGGTCGCAAGGTCCGGGATCACGGTCAGTTCCGCGCCGCTGGAGGTCACGTTGGCTTCGTAGAGGTCCAGCTTGAAGCGGTCGGCAATCTCGGTCAGCGGGCGGAAAGCGGCGCGAAGTTCCTCGATCTGGTCCTGAACATCGGCCAGTTGGTTGCGAGCCTCGGCCAGGGCCAGGTTCTGGGCGATCTGGTCGCGCACCTCTTCGAGCGTGGGAACGCCGCCCGCTTCGATTGCCGACACGTGGACGGCACGCTTGCCGGCGACGCCGTCGATGACCACGAATGCCCCGTCGGCGAGGCCAAAGGCGGCGGACGCCAGGCTGGCATCGGTAACGTCAGCCTGGGCAAGGGTGCCGAGGTCGGTGGGCGTCAGGCCGGCATCGGCCACCAGCGTCTCGAACGGCGTGCCCGCGGCGAGGCCAGCGTCAAAGGCGGCAACCTGCTCGGCATTGAGCACAACCTGCTGAATGGTGCGGCGCTCGGGCTTGGTCAGTGTTGCCTTGGTGCGCTCGTATTCGGCGGCGATCGCGTCGGCAGTAATCTCGCCAACCTTACTCGCGGCAAGGTCGGCCGCCGACAGACGCAGCATCTGCACCTTGCGCGTTTCGACGGTGCGGAACTCGGCCTGATGCTCGGCCAGGTAGGCTGCGAGCTCTTCCTCGGTCGGGGCAGCGGGCGTTTCGATATTGGTCTCGCCCAGCACGAAGTAGTCGATGGTGCGCTGGTCGGCCACGTAACGGTTGATCAGACTGGCGGCGGTATCGGGCAGCTTGGTGTCGCCAAACAGGCTCAGGATCAGTTGCTGGCGCCGCGCGGCATCGCTCTGGTCCTCGAAATATTCGGCCTCGGTCAGCCCGCTCGCCTGCAGCACCTGGCGGAAACTGTCCGCGTTGAAGGCACCCAGGGCGTTCTGGAACGAGGGATCCTTGCGCAGCATCTCGCTGAGCTTCTTCTGCGACACGCCAAGGCCGAAGGTGTTGGCGAGCTGGTCAAGCGCCGCATCCTGCGCCAGATTCTGCAGCACGGCCGACGGAATGCCGAGATTGACCGCCTCCTGCGCCGTCGGCATCGAGCCGAGCTGCTGGGCCACCTGGTTCAGCTGGCTCTGATAGGCCCGCATGAACTCGCGCGAATTGATGTCCTCATTGCCGACGCGAGCGACGGTGTTGCTGCCCAGATCGGCGATGACATTGTTGATGCCAAAGCCCGCCAGACCGACCAGAAGGCAGGCACCCATGACCTTTCCAGGCCAGGATTTTGCAAAAACACGCAAACTATCGAGCATCTGAGACGTTCCTGTTGGGCAACATGAGGCTTTACCGCGCCAGCGGGAGGGCACTAGTAATCCATTTTGACAGCCGGGGTTAGGGCAATCCTTGGCCCGGTGCAAGAGGCAGCAGGAGCAAAGAGTGACAACGACAATAACGCCGCTGATCGCAGGGAACTGGAAAATGAACGGCGTAAGGGCGTCGCTGGACGAGCTGACGGCTCTTGCCGGCATCATGACGACCGGGGACGCGCCCCGCGCCCTCGTCGTGATTTGCCCTCCCGCGACCATCCTTGCTGCCGTGGCACGGCAGGGCGCGACGTCGGGCATTCTGGCGGGCGGTCAGGACTGTCATCCGGCGGCGTCGGGCGCCTATACCGGCGATATCGCGGCCGGCATGCTGGCCGATGCCGGTGCTCAATATGTGATTGTCGGCCATTCCGAGCGCCGCGCCGCGCATGGCGAAACCGATGATCTGGTGCGTTCAAAGGCCGAAGCCGCCATCGGCGCCGGCCTCAAGCCCATCATCTGCGTCGGCGAGACCGAAGCCGAGCGCGACAGCGGCAACGCCGAATCCGTGGTTGCCGCGCAGCTTGCCGGCTCCATTCCCGAGGCCGCCGGCCAGCACGATGTCATTGTCGCCTACGAGCCGGTCTGGGCCATCGGCACCGGCCGCACACCCAGCAATGACGACATCGCCCAGATGCACAATTCCATCCGCCGTCAGCTGGTGGATCGCTTCGGTGACAAGGGGCTGGGCATTCACATTCTCTATGGTGGCTCGCTCAAGCCGCAGAATGCCCGCGAGATCCTGGCCCTCGACAACGTCAACGGCGGCCTTGTCGGCGGCGCCAGCCTCTTGGCAAAGGACTTCGCCACCATTATCTCCGCCGTGTAGCGCGCCAGGCGCCGGAGGCCGACCGGAAAATCCCGTTGACCTCTGGCATTTGTGGCACGAGGCGTGTAAGACGCCGCATCTTTGCTTAGACCTATAGACTGAGACACAATGGCGAACGTCCTGATTGTGGCCTATTTGCTGATCGTCCTCGCGCTGATTGCAGTGATCCTGCTGCAGCGTTCCGAGGGCGGTGCTCTGGGCCTTGGCGGTGGTGGTGGCGGCGGTTTCATGACCGCGCGCGGCTCGGCCAACCTGCTCACCCGCACCACGGCGATTCTGGCGACGCTGTTCTTTGCGACGGCGATTGGCCTGACCATTCTGTCCGAACTCGATCGCGGCACGTCCAGCATTCTGGAGGGCGCGAGCACGACCGAAGACGGCGAGACGCCGGCCAATGTGCTCGACGCGTTGAACGCCTTGCAGCCGGAGGCTCCGGCTTCCGATCTGCCGGTGCCCGTCACCGAGGCGCCCGCGACCACCGACGCTGCTCCGGCGACCACCGAGACCGCGCCTGCGGCCGAGGCCGCGCCGGCCGCGACCCCGGAAGCGACTGCGCCGGTGCCCGACGCTCCGGCGGAGACGCCGACCCAAACGCCGGCCGCTCCGGCGACCAACTGACGAGACCAAAGAGGGGGATGGAAACATCCCCTTCTTCTTTTTGTGTAGAGGCGCTTGCCGGCTCTACGAATCGACGCTGATGTGATTAAGGTGAACGCCCATGGCTCGGTACGTATTCATCACCGGAGGCGTGGTCTCCTCATTGGGTAAAGGTCTTGCATCGGCGGCGCTCGGCGCCGTGTTGCAAGCGCGCGGCTACAAGGTCCGCCTGAGGAAACTCGACCCCTATCTCAACATCGATCCGGGCACCATGTCGCCGACGCAGCATGGCGAGGTGTTCGTCACCGATGACGGTGCCGAGACCGATCTGGATCTCGGGCACTACGAGCGCTTCACCGGCCGCGCCGCCACCAAGCGCGACAACATCACCACCGGCCGTATCTATTCGGACATTCTCGCCAAGGAGCGTCGCGGCGAATATCTGGGCGCCACCGTGCAGGTTATTCCGCACGTCACCGATGCCATCAAGAATTTCGTCATCGAGGGTAACGACGACTTCGACTTCGTGCTGGTCGAAATCGGCGGCACCGTTGGCGATATTGAAGGTCTGCCGTTCTTTGAGGCGATCCGCCAGCTCGGCAACGACCTGCCGCGCGGCGATACCTGCTACCTGCATCTGACGCTGATGCCCTATATTCCCTCGGCCGGCGAGCTCAAGACCAAGCCGACCCAGCATTCGGTCAAGGAGCTTCGCTCCATCGGCATCGCGCCCGACGTGCTGCTGGTTCGCTGCGATCGTCCGATTCCCGAGGGTGAGAAGAAGAAGCTCAGCTTGTTCTGTAACGTCCGTGAAAGCGCCGTCATCCAGGGGCTGGACGTAGGCTCCATCTACGACGTGCCGCTGGCCTATCACAAGGAAGGGCTGGACCGCGAAATCCTGGCGTCCTTTGGCATCACGGATGCGCCGGAACCCGATCTCGGCGCCTGGCAGGACGTCTCGACGCGCCTCCACAACCCCGAGGGCGAGGTCAATATCGCCATCGTCGGCAAGTATACCGGCCTCAAGGACGCCTATAAGTCGCTCAGCGAAGCCCTGACCCATGGCGGCATCGCCAACAAGGTCAAGGTCAACCTGCAGTGGATCGATTCCGAGGTCTTCGAGCGCGACGATCCGGCGCCCTATCTCGAGCATGTCCACGGCATCCTGGTGCCCGGCGGCTTCGGCGAGCGCGGCTCGGCCGGCAAGATCGAGGCGGCCCGGTTTGCCCGCGTCAAGGACGTGCCCTATTTCGGCATCTGCTTCGGCATGCAGATGGCCTGCGTCGAGGCGGCCCGCAACACCGCCGGCATCAAGAATGCCTCGTCGACCGAATTCGGCCCGACCAAGGAGCCGATCGTTGGCATGATGACCGAGTGGGTGAAGGGCAACGACACCGAAAAGCGCGGCGCAGAGGGCGATCTTGGCGGCACCATGCGCCTGGGCGCCTATCCGGCCCAGCTCACCCGCGGTTCGCGCGTGGCCGATATCTATGGTTCGACCCGCATTTCCGAGCGCCATCGTCACCGCTACGAAGTGAACATGGATTACCGCAAGCTGCTCGAAAAGAATGGCCTGCTGTTCTCCGGCGTCTCGCCCGACGGCAAGCTGCCTGAGATCGTCGAGCGCACCGACCATCCGTGGTTCATCGGCGTGCAGTTCCATCCCGAACTGAAGTCCAAGCCCTTCGAGCCGCATCCGCTGTTCGCCAGCTTCATCGCGGCCGCAATGGACCAGAGCCGGTTGGTCTGATGGAAATCCGCACGGAGCGCCTGCTGCTCCGCCGTCCACGCATGGACGATCTCGACGCCATGTTCGAGATCATGTCCGACCCCGTGGCGATGCGCTACTGGTCGACCCTGCCGCATGCCAGCCGCGATGTGACGCGGCCGTGGCTCGAACAGATGATTGCTCGCACTGCAGCCGGCGGAGAGGACTTCATCATCGAGCATGACGGCCGGGTGATCGGCGATGTCGGGGCAGGGCGCCTGCCCGATTTCGGCTTCATGCTGCGGCAGGATTGCTGGGGCCAGGGTTTCGCCACCGAAGCCTCGCGCGCCTTTATCGATCACGCCTTCCGTAACACCGCGGCTACCGAACTGCTGGCCGATGTCGACCCGCGCAACACGGCCTCGCTCCGGGTGCTCGATCGCCTTGGCTTCAAGGAAACCGGACGCGCGGAGCGCACGTTCCTGCTGGGCGAGGAATGGTGCGACAGCGTCTATCTGGCCCTGCCGCGCCCTACCTGATCTTCCATTCAAGCCGGCCAGTCTGCTAGGTTGCCGCGCAACACGCCCAGGAACCGTCATGGCCGAGATCATCAACCTCAAGACTGTGCGAAAGCAAAAGGCGCGCGCTGCCAAGGAGACGCAGGCGGCGCAGAACCGCGTGGTGTTTGGGCAGACCAAGGCCGAAAAGCTGCGCCACGCGAGTGAGAAAGCCCTGGCCGACAAGCGCATCGACGGGCACAAGAAGGACGAGCCGAAATGAGCAAGATCGTCGTCATCGGCGCCACCGGCCATATCGGCACCTATCTGATACCGCGCCTCGTGATGGCGGGCCATGACGTGACGGCGATCAGCCGCGGCGTTGCCAAGCCCTACCAGCAGAGCCCGGTCTGGCGGCATGTGACGTCCGTGACCCTTGATCGTGCGGCCGAGGAGGCAAAGGGCCAGTTCGGTCAGGCTATTGCCGCGCTGGGCGCTGATATCGTGGTCGATCTCATCTGCTTCACGCCGGCCAGCAACACCCAACTGGCCGATGCCCTCGAAGGGCGGGTCAGCCACTTCATCCATATCGGCACCATCTGGACGCATGGCACCGCCGCCGTGGTACCGACGCCCGAGTCTGCGGCCAAATATCCCTTTGGCGACTACGGCATAGCCAAGGCGGCGATCGAAGCCGACCTGCTGGCCCGAGCCCGCCTGCGCGGTTTCCCGGCAACGATCGTTCATCCTGGCCATATCGTCGGCCCAGGCTGGGCGCCGCTCAATCCGGCCGGACATTTCAATCCTGCCGTGTTCAGCACGATCGCCCGCGGTGACACGCTGGCGCTTCCCAATTTCGGCCTCGAAACCGTCCACCACGTGCATGCCGATGACGTCGCGCAGGTGGTCGTCCGCGCCATCGACAGCCGATCCACTGCCGTGGGCGAGAGCTTCCATGCCGTCTCGGGCGCCGCCGTGACGCTGCGCGGCTATGCCGAGGCCATGTATCGCTGGTTTGGCCATCAGCCGAAGCTCAGCTTTGCCGGCTTCGATGAATGGGCCAGATCGCAGGACCCTGACGAGGCCAAGGCGACCTGGGAACACATCTTCCGCTCGCCCAACTGCTCGATCGACAAGGGCAGGCGGCTTATCGGCTATGCGCCGCGCTACACGTCGCTCGAGGCCGTGCAGGAGGCGGTGACCTGGCTCATCGCCGATGGCCAGGTGCAGGCGCCGGCCTGAGCGCTACCAGTTCACCTGGCACACGCCGCCCTTGGGCTGAAACTGCATGCTATTGGCGGTGTACTGGAAAATTTCCAGCTTCACGCCATTGGGATCCTTGGTCCAGGCCTGCCAGGTGCCGTCGACCCCCAGCTTCTTGTCGGTGATTTCGATGCCGTTGCCCCGCACATGCGCCAGCAGGCCATCGAGGTCCTCGGTTTCCAGGCAGATGTGGTTGATCTGGTTCTTCTCGTCGAAACTGGAATCCGCCTTGCGGAACACTTCGATGAAGCTTCGCTCGCCCACATCGAGATAGAAGCCGATCCAGTCCTCGCCCCGCTTGAAATCGAACGCCTTGGCGATGCCGAAAACGTCGCGATAGAAGGCCTCGGTGGCGGCAAGGTCATGGGCGAAAATGCAGGTATGCGCCACCTGCTTGATGAACGGCTTGGGCATGGTTCCTCCGGGAGCTACCCGTCGTATTAACGATAAACCTAGCGCCGATCAATGGCGGAGACGCCCGGAGAACGCGGGAACCGGCATTTTTTTGTCCCGCCCTCTTTTACTTGTCACGCCCCGCGTCTAGGAGAAGCGCAACGAACCGACAGAACCCAGCCGGAAGGGGCTTTCCATGTCTTCAATCATCCATGTCACTGGCCGCCAGATCTACGATAGCCGCGGTAACCCGACCGTCGAAGTCGATGTGGTGCTGGATGATGGCAGCTTTGGCCGCGCCGCCGTGCCCTCGGGCGCTTCGACCGGCGCCCATGAGGCCGTCGAGCTGCGTGATGGCGGCAAGAAGTACTCCGGCAAGGGTGTCACCCAGGCCGTGGAGAACGTCAATTCGGTGATCTCGGACGAAATCCAGGGCATGGATGCGCTCGATCAGCTCGCCGTCGACCAGGCGATGATCGAGCTCGATGGCACGCCCAACAAGTCGCGCCTGGGCGCCAACGCTATTCTGGGCGTCTCGTTGGCCGTGGCCAAGGCCGCCGCGGAGTCGAGCGAGCTGCCATTCTACCGTTATATCGGCGGCCCGAACGCCCATGTCCTGCCGGTCCCGATGATGAACATCATCAATGGCGGCCAGCATGCCGACAACCCGATCGACATGCAGGAGTTCATGATCCTGCCGGCCGGCGCAGAAAACCTCGCCGACGCCGTGCGCATCGGCTCGGAAATCTTCCACACCCTCAAGAAGGGTCTGTCGGCTGAAGGCCACAACACCGCCGTTGGCGATGAAGGCGGCTTCGCGCCGAACCTGAAGTCGGCCGATGACGCGCTGGGCTTCATCATGCGCTCGATCGAAAAGGCCGGCTACAAGCCCGGCGAGGACATCTTCCTCGGCCTCGATTGCGCGGCGACCGAATATTACAAGGGCGGCAAGTACGAGATGGAAGGCGAGGGCAAGTCGCTCTCCTCGGAAGAAAACGTGCGCTTCCTCGAAGACCTTGCCAACCGCTATCCGATCATCACGATCGAAGACGGCATGGGCGAAGACGATTGGGAAGGCTGGAAGGCCCTCACCGACGCCATCGGCAAGAAGGTGCAGTTGGTCGGCGACGACCTGTTCGTCACCAACACCCAGCGCCTCGTCTCCGGCATCAAGATGGGCGTCGCCAACTCGATCCTGGTCAAGGTCAACCAGATCGGCTCGCTCAGCGAAACGCTCAACGCCGTCGATACCGCGCACCGCGCCGGCTACACCTCGGTGATGTCGCATCGCTCGGGTGAAACCGAAGACTCGACCATTGCCGACCTCGCGGTGGCGCTCAACTGCGGTCAGATCAAGACCGGCTCGCTGAGCCGCTCGGATCGTCTGGCCAAGTACAACCAGCTCATCCGCATCGAAGAGCAGCTTGGCTCGTCGGCCAAGTATGCAGGCTACTCGGTGGTCAAGGGCCGCTGAGGCGATCCTGATGATGATGCGGGCCCTCGTCTATGATCGATATGGCCCGCCAGAAAACTTGCGGCTGGAGCAGATGCCCCGGCCGCAACCCAAGGCCGGCGAAGTGCTGGTTCGCGTGCATGCCGCTTCGCTCAATTCCTGGGATTGGGATCTGCTGATCGGTACGCCCATGGGGCGTGTGACGGGGCCCTTCAAGCCACCATTCAAAGTTCTTGGCGCCGACATTGCCGGTGTGGTCGAGGCCCTCGGGCAGGGCGTGACCACATTGCAAGTCGGCGATAGGGTGTTTGGCGACCTCTCCGAGGCTGGCTGGGGCGGCCTTTCCGACTATGTCGCTGTTCCCGCCGCCGCGCTGGCGCCTATTCCAACGGGTCTGTCCTTCACTGATGCCGCCGCGATACCGCAGGCGGGTGGCCTGGCGCTGCAGGCGCTGCGCAAGCGCCCCGATCTCGGGCCGGGGCATACCGTTCTCATCAACGGCGCCGGTGGCGGCGTCGGAACCTTTGCCATCCAGCTCGCAAAGTCGACAGGTGCCAATATTGTCGCTGTCGACCGCGCCGGAAAGCGCGACTCCCTCCTGGCGCTCGGCGCCAACAACTTCATCGACTATAGACTCGAGGACTATACCGCGGCGTCTGAAGCCTACGATCTGATCATCGACATGGTCGCGAACCGCCCCGTCTCGCACTATGCCCGATGCCTCCGGCCAGGCGGTCGTCTGGTGGTCATCGGCGGCACATTCCGCAGCATTATTGGCATTGCGCTGGCCGGGCTTTTCAGTCGCGGCAAGTCGTTGGGCGTCCTGGTCTACAAGGTTGCGCCGGGCGACGGAGCCGAACTCGCCGCCAGGACGCGCCCCGTGATTGACGGGGTCTATCCCCTGGAGCAGGGCGCCGCCGCCCTCCGCCGCATTGGCGGGGGCGACCATGTGGGCAAGGTTATCGTCGAGATGACGGCCTGAGCCTACTGGAAGGCTGTCTCGGCAAAGCTGCGCAGCTTGCGCGAATGCAGCCGCTCCGCCGGCTGGTCCCGCAAAATCTCCATCGCCCGCAGACCGATCTGCAGATGCCGGTTGACCTGCGTCCGATAGAAGTCCGAGGCCATGCCCGGCAGCTTCAGCTCGCCGTGCAGCGGCTTGTCCGACACACAAAGCAGCGTGCCATAGGGCACGCGGAAGCGGAAGCCGTTGGCGGCGATGGTCGCGCTTTCCATGTCGAGCGCCACGGCGCGCGACTGGCTGAGCTGGCGGACGATCTCGGTCTGGTCGCGCAGTTCCCAGTTGCGGTTGTCGAAGGTCGCGACCGTGCCGGTGCGCATGATCTTCTTGGTCTCGATACCCTCGGTCTGGGTGATCTCCTCCACCGCCTGTTCCAGCGCCACCTGCACTTCGGCGAGGGCCGGGACGGGGACCGTCAGCGGCAGGTCGGCGTCCAGCACGTGGTCCTCGCGCACATAGGCGTGCGCCAGCACATAGTCGCCGAGCTCCTGGCTGTTGCGCAGGCCGGCGCAGTGCCCCAGCATGATCCAGGCATGCGGGCGGAGCACTGCGATATGGTCGGTAATGGTCTTGGCGTTGGAGGGGCCAACGCCAATATTGACCATGGTGATGCCGCGGCCCCGGTCGGCCGTCAGGTGATAGGCGGGCATCTGCGGTGCGCGCACTGGCGCCGTGCCTGCCACATTGCCACCCCTCAGCGCATTGTCGGTGATCACATTGCCCGGCTCGATGAAGCTGTCATAGTGAGAATGTCCGTCGGCCATGTAGCGCTTGGCCACGCGGCAGAATTCCTCGATGTAGAACGCGTAGTTGGTGAAGATCACGAAGTTCTGGAAGTGCCCGGCATCGGTGCCGGTATAGTGGCTCAGCCGGAACAGCGAGTAATCCACACGCGGCGCGGTGAAGGCCGATAGCGGGTAGGGTCCGCCCTTGGGCGGCACGAAGGTGCCGTTGGCGATTTCGTCGTCGGTATTGCCCAGGTCTGGCGCGTCGAACACGTCGCGGAGCGGAATGTTGAGCGCGTTCAGGGCCTGGCCGTCGATGCGCTCGCTCGGATTGACCGCAAAGTGCAGCGGGATCGGCGTGTCGCTTTCGGTGATGTCGATGGTGCCGCCATGGTTCTTGAGAATGGCGATGAACTGTTCCTGGAAATAGGTGCGGAACAGCTCTGGCGCCGTGACCGTGGTGCGGTAGAGCCCGGGCGTATGCAGGAAGCCATAGGGCAGGGTGCTCTCATGCTTGCTGTAGCTGGTGGAGCGCACTTCTACCTGCGGGTAGCAGGCGCGGACACGTCCCGCCGGAACCACACCCTTGGCCAGGTTCGCCAGATGGCCACGGATGAAGCCGGTATTGCGGTGATAGAGCTCGGCCAGATATTCCCATGCCTTCTCCGGGTCGGTGAAGGACTGCTTTTCGAGGCGGGGCGGGCTGATCGTGGTCATGTTGCTCTTTCTTTTGCGGGCTCCGGATTGAGCCTGCCGTCTTGCGGAATCGCGCTGGATGGTCGGGCAGCGTCTAGCCTTCTTGCATGACAGCTTCGCGGCGGCGCTTCAACAGCGCGACCCTTCCGGCAACCGTTTCACATCGGTGTGAAGGACACTTTTCTCGCCGCATTTTGCTACCATCTCTTTAGGCAGTTCACTGGCACGGCAAGCGACCCATGCAGCTGGTGAGCGAGGAATGTTGCGTTGGCCGCTTGTCCCCCAAGCCCTCAACAGCGCGGTCGGCCGATATTCCCCAGGCTGCAATGACAGAGATGTCGTTGCAGCCTTTTCTTTTTGTCGCATGCCTGCCCCGCCGCAAAGCCATGGACGAACGTCGCGTGGTTTTCTATTGCTGCCGCAAACAGACGCTGGAGGTCCCCATGACGGCAAGCATCATCGACGGCAAGAGCTATGCCGAGGGCCTGCGGGGCCGCATCGCCGGCCACGTCGCGCGTCTCAAGGCCGATCACGGCATCACGCCCGGCCTTGCGGTGGTGATTGTTGGGCATGATCCTGCCAGCCAGGTCTATGTCGCCAACAAGGCCAGGCAGACCGCCGAAGTCGGCATGGCCTCATTCAAGTACGAGCTGTCCGAGGATACGAGCGAGGCCGAGTTGCTCGACCTGATCGCGCGCTTGAATGGCGACGCGCAGGTCCACGGCATCCTGGTGCAGATGCCGGTGCCCAAGCAGATTGACCCCATCAAGGTCATCGAGGCCATCGCCCCGTCCAAGGATGTCGACTGCTTCACCCCGGCCAATGTGGGCAAGGTGCAGATTGGCCTTCCCGGCCCGGTATCGTGCACGCCCCTGGGCTGCCTGATGCTGCTGCGCGACCAGCTTGGGTCGCTGGCCGGGCTCAACGCCGTGATCATCGGCCGCTCCAATCTGGTCGGCAAGCCGATGATGCAGCTCCTGCTGCGCGAGAACTGCACGGTCACCGTCGCCCATTCCAAGACCAAGGACCTGGCTGAGGTCGTGCGCAGGGCCGATATCGTCGTTGCCGCGGTCGGTCGCCCACAAATGGTCAAGGGCGACTGGATCAAGCCGGGTGCCACGGTCATCGATGTCGGCATCAACCGTATTCCGGCGCCCGAAAGGGGCGAGGGCAAGACCCGGCTGGTCGGCGACGTGGACTTTGCCGCAGCGGCTCAGGTCGCCGGCGCCATTACGCCGGTGCCGTTCGGCGTTGGCCCGATGACCATTGCGTGTCTCTTGGCCAATACCATCACCACGGCGTCGCTGATTCATGGCCTGGTGCCGCCTGGCGATCTCACGGCATGAGCGTTGACGCCCACGACCCCGGCGGCAAGGTCCGTTTGCCTCTGATGCCGGGCGTCAAGGGCGACGCCACCTTCAGCGCCGATGGCCGCTATCGCCAGCTGATGCGCCGCTGGACCGGCGAACGCTTCCCCGATCGGTACGTTCTGTTCATCGGCATGAACCCGAGCACCGCGGACGCCACTGCTAACGACCCGACCTGCGCCCGCGAATGGACCTTCGCCGCCAGAGAAGGCTATTCGGCCATGGTGAAGGCCAATGTCGGGGACTACCGCGCAACCGATCCCAAGATGCTGCTGGCCCCGGGTATTGTGGCCGTTTCCGACGCCAATCTCCCCGCCATCCGCCAGGCCGCCGCCGCCGCCGACCTTGTCGTGCTGTGCCACGGTAAGCTCAACAAGGCGCTGGCACCGGCAGGCAAGGCCGTTGTCGAAGCGCTGCTGGCCGATGGCGTCGAGCTCTGGTGCCTGGGTGCCAACGGGGATGGTTCGCCCAAGCATCCGCTGTACTTACGGGCGGACACGCCGCTAGTGCGGTTTCCACCTCTCCCCCAAAGGGAGAGGTGAAGGCTAAGCCGCCCCAGCCAGGTAAAACAGCCGCGCCACCGTGTGATCCCGCAGCGCCTGCGCCGGCAGCTTACCCTGCAACGCGGCGATGACCACCGCCGTGTCGGGCACGGCGCTGGCATCCACCACGACCTTCTTGAACGGTGGCCGCAGGCCCTGCTTGGCCTCTTCCAGCAGGTCGAACAGCAGCGCTCGCACGTCAGTGCGCATGGCGCAGGCAATGCAACTGGCGCCGTCCTCGTGCCCATGCCCCGAATTTGCGGGGAGACGCAGCAGGGCCGTGTCGGCGTCGAGGGCCAGCAGGCGTTTGGGTTCGGTGATGAGTGTCACCGGAATTTGCTCGATTTTTTGCTTTGTACTCAAGAGGATACCCCCTCCTAACCTCCCCCTGATAGGGGGAGGGACAGATCGAGTTTTGCTTTGCTTTTGGAGAGCCACCGGCCAGATTCCTCCCCCTATCAGGGGGAGGTTAGGAGGGGGTACCCGCCAAAGAACCTTCTTCGCCAAACCTACTCCGCCGCCACGATAGCCGGGCCCGGAATGTAGTTCAGGATCGGGCCCAGCCAGCGCTCGACCTCGGCCACTGGCATGTTCTTGCGTTCGGCATAGTCGACCACCTGGTCGCGCTCCACCTTGGCCACGCCGAAATAGTAAGCGTCCGGATGGCTGAAATAGAGACCCGAAACCGACGATCCCGGCCACATCGCGTAGCTCTCTGTCAGCGTCACCCCGGCATTCTTCTCGGCATCGAGCAGGCGGAACAAAGTGGTCTTCTCGGTATGGTCCGGCTGGGCCGGATAGCCCGGCGCCGGGCGAATGCCGCGATAGGTTTCGGCGATCAGTTCGTCAGCCGAGAACGTCTCGTCGGCGCCATAGCCCCAGAATTCCTTGCGCACCTTCTCGTGCATCGCCTCGGCAAAAGCTTCGGCAAACCGGTCCGCCAGCGCCTTGACCAGGATGGACGAATAATCGTCGTTGGCCCGCTCGAAGCGGTCGGCAATGGCCACTTCCT
>NZ_CAMLHM010000032.1 GCF_946479885.1 uncultured Devosia sp.
GAAAACATCATCACCCACCCGGACTTTGTCGAGAACCGCTACACGACGCGCTTCATCGATACGACGCCGGAGCTCTTCAACTTCAAGCCGCGCAAGGATCGCGCGACCAAGCTCCTGAGCTACATCGCCGACGTGACCGTCAACGGCCACCCCGAAGTGCGCGACCGGCCGCGGCCACCCGCAGAAGCGGCAGCGCCTGTTGTGCCGGAATTCCCGGTGCTATCAGCCGTCGAAGGCAGCCGGCAGATTCTGGATCGCGACGGTCCGGCGGCCTTGGCCAAGTGGATGAAGAAGCAGAGCCGCGTGCTCTTCACCGACACGACGATGCGCGATGCGCATCAGAGCTTGCTCGCCACGCGCATGCGCTCGTTCGACATTACCCGCATCGCCCAGGCCTATAGCCGTGGCCTGCCCAACCTGTTCTCGCTCGAATGCTGGGGCGGGGCGACCTTTGACGTGTCGATGCGCTTCCTCAACGAGGATCCGTGGGAGCGTCTGGCCAAGGTGCGCGAAGGCGCGCCCAATATCCTGACGCAGATGCTGCTGCGCGGCAGCAATGGCGTTGGCTACACCAATTATGCCGACAATGTCGTCAAGTTCTTCGTCAAGCAGGCGGCGGCCGGCGGCGTCGACATCTTCCGCGTGTTCGATTGCCTCAACTGGGTCGAGAACATGCGCGTGTCGCTCGATGCGGTCATCGAGGAGGGCAAGGTCGCCGAAGGCGTCATCTGCTATACCGGCGATGTGCTCGATCCCGATCGCGCCAAGTATGACCTCAAATACTATGTCGGGCTGGCGCAGGAGCTGGAAAAGGCCGGGGCGCATGTGCTCGGTCTCAAGGACATGGCTGGGCTGCTCAAGCCCGCCGCGGCGCGCAAGCTGATCGCGACGCTGCGCAACGAGACCAACCTGCCGATCCATCTCCATACCCACGACACGTCGGGCGCAGCCTCCGCTACGGTGCTGGCGGCGGTCGATGCGGGTGTCGATGCGATCGACGCGGCTATGGATGCCCTCTCTGGCACCACGAGCCAGCCGACCCTGGGTTCAATCGTCGCGGCTTTGGCCGGCGGCGAGCGCGACCCCGGGCTCGACGCCAAGGCAATCCGCCAGATTTCGTTCTATTGGGAAGCGGTGCGCACGCAGTACCGCGCCTTCGAGAGCGATCTCAAGGGCGGCGCCTCCGAAGTCTATCTGCATGAAATGCCGGGCGGCCAGTTCACCAATCTCAAGGAACAGGCGCGGTCGCTGGGTCTCGAAACCCGCTGGCACGAGGTCGCTCAGACCTATGCCGACGTCAACCAGATGTTCGGCGATATCGTCAAGGTGACGCCATCGTCCAAGGTGGTGGGCGACATGGCGCTGGCCATGGTTTCGGCCGGGCTGACCCGGGCCGATGTCGAAGACCCCAAGCGCGATATCGCCTTCCCCGATTCGGTGGTCGGCTTCTTTGCCGGTGACCTGGGCCAGCCCCCGGGCGGCTTCCCCAAGGAATTGCAGAAGAAGGTGCTCAAGGGCAAGCCGGCGCTGACCGAGCGGCCGGGCTCGTACCTGAAGCCCGTCGATCTTGACGCCGAGCGCAAGAAGATCGCCGACGAGGTGGGCCACCCGATCGACGATTTCCGTCTGGCTTCGTACCTGATGTATCCCAAGGTCTATTCGGACTTCGAAAAGACCCAGGATCGCTACGGTCCTACCGAGGCCCTGCCGACGCCGGTCTACTTCTATGGCCTCTCGGAAGGCGACGAGCTCTTCGTCGATATCGAGAAGGGCAAGACGCTGGTGCTGCAGTATCTCGGCCGCGCCCCGACCAATGAAAAGGGCGAAGTGCGTGTGTTCTTCGACCTCAACGGCCAGCCGCGCACCATCGTGGTGCCCGATCGCCTCAAGGCGGGCGAGGTCAAGGTGCGGGCCAAGGCGGTGCCGGGAGATGCCAAGCAGGTCGGCGCGCCGATGCCGGGCGTCATCTCGACGCTGGCCGTCAAGCAGGGTCAGTCGGTCACGGCCGGCGACGTGCTGTGCTCGATCGAAGCGATGAAGATGGAAACCGCCATCCATGCTGAGGTCGACGGGGTGATCGCCGAACTCTTGATCAAGCCGGGCGACCAGATCGACGCCAAGGACCTGCTGGTGCGGTTCGAATAAAAGCAGAGGCCCGGAGCGATCCGGGCCTTTCCTATTGTGCCTTCGCTACCGGGTCGACACCCATCGCCCCGGCGATCAGACGGAAATCGTGCTCGGTGATCTCGAACAGCCCAAAGCGCAGCTGGTAGCCCCAGTTGCTCCGGCCACCAGCGAAGTCCAGTTGCGCCAGCAGCGGGGCGATCGGCGCCTCATGCGCGTCGAAATAGGCTACGTCGCGCCGGTAGGCGGTCCATCCGCCCATCTCGCCGGGGTAGATTTCGCCCGGCTGCACGATGCCGATCGTGGTGAAGGACTGAAGGCCGTCCTTCTTGCCCATGATTTCGCTGGGCGAGTAGTAGGTCACGCCGTCGCCAGGCTGCACCCGTCGCAGCGGCGCAGCCTTGCCGTGATTGACCTGCATGGAGCCACCCGGCTTGCCCCGGCGGGCGTGCTCGGCCGATGCAACGGCGATCCAATACTTGGTCATGACATTCTCCTTTCAAGGGAGAATGTCATGCCGGGGTGTCACTTTCCGGCAGTGGCGATCAAACGCGGCGCGCGCGGCCGTCCACGGTCCGCCCATACTTGCCGGCATAGACCGGAACGGGTAGGCGGCTGACGATCCAGCTGACCATCATGGGCACCAGGATGATGTCATCGACCCAGCCCAGGAACGGGATGACGTCGGGGATGATGTCGATCGGATTGACCAGATAGAAGGCGACGAACAGGGTCGCGGCCTTGAGGTGGAGCGGGGTCTCGGGCGCGAAGAAAGCCTTCCAGAGCTGGACGACTTCCTTGCGGAAGAGGACGAGGCGGGGGAGGAGCATGTTCATCATGGCTCATAAATGGTCCCGGACGGCGATGGTTCAAGGCCGTGGCGATCACATCACCGCGCGTCCTGCCTTGATCGCATAGAGCACGTGCGGCGCCAGCGGGTGGTCTGGTGGAATTTCCGGATGCATGAAGTCAGCGTCCGCGTCGTAGCGCATGCCTATTTTCTCCATCACCCGGCGGCTGGGCAGATTGGTCGTCGCTGTTATGGCGACAATTTCGCTCTGCCCCAGCTTGTCGAAGGCGTAGTCGATAACGGCGCGGGCGCCCTCGGTTGCCAGGCCCTGACCCCAGACAGGCCTGGCCAGTTGCCAGGCAATCTGGATTTGCGCTGACGAACCGGTGGCGGCTCTGAGGCTCAGACCGAAGCCTGTCAGCCCCAGCATGCCGATGAACAGGCCGCTCTGCTTGTCAATTGCCGCCAGCATGCCTGTGCCGAGCGTCGCATACTCGGCAATTGCTCGGTCCATGCGGGCATTGGCGGCAGTGCTATCAAGCATGCCGAGCGCAAAGCGCCGCACTTCGGGATCAGCAAAGATGGCCGCGTTGGGCAAGCGGTCTTGCTCTTCGAAGGGCCGAAGCAGCAGGCGGTCGGTCACTATTTCCATCGTGCCGCGCCTACTCCAGAGTCCCAACCACCGGCCACCCACCCGCGAATGTCAGCGGCATCAGATAGAGGTTCGGCGTACCGCCTTCCTTGAAATTGTAGAAGTGGAAGACCAACCACGGTGCGCCATCGCGGAGAAACACCTCCTGGCCGCCCGGTCCGATGAAACGGTCCTGCGTGGCAAGCAGTTCGGTGCCGCCGCCTTCGAGCATCGGCTTGCCTGACTTGTCCAAATAGGGCCCCTCGATCGCGTCGGCGCGGCCGACCATGATGCGGTAGGTCGAGGCGATGCCGCGGCAGCAGGCGTCGAAGGAGACGAAGAGGTAGAACTTGCCCTCATGCTCGAGGATGGCCGGCGCCTCGATGGCGTCGCCATTGCGGCCGGCGATGAAGCTGGCCTTGGCGCCCTCCAGCGGCATGCCGCTGGTCGGGTCGATCTCGATCAGCCGAATGCCCTGCCAGTAGGAGCCATAGGTGAGCCAGGCACGGTCACCGCTGTCGATGCGGAAGGGGTCGATGGCGTTGTAGTCGTCGCCCTGATGCGAGCGCAGCACCAGGCCCTGATCGACCCAGCCCTCTGTGGGCGTGGCGGCCTTGAGGTCGTCATTGGTCATCAGGCCGATGACGCTGTCATTCTTGCCGAAACTCGAGACCGAGTAATACATGAAATGGGTGCCATCATGCTCGGTGACCGAGGGTGCCCAGATATTCTTGGGCGTGAAGCCCATTTCATCGATGACCCATTGCGGCATCTTGCCGGGAATGGCGCCCGCTTCCTGCCAGTTGATGCCATCCGGCGAGGTCTTGGTGCGTATCTGCCCGCCATCGCGCGAGCCTTCGACGCCAGTGGCGAAGGAGGCAAAGCCGTCCTCCAGCACAGCGATACTGGGGTCGTGGATGGCGATATTGCCGGTGAGCGGCTGCGCCACCGCCGGGGTGGCGAGCAGCATCAGCATGTGCAGGATGATTGGCTTCAAGGGGTCAGTCCTCCGCGATCCCGCAGCAGTTTGACGATCGCCATGGCGTGACCATGGCCGAGGCCATAATCAGCCTTGAGCCAGTCGGTGATAACAGTGGCCTTGGTGCCGGGCTTGGTGAAGCCCTTGTCGGTCGCCAGCTTGATGAAGCCGTCGGGCGTCACGCCGGTCTGCTTTTCGATATTGTCGAGATAGGCCTGGAAGGACATTTGCTGGCTCCTTGTGTCTAGCGAGAAACGACGAGCCGCACCGCGTCGGTTCGACACAATCGAGAAACATTGCGTGGATACGATAGCAGGCTTATTTCTCACTCAGAACCAGAGGATGTTGTGATGGCTGGCCCGGCAATGCGCAGGCAATCGGTTGGTGTGGATGTCGGCGGCGTGCTCGTCGGCGGCGGCGCGCCCGTCGTCGTGCAGTCGATGACCAATACCGATACGGCCGATATCGACGCGACGGTGAAGCAGGTCATGCAACTGGCGCGGGCCGGTTCGGAAATCGTGCGCATCACTGTCGATCGCGACGAGTCGGCCGCTGCCGTGCCCATCATTCGCGATCGGCTGGCCTTCATGGGCTATGACGTGCCGCTGGTGGGGGACTTCCACTATATCGGCCACAAGCTGCTGACCGACCATCCGGCATGCGCCGAAGCGCTGGCCAAGTATCGCATCAATCCGGGCAATGTCGGCTTCAAGGCCAAGCGCGACACGCAGTTCTCGACGCTGATCGAGATCGCCAACCGCTACGACAAGCCGGTGCGTATCGGGGTGAACTGGGGTTCGCTCGACGAGGAACTTCTTACAAAGCTGATGGACGAGAATGCCGCTTCGGCCGAGCCGATTTCGGCGGCCGCCGTGCAGCGCGAGGCGATCATCCAGTCGGCTTTGCTGTCGGCGCGCCGTGCCGAAGAATTGGGCATGGGGCGCGACAAGATCATCCTCTCGACCAAGGTGAGCGACGTCCAGCACCTGATCGCGGTCTATCAGGACCTGGCGGCGCGCTGCGACTATGCGCTGCATCTGGGCCTCACCGAAGCCGGCATGGGGACCAAGGGCGTCGTGGCCTCCTCGGCGGCGCTCGGCATCCTGCTGCAGCAGGGCATTGGCGACACGATCCGCATTTCGCTGACGCCCGAGCCGGGCGGCGACCGCACCACCGAGGTCAAGGTGGCGCAGGAGCTGCTGCAGACCATGGGCTTCCGCCAGTTCCTGCCGGTGGTGGCGGCGTGCCCCGGCTGCGGCCGCACCACCTCCACTACGTTCCAGACGC
This sequence comes from uncultured Devosia sp., assembly GCF_946479885.1. The sequence continues at coordinate 5,812 of NZ_CAMLHM010000032.1, forward strand.
TGGCCAAGGATATCCAGGATCATCTCTCGGCCTCGATGCCGGAATGGCGCGAGCGCTATCCCGGAGTCGAGACGCTGTCGGTGGCGGTCATGGGCTGCATCGTCAACGGACCAGGCGAGAGCAAGCATGCCAATATCGGAATTTCCCTGCCGGGTACCGGTGAAACGCCGGCTGCCCCTGTTTTCGTCGATGGCGAGAAGGTCGCCACCCTGCGTGGTGGCGACGTAGCCGACCAGTTCAAGGTGATGGTGGCGGACTATATCGAACGCAAGTTCGGCACTGGGCAGAAGACGGCGGCGGAGTAGCTAGGCCTTGGCCTTGTCCTGCTGCCAGTCGGGCAGCGGAAACACCCGGTCATAGGCCCAGTTAAACACCAGCGCATAGGCCATATAGAACAGGGCGAAGGCGATATCCATCAGGAATGCCTGCCATAGCGAGATGCCCAGGTAGAGGCCGATCAGCGGCATGAGCATGGCCAACAGACCTAGCTCGAACAGCACGGCATGGGCGATGCGCAGCGGCAGCGACTTCAGCGTCGTGCCCGCGAACCGCGCCATGGCGTGGTCGAAGCCCAGGTTGAACGCGTAGTTCCAGGCCATGGCGACAGTGGCGCTGCCGATGACGATGACGGCGCTGTCGCCGGCATGCAGGTGGAAGACGACAGCGCCAAGCGGTGTCGCGAGCAGAATGCCGATGATTTCGAAGCTGATGGCGTGACGGATGCGGTCGGCGGTCTTGCGCATGGAAACCCCCATACTCAGCGGGCCGTCCCGAAACGATGCCCGATATGGGGGAGGTCGTCCTCGCGGTGGATATAGGGCTGAGGGGTCGCCAAGGCAAGGCCGGGGTAATGTGGTGCCGTTACAACCCGGTTAGGCTGCTACTCCAGGTCGCCCGGCGGCAGGCAGGCGTCGACCCATTTGTTGCCGCAGAGTTCGGCCAGGCGGTCGACCGTCAGCCGCACCGAGGCATGGGTGTCGCCGCCGGCGGGGATCATCAGGTCATAGACCTTGATGGAGATATCGAGATAGATCGGCAGCGGATCGGGTAGGCCGAAGGGGCAGACGCCGCCGACCGGGTGACTGGTCAAACGCAGCACATCCTCGGCGCCAAGCATGCGCGGGCGGCCGCCAAAGGCGGTCTTGGATTTCTGGTTGTCGAGCCGGGCATCGCCGCGCGTCACCAGCAGAAATTCCTCGTCGCGTACGCGAATGCAGAGGGTCTTGGCGATCTGGCCCGGCTCGACGCCATGCACGGCGGCGGCGAGCTGCACAGTGGCGGTTGAGGTCTCGGTGACTTCAACGAACAGATCTGGCGCGCGCGCAGCGAGATCGGCTTGAACGGAGGCGAGGGACATCTGGGGCTTTCAGAACAGGCGGGCGAGCATGGCTTCGTAGTCTGCGCGCATCTTGTAATGGATCGGCGCCGTGAGAGCCCGGCGCAGGAAATCGGGCTCAATCTCGCGCTCGCCATCGAGCGCCATCAGGGCGCTGACGGTGATGCGCTCGCCGCCATAAGGCGTCAGCGCAACCTCCATGCCGGCTTCGACGCTGCCCGGCTGCAGCACGCGGCAATAGGCACCGGGCCGGCCGGCGCGGTGGAAGCGCCGGACAAAGCCGCGATCGCCCATGCGCGCAGCAAAGGTCATGCAGGGCGTGCGGTGCGAAGTAACTTCCAGCACAACCTCACCAATGGTGAAGCGGTCGCCGACGGCGACACTGCTGCCCTCGACGCCCGATATGGTCAGGTTATCGCCGAACGTGCCAGGCTCGATGCTGCGGTTGAGTTCGGTGGCCCACCACAGATAATCATCGGCGAAATAGAGGTAGATCGCCTGGTCGGCCCCGCCATGGTGCTTGCGGTCGCAGATGGCGTCGCCTGCCATGCCGAGCCGCTCGATCTCGGCGGTGGCGACTGACGTCTTGATGATGCCGGTCAGCGGCTTGTAGCCGGCAATGTGCTGGGCGGTACCGAGGTTGACGCTGAGCAATTTGGCCATGTCAGTGCTCCCGACTGGCGAAATAGCGCACCGTGGCGCGCAGGCCGTCGGCCTTGGGGCCGAAGGTGCGCAGGGCCGAGAGCGCGTCATTGACGGTCTGATTCAACCGGGCGCGGGCGCCCTCGACGCCAAGCTGGGCCACCAGCGTCTGCTTGCCATGGGCAGCATCCTTGCCGGTGGCCTTGCCCATGGCCTCGGCTGTCGCCGTGACGTCGAGGATGTCGTCGGCGAGCTGGAAGGCACGGCCGGCAGCTTCGGCATAGACCGTCAGCACCGACAGCGCCCGTGCATCGGCGCCGCCGATAATGGCACCCATGCGCACGCTGGCGCGGATCAGGGCGCCGGTCTTCATCGCCTGCATGGTCGATATCTCGTCGGCGGACAACCCGGCCGCTTCACCGTCAATGTCACGCATCTGCCCGCCCACCATGCCCCCGGCGCCGGAACCGGCGACAAGTTCGCCCACCAGCGCGATGCGCACCGCAGGATCGGGGTGGCAGGTTGGATCGGTCAGAAGGCCAAAGGCGTGGGTCAAGAGGCCATCGCCGGCGAGGATGGCTGTGGCCTCGTCATAGGCCTTGTGCACGGTGGGGCGGCCGCGCCTCAGATCGTCGTCGTCCATGGCCGGCAGGTCATCGTGCACCAGCGAATAGCAGTGCACCATCTCCACCGCGAGCCCGGCGGGGAGCGACTGCGGCGCGGGCACGTTGAAGATGGCCGCGGCCTGACGCACCAGAAGGGGCCGCAACCGCTTGCCCCCAGCGAGGCTGCCATGGCGCATGGCATCGAGCAGACGGGCCGGGGCGGGACCGGGGCCCGACAGGCGCGCAACATCGAGTTGCTGCGCCAGTGCGGTTTCCACGGCTTTGGCGCAATCGGCGATGTCGGTGGAGAAATCGTACATGGAGATGTTGCTAGCCGTTTGAATGCAGAGCGGCAAGATGGCGGCACGACCTCGTCCTTCGACAGGCTCAGGATGAGGTCTACTGAAATACCGCATCCAAAGTAGACCTCATGGTGAGCTTGTCGAACCACGAGGTCGTGCCACTGGATTGGCCGAGGCCGCTCGGCTATTGCACTGGCATGGCACGACGACGCAAAGCAAAGGGCATCTGGCGCATCCTGCATGGGCTGGGCATCGCCCTGGCAGTGCTGGTCGCCATCCCTGTCGTTCTCACGCCGGTCTATCTGTTCGTCGACCCCGTCTCGGTGCCGATGCTGGAGCGCTATCTCAGCGGCCGGCCGGTCGACCGCGAGTGGCGTGACATTGGCGACATTTCCGACCGGCTCAAGGCGGCGGTAATTCTGTCGGAAGACGGACAGTTCTGCCGGCACTGGGGCGTCGATCTGGGCGCGCTGCGCGAGGAGGCGCAGAATTTCATTGATGGCAAGGAGGCGCGCGGCGCGTCCACCATCACCATGCAGGTGGTGCGGAACCTGTTCCTGTGGAACGGCCAGAGCCTGGTCCGCAAGGCTCTGGAAGTGCCGCTGGCGCTCTATATCGACCTGGTGCTGCCCAAGCGGCGGATCATGGAAATCTATCTCAACATTGCCGAGTGGGGGCCCGAGGGGCAGTTCGGCGTGGCGGCTGGTGCGCGCCGGGCCTTCGGCATCGTGCCCCAGGATCTCGACTGGCGCACGGCGGCCTTGCTGGTCACGGCTCTGCCCAACCCGCTGCTGCGCCAGCCGGGGCGGCCGTCCGACGGCATGCTGCGCATCGCCGCCATCGTTCAGGATCGCGTGGCCGAATATGGTGAGCGAGCCAATTGTGTGGGCGAGGGTGGCCGCCTGTCGCTCTAGGCCGCCGCCGCGCCGTCGCCTGCCAACAGGTCGGCCAGCGCCATCAGTTGACGGTCGCGAATGCCCAGCTCGCGCAGATGCCGCGCCGTATTGAGCACATAGTCGACATTGCGGCCCGACAGGCCAACGCCGGCTCGCACCATGGCCAGTTGCTGGTCGAGATCGAGATGGCCGGCAAATTGCTCGTGCCGCTCGTCGACGAGGAATGCCAGCGCCTTGATGGTCCGCCCATCGGCGAGCCGCACCGGACGCATGACATCGCGATAGACCGAGGTCACCTGTTCGCGTTCCTGCAGATAGGCATAGACCTGCGGCCACTCGGCATCGGCGACTTCGAACACCATGCCGCGGCAGGAACCGCCGCGCGTCAGGCCGAAAACCAGGCCAGGTCGCTCGACCGTGCCCCGATGGTGGTGCGAGACGATGGAGAGACTGCGATGAGCGCCTCGGAGCAGCCCCTGCTGCGCCGAGACATGCAAAAATCCCGGATTCCAGATGAGGGATCCGTAGCCGAAGACCCAGTGGGTCGCTGTGTTATCCAAATCACTCATCGCCATAACCTGAACAGAAACCTAGGCAAGCTTGCTGGGCAAGGCAATTGCCCCCGTTTCGATAGCGGCCATGCGAGCATGCGGCGACCCGGATTTGCCGGCGCGGGCTGCCCGCAATCGGCGGTGATGGCGTCCGCCGGCCTGCGCAGGTAAGAGTGCCGCCCATGACAAAACGAATCATCATTCTTGGCAGTGTCGTCGTGGTGGTTATCGTGCTGTGGAGCGCCGCCTGGCTGGTGCTGTCGGGCATGATCAAGCAGAATATCACGACGCTGGCCTCCACCGACGGCGTCACCACGCCGAACATGGTCTGCGGGACGCTTGAGGTCGGCGGCTTTCCGTTCCGCTTTGACGTCGATTGCGAGACGGCGCGGATTGTCAGCGGCGATATCGTGGTGGATGTTCCCGGAATCCGGGCGAGCATACTGGTCTATCGGCCGTTCCAGCTTCGGGTCTCGGCGCTGGGGCCGCTGCAGCTCGCCGACAATTTTACCGGCACACGCAATGCGGTGGCATGGTCGAGCCTTGAGGCAAGCGTCCGCCTCGATAATTGGCGCATCGCCCGTGGCTCCATCTCGGGCAAGGACCTGGTCTGGAGCGATACGCTGTTCGGCGACGCCCTGATCGCCCAGAGCCCGCTGGTGGAGCTGCATCTGCTCGACATTCCCGAGCAGCATGATGCGGAACGGCACCTGGCCGCGATGGCGCTCTATGCGCCGGTTCAGGGCCTGTCCTGGCCCGGGCTGACGCTCGCGGGCACCAATGCTGAAATCCAGCTGGAACTGACGGGCCTGCCCGACGACGTCAGGAACTGGGGCGATCCGATGTTGCTGCGCAACCTGCAGCAATCGGGCGGGGCGCTGAAGGTCGTGGCCATCCACGGCACCGACGCCGCCTCGACACTGGATGCACAGGGTGAGCTGCAGCTCGATCCGCAGGGATTGCTGGACGGGTCGATCGGCATCAGCTCGACGGGCGTGGCCGAGCGGATCGGGCCCTTGCTCGAAGAGCCGTGGCGCACGCTGGTGCTGGGGACGCCCTCAGCCATCGGGGCTCATACCAACCAGCTCAATTTCCGCGCCGGCGCGGTATTTTCGGGCCTCGTGCCGATCGCCGCGGTACCGCCACTGTTCTAGGCGTCGTCGCCGCCGCCATGCTCGCGCACGAAGGGGATGGTCGGGGCGGGCGGCGCCTCGTGCGGGCGGCCGAAATCGGCTGCCGCCGTTTCCTGGCCGGCCGAGATGATCGAGCGGCGGATGGCGCGGGTGCGGGTGAAGATCGATTCGAGCGCCGGGCCGTCGCCGGTTTCAACGGCCTTCTGCAACACGCTGAGATCGCCGAGGAAGCGGCCGAGCATTTCGAGCACGGCGTCGCGATTGGTGAGGAACACGTCGCGCCACATCACCGGATCGGAGGCGGCGATGCGGGTAAAGTCACGGAAGCCGCCGGCCGAGAACTTGATCACTTCCGACTTGGTAACCGATTCCAAATCGTCGGCCGTACCCACGATATTGTAGGCGATCAGGTGCGGGATATGGCTGGTGATGGCCAGCACCATGTCATGGTGGCCCGCTTCCATGATTTCGACATTGCTGCCCATGCCTTCCCAGAAGGCGGCCAGCTTTTCAGTATGAGCCGGCGAGGCCTCGGGCTGCGGCGTCAGGATGCACCAGCGACCGGCAAAGAGCTCGGCAAAGCCGGCAGCAGGGCCGGAATGCTCGGTGCCGGCGATGGGATGGCCGGGGATGAAGCTGACGCCGGCGGGCAGGTGCGGCGCCACGACCTTGACCACATGCGCCTTGACCGAGCCGACATCGGAGACGATGGCGCCGGCTGATAGCGCTGGGCCGATCGCTTTGGCGATATCCTCATAGGCGCCGACGGGCGCGCAGAGGATCACCAGATCGGCGTCGCGCGCCGCTTCGGCGGCGTCGAGCGTATAGATGTCGCCCAGGTCGAGGTCGCGGGCCTGATCGAGCGTTTCCTGCTTGCGGGTGGCGATGGAGATGACCTCCACCAGCCCCTGCCGCCGCGCGGCCAGGGCAATGGACGAGCCGATGAGACCGATGCCGATAAGGGCAAGCTTGCGGAAGTGGACGCTCATGAAATCTTGCTCAGTGCTTTGAGAATGCCGGCAACGCCGACCATGGCTTGTTCGGAACCGATGGAAATGCGCAGCCCATTGTCTATGCCATAGGAGGCGCCGATTTCGCGCACGATGAGGCCGCGCTCGCGCAGCGTCTCGAACGCCATGGCGGCCGAGGCGGCGTCGGCAAACAGCACCATGACGAAATTGGCCTGGCTGGGCACGACGCGCATGAAGTTGGACTGGAGCTCTGCCGTCAGCCAATCGCGCCACTTGGCGTTGTGCTCGCGCAGCCGCGCCGTGAACTCGACATCGCGTGTCGCGGCAGCGCCGGCCAGCTGTGCCGGCAGGTTGACGTTGAACGGGCCGCGGATGCGGTTGATGGCGTCGACCACATGGGCCGGGCCCACCATCCAGCCGATGCGTGCTGCGGCCAATCCCATCTTGGAGAAGGTGCGCACCATGACGACGTTCTGCGCTTCGCCCACCAGGTCCAGCCCGACCGAATAGTCGGCCGCGGTGACATATTCGGCATAGGCGCTGTCGATGACGAGCAGGATATCGGGGCGTAGCCCGGCATGCAGCCGCCGCACTTCGGCATCGCTGAGATAGGTGCCGGTGGGGTTGTTGGGATTGGCCAGCCAGACCACCTTGGTGCGGGGGGTGACTGCGGCCAGCAGCAGATCGACATCGGCGGTATAGTCGGTCTCCTCGACCATGACGATATCGGCGCCGGTGGCTTTGGTGATGATCGGATAAACCGAGAAGCCATAGCGGTTCATCACCGCCTCGTCGCCCTGGCCGAGATAGACCTGCGCCAGCAGATGCAGCAGGTCGTCCGAGCCGTTGCCGCAGACGATGCTGTCGGCGTCGATGCCATGCACCTCGGCCAAAGCCGTGCGCAGGATTTTCGAAGAGCCCTCGGGGTAGATTTCGAGGTGGTCGGCCGCGGCGCGGAACGCCTCCATCGCCTTGGGGCTGGCGCCGAGCGGGCTTTCATTGGCCGATAGCTTGATCGCATTGCTGCCCGGCGCGCCGGACTTGCCGGGCAGGTAGGGCGCAATGTCGAGAATGCCGGGCTGGGGAACAGGGCGGAGAGTGTCGTCGGACATGAAGGAACGCCAGGGCGGAAAATCGCGCGGACCATAGTCAAAGCGGGGGCGGAAGGCAAAGCGGTTCTCGTGAGACCTCAATGGTGAGCTTGTCGAACCACGAGATCGGGAACGCCGATCCTGCCACGACCTCGTCCTTCGACAGGCTCCAGGATGAGGTCGACTGCTGGCTCAGCTCTGCCTTGCCGTGGCCGCGCTCATGCCCGGTACGCGCACGAAGCGTTCCTCGCGCTTGCGGCGCGGCACGGCCGGGAAAGCTTCCTTGCGGGCGCGCACGCAGATGACCCCGCTCATCGCAGGGCCGAACAACCTGCCGACCCGCTCGAAGAGGCGAGTGGATTTCAGTACGATCGAGCTCTGGAAGGGCGGCAGGAAGAGGCCGTCGCGCCAGGCCTCGGGCACGAAGCTGTGGTCGCGCAGCAGCTTGTCGAGCTGGCCGCCGGAATAGGGACTACCCGAGCCGAAGGGCGTGTTGTCCCGCTGGGCCCAGATGCCCCGCCGCCGCGGCACAACAAGGATCAGTTGTCCATTGGGGGCGGTGACGCGCCAGAGTTCGCGCATCAGTTCCTCGGCATCGGCGACATGCTCGATCGCATGGATGGCGATGGTGAGATCGATGGCGGCGTCGGTCAGCGGCATCTCGAGCGGGTCGCACAAGACAGTATGCGACGGACCCTCGCGCGGCCAGGCCGAGGCGCCCTGCCGGGCCGGCATGAAGGCCAGCACGCGCTCGGCCTTGTCGAGGGCGAAGCGCAGATAGGGGGTGGCGAAGCCAAGGCCCAGCACCCGCTTGCCCGTCACGTCTTCGGCCAGGCCGATGACCTGCTCACGCACAAGCGCGCGCGAAATGCGCCCGAGCGGGGATTTGTAGTAGGCAATGAGGCGGGTGACATCGGCGGTCATGTGCGCGACTTTGCCGCTTTCCCAGGGACTTGTCCAACAGCCGGTTGTCATGTGGAACGGGCATGCCTAGCTTTCAAGTTCTTGCTGTTGAAGGAGTGCCGCCGTGAGTCTGATCGTCGATGTGTTTCCCGCCCGGAGCGATAATTTCGGCTACCTGGTGCATGACACCGCCAGCGGGCGCACCGCCGCTATCGACGCGCCCGAGACGGCCGCGATCAAAAGTGCCCTGCTGCATCGCGGCTGGACCCTGACCGACATCTTCATCACCCACCACCATATCGACCATGTGGAGGCCATCCCGGAACTCAAGGCGGAATTCGGCGTGCGGGTGGTGGGGCCGCGTGGCGAAGCCGACAAGATTGCCGGCCTCGACGAACTGGTGGCGGGCGGCGACACGGTCACGCTGGGCGAGACCACGTTTCAGGTCTATGACGCGCCGGGCCATACGCTGGGCCACATCGTCTTCCACGACCGGGCAGGCAGGCACCTGTTCACCGCCGATGCGCTGTTCTCGCTGGGCGTGGGTCGCATGTTCGAAGGCACGCCGGGACCGATGTGGGCTGGCGTCAAGGCGCTGCGCGACCTGCCGGATGATACGCTGGTTTATTGTGGGCACGAGTATACCGCCAGCAACGCCAAATTTGCGCTCTCGATCGACCCGGACAATGTTGCACTGCGCAAGCGGGCGGCCGAAGTGACGGCCCTGCGCGAGGCTGGGCGACCAACCATCCCGTTCCTGCTGGGCGAAGACAAGGCGGCCAATCCGTTCCTGCGTGCCGATGATCCAATGCTGGCGCGGCATTATGGGCTCGAAGGCGCCGATCCGGCCGAGGTGTTCGCCGCCATCCGCCGGGGCAAGGACAATTTCTGAGTTCTGATTTTGGAAGAGCCGGGACGGTCCCCGGCTTAACCATGCTCCACTTTGGGAGCGGAAATCGTTAACAAAACGTTAGCATCTGGCACGAGGATTGCCCCTTATAGGGCATAGGGCCAGATGTGGTGTTTCATTTTGAGACAGGCTGGCCCGCTTTGAGACAAGCGAGGCAAAATTGGCCAGTTCTGACACAAAGCCCGCCGGTCTGCCTGTTCTCGTCGGCACGCCGCGCCCGCGTCCCTCGCTTTTGCGCAACCCGACCGGCGCTGCGTTTGTCAGCCAGCTGCTGGCCGAGCGCAACAACCTGGCGCCGCAGCGCGCCCGCCGGCGCGGCAATGCCGAAGGCGCCATCGGGGCATATGCCGCTGGCGCCAAGGTGGCGGTGAAACGCATGCCGGTGGGTTACCGCACCAGTATCGTTGCCTGATACCCGGCTCCCTCCCCTCTGTGAGGGAAGGGACGATTGCGGTGATGAGCCTAGTGGCCCGCCGTCATGTCACGCGTTGCCGAGGTGATGGACATGGTGAAGCCGGCGACGACGTCAATCAACGCCATGACCAGCAGGATGAAAAACACCGTGCTCGAGGCGGCGCCGAGCAGCAGGAATTCCACCAGAATCACCACGAAAACGATCATCGAGAGCATGTGCTCGATGATCGAGACCGAGCCGATGCGGGTGGATTTCAGCAGTTCGAAGAACAGCAGGATGAGCGAGCCGATGATGAGCAGGTCGCCCACCGATACGGCCCACGGCACGCCCGAAACCATGGCAATGTTGAGCACGGTATTGCTCCAGCCGGCCGGATTGCCGCCCAGGAACAGGAAAACCACCACGTTGTAGATCAGGAACGGGATGATCAGCAGCGGCGGAATGAACGGCCCGGTGCGGCGGGGCGCCCCGCCAACGGGTGGCACATAGACGTGTTCGACCAAGTGAGCTCTCCTTGTTCCCTGATGCGCGGACCATGCCAGATTGCTGGTCCGCCGCAAAGGCTGCGTAGTGGGGCGGAGATGAACGGAGGCTGAGTGGGGAGGGAGACCAACCACCGCGCGGTACCTCCCCCTTGACGGGGGAGGTTAGGAGGGGGTGTGGCTTAGCCCCGATATCGGGGCCAATCGCCCCCCACCCTGACCCTCCCCGCAAGGGGGAGGGTGTCGACTGATAGATCAGCGGTTCAGCTTTAGCGGGCCCACCATCTGTTCGGGCTTCACTTCGGCGTCGAATTCCTCGCCGGTCAGCAGGCCCAGTTCGATCGCTGTCTCGCGCAGGGTGCCGCCATTCTTGTGGGCGGTCTTGGCGATCTTGGCGGCGTTGTCGTAGCCGATCTTGCGGTTGAGCGCGGTGACCAGCATCAGCGACTGGTCGACCAGCTGCTTGATGCGCTTGCGGTCGGGCTCGATGCCGATGGCGCAGTTGTCGTTGAACGACTTTGCACTGTCCGCAAGAAGCCGTACCGACTGCAGGAAATTGTAGGCGATGACGGGCTTGAAGACGTTGAGCTCGAAATTGCCCTGGCTGGCGGCAAAGCCGATGGCGGCGTCATTGCCCATGACATGGGCGACCACCATGGTCATGGCTTCGGACTGGGTTGGATTGACCTTGCCCGGCATGATGGACGAGCCGGGCTCGTTTTCCGGGATGATCAGCTCACCCAGGCCCGAGCGGGGGCCCGAGGCCAGCCAGCGCACGTCATTGGCAATCTTCATGAAGGCGACGGCGAGTTGCTTCAGAGCACCCGAGGTGCCGACAAAGGCGTCGTGGCCGGCCATGACGGCATATTTGTTGGGGGCGGTGACGAAGTCGTGGCCACTCAGGGTCGCGATTTCCTTGGCCACGGCCACGGCATAGTCGGGGTGGGCATTAAGCCCGGTGCCGACGGCCGTGCCGCCCAGCGCCAGTTCCTTGAGCTGCGGAATGGTCGCCTTGATGGCCTTGATGGCTAGGTCGATCTGGGCGACCCAGCCGCTCATTTCCTGGCCCAGGGTCAGTGGGGTCGCGTCCTGCAGGTGGGTGCGGCCGATCTTGACCACATCCATGAACTCTTCGGCCTTGGCATTGAGCGTGTCGCGCAGCAGCTGGACGCGCGGGAACAGGTAGTTCTCCAGCGCCTCGACGGCGGCGATATGCATGGCGGTGGGGTAGGTGTCGTTGGACGACTGGCTCATATTGACGTGGTCATTGGGGTGCACGGGCTTCTTGGAGCCCATGGTGCCGCCGGCCATCTCGATGGCACGGTTGGAGATGACCTCGTTGACATTCATGTTGGACTGGGTGCCCGAGCCGGTCTGCCAGACGACGAGCGGGAAGTGATCGGCCAGCTTGCCCTCGATCACCTCGTTGGCAGCGGCGACGATGAGGTCGCGGGTCTTCTCGTCGAGCAGGCCCAGCTTGTGATTGGCGAGCGCAGCGGCTTTCTTGAGCACGCCGAAGGCGGTGACGATCTCGGTGGGCATCTTCTCGCCGCCGATATCGAAGTTGACAAGGCTACGGGCGGTCTGCGCGCCATAATACTTGTCGGAGGGAACCTCGATGGTGCCCATGGTGTCCGATTCAACGCGCGTGCTCATGGCAAACTCCCGAATAGATGCCGCGCCCCGGCGGCAGGCAAAGAAAAACGGCCGATCTCGTCAGAGACCGGCCGTCGAATATCAGATCAGCGCATGGGCGCCAAACAGCCTTTCGGCTTACTTCTTGACGTCGAGGATCTGGCGACCGCGATACATGCCGGTCTTGAGGTCGACGTGATGCGGGCGGCGCAGCTCGCCCGAATCCTTGTCTTCGACGTAGGATGCGGTGGCAAGAGCGTCGGCCGAGCGGCGGAAGCCGCGCTTCATCGGCGAGGTCTTTCGTTTTGGCACTGCCATGGTCGGTACTCCGAATTCAATATCGTTGCGCCGCCAAAGCGGCCCAGAGAGTTCATCTCTGAAAGGGATTGGTGGGCTCTATAGAGCAAGTAACAGGGCTTGGCTAGGGGGTTGTGCGCGGAGTCGACAAGCGCAATTGCGCTTTGTCCACAATCGGTGCCCACAAGGGGAAGAGCCCTCGGCTCAAGCCCGAAGGGAAGCCTGGTGGTTGGGGCCACGCATGGCCCAAACGGTCCGTCCCTCAGGCCGCCTGGGCGCCCTGTGCGGGTTCGGCGCCTTCGAGGTCCCAGATGGTGGTGAGGCGTTCGGCGACCGCGCCGGGAGTGTGCAGGCGGAAGACGCGGTCGGCGCAATCGAGTGCCAGGCGGAAGCGGCTGCGGCTCATGGGGTCGCCCACCAGCTCGCCGGTCGAGCCAACCCAGAGCACGTGGTTGCCCTTGGCGATGAGATAGAGATCGGCATCGGTCATGGCGAAGCGCTCGAGATTTTCGCTCACCAGGCCATAGGACTGGCCGGAGCGACCCAGCCAGCTGCTCAGCCGGCCGAAGCCATGGATCAGGACCTTGCTCTCGCTATTGCCAGCCATTCACGCCATCCCCGTAGCGTTCATCGAACAAGAACAAAAATAGAACAAAATGCAATGCTGGTCAAGAGGGCTCTTGATCAACATCTACATGTATGTGGCTGTTCGTGTTTCGCGTCAATATGTAGTGTTCAGGGCGCCGCGGTCTGGGTCTTGCGAAGAGCATCGAGACGATCCCGCAGTTCGGGTCCGACGGGACGGGACAGGCCCTGGTCTTCCGCCTTGAGAATCAGGGCACCAGACTCAGATTCGATGGCTTTTTTGAGTCGGTCCTGGAAAACGTCGGCGGAAAGGCCGGCCTCGATGGGCGGCAAGAACCTGGCTTCGGCCGTCCCCGGCCAGATGACGAGGCTATTGCGACCCCAGAACAGGCCGGAATTGAGCGCCACGGGGACCACCGGCACGTTGAGCTCGAGGTAGAGCCGCACAATGCCCTGCCGGTAGTCGGCCGGCGCCAGTGGCGCCTTGCGGGTGCCTTCGGGGAAGATGACGATGCGGCAGCCGCGGTCGATGGCGGCATGGGCCTGGGCCATCATCAGGGGAATGGCCTCGGCGCCCTTCTTGCGGTCGACCTCGATGCAGTCGAGCGAACGCGCGGCGGGGCCGAAGAAGGGGATGTCCATCAGCTCCTTCTTGACAATATAGGCCGGCCGGCCGGTATGGGGGAAAATGGCGAAGACGTCCCAGTCGCTCTGATGCTTGGCCGCAATGATGCAGCCCCCCGCGGGGATGTTCTCCTCGCCGCTGACGCGGGTTTTGACGCCGGCAATGTAGCGCAGGTAGACGAGGTTGGAGCGGCACCAGAACTTGGCCAGTTCCCAGCTCATGGGCGTACGGCCGCGGACCATGGCAATGATGCCGATGGTGATCGCCACGAGCGCCGTTTGGCCGATGAAGATGAAGTAGAACAGCGCGGTGCGCACTGCCTGCACGATAGCCATGAACCCTCTCCTACGGCTTCTGGCCGGTCTGAAGCGTCATAGCGGGCAAACGCCGGCTTGGCGAGGGCGTTCCCCCTTCACCTCTCCCTTGGTGGGAAAGGCTACGATGTCTCGGCGAGGAAGCGGCGGACGGTGACGCGAGAGGTGATGGCGGTGAGCGCGGCGATGACCGGCACCACGGCCAGGATGCCCACAATACCGTCGACGCCCAGGGCGAAGCGGCCGAACAGGATGCCAACCTGGGCGCCGGCTTCGCTCGACAGCATGTTGCCGGCGGCCGTGCCGATGAGCGTGAAAAACAGCAGGGCTGCGATCGTGCCCAGCAACCCGCCCTGCAGCCCGATGGACAGGAACCGCCCCTGGAACTCGCCGGCAATAAAGCGGTTGGAGGCGCCGATATAGTGCAGCACGTCGACGATCTCGCGGTTGGTCGCCATGGCGCCGCGGGTGGCAAAGACGATGGCCAGCACCGTGGCGGCGCCAATCAGCACCAGTATCAGCAGACCCGAGACGACGATGGTTCCGGCCATGGTGTTGAGCTGTTGTCGCCAGGCGGCATGGGTATCGAGGCTGGCGCCCTTGACGGCGGCCAGGTTGCGACCCAGGCCCTCGATGTCGGCTTCGGCCGGATCGGCCAGTTGCACCACGACCAGGCGCGGGATCTCGATGGCGGTCAGATCAAGGCCGGCGCCAAGCCAGGGCTCGAGCAGCTGCTGGCTTTCCTCGATGGTGAGGGCCCTTGCCGAGGCGACGCCCGGCGTGGCTTCGGCCAGCGAAACGGCGGTGCGCAGATTGGAATCCATCACCTCGCCCTCGACGGGGCGGATCTGGATGGTGACCTCGCGGCCAACATCAGCGGACCAGGCGATGGCCGATTTCTGCACCAGCACCACGCCGCCCAGCGTCACTGCGGACAGGAAGCCCATGATGGTGATGAGCAGCAGCAGGGTACGGCCGGCAACGCTCTTTTCGGGAACGATGGGGGCGGCACCCTTGCGGGTCGGCAGGAAGCCGAGGACGCGCTCAATCATGGATCACCAACTCGCCCTTGCTGAGCAGCATGCGCGGGTAGTTGAACTTGTCGAGCAGCGGCAGTTCGTGGGTGGCCAGGATGATGGTCATGCCCAGCGTGCGGTTGAGTTCGGCAAACAGATGCACCAGCCGGCTCGAAAGATCGGGATCGACATTGCCGGTGGGTTCGTCTGCGAGGAGGACCTTGGGCCGGGCGATGACGGCCCGGGCAATGGCGGCGCGCTGCTTTTCGCCGCCCGAGAGCAGCGATGGCAGCGCATTCATGCGCTCGCCCAGCCCCACCCATTCGAGCAGTTCGGTGACATTGGGGCGATATTCGCTCTCGGGCTGACCGAGCACGCGCAGCGGCAGGGCCACGTTCTCGAAGGTCGTCAGGTGATCGAGCAGGCGGAATTCCTGGAACACGATGCCGATATGGCGGCGCATCTGCAGCAGGCGATCCTGGCTGAGATTGCTCACATCCTCGCCGAACATGGTGACGCGGCCGCGGCTGGGCTTGAGCGAGAGCAACAGCAGGCGGAGCAGGCTGGTCTTGCCGGCGCCGGACGGGCCGGTGAGGAAATGGAACGAGCCCGGCTCGACCGAAAAGGTCAGGTCGCGCAGGATTTCGGGGCCGTTGCCGTAACGCAGCCCGACATTGGAAAACTCGATCAAGAACGGCGGCTCCCCAATTGGTCCGCGCCAAGGCGAATCAGGTGTCGTGCGCATCATAACAGTCCAGCGGACCCTATGCGCATGGTCGTGTCCTTGCCGGCATGAAAGCGGCACGAATGTGGTGGATTGCTGCAGCGGAGCGAATGGTTTGGGGAGTTTTAACTCCCGCGCTCTAGGGTCGGAACTGACATATTCCGTCCTCTCCACCGTCTGGCGCGATGATCATCACCTGTCCACATTGCCAGACCAAGTATCAGGTGACCTATGAGGCCATCGGATCGGTCGGCCGCAAGGTGCAGTGCGCCCATTGCCAGCAGGCCTGGCAACAACGGCCGCTGACCAAGAAGGACGAGGTGCCCGAAGAGCAGGCGGTCTTTGAGGAGATCGCCGAGGACGGGTTAGACGAAGCCATGCAGGCCGAGGAAAGCCAGGTCGCCGCGGAGGTGGCGGAGCGGCTTGAATTCGAGCGACGCGCGGCGGCGGGCAAGGTCGATCCGGCCCTGGTTCGCAAGCGACAGAAGGCCTTTACGCGCCGGCAGACCGCTATGGCGGCGGAACTGCCATTGGCGCGGTTGCGGCGCTCGCTGCGGGTGGCCGGCTTCGTGCTCCTCGCGGCGATAGCGGCCACCGCCTATTTCGGCCGCGTCATGGTGGTGGAGCGTTTTCCGGCCATGGCGGGCGTCTATGAAGCTGTCGGGCTGGGCGTCAATGTGGTGGGTCTCGAATTCACCAATGCCTCCAGCATGCGCACCCTGCAGGATGGCAAGGAAGTGCTGGCCGTGTCGGCGCAGATTGTCGGACTGATGAACGAACCGGTGACGGTTCCGGCCGTGGTGGTGACGCTGATCGACGAACAGGGGCTGGCCATCTACGAGTGGAGCGTCACGCCCTCGGTGCGCGACCTGATGGCTGGAGAACGGGCGACCTTCGATACGCAGCTGACCCTGCCACCAGGCGATGCCTCGCGGGTGCGGCTCAGCTTTGCCGGCGGGCAGGGCATGCGCATCGTCGCGGCCGGAGACAGGGGCGACCGCGGCGCCCAAGGGGCGGCCGAAGCACCGGCAGCCGAAGAGAGCGAGCACGCTGCTCCCGCCGAAACCGAACATGCGGCCCCGGCCGCTCCCGAACATACGCCTACTCCGGAGCATCACTGATGGCCCGCATCCTGGTTGCCGAAGACGATCCATCGGTGCGCGCCTTCGTGGTCAGCGCCCTCACCATGAAGGGGCACGAGGTGGTCGCCGAGGAGGATGGCGGTCTCGCCGCCGAAACGGTCGACGCCGAGAATGGCCGCTTCGACCTGCTGCTGAGTGACATCAAGATGCCCATCATGGACGGCATCGGGCTGGCGCTGCATGTGGCGGCCAAGTTTCCCGATGTGATCATCGTGCTGATGACCGGCTTCGCCGACCAGCGCGAACGCGCGCATGGACTCGAGGCCCTGATCTACGACGTGATCACCAAGCCGTTCACGCTGGTCGACCTGTTGCAGAAGGTGGATGACGCGCTGGCGGGCAAGCCCGTGGAAGTGGTGTCGCTCGGCCGGCAGGCGCAGCAAGAGTAGAGCGGGTGTGAGCGGCGGCGCGCTAGCCCTCGACGACCTTCTCCCATGCAACACTGACAGCGCCCTTGCCATCGGCGAGGAACGCGCCATGGGCATGGGCCTCTGCGTCGACATCCGCCGTCTCGGCGCTGGTCAGCGTGCGGAACGGCAGGATGGTGATGGCGATGTCGTCCTTGTTGCGCTTGAGCGTCCAGTTGCCGGCAATAAAGCCATCCACCGTGTAGGCGGCGATATAGCCGTTGACCAGCACCATGCGGGTGCGTGCCAGCTCGGGCTGGATGCGTAGGCGATCGGCAAAGCCGAGCCAGACATTGTCGTATTCGGGCATGAAGCGCACCGGCGCGGGCGTTTCCGGGTCGGGTCGCAAGCCGTCGGGCAGGTCGTAGAGCACGCGCCCATCCTCGCCCTCGAACTGGACCAACTGATGCTTGATCGCCTCGAAGGTGACAGCGAGCTTGGTCAATCCGCTCCAGTTCTGCATGTCCATCACGCTGGCCGGCCCATAGGCGGCAAGGTAGCGCAGCACGAGATCGGGCAGGTCGATAGCCGGGCCGACCGGTGCGCCAGTCCAGTTCTCGATGCGGCTCAGCAGCGGTGGCCCGCCATGGCCCCAGATGCGGGTGGGCGGAATCTGGATCAGGGTTTCGCTGCAATGCAGCACCTGGGCCAGCGCCAGCGGTTCGGACGCCGGCCAGGTTTCGGCGAGGCGTTTGCCCAGGTCGCCGCTGCTCATCGGGGTCTCGTCGAGCAGTTCCACCCCGCGCCGATGGACCTGGGCGCGGTCGGCGTCGCCGATGCGCTTGCGGAAGGTGGACTGCCAGGCGCGATCCAGAACCGGCTGCATGACGGGGCGAATAGCGCGCATGTCATCTGATGTATGCAGGTGCAGTGTGGTGCGCATGGTGGTGGCGCGCAGCACCGATTTATCGTGGATGAGGGCTGTCAGGTCCTCGTGGCGAAAGCCGCGCAGCCGGTTCCACAGGGCCTGGTAGGGACCGGCACTGGTCTGGGCCTGCAGGCCGAGCAGGAAGGCGACCGCATCGGGAATTGATACATCGGCGCGCTCGAGCATCCACTGCCGGGCAAGTGTGGCGCGGTTGAGCTGGCGGTCGGTCAGCATGTGCGACATGGCGGTCTCCTCGGCTGAAGAGACTATGGGTCAGGTGCGCTGACAAGGGGTGGCAGGAGGCGCGAGGCTCACACCCAATCCGGTACGCTGTCGAGCGCAATCAGCTCGTCCAGCGACTTGCGCGGGCGGATGACGTGATACCGGTCGCCGTCGACCAGGACTTCCGGGATCAGCGCGCGGGAATTGTAGGTGGACGCCATCACCGCGCCATAGGCGCCGGCGCTCATCACCGCGAGCAGGTCGCCTTCCTTGACGCCGGGCATGGTGCGCGCCTTGGCGAGGTAGTCGCCGGTTTCGCAGACCGGGCCGACGATGTCGGCCGTGATCGGGGCGAGGTTGGAGTGGTTGACCGGCACCACGTCGTGGTGGGCCTCGTAGAGCGTGGGGCGGATCAGGTCATTCATCGCTGCGTCGACGATGACGAAATTGGTGCCGCCCTCCTTCACATATTCGACCTTGGTGACCAGGATGCCGGCATTGCCCACCAGGAGGCGGCCCGGTTCGATCACCAGGGTGCAGCCGAGCTGGCCGACCTTGTCGCGGATCACGGCGGCATAGGCTTCCGGATGGGGCGGGGCTTCCTGGTCGTGGTGATAGGGAATGCCGAGGCCACCGCCGACATCGACATGCTCGATATGGTGACCATCGGCGCGCAGGGCCTTGACCAGCTCGGCCATCAGGCCAAAGGCGGTGCCGAAGGGTTCGAGATCGGTCAATTGGCTGCCGATATGCATGTCGACGCCGACGGCCTCGACATTGGACAGCTCGGCGATGCGGCGATAGACCTCGCGGGCGCGGGCATAGGGAATGCCGAACTTGTTCTCGGCCTTGCCGGTCGAGATCTTGGCGTGGGTACGGGCGTCGACATCGGGGTTGATGCGGACCGAAACGCGGGCGGTGCGGCCCATATCCGAGGCGACCATGGAGAGGCGCTCGAGCTCGGGCTCGCTCTCGACATTGAAGCACTTGATGCCGGCTTCAAGGCCGCGCCGCATTTCGGCAATGGTCTTGGCGACGCCGGAAAAGACGATCATGTCCGGCTTGATGCCGGCGGCCAGAGCCCGTTCGAGTTCGCCCAGCGACACCACGTCGGCGCCGGCGCCCTCGGAGGCCATGAGCTTGAGCACGGCCTGGTTGGAATTGGCCTTCATGGCATAGGCGAGAAGCGTCGGAATGCCCTCGAAGGCCGCCTTCACCACCCGCACATGCCGGCGCAGCGTGGCGCTCGAATAGACGTAAAAGGGCGTGCCCACCTTGGCGGCGAGGTCGTTGAGATTGACGTCCTCGGCATAGAGGGTGTCGTCGCGGTGGTTGAAGTGGTGGACCATGCTCGTCTGTTCCTGCCTTCCCTCTCCCCTTGCGGGAGAGGGTGCCCGAAGGGCGGGTGAGGGGTCTGGCGCAAAACCCCTCATCCGGCGCTACGCGCCACCTTCTCCCGCAAGGGGAGAAGGGAGAGGTGTGCATGCTCTAATTCAGTGCCACTGAAAACAAAAGCAAGACTTACCGATGCGGCTCATAAGCGGCTTCGATGCGGTCGGCGACGAGCGACTGCAATTGCCACAGATGGGGATCGTGGATGTCCATGTCCTCGAGGTGTTGCACGGTGGCGAAGAGGTATTCGGCCATCGAGCCGCGCGTGCCCACAGCCGTGGCCAGCACGTCGGCAATGGTGTCGACGGAGAGCCCCGAAACATAGCGACCGGAATTGCGGTCGATGCAGAAGGTGATGGCGCGCACCGTTCGATCGCCGGAACTGACATTGACCCAGCGCGGCGGGAAGGGCGATGGCAGCCAGCCCATTTCGCGTTCGAGCAGCTTGGTCATGCAGTCCACCACCTGCCCCGGCGGCAGGCGGTAGAGCACGCCCTTGCAGGCGCCGCCCCGATCCAGCGCCAGCATCAGGCCGGGCGTGGCATCCGAGCCGCGGAAACGGTTGTTCCAGCCCAGGCAAAAGGCGCGGTGCCAGCCGCGTACCAGCCCGGTGCGCATTTCGACGAAGTCGCAGGCCGGCTTCCAGATCAGCGAGCCATAGGCAAAGATCCAGACTTCGTCATGGTTCGGATCGGCTCCAAGCAGGTCGCTGATGGTGCGCTGGTAATCGTCCGGGGTCGCTGCGCGCATGCCGGGCGGTGGCGGCGGCATGTCGTCGGACGACGCCTCGGGCTTGATATAGCCGACGTGGCGCTCGGTGAGACGCATCTGTCGAAGCCTGCCGGCCATCTGCGTAAATCCAAATCAGCGAGAGCTGCCGATACGGTATGCCTCAGGCAATTTTATTCAAGCCCGCCGCCGTCTTGGCCGCCATGCTTTTTCTTGCTCAGCGGCCGCGGATCATGTGGTTTGCCGGTGAGTTCGGTCTTCCAGCGTGCCGCCTGAATCAGCACGTTGGCCGGGGCCGTGCCGCCATAGGACTGGCGGGCGGCGACCGAGGCCTCCACGGTCAGCACCTTGTGGATGCGGCTATCGATGCGCTGGTCGATGAACTTGAAGTCCTCGATGGTGAGCCCTTCGAGGCCACAGCCCTTCTGCTCGGCCAAAGCCACGATCTGCCCGGTAATGTGATGGGCGTCGCGGAAGGGGATGTTGAGCTGGCGCACCAGCCAGTCGGCGATATCGGTGGCGGTCGAGAAGCCTGCAGCGGCCGAAACGCGCATGCGTTCGCGGTTCGGCGTCATGTCGCTGACCATGCCGGTCATGGCTGCCAGCGACAGGCTGAGCGAATCCAGCGCGTCGAAGGCGACTTCCTTGTCTTCCTGCATGTCCTTGGAATAGGCGAGCGGCAGGCCCTTCATCACGACGAGGAGGCTGGTCAGGGCGCCCAGGATACGGCCAATCTTGGCGCGCACCAGCTCGGCGGCATCCGGGTTGCGCTTCTGCGGCATGATGGACGAGCCGGTGGTAAACTTGTCGCTGAGCCGCACGAAGCCAAACTGCGCCGAGCTCCAGATCACCATTTCCTCGGCGAAGCGGGACAGGTGCATGGCGCAGATCGAGGCAGCGGCTAGGGTTTCGAGGATGAAGTCGCGGTCCGAGACGGCATCGAGCGAATTGGCGGTGGGGCGGTCAAAGCCCAGCTTTTCCGCCGTCATATGCCGGTCGATCGGGTAGGGCGTGCCCGCCAAAGCCGCCGAGCCCAGGGGCGATTCGTTGAGGCGCTTGCGCGCGTCGAGCAGGCGGCCGGCGTCGCGGCCGAGCATTTCGACATAGGCAAGCAGATGATGGCCAAAGGTAACCGGCTGGGCGCTCTGCAGGTGGGTGAAGCCGGGCATGATGGTCTCGGCTTCTTCCTCGGCGCGGGTGACTAGCGCCAGCTGAAGGGTGTGGACCTGGATCACCAGCGTATCGATGGTGTCGCGGACATAGAGCTTGAAATCGGTCGCCACCTGGTCGTTGCGCGACCGCGCGGTGTGCAGGCGCCCGGCAGCATCCCCGATCTTTTCCCGCAGCCTGCTTTCGACATTCATGTGAATGTCTTCAAGCGCCCGCGAGAACGTGAAAGAGCCGCCCTCGATTTCGGCCAGCACCTCGTTTAGACCGGCAATGATGGCGTCGCGATCTTCCTGCGTCAGAATGCCCGTCTCAGCGAGCATTGTGGCATGGGCGATCGATCCGGCAATATCCTGGCGGAACAGGCGCTGGTCGAAGCCGATCGAGGCGTTGATTTCCTCCATGATGGCGTCGGGGCCGGTGGCGAACCGTCCGCCCCACATCTTGTTGCTCATTTCCGGAGACCTCTATGACCGACACGCAAGCGCCTCGCCCGGGAGCAACGAGCCGGGTCCGGCTGTGGGTCATCCTGGGCTTGGCGGGATTGGCCGTAGCTATAGCGGCGTGGTTCTGGCTCGGCAATGCCGGGCAGGCAAAGGAATGCCCAGTTCAGGCTGAAGAGGCGGCGGCCATCGGCGATGCGGCAATGGGCGAACTGGCGGCGCTCAATGGCACGGGCGAGGGACGCGGCTATGCCACCATGGCCTTCAGGGATGCCGAGGGCACCGACATGACCATCGCCGATTTCAAGGGCAAGGCACTGCTGGTCAATTTCTGGGCCAGCTGGTGCGTGCCGTGTCGCGAGGAAATGCCCGCGCTCGATGCGCTGGCCACCAAATACAATTCGGACGCCTTCATGGTGCTGCCCATCAATCTCGATATCGGCGAGGGCGGGCTCGACAAGGCCAAGGCCTTCCTCGAGGAGAACCAGTTCGCCAACCTGCCGCTTTATGCCGACAACACCTTTGCCGCCTTCGAGCGGCTCAAGCAGCAGGCGGTGGCCGTGGGCCTGCCGGCGACACTGGTGCTGGACGAGAATGGCTGCGAGCTGGCGGTGCTGCAGGGGCCAGCGCATTGGGACACGCCCGATGGCGAGGCGGTAATTGAAAAACTGATCGCATTGGGCACCTGAGGAGGTCGGCCGGCGCCCAATGCGAGACGTCGGCTAGGCCGCCTTGTGTTCGGCGGCATACATGCCGAGGTAGTAATTGAGATTGTCGTCGCGCAGGCCGAGCGTCTCGAGCACGCCGCCCATGAAGCTTACCGGCGCCGTGCCCGGTGCGGTAACGATCCTGCCCGAAACGACCGCGTCGGGCTGGTCCTGGTAGTGTGCGGCGCCCTGATAGCCGGTGGAGGTGAGGTTGTCGGTCGAATTGGAGGTATGACCGACATCGTCGAGCAATCCGGCCCGGGCCAGCGCCAGCGTGGCATCGCAGATCCCGGCCACGGTCTTGCCGGCATCGCGCGCCGCCAGCAGCACCTTGCCGATATCGGGCGCGTCGGGCTGGCTCCAGGCCGTGCCGCCACTGACCACCAGTGCATCTATGGCGTTGACGTCGATGTCCTCCACCGCCAGATCGGGCGTCACCTTGAGGCCGCCCGAGGAGGTAACCGGCTTGCCGCCCGGGGTGGCGAAGCGGGTGTCGATCTGGAAGTAGGACCGGGCCGCTGCATTGAGCAGGGCGGTTTCCCAATCGGCATAGCCTTCGGTCAGAATGGTCACGATAGCGGTCATCTGGCTTCTCCTTGTTGATGGCGCCAAACTGGTTCGGCCATGCGACAGATCGTGTCAGCAGGTTCAAAAGCCCGTCAGTGTGGCCGCCGCCGCATTGAGGTGAAACGCCCGCGCTGCTATGAGGATGCCGATTTTCCGCCATTCCGGAGCCGTTTGCCCGTGCTGTTCGCCCGCCGTCTTGTCCTCGTCCTCATGCTGGCTTTGCTCAGCCTCGTGCCGGCCCGCGCCAATCCGATGCTGCTGGTGGATATGGATACGTTCGACGTGCTCTACGCCCAGGAGGCTGGCCAGCCCTGGCATCCGGCATCGCTCACCAAGCTCATGACGGCCTATGTCGCCTTCGAGCAGATCGCCCTGGGCAAGGTGACGCTCGATACGCCGGTGGTCATCTCCAAGAAGGCGTTCAATGAGGCTCCGTCCAAGTCGGGCCTGGCGGTCGGCAGTGCCATTACGCTCCAGGATGCGCTCTACATCATGCTGGTCAAATCGGCCAATGACGTGGCCATGGCCATCGCCGAAACCCTTGGCGGCGACGAGGCGGGCTATGTGGCGCTGATGAATGATGCAGCCGGCCGCATGGGGCTGACGGCGACGCATTATGTCAATCCAAACGGCCTGCATGACCCGGCGCAGGTGACCTCGGCGCGCGACCTGGCGGTGCTCTCGCTCTATATCCGCCAGAGCTTCCCGCAATATATGCCCATCTTCGGCACCGGCACGGTGGTGCTCAACGGCAAGACGCTGGAATCGGAAAACAAGCTGCTCGAGAGCTTTGCCGGTACCACCGGCATGAAGACGGGCTTCGTCTGTGCTTCGGGGCTCAACATGGTGGCAACTGTCGATCGCAACGGGCGGCGGCTCATGGCGGTGGTGCTGGGCGGTTCATCGGCGCGCGACCGCAACGAGCATGCGGCCGAACTGATCACCCGCGGGCTGTCAGGCGCGGCGCTGCCCAACGGGCAGACGGTGCTGACGCTGAGCAATAATCCGGGGGCGGCTCCGGTCGATATGCGCCCGCTGATCTGCGGCAAGGAGGCCAAGGCCTATGTCGCGAGCCAGGAAGCGGCCTTCCCGATGGGGCTCGAAGGCCAGCCAAGCCTGCTCACCGACACCGTGCTGCCGGCCTCCTATGTGGCGACCGATCTCGGCCGCATCGCTGTCGGCGTCAACCTGCCGCGGCCGCGGCCGGTGCACCTGCCGGTCTTTACCGCGCCGACCGCCGAGGCATCCCTCGATGCCGACCTCCGCCCCGGGCTGCCGGCGTCCGATTCCGGCGCTGTGCCCTTTCCGCGACCGCGTCCCAGCTTCTAGGCGCAGCGCCGGTTCCATGCGCCTGACGCAGGGTGTCGGGCACAGCCATGGCGCCTCTGCATGGCGTTAACCTTGTTCCTTACCCGGGTGTTAATTTTTTCCGTCGCATTTTGCGGAAAGCAATTCCCTTCTGAGAACGAGGACATCCATGAAGCGCCTTGGCATCATGCTTTCCGCGATCCTTGTGCTGACCACTGCCAGCCAGGCCGCCGATCTGGGCTGGAACAGCGGCGCCAGCCCGATCTATTCGCCAACACCTGCTTCGGGCTGGTCCGGCTTTTATGCCGGCGTCAGCGGCGGCTATGGATTTGGCACGGCGACCGTGACCCCGGCCCCCGGGGCCCAGGCGTCCAACAGCACCGGCGGCTGGAACCTGGGCGCCCAGGCTGGCTACAACATGGATATGGGCGGTTTCATCCTGGGCGCCGAAGCGGACCTGCAATGGTCCAATGTCGGCTATACCGAAGACATTCCGGGCATTGGCTCGTTCAAGGCCGGTATCGACTTCTATGGCACCCTGCGCGGCCGCGCCGGCATGGCCTTTGGCCAGGTGATGCCCTATGTGACCGCCGGCGTTGCGGCCGGTCGTGGCTCGGCGAGCCTCACCAATCCGGGCGGCGTCACCACGTCGCAGTCAGCCACGCATACGGGTTGGACGGCTGGTGTCGGCCTTGAAGCGCAGGCGACACAGAACATCTCGATCAAGGCCGAATACCTCTATGTTGACCTGGGGACGCAAAGCTATAGCGGCCTGCCCGCCGGTGTCGGCAATATCGACGCGGCGCAGCGGTTCAGCGTCGTCCGCGCCGGCCTCAACTACAAGTTCTAGCATCGCAACGGCGGGGCCTTCTTCGTGGAAGCCCTGTTCCCCTGGTGCGGCTGGCGTGCTCAGGCCGCGGCACGGCGCCGATCGGCCAGTTCCTCCACCACGATCAGCGCGATGCCGAGCGCGACCATGGGAAGGACCACAAGGTTGAGGACCCACCAGCCGACGGCGGCGATGAGGCCGCCCGAGGCAAAGGTCACCAGGGCGACGATGCTGAAGAGCGCAAATTCGCTGAAAGCCTGGGTCTTGGCGGCCTCTTCGGGGCGGTAGAGGTCGGTGATCATGGCCGTGCCGGCGATAAACCCAAAATTCCAGCCCATGCCGAGCAGGGTCAGCATCAGCCAGAACTGCCAAATGGAGGTCCCGGTCAGCGCGACGCCGGCGGCAGCGGCGATCATCGCGAAACCGGCGGCAGCAATGAGCGAGCGGCCATAGCGGGCAATGAGACGACCGGTGAAGAAGCTCGGCGCGAACATGGCCAGCACGTGGAAGATGATGCCAACCTGGGCATCGGCAACCGAGTGCCCGCACAGTTGCACCATGGCGAGAGGCGCAGCCGTCATGACCAGGCTCATCAGGGCATAGGCGGAGACGGTGATCAGCATGGCGAGCAGGTAGCGGGGCTGCCTGATGATGGCCCGGAGCGGCCGGCCATCGCGCTGACCGGATGGCAGCGGTTTGGGCTTGGGCACGCGCAGCCTTGCCAATAGCGGCACGGCGCAGAGAAACAGCAAGGCCAACAGGAAGAACGGCCCGGCATAGGGCGTGTCGGGCCAGATGCTGCGGCCATGAATGGCCAGCTGCGGGCCGGCAATACCCGACACGATGCCGCCGGCCATGACCCAGGCTATCGCCTGATCCTTGAAGGCCGGGTCGGATGCGTCGGCGGCGGCGAACCGGTATTGCTGCAGGAACGCGGCAGCGCAGCCCAGCACCATCATGCCGATGGCAAAGAACCAGAATGAGCCCAGGCTCAGCGCCAGGCTGGCAAGGCCCGCTCCGGTGGTACCCACGAGGGCGCCGGTGATAAAGCCGGCGCGCCGACCGACGCGGCGCATCAGCAGGGCCGCTGGAATGGCGGCGATGGCAGAACCGATCACGAAGGTAGTGACCGGCATGGTGGACAGGCTCAGCGCATCGGCCGGCAGGACCGAGGCACCTGCCAGTCCACCTGAGCCAATGGCGATCGGGCCGACCGAACCGGCAATGGCGCTGCTCGCGGCGAGCAGCAGGGCCGTCTTTTGCGACTGACTGAAGGGCAGGCGGGCGGACTGGCTCATCTGGTGCGGCCTCCAAAGGACTTACCTAGCACGGCGAGGCGTTCGTGGATGCCTTGCTCTTCTCACGGTTGGGACCACTCTGTCGATTGCCGGCCCCATGCCAATGACGCACGGGCCTTGCCGCCTGCGACAGGCCGCGCATATTTCGATGCGGGCGCAGATCGGTTGCGTTAGGTTGCCCCCGGGGAGGACTACCATTCATGGCGACTGGCGCGATACGAACCGGAACGGCCGGCTGGGTGTTCGAACCCTGGCGCGGCACCTTCTTTCCCGAAGGGCTGGTGCAGAAAAAGGAGCTGGCCTATGCCAGCTCCAGGCTGGGCACGATCGAGATCAACGCCACCTTCCGCGCCAACCAGAAGCCGGAAAGCTTCGCCAAGTGGGCCGGCGAGGCGCGCGATGGCTTCGTGTTCTCGATCAAGGGCCCGCAGCTGGTGACCCACATCAAGCGGCTCAAGAATTGCGAGCAGGAGCTGGCCAACTTCTTTGCCTCGGGGCCGCTGGCGTTGGGCGCCAAGCTCGGGCCCTTTGTCTGGCAACTGCCGCCCAATGTCGGCTATGACAGAGCCGTGCTGAGCACTTTCCTCAAGCTGCTGCCATCAAGCACTGACGACTACGTCGCCCTGGCGGGCAAGGCCGATGAGCGGCTCAAATCGGTGCCATTCCTTGCCGCCGAGGGGGTTGGCCCGATCCGCCACGCCATCGAAATGCGCAATGCCAGTTTCGATGTGCCCGAGGTCAATGCGCTGCTGAGCGAGCACAACGTGGCCCGCGTCATCGCCGATACGGCTGAAAGCCCATCGCGTGCGCTGACCGCCGATTTCGCCTATTGCCGATTGCAGGGGCCGCCACGGGGCGACGGCTACCAGGCTGCCGACATCGCCGAATGGGCGGCGACTGCCAAAGCCTGGGCCGCCGAGGGCAGGGACGTGTTTGCCTATTTCGTGCATGAGGACAAGCTGCACGCCCCGGCCAATGCCATCGCCTTGCGCCAAGCGGCCGGCATCGCGCTGCCCGGGGACTAATCGCACGATTCAAGATCGCCGCGTTTGCCGACCTGGATGGGTGCCTTCGGCGCCGCAAGCCGCAATTTTTGCCGTCGGCGACAGACTTCGGTAAGGCAATTATGGTCCAATGACCGCCACAGTGCGCACGCATCTTCATCGTGCTTCGACAGGCCATTTTCTATGCTGAATGCCACCCAGGAAGACCACGAGTCGCCCGCTGTCGTGCATGCCGACGCCATGCTCGGCGTGCTTGCCAGCCAACTGGGCATGGGATTTTGGCGCATGCTGGTGGCCAATGGCGCCATGTACTGGTCTGAGCACGCTTTCGAGATTTATGGCTTGCCGCCGCAGAACGAGCCGCTGACCATGGAAGAGGCCATGAGCCACGTCGTCGACTATGATCGGCCGACTGTCGTGGCCATGCTCAAGCGCAGCATTTCTGAGCGTCGGGCGCAGAAGACCAAGTTTCGCATCGAGACCGGCGCCGGCATCAAGGTGGTCGAGTGTACGGCCGATGTGAGGATCGGCCCGGGCGGCGATGTGTCAGAAGTCTTCGGCACGATGCAGGATATTACCGGCCATTCCATGAAGGACGCCAATGCCGTCGGCCGAAGCCTGCTGGTTCGCAGCTTGATGAAGAACGTGCCGGCGGCCATCGCCGTGCTGGACCGGCAGATGAATTATCTGGCGGTCAGCGACTATTGGATCGCCGGGCACAAGACCGCCGTGAGCGGCAACCTGATCGGCAAGAACCACTATGTGGTGCGCCCTGATATCAGCCCCGATCACAAGGCCGAGCACAGGCGCGTGCTGGCTGGGGAAACCATCCACAGCCCGCGCGCCTACATGAAGGATGGCAGCGGCAAGATCGTGCCGCAGATGTGCGTCATGTGTCCCTGGCACAAGGTGGATGGAACCATTGGCGGCATGATGCTGATGCTGGGCTCTGTCGACACGCCGGTCGCCCTGACCCCGGCCGGTCCTACGACGCGGCCGACGCGGAACGAACTGCTGGAAATCCTGCAGGATCTCTGACGAGCGGCCACGGGCCCTGTCGGCGCTATCGGCATCACAAGCCCGTTTCCCGCTGGAAATCGTCGCAATGGCGTTCTATCCAACTGCCCATAGCGTCAGCCGAAAGACCCGCAGCATGGCCGCATCGATACTCCACCCGCTCGACAAGAAATCGGCGGGCCTCGCCTTTGTTCTGGGCCTGGTGACCATCCTCGCCGCCTGGGGATCCCAGGTCATCGGCGGGCTCCAGCCTTGCGAGCTGTGCCTCGAGCAGCGCATGGCCTATTATTACGGCCTGCCGATCCTGCTGGCTGTGCTGGTCACCTGGAACCGCCTGCCACTCATGGTGTGGTACGTCGCCATGGCCGTGGTCACCGCCATCTTCGTGTGGGGCGCCTATATGGGCGCCTATCATGCGGGCGTCGAATGGGGTTTCTGGCCGGGCCCGACCGCCTGCACCGGCGTCGGTGGGCCGATGGATTTCGACGCGCTCAGCAACCTGACCCCGGTCATCGGCTGCGACGTGGTGCAGTTCCGCCTCTTCGGCATTTCGCTGGCCGGCTATAATGCACTGATCTCGCTGGCTATCGTGGCGCTGCTGGGTCTGGCCATGTGGGCCCAGGCACGCCGAGGCAAGCGGGGCTAGTCGCCCAACACTTTGTGCAGATTCCGGGCGCCGTGCAGCACGCGATAGACATTCACGCTGTTGGCGCCGACGTAGTAAATTATGGAGTAGCTTCCATAAGGCCGCCGGCGATAGCCCTTTGCCTCATAACCTGGCACTACGGCAAAACGTTCGGGCTGATCGTCCAGCCCTTCGCACGCCGCCGCTAGTTCCTCGACAAATCCTGCCGCCCGACTGGGGTTGTCGCGCGCTATGGCGCGCGCGATGCCGACCAAGTCTCTTCGAGCGGCCGCCGAGTAGACGACGGGCATCAGGAGACTTTCTTGGTTGCCTGAGCAACGATTTCCCGCAGCTCGGCAAACACCTCTTCAGCGGAGTAAACACGGCCGGCCGCGAAGTCGTCTTCGCCCTCCTTGATGAGAGCTGTGAGCTCTCGGAACGCGGCTTCGCGCTCCTGCACCAGCCTGACGCCTTCGCGCAGGACTTCGCTCTTGGAATTGTAGCGACCGTTCTCGACGAGGTCGGTCACGACCTTTTCGAGGTTTTCGCCCAGTTCTGCGCTGATGGCCATGGCGCCTGCCTCCTGTCAATCTGCAACCAATAATAGTTATTGGTTGCGTGCTCGGCAAGGGTTACGGCTCCAGTTCGATATCCCAGTAGAGATAGTCCAGCCAGCTCTGGTGCAGGTGGTTGGGCGGGAAGGCGCGGCCGTTATTGTGCAGGTCATGCACAGTGGGATGGTAGGGCTTCTGATGCGGGAACATGCGGATTTCGCTGGGCATGCGGTTGGCCTTGCGCAGGTTGCAGGGCGCACAGGCGGCGACGACATTTTCCCAGGTGGTCTGGCCACCCTTGGAGCGGGGGATGACGTGATCGAAGGTCAGGTCGTCCTTGCTGCCGCAATACTGGCACTGGAAGCGATCGCGCAGGAACACGTTGAAACGGGTGAAGGCGGGGTGGCGTGCCGGCTTCACGTAATCGCGCAGCGAGACGACGCTGGGCAGCCGCATCTCGAAGCTGGGCGAGTGGATGACCGTGTCGTAGAGCGAGACGATATTGACGCGATCCAGGCACACCGCCTTGATGGCGTCCTGCCAAGACCAGAGCGAGAGCGGATAATAGCTGAGCGGCCGAAAATCGGCGTTCAACACCAGAGCGGGACAGGCCTCAGGCGACACGTGGATGGTCACTAGAGTCTCCCGAAACGGGAATCGAGTAAGTCCATAGCCCCTTTATACTAAGCCGTTTGTGTCAGGGCTGTGAAGCGGGGCAGTCGCGCTTTATTTTGTCGCCACGCGGGCGATGAACTCGCTCGCAAAGGCCAGGCCGTCGGGGGCGATGCCGTGGCCCACGCCGGGACTCACGTGATAGCTCACCTCATAGCCGGCGAGGCGCAGCGCGACATCGGCATCGGCGCTGTGCTCGGGATCGACCACATTGTCCATATCGCCATGCACCAGGCAGACCGGGCTTTTGGCGAGCGGTGCGCTGCCGAAGCCATCGGGCGGCAGGAAGGCGCCGGAAAAGGCGATGATGCCCATCAGCGGCCGCTCCAGCGACAGGCCGGTATGCAGCGCCATCATCGCGCCCTGGCTGAAGCCAGCAAGAATGGTGTTTTCGGGCCCTATACCCGACTGGCTCCAGAGGTCCTCGAGAAATTCTGTTAGCACCGGGCGGGCCTGCACCACGCCTTCCTGGCGCTTGGCCAGCCGGTCGCCATCGAAGCTGACGTCGAACCACTGGAAGCCAACGGCAAACTGCCGGCATTGCTCGGGCGCGTTGGGCGAAATGAAGACCGCATCGGGCAGAATGCCCTGCCAATGCGGCGCCAGCCCGATCAGGTCATTGCCATCGCTGCCATAGCCATGCAGCAGCACCACCGCCTGTTTGGGAGTGCCGCCGGAGGCTGGGGGCAGCATGGGGCCGGAGAGCTTGGTCACAGAAGGATTCCTTCCCGGTCGCGCATGACCGCGAAATAGCGCCAGAACAGCAGGGCCGCGGCGGAGCGATGCGGCATCCAGCCGGCGGCGATGCCGATCATGTCCTTGATGGTGGGACGAGCGTCAAGCCCGAGGCCGTGGTGAACGGCCTTGAGCAAGGCCAGATCGCCTGATGGGAACACGTCGGGATGCTGGGCGCAGAACATCAGGTAGACCTCCGCCGTCCATGGGCCGATGCCCTTGTGCGCGACGAGATAGCGCACCGCTTCCTCTGCCGGCAGCGTCTCCAGATGGGCAAAATCGAGCGTGCCGGCGACCATGGCCTCGGCAATGGCCCGCACGGTGCGGAACTTGCTGCCGGAAAAACCGGCTGCGCGCACGGTTTCCTCGGACAAAGCAAGATAGGTGACCGGATCGAGCGCGCCCGGCACCTGCTCGAAGCGCGACCAGATGGCACTGGCACTGGCGACCGATACCTGCTGCCCGGTGATGACCTTGGCAATACCAGGAAAACCCGGTGGATTGATGCGTGGCAGCACCGGCCCGGCAAAGTCGCGCACCGCGAGCAGCCGCGGGTCGATCGCCACCAGCATTTCGATATGAGCCGCGATGGCCTCGGCGCTGTTGAGACGCGGTGACGGCGGCAATGCGCTCATGTAGAAAACCCCGGTGTCAAAGCCGTCATCCAGTCCTGTCCTTCGCTTCGCGCCCAGCCCCAATGGGCGGCTGCATCTGGGCCATGCCTATTCGGCGCTCGTCACCTGGAACGCCGCCACCCTGCTTGGCGGCACGGCCCTGCTGCGGATCGAAGACATCGATGCCGAACGCAGTAAACCCGAATTCAGCGCCGCGATCCTTGAGGATCTGCACTGGCTCGGCCTTAACTGGCCGGAACCGGTCATGCAGCAATCGCAGCGTATGGAGGTTTACGCCGAGGCCGGCAATCGGTTGCGCGACCAGGGTCTGCTCTACCCGTGCTTCTGTTCGCGCAGCGAGATCGCCGCCGCGGCCGACGGCACCGATCCGGATGGCGCGCCGCTTTATCCGGGCACCTGCCGGCATCTCGATCGCGGTGAGCAGATCGCGCGGCTGGAGCGCGGCGATCCGGTACAGTTCCGGCTCGACGCGGAAAGCGCCATGGCGCGCGTTGGCATGCTGACCTTCACCGTGGTTGGCCCATTGGTAACCGACCGGCCGCAAATCCGCTATGCCCGGCCCGAGCGCTGGGGCGATGTGGTGCTGCAGCGCAAGGGCACGCCGACGAGCTACCACCTCAGCGTGGTGGTCGATGACGCGGCACAGGGCACAACGCATGTGACCCGTGGCCGCGACATGGAGGCGGCGACCGATATCCATGCCCTCTTGCAAATGCTGCTGGGCCTGCCGGCGCCGATCTACCATTTTCACCGGCTGATCCTCGACGACGCGGGCAAGAAGCTCGCCAAATCGAAAGGCTCGCAGAGCCTGGCGGATCTGCGAGCCCAGGGTTGGACGCCGGAGGATGTCCGAAGGGCGGTGGGGCTGCCACTAGTTCTGCTAACCCCGCGCACCGCGTTCCCTCGGACTTGATCCGAGGGCCACTCTCAACCCGGCACAGGTGGCGAAGGACCCTCGGGTCAAGCCCGAGGGAACGCCGGTGGGCGGGGAGGCATCGAGTGCTACGCCGCTGCCTTCTGCAGGAAGAACGGCTTCACCGTCTCCGCCACTGCCACCTCGAACGGCGTGCCGAAATCGGGGCCGAGGATGACGTCGAGCCTGGCATCGACCAGTTCCATCGGGTTGTTCCACAGATAGCGCATCTTGATCACTTCGCGGATCACGCCATTGGCCAGGCCCATGGCCTGGAGGATAAGCCAGGGCAGCGGCGCCACCTTGAGCGGCACCGGCGACGCCTTGACGATGGCATCCATCAGCGCGCCATGGGTCACATAGTGGCCGGCAAAGTGGAAGTTCTCGAAGGCGCCGAATTCACCGCGCTTTTCGCCCAGCACGGCGAAGGCGCGGCCGAGATCGGGCAGGTAGGCCCAGGCATGGCCCAGCTCAGGCGCGGCCATGCGATAGACCTTGCCCTTCTTGGCTTCCATCAGCATGGCCTGGTCGTACCAGTCGCCGCTATTGCCAGGGGCGTAGAAGTCGCCGGCCCTGACGATAATGGTCTGGAACTTGCCGGCCTTGCTGGCGGCGGCGAGCATGTCTTCCTGCCGCACGCGGATGGCGCCGCGCTGGGTCTGCGGGCGCTGCGGGGTTGAGGGAGCCATGCGGCGATCGGAGGCGGCGTAGTTGTAGACATTGCCGGGAAACATCAGGGTCTTGCCGCTGTCGCCCATGGCAGCGATGACGGTGGCCAGTTGCGCCTCAGCACGACCCTTGTCCCACTTGTCATAGGGCAGGTTGAGCGCATTGACGACGATATCGGCGCCGGCGATTGCGGCCTGGAGGTCGGCGAGGTTGCCGGCATCACCCTTGTGGAAGGCGACGCCTGCAAGCGGGTGGCGATTGGAACGGCCAAAGCCGGTAACGGTGAAACCCGCCTGCTGGAAGGCGCTTGCGGCGTGATGGCCGATATGGCCGTTAATGCCCAGAACGGTGACGTTGCCCTTGCTCATCTCGAAACTCCGTTGTTGATGGACACAACATCAGCCATTCATTATCGTCGCGATATTGGCTGATTTCGTAGGTCGAATATTCAATTATGAATAGAGAACCGGATTGGGCGCTGTGGCGCAGTTTCTCTGCCGTGGTGGCCAATGGCTCGCTTTCGGCGGCGGCGCGGGAGCTTGGCATCAGCCAGCCGACCGTTGGTCGCCATATCGAGACGCTGGAGGCCGATCTGGGCCTCGTGCTGTTCGAGCGCAGCCTCAGCGGTCTCAAGCCCAATGTGACGGCTTTGCGCATCTATGAGCCGGTGGCGCAGGCCCAGGCCTCACTGGCCGAAGCTGCCATCATGGCCGAGGGCGCGCAGGACGATCTGGGCGGCACCGTGCGCATCACGGCCAGCGTGGTCATCTCCAACTATGTGTTGCCCACCTTGCTGGTGCCGATCCGCCAGCTCTATCCCCGTATCGCCATCGAGACCGTGCCCTCCGATTCGGCCGAGAACCTGCTGCTGCGCGAGGCCGATATCGCCATCCGCATGTTCCGCCCCACCCAGCTCGAGCTGGTGACGCGGCATCTGGGCGACCTGCCCATCATCCCCACGGCGCATCAGGACTATCTTGCCCGCCGCGGTACGCCCGGGGACGTTTCCGAGCTCTATGGCCATGACATGATCGGGCTGGACCGTTCCGACCTCATCATTGCCCATGCCAGGTCCATCGGCCTGCCGCTGACGCGCGAGCAGTTCGTCGTGCGCACGGACGACCAGACGCAGATGTGGGAATTGCTCAAGGCGGGGCTGGGCATCGGCTTTGCCCAGGCGAGCCTCGTGCGGTCGACGCCGGGCATGGTGGCGCTGCCGCTCGATCTGGCCATTCCGCCGCTCCAGGTGTGGCTCACCACACACAGGGAATTGTTCACGTCGCACCGGATTCGTGCCATCTATGACGCGCTGGCTGAGGGGCTGGTGACCTATATCAACGCCTAGCATCTCTATCGGCAGGACCCTATGCAGACCGCTCTCAATATCGCCATCGCCCTTGCGCTGCTCTTCGTCGTCATCGTGCTGGGGATGGGCCTGTGGAACATGCTCAAGGGCGGGCCGGGCAATACCAGCCAGCGGCTGATGCGCCTGCGCGTCATCGGGCAGGCCGTGGCCCTGGTCCTGCTGCTGGGCGCACTGTTCTTCTTCGGCGGGCGCGGCTAGCCCCATGGTCAAGCTCAACCGCATCTATACCAAAACCGGCGACGACGGCACGACGGGCCTGGTGCGCGGACCGCGCCGGCCGAAATACGACCTGCGCGTCGAGGCCTATGGCACGGTGGACGAGGCCAATGCCAATGTCGGCATGGCCCGGCTCCACACCAGTTCCATGCCCAAGATCGACATGCTGCTGGCCCGCATCCAGAATGACCTGTTCGATGTCGGTTCGGATCTGGCGACACCTGGCGCCGACGATCCGGCGGCGGAGTATCCGACGCTGCGCATCCGCCCGGTGCAGACGGAATTTCTCGAAAAGCAGATCGACCACTACAATCGCGATATCGAGCCGCTCAAGAGCTTCATCCTGCCCGGCGGTTCACCGCTGGCGGCGGCCCTGCATGTCGCGCGCACCGTGACCCGGCGAGCCGAGCGAATCACGGTCGAGCTGGCGGCGGCTGAAGCCGATACGAGCCCCGAGGCCGTGCGCTATCTCAATCGCCTGTCCGACCTGCTGTTTGTGCTGGGCCGCGTGGCCAACAGCAATGGCGTCAAGGACGTGCTGTGGGTGCCGGGCAACTATGGCGATGTGAAGAAGGGCGGGTAAGTTCTGGCACTGCCCACCCTCCCCCTTGAGGGGAGGGTAGCGACGCTCGGCCCGAAGGGCCGTAGCAGAGCTGGGGTGGGGGTGGTTATGTGGCCCATTGGAGGACCCCCTCCCTCAATCCCTCCCCTCAAGGGGGAGGGAGGCGAAGGAACTGAACTCCAGGGTGCGTGCGCCACCATGGCGGGGCTCTCAAATGACGGACGAAACGCATGTTCCTGCCGCTGCATGATGCCAATCGCATCCGCCATATCCGCTTCCCCTATGTCAATTACGGGCTGATCGGCGTCACCACGCTGTGCTTCCTGCTGCAATCGGTGTTGCCGCAGGCGGCGTTCGACCAGGCGACCATCGATTTCGGCATGATCCCCATCGTGGTACGCAACGTCTATCCGCAGCCGGTGCCCTGGCTGCCCGATTGGGCGACGCTGGTGACCTATGCGTTCCTGCATGCCGACTGGCTGCATCTGCTCAGCAACATGCTGTTTCTCTGGGTGTTCGGCGACAATATCGAAGATGCCATGGGGCATATCAAATATCTGCTGTTCTACCTCGCCTGTGCGGTCTGCGCGGCCCTGGCGCACCTGGCCTTCAACATGGGTGACAACGGTCCGCTGATCGGTGCGTCTGGCGCCGTGGCGGGGGTGATGGGCGCCTATATCCTGCTCTATCCGCACGCCCGCGTCTTCGTGCTGGCCCGGCTGGTTATCCCCATTCCGCTGCCGGTTCCCGCCTTCTGGATGCTCGGCTTCTGGGTGGCGACGCAATTGTTCTATGTCGTGGTCGGCTCGGATCAACCGGTCGCCTGGTGGGCGCATCTGGGCGGTTTTGCCGCCGGACTGGTGCTGGCCGCAGGCTTCCGGCGGCGCGAGGTGGCCCTGCTGGGCGGGCGCTGACCTGTCGAGCAGGTCCGCGCAAGTTTCACTAAATTGCCATGATTGCCCAAGGTTTTGTTCATACCCCATCCCTAGAGTCGATGGTGGACTGTCAGCAAAAGGAGTCCGGCGTGAATACCGACCTCTCGTCGCAGATCATGCAGATGAACAGCAGCAAGCTGCAGAACAGCGTGCAGATTGCCGTGTTCAAGAAAGC
Organism: uncultured Devosia sp.; assembly: GCF_946479885.1. The sequence continues at coordinate 42,402 of NZ_CAMLHM010000032.1, forward strand.
GCATGAAATGCAGCAGGACCTGGTCAACACCCTGATCCAGGTATCGCAATCGGCGCCGCCGCCCGGCCAGGGCACGCGCGTCGACAAGACAGCCTAGGGCCGCCATGAGCGCCCTGGGAGTGAGCCCATCTGTCATGATCAACCGCATCGTGGCGCGCGAAGGCGACACGGCAACCCCGCATCTGGCCAAGGTCGCCAAGCTGCGCGCCGACCTGATGGCCGCTGCCGATGCCGAGCAAGCCAAGGCCGCGCTGACCAGCCCCACGGGAGAAGCCGAACCCGTGTTGATCGATTCCGGCGCCGTCGTCGACCGGCTGATCTAGCCCCAACCCATTCGCGCAGTTCCCGCGGCCGACCCGCGGGAACGCCTCGTTACGCCGGGACTAGACTGGCAGCATCAGGGTCGTCGTCCGCGCCAGCCTGGCGCTGAGCGGCAGCTCGACCGACGACAGCCCGACCCGCAGGGTGAAGCTGCCATTTTCCAACAGCCAATGCCTGGCCTGGACCCGATAGAAGGCAAAGGCGCGGGCATCGAGGGTCATCGTAACCTGCCGGCTTTCCCCCGCCTTGAGCTGGACCTTGCGGAAGGCCTTGAGCTCCTTGGCCGGGCGGGGATCGGACGACACGTCGTCGGACACGTAAAGCTGCACCACCGCGGCCCCGTCGCGCTCCGAGGTATTGGTCACCGTCACGCCGACCATCACAGTGCCCTCGGCCTCGAACTCGGTATCGTCGACGGTGAGGTCGCTGACTGCGAAGCTGGCATAGCCCAGACCGAAGCCGAACGGGAACAGTGGCGTCATGCCCAGCCGGTCATAGTGGCGGTAGCCCACGAAGATGCCCTCCTCATAGCGCACCTTGCCCTCCACGCCGGGATAGACTTCGCGGTCCTGGCTATGGGCAGGATTGTCGGCCCAGCGCACCGGGAAGGTCTGGGGCAGGCGGCCGGAGGGCTCGGCGGCGCCAGTCAAGACATCGGCGATGGCATTGCCGGCCTCCTGGCCCGGATACCAGGCTTGGATCAGCGCGGCGACCGAGCCGATCCACGGCATTTCCACCGGTCCACCGGTCTGCATGACCACAATCGTATTGGGGTTGGCATTGGCGATGGCGGCCACCAGTTCGTTCTGCCGGCCCGGCAGGTCGATCGAGGGCAGGTCGGAACCCTCGGTGTCCCATTCGCCATTGCGGCCGATGAAGACGATGGCGGTATCGGCATTGCGCGCGACACGGACTGCTTCCGCTATGGCGTCGTCACCGAGCGGCTTGCCGATACCGGCGGCAAAGGCGGCCAGGCCCAGCGTGGCAAAAGCCTTGGTGGCGAATTCGATCACCACCTGATAGGCGCGACCGGCCTCCAGGTCGATCGTGCCCACCACCTCGTCGCAGCCCTCCTCGAAGAAGGTGCGGCCCTTCTGCCAGTTGGTCCAGGCGTCGGCGATCAACTTCCCGTCGACATAGACCTTGGCAAAGCCGGCCGAATAGACGCCGACGCGATGGGTGCCGGAGGTTTCGGGGGTGAAGCTGCCGCTGAGGCGAGCCGAGAAGTGCAGTGGATCGACCTTGCCATCGGCGATGTGGCCAATCCAGAAGGCCTGCGCCTCGTCCTGGCTGGCGACGTGCGCCGGCTCGCCGCTGAGCTTTTCGTTGGCGAAGTATTCGACCTTGAAATTGCCCTTCAGCACGGGCTCGAAGCGGTGGTTGGTGCAGCCGGCCGCGTAGCGCAACCGATCTTCGCCTACGGCCGACACCAGACCCTGCCAGGGCGAGATGCGATAATGCGCGTTGAGCTGGGCGCTGCCGCCACCCATGATCTGGGCGATCTTCGCATTGGGTCCGATAACGGCGATACTGCCATCGCCCCTCAGCGGCAGGGCGCCATTATTCTTGAGCAGCACCGCCGCCTCGGCGCCGGCACGGCGGATCAGGGCGCGATGCTCGGGGCGGTCGTCGGCCTTCTCCTGCCAGATGCTGTGGTCATCGAGCGAGCCGACGCGTTGCATCAGCCGCAGCATGTTGATCACCCGCTCGCGCAAGGTGGCCTCACTGACGGCGCCCGAATTGATCGCATCGATCAGTTTCTGGCCGCGATCGCGCGGCGGACCGGGCATTTCGAGGTCGAGTCCGGCATTGACCGTTTCGGCCGTCGAATGGCTGCCGAACCAGTCCGACATGACGATGCCGTCATAGCCCCAATCGTTGCGCAGGACGTCGCTCAGAAGCCACTCATTTTCGGAGGTAAAGGTGCCGTTGAGCCGATTATACGAGCTCATGACGCCCCAGGTGTCGGCCTTCTTGACCGCCCATTCGAAGGGGATGAGGTAGATTTCGCGCAGACTGCGCTCATCGATCTCGCTCGAAATCGTGGTGCGCTCGATCTCGCTCTCGTTGCCGACGAAATGCTTGATGGTGGCCCCGATGCCCTGCTCCTGCAGGCCTACAATATAGGCCACCGCCAGTTCGCCCGAGAGAACGGGATCTTCCGAATAGCACTCGAAATTGCGGCCGTTGGTCACCGAGCGGTGGATGTTGACGGTGGGCG
>NZ_CAMLHM010000033.1 GCF_946479885.1 uncultured Devosia sp.
TCCTGGTCGATCTTGCCGCCATCCTCGAGGATATCGATCTGGCGGCGCGCCTCGTATTCGATGGCCTGGCCGGCAAAGCGGATGGAGTTGACGTTCTTGATCTCGCAGCGCGTGCCGAATTCTCCGCCGGGCTTGCGGACGGAGACGTTGACGTCGGCGCGCATGGAGCCCTGCTCCATATTGCCGTCGCAGGTGCCCAGGTAACGCAGGATGGTCCTGAGCTTGCCCAGATATTCCTTGGCTTCCTCGGACGAGCGCAGGTCGGGCTTCGACACGATCTCCATCAGCGCGACGCCGGAGCGGTTGAGGTCGACAAAGCTCATGTTCGGATGCTGGTCGTGGATGGACTTGCCGGCGTCCTGTTCCAGATGCAGGCGCTCGATGCCGATCTCGATCTGCCCTTCGGGCATGTCGAGCAGCACCTTGCCCTCGCCGACGATGGGGTCCTTGAACTGGCTGATCTGGTAGCCCTGCGGCAGGTCCGGATAGAAGTAGTTCTTGCGATCGAACACGCTGCGCTTGTTGATCTGCGCCTTGAGCCCCAGCCCCGTGCGCACGGCCTGGCGAACGCATTCCTCGTTGATGACAGGCAGCATGCCCGGCATGGCCGCGTCCACGAAGGACACGTTGGAATTGGGTGCATTGCCGAATTCGGTCGAGGACCCCGAGAACAGCTTGCTCTCCGATGTCACCTGCGCATGGACTTCCATGCCGATGATGACTTCCCAGTCACCGGTCGAGCCATGGATGAAGCTCTTGGGATTGGGCGTGCGCGTATCGATAAGGGTCAATTGAAGGTCCTGCGAGGCAAGGCGAAGTTGCGTAAGTGATTACTTGTGTTGCCCCGGTGTTGCAACAGAAACGGCACCCCCTTCTCCCCTTGAGGGAGAAGGTGCCCGAAGGGCGGATGAGGGGTATTGAGGCATTCCAAATCGCCGAAGCATGGGATGACGCAGCACCCCTCACCCTGACCTTCCGCTGAACGCGTCAGGTCGTCCCTCTCCCTCAAGGGGAGAGGGGAAGAAACACATTCAGTCCTCGTCCTCGATCTCGCCCTCAAACGGCAGCAGCCGCTTTTCGAGGTGGACGCTCATGAAGGGCTCATGCGCGGCGCGGCCGTCGGGCCTGAGCGCCAGGATGCGGTAGCCCTGCTTTTCGTAGAAACGCACGGCGCGCACATTGTCGGCCGGCGTTTCGAGCTGCACCCGGTCGGCGCCTTCGAGCTCCAGCATCGATTCCATGCGGCGCAGCAGCATCGAGCCGAGGCCATGGCCCTGCAATTCGGGCATGACGAAGAGATAGGGAATGTAGGCCCGGCGCGCCGAACGCGAACACCAGGCGACGACGATGCCGTCGACCTCGGCCACGATGATGCGGCTCAGCGTCTCGGCCACGGCCTGGGTCAGGCGGCGCTGCTCGGCCTGCTTGATGCCGGGCTGCTCGGTCAGCAGCGGGAAGATGCCGCTTTCCCAGGCGCGATAGGCGATGTCGGCCAGCCGGCGGGCGTCTGCGGTCTCGGCCTTGCGAATGGTAATGCCTGCCATGGTGACCTCCCCGGCCCCCAGAGGGCCCTAGCCGCGGCGTCGCGCCGCGATGATGCCCTTCTCGTAATTGATGTTCCAGTCGATCAGGGTCCGCCACACAAGTTCGGCCTGATCCTCGTCAAGATCAAGAGCCAAACTGCGGTCGCGGACCTTGGCGATAACGGCCTCGATGCGGGCCGGGTCGCGCGCCTCATGCGGGTCGGTTTTGATCTGCGCCATACGCGTCACATAACGGTGCCGCTCGGCGAACAAAGCGAGCAGCGCGTGATCGACACGGTCGATCTCGGCGCGGACATCATCCTTGGTCTGGCAGGCGTCGGGCGATTTTGATGCGGTCACGGCAGGTTCCAGTCACGTTTGCTGTTGCTGGTTTGCACCGCTCCGCCGGGGATTTCAACCGCCTGTCTTGCGCAATTCGCCCACCCGGCGCTATCAAAGCGATATGTCTAGTCAGTCTGAAACCGCCTGAAGCCCCGTCCTACGGCGACGGGGCATGAATGAACCAGTCGATCGCCGCGCGTGATGCCGGCGGCCGATATTGTTTGTTCGCGGGGTCCTGCCCCGCCCATAGGCGACAGACTTTTCAATGGATATTTCACGAGACGAACAGCGGGTGCTGCACGCCCTCGCTCAGGGTGGCCGTATCGCGCTGCTCAAAAATGACGCCGGCAAGGTGACCGGGCTCGAATTCTTCAACCGCGAGGGTTGGCTGATGAGCAATTGCAGCCTGATGCTGTTCAAGAAGCTCAAGGCCAAGAAGGCGATCAAGAGTTCGGGAGGGCAGCCCTATCGCATCACTCGGCGCGGGCTGGAGCTGGTGCGGAGCGAGTTTGACAACCGGTAGAAGCGCCTTTCCTCTCCCCATCGGGGAGAGGTGGCTCGGCGGAGCCGAGTCGGTGAGGGGGAGTCCTGGGCTAGCCACAGCACCCCCTCATCCGGCGCTGCGCGCCACCTTCTCCCCGATGGGGAGAAGAACTAGTGCTTGGTGACCTCGCTCAGCGCGGCGGCGATGTGTTCCCACTCGCTGGCCACGCTTGATGTGGCGCGGCGCTTGCCCGCGCGGCGATACCAGTAGTCGGCATTGCCCATGTCGGCTTCGATCCAGTGCATCAGGGCGTGCACCCAGTCAAAGGCCTGCACGCCTTCCATGGCCTGGACGATATTGTGCGCCTGCTCCCATTCGGGGCCGACGCGCAGTTCGCCCTTCTTGAGCCACCACAGCGCCTGCAATGGCTTGCTCATGTCCTTGGGCGGCTCGGACCAGTCCAGCGAGGTGAAGATGTCAGCGGCCATCGGTGAAACCCTTGTCGGCCCGGACGCCACGCGGGGCGACGTCACAACCAATTTCAATTTGTGCATTGCGGGCAAATAAGGCGGAACGCCGTCGGGATCAAGTGGCACCCTTCTTCTCCCCGTCGGGGAGAAGGTGGCGCGCAGCGCCGGATGAGGGGGATTATTGGACTAGCCCAGGGTGTCGAGCATGCCCCGACCTCCCCCTCACCGACCCGGCAGCCCCCGGCCCCCACACCCCCATGGGGAGAGGAATAGGCCCTACCACCAGGCCTTGGGCGCAAAATCTCCACCAGCCGCCTTCTCGATCACCCGAGCCGCTGCAAACAGCGTTTCCTCGTCGAACGGCTTGCCGATGAGCTGGAGGCCGAGCGGCAGCCCTGCCCCGTCCTTGCCCGCCGGCACGGCGATGCCCGGGAGGCCCGCCATGTTCACCGTCACGGTGAAGACGTCGTTGAGGTACATCGCGACCGGATCGGCAGCCAGGGCCTCGTCGCCAACGCCGAAGGCCGCCGAGGGCGTCGCCGGGGTCAGTATCGCGTCGACGCCGGCATTGAAGGCGTCCTCGAAATCCTTCTTGATCAGCGTACGGACCTTCTGCGCCTTGACGTAATAGGCGTCGAAGTAACCGGCCGACAGCACGTATGTGCCGATCATGATGCGGCGCTTCACCTCGCGGCCGAAACCGGCTGCGCGGGTGAGTTCGTACATGTCGGTGATGTCTTTGCCGGAGACGCGCAGCCCGTATTTGACGCCGTCATAGCGCGCCAGGTTGGACGAGGCCTCGGCCGGCGCCACGATGTAATAGGCCGGCAGCGCGTATTTGGTGTGCGGCAGGCTGATATCCTTGACCGTGGCGCCCTCGGCCTTGAGCCATTCGAGCCCCTGGGCCCAGAGCTTTTCGATCTCCGCCGGCATGCCGTCCATGCGGTATTCGCGCGGCACACCAATGGTGAGGCCCTTGACGCCGCGTTCGACGGCGGCGGCAAAGTCCGGCACGGCCAGGTCGACGCTGGTGGAATCCTTGGGGTCGAAGCCCGACATCGACGTCATCATGATCGCCGCATCTTCGACGGTGCGGGCAATCGGGCCGGCCTGGTCGAGCGAGGACGCGAACGCCACCACGCCCCAGCGCGAGCAGCGGCCATAGGTCGGCTTGATGCCAACCGTGCCGGTGAAAGCTGCCGGCTGACGGATCGAGCCACCGGTGTCGGTCGCTGTCGCACCCGCACAGAGCCAGGCCGAAACCGCCGCAGCCGAGCCGCCCGAGGAGCCGCCGGGCACCAGGTTGGCATTGCTGCCTTCGGCGCGGAACGGGCTGACGACGGGGCCGTAATAGCTGGTCTCGTTGGACGAGCCCATGGCGAACTCGTCCATGTTGAGCTTGCCCAGCATGACGGCGCCATCGCGCCAGAGATTGCTGGTCACGGTCGATTCATATTCCGGCTTGAAGCCGTCGAGGATGTGGCTGGCCGCCTGCGTGTGCACGCCCTTGGTGCCGAACAGGTCCTTGATGCCCAGCGGGATGCCTTCGAGCGTGCCGCCCTGCCCCTTGCCGAGCTTTTCGTCGCTGGCCTTGGCCATGTCGAGCGCCTGGTCCGGCGTCACGGCAACATAGGCGTTGAGCGCAGGATTGGCCTTCTCGATGGCCGAGAGGTAAGCGCCGGTCAGCTCGGTAGCGGTGAAGCTTTTGGCCTTGAGGCCCTTGCGGGCATCGGCCAGGCTCAGCTTGGTCAGGTCAGTCAACGTGAAAACCTTTGAGTTGGAAACGCGGACGGGCAAATGGCGCTCGCCCGCGGCAGAGGGTTGTCAGGGTGCGGTGCAACGATGATAGCTGCCGTCGGCCAGTGCCATGTCGGGGTTCGCCATGCCGCTCAGGCTGGTGACCGTGACGTTGTCGCTACCGCCATTGTCCGTAAAGGTAATCAGGTCACCCCATTGAATTCCGGGCTCTTCGCAGAATGCGGTGGCAACGTACCAGCCAGCATGCGCCTTGATATCCAGGAAGTCGCAATGAAAATCGAGTGTCGCAATGCCTTTTTCCGGGTCAAACAGGGTGTAGTCGGGTGATACTGACGCCAGCCCATCGGTGACCTGCTTGCAGGCCGCTTCGTCGGTCGAGAAGATGCCGCTAAACGAGGGCTTGTCCTGAGCCGATGCCCCCGTCGCCAAGACTGCATATGCAAGAACTATAGTAATAGTGCGCATAGTAACCTCTCCTGTTGAACAGGTGAGCTGTAGCATCGGACGTGTGGGTCGAACATCGGTCATCGCGCAAACCAGTGCGATACTTTTAGCGCCCGGTCACTCAACGGGGACCTCGCTCAGATTGTCGCAGCGGGTATACATGGTCACGCCGGGGTTTGTCGTCGGGCCAGGCGGCGGCAGGATGCCGGTCGCCTGCATGACGCCATCATAGCTGGACACGACCTGAATGGTCTTGTCGTCATAGGGCGCGATGGCGAGGGTGTCGGGGTAGAGTTCGCCGGGCAGTTCGCAGACCGCGTCGACAAACAGCAGCGGCGTATTGGGCCGGCTCTTGATGTCGTAGAAGCTGCAATGGAATTCCATCGACTGGATGCCGCCTGGAAAGGTCAGGCTCAGAAAATCCATGTCCATCCAGGCATCGACGCCCTGCTTCTCCACCGCCTGGCAGGCATTGGGATCGCTGACATAGAGCTTGGTCTGGTCGATGACCATGTCTTCCTGGGCCGTTGCACCCGCCAGCGTCACCCCAAGCAGCACCAAGGCCGCAATCACTCGGGCCATGCGACATCCTCCAGGGTCAGCCCGTCGCATCTGCGATAGATGCCGGCATACTTGTCGTAATCGGGCGCGTCCGGGGCGCGCAGCTCGGCGCGCATGGAATAGAGCTGCACCTTCTCGCCGGGCGGATGGTCTATGCCGTCATCGCCATTCTCGGCATTGATGCCCTGGGCGTAGCCGGAAACCACCACCTGGTCGATGAAATCAAGGTCATAGCCATGGCACCGCGCCGTGGCATAGAGCTCGACTTCGTCGGGACCATCGGCGATGGGCGACAAGTCGGTGTCCAGGTTACGCATGGTGCAGACGAGTTCGCCGCCGGACCAGATGCCATGGCGTGGAATCAGCACGGTGGCCTGCAGGTCGAACAGGACCTGGCCGAAGTCGGCCTCGGCGGCGCGATCGCATGCCGCCGGATCGGAAACGAACACGGCATCATAGATATCGTCTGCCGCCACCGAAGCGGTGGCCAGCAGCAGCATCGCGGTCGCCAGAGACAGTCTCATGCGGGCACATCCTGCTTGAGCGGCAGCTCGAAGAAGGCCGACCACTCACTGTCGGGGTAATCGAGGAACGGGCCACGCGTAACAAAGCCGCTACGCGTATAGAGCCGGTGCGCTTCGGCCATGCTGTGGCCGGGGCCGGTCTCGAGCATCAGCTTCGGCAGGCCTCTTTCACGCGCCAGTCCCACGATGGCGTCGAGCAAGGCTGAACCGATGCGCTTGCCGCGCACTTCGGGGTCGGTGAACATGCGTTTCACCTCGCCCAGCTCGGCCGAGTGCATCTTGAGCGCGCCCATGCCGACGGCCTTGCCGCTCTCATCCCGCGCCACGAACAGTGTGGTGTGGGCCTCGGCCATCTGCTCGACCGTCATCTTGAACTGGAATTCCGGTGGCGACAGCGGCAGCAGGTAGTCGTTGAGCTGGGCGACGAGGCCACGCACGTCGTCCTGCAGCGGCGTCTCGATGGCGATGGAAACCGCCATTTCTATTCGACCACCTTGGGGACCATGAAGAAGTTGTCTTCGGTCAGCGGCGCGTTGCTGACAATCTTGTCGGCATAGCCGCCATCGCTGATCACGTCGTCGCGGCGGCGCAGCACCATCGGCGTCACCGAGGTCATCGGCTCGACGCCGTCGACATTGATTTCGGCCAACTGCTCGACAAAGCCGAGAATGGCATTGAGCTCGGTCTGGTAGCTGGCCACTTCGTTCTCTTCGATGCGGATGCGCGCCAGGCGCCCGATGCGCTTTACGGTTGCGGCGTCGACGGACATGGGAAACTCCAGATAACAGCGGCTCGATTTGGGCCGTTATTAGCAACCGTCTGCCACAAAAGACAATGAAAATGGCTGATGCGGCGGATCAGATTTCCAATGCCAACCCGGCTTCGAGCGAGACCAGGCCGGTGCCGTCGAGCCGATCGCGCAGGGCTGTGATGGCAATATCGATGGCCGCCTCGTCGCCTGCCAGTGCCAGCAGGCGCGGCGGAGTGTCATCCAGCACGGTTCCGCCCAGCGCCGCCAGCCGTTCTCCGGACCCGAACAGCGCCACCACAGCGCCTTCCACCCAACGCCCCAATGGCGGCACGGCGCCTGTCACGAGCAACAGCGGCGGCTCGCCAATCGCCTCCACCAGCACCGCCCCTGCCCCGACCGACCAGGCGTCCACATCAGGCGGTCTGTCGCCTTCATCAAGCAACCGCGGCGGCTTGCGCGGCTTCCAGCTGCCGCTGTCGGCGCTCGCCAACTCTGCGCCAAACCCGGCAATCACCGTATCGGCGCCCGATACCAGCTCCGCCGCATCGATTCCATCAGGCGCGCCCGCCGGATCGAGCACCAGGATCGCCCCGCCGATATGGATGCGGATCGTCGTGCCGCCGAACCAGGTGAGTTTCATCCGCCGCTTTCCTGTCGCCAAACCGGGGCGCAGCCTATAGGAGGTCGAAGCGGAGGCAAGCCTCAGTAGACCTCATGGTGAGCTTGTCGAACCACGAGGTCGTGGCATGAGGCCTCCACTCTCTCGACCTCGTCCTTCGACAGGCTCAGGATGAGGTCTCCAGGAGTGCCGCAGTGACCGACGATTTCGCCAACCCGCTCGAATCCATCCCGACCACCGGCCGGATCATGGCGCTCGACCTCGGCACCAAGACCATCGGCGTCGCCATCAGCGACGGCATGCGCTACTCGGCCACGCCGCTCGAAACCATCAAGCGCACCAAGTTCACCCAGGATGCCGAGCGCATTATCCAGCTCATTGCCGAAAACCAGATCGCGGCCATCATTCTGGGCCTGCCGCTCAACATGGATGGCTCGGAAGGCCCACGCGTCCAGTCCACCCGCGCCTTTGCACGCAATCTGGCGCAAAAGACCGCGCTCCCCATCGCCTTCTGGGATGAACGGCTGTCGACATCAGCCGTAACCCGCATGATGATCGAGGCTGATCTGCGCCGCGACCGTCGCGCCGAGGTCGTCGACAAGCTGGCCGCCAGCTACATACTGCAGGGCGCGCTGGATCGACTACGCCGCTAGCTTGCGAATCCCACCCGGGGCCACGCCGAAGAACTGCTTGAAAGCCCGCCCGAACGCCGCCTCGGACTGATAGCCGGCCCGCCGCGCCACCGATCCCACCGATTCGCGGCTTTCCAGCAGCTGTGCCCTTGCCAGATGCAGCCGCCATTGCGCCAGGTATTGGCCGGCTGGCTGCCCAACCAGTTCGGTGAAGCGCGCCGAAAATGCCGAACGCGACATGCCGGCCTCGCTGGCCAGTTCGGCCACGCTCCACTCCTGCTCGGGCCGGCGGTGCATCAGCGCCAATGCCCGCCCGATCTGCCGGTCGCGCAAGGCCGCCAACCAGCCCAGATTGGCTTCCGGCGCTTCGTCCAGCCAGGTCCGGATAGCCTGAATGACCAGGATATCGGCCAACCGCGTCATCACCGTCTCGCCACCGGGGCGCATGGCGCTGGCTTCGCGGGCGATGAGGCCCAGCGTGCTGCGGATCCAGTCGGCCGCGTCGCCATCCCAGGCGTCGATACGCAGGACTGGCGGCAGCAGCGAGATCAGCCGCTTGGCCGCGACGCTGTCGAACTGCACCACGCCCGATGTCGCGCGGGTGATGGTGCCCCCGCCCCCGTGCCGCATGATCTCGTAGCGGTCGCTGACCTTTTCGGACGGGATGTCGAACAGCGGCTCGGCGGCAGCCGTCGGGTCGCTCAGCAAGCGATAGCTCTTGCCATGTGGCAGCAGCACCATGCTGCCCTGCTGTACCGGCAGAGGTGGCTCGTCGCCCAGCTGCAGCCAGGCCTGCCCGGACGTGATGATCACGAACATCATGGACTCGATCAGGTCGGGCATGACGATGCCCCAGGGCGCGCTCATCTCGGCACGGCAATAGAGCGTGCCGGTCAGGCGAAGCATGTGGAGCACTTCCCCGACCGGGTCGGAAAGGGGCGCGGGCTGGAAATGAGGATCGGTCATGCCCTTTTCTAGCGCAAATATGCCTGATCGTCCATGGTTCTGGACGATCTGCATATTCTTGAGGGTTTAGCGCAATTGATGATCCAGCTCGGCCGGCACATCTTGCGGTCATCGCAACCAAGGAGTTCGCCATGATCACATCAGCACCCATCCTCGTCATCGCCGCCGCCGGCAAGGTCGGCAGCCGTATCGTCGCTCGTCTGGAGGCCGGCGGCACGCCCGTCCGCGCCGCATCGCGCCGCACCAGCCCAGCCTTCGACTGGGAAGATCAAGCCACCTGGGCGCCCGCTCTTGCCGGCATCGAAGTCGCCTTCGTGGCCTTCGTTCCAGACCTGGCGGTCAAGGGCTCGGTCGATGCCATCCGTGGCTTTGTTGAAACGGCCAAGCGCACCGGCCTCAAGCATCTGGTGCTGCTGTCGGGCCGTGGCGAAGCCAATGCGGAGGCCAGCGAGCAGGTCGTTCAGGCCTCGGGCATCGCCTACACCATTATCCGTGCCAGCTGGTTCAACCAGAATTTCGGCGAAGGCCATCTGCTGGCGCCGGTCCTGGAAGGCCACATCGCCCTGCCCGCCCAGGATCGCCGCGAGCCCTTCGTCGATGCCGATGACATTGCCGATGTTGCAGTGGCCGCGCTGACCGATGCCAGGCATTCCGGCCAGCTCTACGAAGTCACTGGCCCTCGCCTGCTGACCTTTGCTGAGGTCGCCGGCGAGATCAACGCGGTTGCCGGCCTCAACGTCCAGTATTCGCATATGCCGCTCGACGAGTTCCACGCGCTGATGCTGTCGGTCATGGACGCGCCGACCGCCGACTTCCTGCATGATCTGTGCGAGGAAGTGTTCGATGGCCGCAACGAACGGCTCGGCGACGGCGTGCAGCGGGCGCTGGGCCGCCAACCGCGCGACTTCCGCGACTATGTCGCCGCGACGGCCGCCACGGGCGTCTGGGGCACCAAGTGACCCCCATGCTCGTCAAGATATTCCTCACCGGGGCCGGCGGTATCGCCGTCGGCCTCGGCAGCCTGATCTTGCTGGTCCCCGCCGCCTTCTATGCCGGCTATGGGCTCAACCTGACAGGCCAGGTAACCCTGCTCAATGAGTTGCGGTCACACGGGCTCTCGCTCATCGGCATCGGCTTGTTCGTCATAACCGGCGCGTTCGTTCCGCGCCTCGCCACCTCCGCGGCGTTGGTCGCCGCGCTGTTCTATCTCAGCTATGGCCTCTCGCGCCTGGTTGGCCTGGCGCTCGACGGCTGGCCCGGCCAAGGCCTCGCCCTCTCGGGCGCCGTCGAACTTGTCGTCGGCAGCATCGCGCTGCTCATCTACCGTCGCCGCGGCCCGTCCGCCCTTTCACCCTGCTAATCCTGGAGTTCATCATGCAAACCTCAGCACAATTTGTCGGCTTCATCGCCCTGCTCGCCAGCGGCATCATGGCCGGCTTTTTCTGGACCTATTCCTTCACCGTCATGTGGGGGCTCGACCGTGCCGATCCCCGCAGCGCCATCGACAGCATGCAAGGCATCAATGTCGCCGTACCGAACCCGATCTTTCTGTTGTTCTTCGTGGGCCTGCCCCTGTTGCTGATCGCCGCGGCGGTGCTGTCCTGGCAAAGCGGGCAAGGCGCCTCCCTCTGGCTCTTCGCCGCCTCGGCTCTGGTCTATCTCGTCGGCGGCATCGGCATTACTGGAGCGATCAACATTCCGCTGAACGACGCGCTCGTCCGGGCCACGATACCCAGCGATATCGCCGCTGCCCGCGACATGTGGACCAGCTACACCTCCGCCTGGATGCCCTGGACACATCTGCGCACCGCTGCCTCCGGGCTCGCCTTCGCCCTGGCCGGTCTGGGCGTGTTCTTCTCGGCGACCTGATCCGATGGCCCTACGGGGCCGTTGATTTCCCAAGCTTGGGGCTTGCCCCGCCCCTCCCCCTCCGCTAGACCGCAGCAAATGTCAGGGACGGGAGCGCATGGCCCAAGCACGCGCGGCGAAAGCCTCAACCACCGCAGCCGGTTCCACCGGCGATTTTCCCCCTTTCAGCCAGCGCCACCTGCTCTCGATCGCCGATCTCAAGCAGCATGAGATCATCGATCTGCTGGACCGGGCCGAGCGCATGGTTCCGGTCAGCCGGCAGGAGCGGAAGAGCCATCCGACGCTTTCGGGCAAGACCCAGATCAACCTGTTCTTCGAGCCATCGACCCGCACCCAGGGTTCGTTCGAAATCGCCGGCAAGCGCCTGGGCGCGCTGGTGATGAACATGTCGGTCAAATCGAGCTCGGTCAGCAAGGGCGAGACCCTGGTCGATACTGCCGCTACCCTCAACGCCATGCGACCCGACGTCATCGTCGTCCGCCATTCGGCAGCCGGCGCGGTGGAACTGCTGAGCCAGAAGGTCGGCTGCGCCGTGATCAATGCCGGCGACGGGGCGCATGAGCACCCCACCCAGGCGCTGCTCGACGCGCTGACCATCCGCAATCACAAGGGCCGGATTTCCGGTCTCACCGTCGCCATTTGCGGCGACATCGCCAATTCCCGCGTCGTCCGCTCCAACCTGCTGCTGCTGGGTGCGCTCAATGTCCGCACCCGGGTCATCGCCCCGCGCAACCTCTTGCCAGCGGGCATCGAACATCTCGCCACCGAGGTCTTCACCGACATGCGCGAGGGCCTTAGGGATGTCGACGTGGTGATGATGCTGCGCCTGCAGCATGAGCGCGCCAATGGCCGCATGATCCCATCGGTCCGCGAATATTATCGCTTCTACGGTCTCGATGCGGAAAAGCTCGCCTTCGCCAAGCCCGACGCCATTGTCATGCATCCCGGCCCGATGAACCGCGGCGTCGAGATCGATCCGGCCATTGCCGATGGTCCGGCCTCGGTCATCACCGACCAGGTGGAGATGGGCGTCGCCGTGCGTATGGCGGTGCTCGATGCATTGCTGCCCGCGAGGAACGAGCCATGACCCGCCCCTTGCTCATTGAAAATGCCCGCGTCGTCGATCCCGCCTCGGGCACCGACAGCAACGGCGCCGTGCTGGTTCAAGACGGCATTATCAGCGAAGTCGCCCTTGGTGCGCCCGTCGGCGTGCCGGAAGGCGCCGAAGTCATCAACGCCAAGGGGCTGATCCTCGCCCCGGGCCTGATCGATATGCGGGTGTTCAGCGGCGAGCCGGGCAAGGAATACCGCGAAACCCTGCAATCGGCCGGCGAAGCGGCCGCGGCCGGTGGCGTCACCAGTTTCGTGATGATGCCTGATACGTCGCCCGTGGTGGACGATGGCGCAATCGTCGATTTCCTCATCCGCCGGGCCAAGGCGACCTCCAAGGTCAATGTCCTGCCCGCAGGCGCCATCACCAAGGGTCTTGCCGGCCAGGAAATGACCGAATTCGGCCTGCTGCAGGAGGCTGGCGCCGTTTGCCTCACCGATGGCCGCAATTCCATCCAGTCGACCGCCCTGCTCCGCACGGTCATGAGTTATGCCGCCAATTATGGCATGACGGTTGTCCACCACGTCTCCGACAAGAGCCTCACCGGCGATGGCGTGATGAACGAAGGCCTGTTCGCGACCATTCTGGGCCTCAAGGGCATTCCGCGCGAAGCCGAGACCATCCCTCTCGCCCGCGACCTGCAACTGGCCGCCCTGACCGGCACGAAATATCACGCAGCGCAAATTTCCTGCGCGGGCTCGGTGGAGCTCATGGCGGCAGCGAAAAAGCGTAACAAGTCTGTTACGTCAGGCGTTTCCATCAATAACCTCGCGCTCAACGAGAACGACATCGGCCGCTATCGCACCTTCTTCAAGCTCGGCACGCCCCTGCGCAGCGAGGATGACCGCCAGGCGGTGATCGAGGGCCTGCGCAACGGCACGATCGACACCATCCATTCCGATCACGATCCGCAGGACACCGAGGTCAAGCGCCAGCCCTTCGCCGAAGCCTCCGACGGCGCCATCGGCCTCGAAACGCTGCTGGCCGCGGCCCTCCGCCTGGTTCATTCGGGCGACGTGGACCTGCTGACCATCCTCCGTGCCATGACCAGCCGGCCCGCCGACATCCTCGGCCTGCCCTCCGGCCGCATCGCCAAGGGCGCACCGGCCGACCTGATCCTGGTTGATCTCGACTATCCCTGGCAGGTTTCCGAGCGCGAAATCCGGTCGAGATCGCGCAATACGTCCTTTGAGGGCGCGCGGCTTGCTGGCAAGGTGATGCGAACAATCGTGGGCGGGACCACCGTCCACACGCATGTGGAGGGCTAAGCCTTGGATGTCACCCTGATCTACGCCGTCATCATCGGCTATCTCTGTGGCTCGGTGCCGTTCGGCCTGTTTCTGACGCGGGCAGCGGGCCTGGGCGATATCCGCAATATCGGTTCTGGCAATATTGGCGCCACCAATGTGCTGCGCACCGGCAATCGCTGGCTCGCGGCCGCCACATTGGTGCTCGACGCCGCCAAGGCGGCGCTGCCGGTCCTCGTCGCCCGCTACTACTGGGGTGAGCAGGCCGCCATGCTGGCCGCCATCGGCGCCTTTCTCGGCCATTGCTTCCCGGCCTGGCTCGGCTTCAAGGGCGGCAAGGGTGTTGCCGTCATGATCGGCTCCCTGCTGGCCCTGAGCTGGCCGGTGGGCCTCATCTTCTGCGCCGTCTGGCTGGTCATCGCCTTCGCCCAGAAGATGAGTTCCCTGGCCGCGCTGACGGCGGCTGCCACGGCACCGGTCTTTGCCTATGTCGTGGTCGGCGAGTGGCTGGCGGCGGCGACCGCGGTCATGGCTTTGCTGCTCTACGTCCAGCATCGCGAGAACATCCTCCGGCTGATGCGCGGCACCGAGGCCAAAATCGGCTCCGAAAAGAAGGCCCCATAGTCCTTGGCGCCGCGTTCGGGTGCCATCCTCACCGACGCGCAGCGCCTCGACTGGCTGCGCCTGCTGCGAACCGACAATGTCGGTCCCGCCACCTTTGCCCAGTTGCTCAACCGGTTCGGCTCGGCCGGCGCCGCCATCGAGGCCCTGCCCAGCCTGGCGAGCCGCAGCGGCAAGCCGCTGCGCGTTCCCAGCAGGTCCGCGGCCGAGGACGAGATGGCCGGGCTGTCGCGATACGGCGCCCGTCTCGTCGCCAGTGTCGATCCGGACTATCCACCGCTCCTCAACTATATTCCGGCTGCCCCGCCGCTGGTGACCCTGGCCGGCGGGCAGAACCTGGATTGGCAGCGCACCGTTGGGGTGGTTGGCGCCCGCAATGCCTCGGCCGCCGGCATCAAGATGACCCGAATGCTGGCCGGCGACCTGGGCGAGCGGGGCTACACCGTCGTTTCAGGCCTGGCCCGCGGCATCGACACCGCCGCCCACCGGGCGACGCTGACATCAGGCACTATCGCCGTGCTCGCGGGCGGTTTCGACAAGATCTATCCCGACGAGAATATCCCGCTGGCGCATGACATTCTCGACAATGGCGGGGCGCTGCTGACCGAGATGCCGCTGGGCTGGGAACCAAGGGCCCGCGACTTCCCAAGGCGTAACCGATTGGTTTCGGGTCTTTCGCTCGGCATCGTGGTGGTGGAGGCCGCTAAGCGCAGTGGTTCGCTGATCACCGCCAGGCTGGCCCTTGAACAGAATCGCGACGTGTTTGCCGTTCCTGGCTCGCCGCTCGATCCGCGGGCCGAAGGTGGCAACGCCCTCATCCAGCAGGGCGCCAAGCTGATTACCAATGCCGACGACATCATCGAAACGCTGGGCAGCGCCGACCCCGCCCGCAATGCCCTGTTCGATCGCGATTGGGAACCGGACCTGCTGCCGGATGCGCCGCCGCCCAGCGAGGATGACAAATCCCGCCTGCTTGCCGCGCTGACGGCGACCCCGATCGAGGTCGACGAGCTGGTCCGCCAGTCCGGGCTGTCGGTTTCCGCCATGCAGATGCTGCTGCTCGAACTCGATCTGGCGGGCCAGATCGAATGGTCGAGCGGGCAACTGGTGGCGCTGAAATACTAGGCCGGAAGGAAGAGTACCCCCTCCTAACCTCCCCCTGAAGAGGGGGAGGAATCCGCGCGGTGGTTGTCAGAGATTGTGCCACAGACGCGATCTGTTCCTCCCCCTATCAGGGGGAGGCTAGGAGGGGGTATCCCACAAAGACTCTTCTACCGCCCGCCGCCGATATTGCGGTTGCGCTGCCCGATGCCGCCGGTCCCATAGGGATAATCCGACATCTCCGGCTTGCTCGCCGCACTCAGCGTCGCGATCTCCTCGGCCGTCAGTACCAGCCTGGCTGCGCCCAGGTTGTCCTTGAGCTGGTCGGTCGTGCGTGCCCCAAGGATCACCGACGTCACCGCCGGCTGTGCCGCCACCCAGGCCAAAGCCACCTGCGCCATGCTGGCGCCACGGGCCTTGGCGATGTCCTCCACTGCGCCGATGACCTCCCAGGTCTGGACATTGGCATTGCGCTTCTCGAATGCTTCCATGCCGCGCTTGGGGTTTTCGCCCAGCCGCGTTGCGCCCGTGGGCATCTGGTCGCGCTTGTACTTGCCCGACAGCCAGCCGCCGCCCAGAGGCGACCAGGGCAGCAGGCCGATATTGGCGTCGAGCGAAGCCGGCACCACTTCGTGTTCGATATCGCGCACCAGCAGATTGTATTGCGGCTGCAGCGTTACCGGCGGCTGATAGCCATTGGCTTTGGCCAGCCAGACCGCTTTGGTCAGCTGCCAGCCCAGGAAGTTGGAGAAGCCATAATAGGCAATCTTGCCTGATCGAATCGAGTCATCGAGAAAGCGCAGCGTTTCCTCGAGCGGGGTCAGCGCGTCGAAGGCGTGCATCTGGTAGAGGTCGATATGCTCCACCCCCAGCCGCTTCAGCGAGGCATCCAGCGCCTCGCGCAGGTTCTTGCGCGACAGGCCCAGATGGTTCGGCCCATCACCCATGGGAAACCGCCCCTTGGTGGTGATCACCAAATCCCGCAGCACGCCCGGCTTGCTCTTGAGCCAACGCCCGATGATCTCCTCGGACACGCCGGCGCTATAGACATTGGCGGTATCGATGAAATTGCCGCCCGCCGCGACATAGTCGTCCATCAGCCGGAACGAGGTGGCTTCGTCCGATTCTGCGCCAAACGTCATGGTGCCGAGGCAATAGGCTGAAACGACGGCGCCGCTATTACCGAGCTTGCGATATTCCATATCAAAATCCTCCTGAGGCCCCATGGCGAAGCTCGGCGGACGGCAGCGCGCGGCGCGGACCGGTCAATCGGGGAGCAATGCACAGAATGGGGCGATGCGCAGAACGCGCCCGCTCATTCCTGCACATCTAGTATGGCAGTTGCAAGACACGATCTTGGAGCCTGGCGCCGCGCCAAAAAATCCTCTCTCTAAGAGAGAGTGCGATAAGCCCGTCTCAGCCGACATTGACACCGCATCGCGGCTTCACCATGTTGCGCCACTTCTTACAGAGCGTTGCGGAACGGGTATTTCATGAAGGTCGTTGTCGTTGAAAGTCCGGCTAAGGCCAAGACAATCAACAAATATCTGGGTTCAGGCTATGAAGTCCTGGCCTCCTTCGGCCATGTCCGTGACCTGCCGGCCAAGGACGGCTCCGTGCGTCCGGACGAAGATTTCGCCATGTCCTGGGAAGTCGACACCGCCTCCAAGAAGCGTCTGGGCGACATTGCATCGGCCCTCAAGGGCGCCGACGGCTTGATCCTGGCGACCGACCCTGATCGCGAAGGCGAAGCCATTTCCTGGCACGTGCTCGATGTGCTGCGCCAGAAGAAGGCGCTCAAGAAGGATACCCCCGTCCAGCGCGTGGTGTTCAACGCCATCACCAAGGATGCCGTCACCGCCGCGATGGCCAAGCCGCGCGAAATCGACATGCCGCTGGTCGATGCCTACCTGGCCCGCCGCGCCCTCGATTATCTCGTGGGCTTCACCCTGTCGCCGATCCTGTGGCGCAAGCTGCCCGGTTCGCGTTCGGCCGGCCGTGTGCAATCGGTTGCCTTGCGCCTGGTTTCCGACCGCGAAGCCGAGATCGAGAAGTTCAGGGCGGACGAATATTGGTCCGTCGAGGCCAAGCTGGCGCAGTCCGGCAAGAGCTTCCTCGCTCGCCTGTTCTCGGTCGATGGCAAGAAGACCGACAAGCTCGACATCAAGACCGGCGAGAACGCCGCCGAGCTCAAAAAGCTCATCGAGGCCGGCCAGTTCAACGTGAGCTCGGTCGACAAGAAGCCGACCAAGCGCAACCCCTATGCGCCCTTCACCACGTCGAGCCTGCAGCAGGATGCCTCGTCGCGCCTGGGGCTGTCGCCCAACCGCACCATGCAGATCGCCCAGCGGCTCTACGAAGACGGCCTCATCACCTATATGCGTACCGACGCCGTGCAGATGGCCCCAGAAGGCATCGCCATGGCCCGTTCGGTCATCGGCAAGTATTTCGGCGAGGAGTATCTCCCCGAAAAGGCGCGCATCTACCAGACCAAGGCCAAGAACGCCCAGGAGGCGCACGAGGCCATCCGTCCCACGGATATGTTCAAGCGCCCCGAGCAGCTCAACCTCGATGCCGACCAGGCCAAGCTCTATGGCCTGATCTGGCGCCGCACTCTGGCGTCGCAGATGCGCTCCGCCGAGATCGATCGCACCACCGTCGATATAGCGGTCAACGTCCCCGGCCGCGCCGTCGAACTGCGCGCGGTGGGCTCGGTCGTCACCTTCCCGGGCTTCCTCAAGCTCTGGGGCGTCGAAGCCAAGTCGGACGAAGACACCGAGGAAGAAGACGATCGCGAATTGCCCGCGCTGGCTGTTGGCGACAAGCCGGCCTTGCAGGCCGTCGAAATCGAGCAGCATTTCACGCAGCCGCCGAGCCGCTATACCGAAGCCAGCCTCATCAAGAAGATGGAAGAGCTCGGCATCGGCCGCCCGTCGACCTATGCCGCAACGCTGACCACGCTCAAGGACCGTGACTATGTCCGCCTCGAGGGCAAGGCACTGCATCCGGAAGATCGCGGCCGCATCGTCACGGCGTTCCTCGAGAGCTTCTTCACGCGCTATGTCGAATACGGCTTCACGGCCGGCCTCGAGGAGCAGCTCGATCAAGTTTCGGCCGGCGAACTCGAATACAAGACGGTGCTGCGTGATTTCTGGAAGGACTTCACCGCCGCCACCGACGAGATCAAGGATCTCCGCGTCTCCGAAGTGCTCGACGCGCTCAACGACCTCCTGGCCAGCCGCATCTTCCCGCCCAAGGAAGACGGCTCCGATCCGCGCCGCTGCCCCACCTGCGGCACTGGCCAGCTCTCGCTGAAACTCGGCAAGTTTGGCGCCTTCATCGGCTGCTCCAACTATCCTGAATGCAAGCACACGATGCAGCTTTCGGACGCGGCCAATGGCCAGTCGTCAGAAGCCGCTGCCGGCGACGGCGTGCTCGGTACCGATCCGGAATCCGGCGAGGAGGTTTTCCTCAAGTCCGGCCGCTTCGGCCCCTATGTGCAGCTTGGCGACGGCAAGGAACCCAAGCGTTCGTCCCTGCCCAAGGGCTGGGAAGCCGCGTCACTGACGCTCGAAGCTGCCCTCAAGCTGCTGTCGCTGCCGCGCGAAGTCGGGCTGCACCCAGAGACGGGCCTGCCCATCTCGGCCGGCATCGGTCGCTATGGCCCCTTCGTGCTGCATGATGGCAAATATGCCAACCTGCCCGATGTCGAAGAAGTCTGGCAGGTCGGCATCAACCGCGCCGTCGACCTCATCGCCCAGAAAGCTGCTGGCGGCTTCAAGCGCGGCGGTGGCACCGCCATCGCGGCCATCCAGACCTTCGAGCACGACAATGGCCCCATCAGCGTCCGCGCCGGCCGCTACGGGCCCTACGTCAACCAGGGCAAGGTCAATGCCACCATCCCCAAGGACGTCAAGCCCGAGGATGTGACGCTGGATCAGGCCGTGCAATGGATCGCGGCGCGCGCCGAAGCCACCGGCACCAAGGTCAAGAAAGCTCCGGCCAAGAAAGCCGCAGCCAAGAAGCCAGCCGCCAAGGCGACGGCGGCGAAAAAGCCCGCCGCCAAGAAGGCCGCGCCAGCGAAGAAAGTAAAGGCCGAAGACGTTCCGTTTTAGGAGCATCTCGTCCCTCCACCCACCGCGTTCCCTCGGGCTTGACCCGAGGGCCCCTCTCAACTGTGCACAATCAGAGCATAGAGGTCATCCCACTCGGGATTATCCTTCTCGATCAGGGCATCCTTCCACTCCCGCACCCAGTGCTTGACGTTCCGCTCGCGTTGCATCGCCCGCCGAATGTCCTGATGTTCTTCGAAATACACTAGCAGGTGGCAGTGGTGCTCCTTGGTGAAGCTGGGCACAACCTCGTTCTTGTGCTGCCAAATGCGCTGAACGAGGTTGGTCGTCGAGCCGACATAAATCGTCCCGAATTTCCTATTCGCCATGATGTAGACCCAGGCCGCCATGCGCCAATTTGATGTGGCGAAAGGCCCTCGGGTCAAGCCCGAGGGAACGCAGCGTGTGTGACCCATACGGCGTCACACCGCAACAAGCGCTGAAGTCTAGTTTTCCAGCATCGTCTCGGTATGCAAAGCGCATTTCCAGCGCTTGCCGTCGCGCACCCACGTGCTGCTGTCGGCGCAACGCAGGTCCATCGCCTTGCCGCCCATCTCGCCCTTCTGGTGCACCTTGTAGGCGACGATAGCGGTGTCGTCGGACGGGAAGATCACGTTCAGATCGCTGAACTTGAAGCTCTCCAGCGTCCATTTGCCGTCTTCGGTCATCGCCTCGTACTTGTCGGGATCGATCTTCATGGCGCCCATGGGACCGGTAATGAGACAGTCGTCGGCAATCATGGTCTTGGCGAGTTTGGCATCCTTGTCGACCATGGACTGCCAGAACCTGGTCTCCAGATCGACGATGGTTTGCTTGTTTTCCTGCATGGCCGTTCTCCTTTCTCGGAAAACGGCCGGCGCCGGGTGAGGTTCCGCTAGCCCATCACCCGCTCGACCATCTTCAGCCAGTTGCCCATGGCGATCTTGCCGACCAACTCGGACCCATAGCCCTTGTCGAGCAGCGCCTGCAGCAGCTTCTGCACGCCGGTGACGTCGCCGATCACACCAGGCATCATCGCCCCGTCGAAATCGGACCCCAGGGCGACGCCGTCCTCGCCCAGCGCCTCCACCAGCGCATCGACATGGCGCACCAGGATCTCCAGCTCGGTATCGGCGACGAACTTGCCGTCCGGCCGCAGGAAGCCGGTGGCAAAGTTGAGGCCCACCAGGCCGCCGCTCTCGCGGATCGCAGCAAGCTGCCAGTCCACCAGGTTGCGGGCATGCGGGCAGATGGCGAAGACATTGGAATGGGTCGCCACCAGCGGATGGCTGCTGATCGCGGCCACGTCGCGAAAGCCGGCGGCGTTGAGATGGCTGAGGTCAACCATCACGCCCATGGCGTTGCAAACCCGCACCAGCTCCTTGCCGGCATCGGTCAGGCCCGGTCCGATATCAGGATCGACATTGAAGCGGAACGGTACGCCGGTGCCAAAGGCATTGGCCCGGCTCCAGGTGATGCCGATGGAGCGCAGACCGGCCGCGTAGAGCACATCGAGCGAGCGGAAATCGGTGTCGATGGCCTCGGCACCCTCGATGTGGAAGATCGCCGCCAGCGTGTCCCGCTCAATGGCCGAGCGCAACTCGGCGCCATTGCGGCACACGGCCAGCGCTCCTGCCCGTTCGAGCCGGAACAGCACCGAGGCCATGCCATTGGTCGAGGCGAGCGCGTCAGCGATGGCCAGTTCGGGCGGCAGGTTCGGATCGAGCCCTGCCGGTCCGCCGCTGATACCAGCCAGGTTGCTCTTGAGCGGCGGCGGGAACATGGCGAAGAACCCGCCCTTCATCCCGCCGGCCTTGGCCCGCGGCAGGTCGATATGGCCTTCCTTGCTGCCCGCGATGAACGGCCGTTCCTTGTCCGCCCCCGGCGCCTCCAGCAGGCGCAGCAAGGTGTCGTTATGGCCGTCGAAGAAGGGGATGGTCATGGGGTGGTCCGGAGAATCAACAGTCGCAGCACTCTATCACCCTCAGCCGCTCTCTTAGTCGGGCCACCCTCCCCCTTGCGGGGAGGGCAGCGTCGCTAGGCCCCCTTTGGGCCGTAGCAGAGCTGGGTGGGGGGCGAGAGCCCCGATATTCGGGCCAGCCGCCCCCCACCCTTGATCCCTCCCCGCAAGGGGGAGGGTGTCGACTGCAATTTCAGCGCCCCATTTGCCGAACACCCCGCCATCCCCTACATATCGACCAACATGAAAACTCCCAAAATCACCAAGAAACCCCGCAACACCTCCGGTCCGCGCCGCGCGACATCGCCGCGCGCCAGTGAGCTCCCCACCCGCGAACAGCTGCTCGAAGCCCTGGCCCAGCAGGCCGATATCAAGGGCAAGCGCGATCTGGCCAAGGTGTTTGGCATCCGGGGCGATATGCGCCGGCCGTTCAAGGCCATGCTGGCCGAGCTCGAGGGCGAAGGCGTCATCACGCGCACCCGCAAGGCGTTGCGCCGCACCGCCGCCCTGCCCCATGTCACGGTGCTCGACATTCCCAGCGATGCCGACCCCGACAACATGCATGCCTATCCGGCGCAGTGGAACGAGGAGGAAGGCGACAAGCCCCGCGTCATCGTGCTCCGCGGTCGCGACGCCCGCGTCGTGCCGGCTCCCGGCGACCGCATCCTGGCCCGCATCGATGCGGGCGACGATGACGTGCCGCACTACACCGCCAAGGCGATGAAGATCCTCGACAAGCCGCGGCGCGGCCAGATCGGCATCGTCCGCATGGACGAGGATGGCGCACGCCTCATTCCGGTCGATCGCAAGCAGAAGGAAATGCGCATCCCGCTGGGCGATCTGCTTGATGCCGCCGATGGCGATCTCGTCGAAGTCGAGGTCAAGCTCTCCGGCCGGCTGATGATTCCCCGCGCCAAGGTGACGTCGGTCATCGGCAATCCGGCTTCAGAAGGCGCCGTCAGCCTCATCGCCATCCATAATCTCGAAATCCCCTACAACTTCCCCGCCTCGGTCATCCGCGAAGCCGAAGAGGCCAAGGAAGCCACGCTCAAGGGCCGCGAAGACTGGCGCGATATTCCGCTGATCACCATCGACCCGTCCGACGCCAAGGATCATGACGACGCGGTCTATGCGCAGTCCGATGACGATCCCGCCAATCCGGGCGGCCACATCGTTTACGTCGCTATCGCCGACGTGGCGGCTTATGTGCGGCCGGGCACGGCACTCGATCGCGAGGCCTATCTGCGCGGCAACTCGGTCTATTTCCCCGACCGCGTCGTCCCCATGCTGCCCGAGCGCATTTCCAACGAGCTCTGCTCGCTCAAGGAAGGCGAGCCGCGCGCTTCGCTGGCCGTGCGCATGGTCATGGGTGCGGATGGCAAGAAGCGCAGCCACACCTTTCATCGCGTGCTGATGCGCTCGGCCGCCAAGCTCAGCTACCAGCAGGCCCAGGCGGCCATTGATGGCCAGGCCGACGACAAGACCGGCCCGCTGCTCGACCCAGTCCTGCGCCCGCTCTACGCGGCCTATGATGCCATGGCGTCTGCCCGGGACAAGCGCGGCCCGCTCGACCTCGACCTGCCCGAGCGCAAGATCGTGCTCGATGACAAGGGCATGGTGAAGGATATCCGCATCCCCGAACGCCTCGATGCGCATCGCCTCATCGAAGAGATGATGATCGCGGCCAATGTGGCCGCCGCCGAAACGCTCGAAGCAAAGAAGAGTGCCCTGCTCTATCGCGTCCATGACGAGCCATCGTCTGAAAAGCTGCAGGCCCTGCGGGACTTCCTCGGCTCGCTCGATATCGCGGTCAAGAAATCCGATTCTGTCCGTGCCAGCGATTTCAACGGTATCCTCGGCCAGGCCCGCAAGGCCGGCAATGTCGAGCAGGTCAGCGAGATGGTGCTGCGCAGCCAGGCGCAGGCAGAGTATGCCGCGGAGAATTACGGACATTTCGGCCTCAACCTCGACCGCTATGCCCACTTCACCTCGCCGATCCGCCGCTATGCCGATCTCATCGTCCACCGCGCTCTGGTTTCGGCCCTGGGTCTGGGGGATGACGGGCTGAGCGAGAACGAGGCCCTGCGCCTGGCCGGCATCGCCCAGCATATTTCCGCCACCGAGCGCCGGGCCATGATGGCCGAGCGCGAGACCGCTGATCGCCTGCTGGCGCAATTCCTCGCCGCCCAGATCGGCGCCCGCTTCGAAGGCCGCATCTCAGGCGTCACCCGCTCGGGCCTGTTCGTGCGGCTGCTCGAAACCGGGGCGGATGGCTTCATTCCGGCCTCGACGCTGGGTGAGGACTTCTATCGCTACACCGAGGACCAGCAGGCCATGATCGGCGACCGCACGGGCGAGAAATTTGCCCTGGGCGACCGGGTCACCGTCCGCCTGGTCGAGGCCGCCCCCGTTGCCGGCGCGCTGCGGTTCGAGCTTCTCTCCGAAGGGGCGCGCGGCAATCCGTCATCTGGTCGACGGAACCCGAAGCGCCCATCTAGGAGTTACGGTCCTAAGGGCCGGAAGAAGAGGTGAAGCGATGGGTTCCAAGACACTCCAGGAGCGCAATGTGGGTCAGGCCATGTGGCGCGGCACACTGTGCCGGTGCCCCCATTGTGGCCAGGGTCGCATGTTCCGCGCCTATCTGAAGGTCGCCGATCAATGCGAGGCCTGTGGCGAACGGCTCGACCTGCATCGCGCCGATGACTTCCCGCCCTATATCGCCATCATGATCGTCGGCCACCTGCTGATCGGCATCATGCTGCACATGGACATGGTGTGGCACGTCAATCCGCTGACCTACCTCTATACCATGGTGCCGCTGGGCATCGTGCTGCCCATACTTATGCTCCCCTCGATCAAGGGTGCTATCGTCGGCCTGCAATGGGCCAACCACATGTACGGCTTCGGCACCGGCCAGCGGGACTGATTTTTCTTCACCTCTCCCTCTGGGGGAGAGGTCGACCCTCTTGGGTCGGGTGAGGGGGCCTTCCCCTTGACATGCGGATGAAAATCCGTAGGTTGCGCCCAAATTCAAAGCGCCGCCATTTCGCGGCGCCTTATTATTTGTCGAGGACACCCCAATGGCCAAAGCCGCTTCCGTCAAGATCAAGCTCGTGTCGACGGCTGATACTGGCTACTACTACGTCACCAAGAAGAACGCCCGCACCCAGACCGAGAAGCTCTCGTACAACAAGTACGATCCGGTCGTGCGCAAGCATGTCGAGTTCAAGGAAGCCAAGATCAAGTAATCTGGCGCCTGCTCGAAGCTGAGAATCGAAAAGCCCCGCATGTCAGATGCGGGGTTTTTTGTTGCGCCGTCATAGGAGCGGGAAATCCGGTGACGAATCTGCTACCACTGTGTGGCGCAGTCCGTGACCCGTTTGGGCCTATGAGCGGTGCTTTATCGAATGTGGAGTGGCTGGTCCGGAGCGGCATGTCGAAGAGGCCACTCTGTCCGCATCCGGACCAACCGCCCTACGGGACTCAGGAGTTGCGGCGGACCTGAGAAAGCCGTAGGGAACCCTCAGCGGAGGCCCTGTCGGGTGGCTCGCTGGTGTTGAGGGCAACCTACGCGTTGGCCCGGAAAACTCAAGGAAAACCGGGCGTTGGCGGCCGGTAAGCTCTTGTTAATTATAACAGATAACCCTAACGCGTCCAATTGCGCAGGATTTCGCGAGGGCGAGTGTTTCGGTCAGGCGGCGTCGAACACCACCCGATTGCGACCCTCACGCTTGGCGCGATAGAGCGCCACGTCGGCCCGTTTGATCAGCGATTCCGGCGTATCGGCCGCACTTTCGTTGAGCGTCACCCCGGCCGAGACAGTCACCGATAGCGGCCGGCCCGCATTGACCTCGAAGCTGCGTTCGGCAATCGACTGCCGCACCCGCTCGGCCACCAGTTCCGCCTGACCGAAATCGGTATCGGGCATCAGCACGACGAACTCCTCGCCGCCGAATCTGCAAGCAAGATCAACGCCCCGGATGTTGCGCTTGAGGCGCGAGGCGAATTCCTTGAGCACCGCGTCGCCGATATCGTGGCCATAGGTGTCGTTGACGGCCTTGAAGTGATCGATATCCAGGATCATCAGGGCCATGTCGCGCTCCTGGTTCTGGGCCTTGCCCAGCATGACACCCAGATGGCGATCGAAATAGCGGCGATTGTAGAGCCCGGTCATGTCGTCAGTGACGGCCAAGGCCATGGTATTGTTAACACTTTGGCGCAGCTCCAGGGCATAACGCTGCCGGCGGATCTGCGTCCGCACGCGCGCTGCCAGCTCGTTGCGCTCGACCGGCCGCGAGATGAAGTCGTTGACGCCCAGGTCGAGCGCCCGCACCACCTTGGGCTTGTCGGCATCGTCGGCGATCAGGATGATCGGCAGGTTGCGCGTATGCTCGAGCGTGCGGATCTGCGAGCAGACCCGCAGCGGATCGAAGTCGGTGAGCGCCATGGCGACGAGCGCCAATTCGTAACTGGCACCAGTGACTTGGAACACGGCGTCGGCCGGTTGCAGCAAGATATCCACGTCATGCTCGGGCGTGAGATAATTCTTGATACGCTCGGCATGCCGCTGATCGGTGTCGACAATCAGGATGGAGCCAGCCGCGGTGTTGATCTTGTCCATGGCGCGCATGGAATCTTCGATGGCGATCTGCTGGCCGGTCGTGGCCCGGGCGCGCAATTCATCGGTGAGCGACTTGAGACGCACCAGGCTCTTGACGCGCGCCATCAGCTGCATGTCGTCGACCGGCTTGGTCAGAAAGTCATCGGCGCCGACTTCCAGCCCCTTGACGCGGTCAGAGGGCTGGTCGAGCGCGGTGACCATCAGGACCGGGATATGCTGGGTCTTGGCGTTGGCCTTGAGCCGCCGGCAAACCTCGAAGCCGTCCATGTCGGGCATCATGACGTCGAGCAGGATGATGTCGACGTCGGAATTGTTACAGATTTCAAGGGCTTGCGGGCCGGATGATGCCGTGACGACTTCGTAGTATTCCGCAGTCAGCCGGGCTTCGAGCAGCCGGACATTGGTGGGAATGTCGTCAACGATCAGTACGCGTGCAGTCACTGGTATGGCCCCGAACCTGTCGCCGGCCGCTGGCGTCCCCCAGCGGCGTCGAGCGGGCTGATCAGGCAGGCAGACGGGCTGGCTCTGCGCGGTCAGGCCGGGCCAATGTAGCGGGCAATAGTTTCCAGAAAGTGAGGCACGGAGATCGGCTTGCTGATGTAACCCTCACAGCCGCCCTGCAAGATCCGCTCTTCGTCACCCTTCATGGCAAAGGCCGTGACGGCGATGACCGGGATATGCGCCAGATCGTCATCGTCCTTGAGCCACTTGGTCACGACCAGCCCCGAAACCTCGGGCAGCTGGATGTCCATGAGGATCAGGTCGGGATGGTGGGCGCGCGCAAGGTCGAGAGCCTCCATGCCATTGCGGGTCTGGATGACGGCATACCCGCGTGATTCCAGCAGATCGTTGAAGAGCTTCATATTGAGCTCGTTGTCTTCAACGATCATGACAGTCTTTGGCATCGATCCTTCTCCGCGCCGCTAAGGCGCTGGCGGCGCTTCGCTTTGCCGCCCGGTTCAGCTAACATTGAATCTCTTACAAAACACCAAATGAGGCTGGCGGTGCCGCGTTCCGAAAAAGCCCAGACTGCCGCTGCGTCCCTGGCCGATGCCTGTCTTGGCTACCTGGCCGAAAACCCAGATGAACTCCTGGCCTTCATGCAGTTTGCCGGCCTCGACCCGGATGCGCTGCGCCGGTCGGTCGGTTCATCCGCCCTCCAGCACGGCCTTGTCGACTATTTTGCCTCAAACGAACCGATTCTGCTCGCCCTCTGCGCAAATTCCGGTATTCCGCCGGAAGAGTTCATGCGGGTGTGGCATCGTCTCAATCCGTCGGGGTAGCGCGTGGCCCTCGACTGGCTTTGCCGCGACTGCCTGACCAGTGGCTCCAACGGGGCCGTTCCCGACCGTTGCCCGGGCTGCGGCTCGCCGCGCCTGCGCAGTCATGAGGAGCTGTTCGCTCTATCCACCGCCCATGTCGACTGCGACGCCTTCTATGCCTCGGTGGAAAAGCGCGACGACCCCAGCCTGCGCGACAAGCCGGTGATCATTGGCGGGGGCACCCGCGGCGTCGTTTCGACCTGCTGCTACATCGCCCGGCAATCGGGCGTGCGCTCCGCCATGCCCATGTTCCAGGCCCTCAAGCTCTGTCCGGACGCTGTGGTCATCAAGCCCGACATGGCCAAGTATGTCGGCGTCAGCCGGCAAATCCGGCAACACATGGAAGCGCTTACGCCGCTGGTCGAACCGCTGTCCATCGATGAGGCATTTCTCGATCTCTCCGGCACGCAGGCGCTGCACAAGGCCCCGCCCGCCCTCGTCCTTGCCCGTTTCGCCAAGACCATCGAGACCGAACTGGGTGTCACCATCTCGGTCGGGCTCAGCCACAACAAATTCCTGGCCAAGGTGGCCTCGGACCTCGACAAGCCACGCGGCTTTGCGATCATCGGCAAGGCGGAGACGCTGTCTTTCCTTGCCCCCCGGCCAATCAGCCTCATCTACGGTGTCGGCAAGGTATTCGCCGAGACGCTGCGCAAGGACGGGCTGACCACGATCGGCCAGTTGCAGGACGAGCCGCCCGAAAACCTGATGCGCCGCTATGGTGAAACCGGCGCCCGGCTCGCTCGCCTGGCGCGGGGCGAGGATAGCCGCCGCATATCGCCCGACGGTGAGATGAAGACCATCTCGTCCGAGACCACGTTCAACGGCGATATCAGCGACCTCGACCAGCTTTCTACCGAACTGCTCCATGTAACCGAGCGGCTGTCGGAACGCCTCAAGGCAAAGAATGTCGTGGGCGACACGGTGACTTTGAAGCTCAAGTCATCAGGTTTCCGCTTGCGCACGCGCGCCCGGCATTTGATGATCCCCACGCAATTGGCCAATGTGATCTACGAGACGGGCCGATCGCTCCTGGAGCGAGAGGTCGATGGCACCGCTTTCCGGCTGATCGGAATCGGTGTTTCCGGTATCGATACGGCCGATGGCAGCGATCCAGCCGATTTGCTGGAGCCGGCCATTGCCCGCAAGGCTGCGGCCGAACGCGCCATGGATCGTGTTCGTAACCGCTTCGGCCGTGAGGCTGTGGTCCGGGGCAAGCTCTACCGACACAAGCCGGCCCCAGCGCCGGCAGAACCAGACGACGACCAGAACGAAGGCAAGACCAGATGACCAGTCCGATCGAGAAGCTCCGCCAATACGGCTACGAACTGCCCAACGCCAAGGCGCCGGTCGCCAACTACGTGCCGGTGACCCGCACGGGCAATCTGCTCTACGTCTCGGGGCAGATTTCGAGCAATGAGCAGGGCGTGGTGACGGGCCTCCTCGGCGACACGATGAACGTCGTCCAGGGCGCCAATGCCGCCGAACTGGCCGCGCTCAACGTGCTGGCGCAGATCGTCCATATGGGCGGCGTGCAGCTGCAGGACATCAAGCGCATCCTCAAGATCACCGTTCTGGTGGCATCGACGCCCGACTTTACCGAGCAACACCTGGTGGCCAATGGCTGCTCGAACCTGCTGGTCGGCGTGCTCGGAGAGAACGGCAAGCATGCCCGCGCCGCGTTCGGCGTGGCCTCCCTCCCCTTCGGCGCCGCCGTGGAGATCGATGCAGTCGTCGAAGTCTAGCTGCATACCATCGTCACATTCCGGTGCCATTGAAGCACCCCAACAGCGACGAGGGCTTCCATGACCGACCCCCTGTTTCCAAATCCCATCGCGCATCGCGGACTGCATGACCGCGCCAACGGCGTTATCGAGAACAGCGCCAGCGCCTTCGAGGCCGCGATCGCCAAGGGACTGACGATCGAATGCGACATCCAGCTCAGCAGTGATGGCGTGCCATTCGTGTTCCATGATGATGACGGCGAGCGCCTGCTGGGCAAGCCGGGTGCCGTCGCCGACCGGACGGCGAGCGAACTCACGTCGAGTCCGCTGCTCGGCAGCGCGGCGGGCGATTGTCCGCAGAGGTTCACCGATTTCCTCGCCCAGATTGCCGGCCGGACCCTGCTTCAGATCGAGCTCAAGCATCAGCGCGACACCACCGGCACGCAGTTGCTGGCGCGGGCGGTTGCCGAAGCGCTCAAGGCCTATGACGGTCTGGTGACGATCGAATCGTTCGATCCAAACCTGCTGACCGCGATCCGACAGTTCGGCTTTTCCGGTCCGCGCGGCATCATCACCTATGACTATGCCGATGCGAGCGAGGACAGCCACCTCACCGAGGAGCAGCGCTACACGCTTCGCCATCTGCTGCACTGGCACGAGACGCAGTTCGACTTCATCTCCTGCGCCAAGGATGCCCTCCATCTGCCCGCCATTGTCTTCTGGCGCGCACTTGGCAAGCCGGTGACGGCCTGGACGATCCGTACACAGGCCGAAGCCGACGCTGTGCGACACCACTCGGACCAGCTCGTCTTCGAAGGCTTTCAGCCTGCGTAGCCCGCTCGCCATCGCGCTCATGGCGCTGGCGGTGGGCGATGCCGCGGCGGTCGACATGCGCCTGCCCCCCGCCGGCGGTCAGTATGATTCCCAGCTTGGCGGTGCCTACGAGCCGCCCGCTGGCACCCTGATCGTGAGCCGGGATCGGTCCGAGGCGCCGGAGCCGGGGCTCTACAGCATCTGCTACGTCAATGCCTTCCAGACCCAGCCCCAGGAGACCGCCTGGTGGGTGGCAAACCACCCTGATCTGCTGCTGCGGCAGGGCGGAGGCCTGGCCGAGGACCCCAACTGGCCCGGTGAGATCCTGCTCGACACCAGCACCGACAGTAAGCGCGCGTCCCTGGCGGTCATTGTCGGCGCTTGGATCGAGCAATGTGCCGCGGACGGCTACGATGCCATCGAGGCAGATAACCTCGATACCTATTCGCGCTCGAACGGAGCCCTCGATATCGGCGACAACCTCGCCTATGCCAAGCTGCTCATCGACCGCGCCCACGGCCTCGGGCTGGCCTTTGCCCAGAAGAACAGTGGGGAACTGGGCGCACGCGGCAAGGCGGCGGGCTTCGATTTCGCCATTGTCGAGTCTTGCCAGGTCTATGACGAGTGCGATGCGTATATGAATGTCTTCGGCGCGCATGTCCTGGCGATCGAATATACCGACACGGACGCCGCGCACTTCGAGACCAGTTGCGCGGTTCGCGGGCGCCAAATCTCCGTGATCCGACGCGATCGCAACCTTACAATGCCCGGCAAAGAGTCCTATTTCTATCAGACCTGTTGACCCACCGGGACCTGCCTTGGCTGATCAGCCGACCCTTCGCGCCACCATTCATCCCAGCACGGCCAGTATTCCTGCCGCCGTCTGGAATGCGCTCGTTCCCTCCACCGCTGGGCGGGTCGATAACCCATTCCTGGACCACGCATTTTTCGCGGCGCTGGAGGATTCCGGCTGCGCGACCAAACGGACCGGGTGGCAGCCGCAGCATATCCTGCTCAGCGATGATACAGGCCAGCCGCTGGGCCTGATGCCCCTGTTCCTCAAGTCCCACTCGATGGGCGAATATGTCTTTGACCATGGTTGGGCCAATGCGCTGGAACGCGCCGGCGGCAGCTACTACCCCAAGCTGCAATGTTCGGTGCCGTTTACCCCCGTGACGGCCCCCAAGCTGCTGGTGCCGTCGGGCGATCCGGCCATCAAGGCGGCCCTGCTGTCGACGGCGCAGCAGCTGGCGATCGAGCGCAACGCCTCATCGGTCCACGCGACCTTCGTGCCATCAGGCGAGGCGGACGAAATCGAATCCGACGGCTGGCTCAAGCGGTTCGACACCCAATTCCACTGGCATAACGAGGGCTTTGCGACCTTCGACGATTTCCTCGAGACCCTGTCGTCGCGCAAGCGCAAGACCATCCGTCGCGAACGACGCGATGCGCTGGGTGACGGGTTGACGGTAAAGTGGCTCTCGGGCGCGGACCTGCGCGAGGAGCATTGGGACGCGTTCTACGCCTTTTACGAGGATACCGGCGCGCGCAAGTGGGGCCGGCCCTACCTCAATCGGGAGTTTTTCTCGCGGCTCAACGCCACCATGGCTGACCGGATCGTGCTGATGCTGGCCTATGACGGCCGCGAGGCCATTGCCGGTGCCATCAACTTCCTGGGCAAGGACCGCATCTACGGCCGCAACTGGGGCTGCACCCGCGAGGTGCCGTTCCTGCACTTCGAGCTCTGCTACTACCAGGCCATCGACTATGCCATCGCGCACAAGCTCGACGTGGTGGAGGCCGGGGCGCAGGGCGAGCACAAGCTGGCCCGCGGCTATGCGCCAGCCACCACCTATTCGGTGCACTGGATCGCCCACAGGGGCCTTCGCGACGCGGTCGCCGATTTCCTTGAGCACGAGCGCGCCTCGGTGGAGGAGAACCAGGAATTGCTCGAGCAGTTCACGCCATTCCGCAAGGGCGAGCGGACCGACAGCTGAGCGTCAGTAGCGCGATCGCTACTTCCCCCCTCCCCCCATCCCCGCTAAGTAGAAAATATGATCTGGGACATAGTCATTTTTCTGCTGCAGGCCGTCCTGGCCTTCGTCGCGTCGACGGCCCTGTTCGACGCGCTGCATTGGATCCTGCATAAATGGGAGCGCTCAAGCATCCCGCTGTTGCGGACCTTCTCGTCCTGGCACTGGGTGCACCACAAGTTCCTCGGCCTCGACATGCAGATCAACCCGGCCTATGCCCGGGCCAATATCTGGTTCCACATCCTGCCTGAATACCTCACCTCCATGGCGGGGACTCTGGTGTTCCTGCTGGTCTTTCCCTGGCCGCCGATCGCTGCCGTGGCCGTTATCCGTACCGTGATGCTCGGGATGACGCTGCGCGAGGAAGGGCTGGACTACAATCACATGTCGATGGATCGAGTGGGCGGGCAGCAGGGGCTGCTGTGGGTGGACAACAATTACCACGCCATGCACCACGTCTATCCGCACAACTTCTTCTCGTCCTTCGCCAATGTGTTCGACATGATCGCGGGCACCAGTTGCCAGATCGAGGGACGGCGTTTCCTGGTGACGGGCGCCAGCGGCGCCTTCGGTTCGGCGATGGTGGCGACGCTGACCCGGCTCGGCGGCGTTGTTGAGACGGCCAAGTCGGGTGTCGATTTCACCGCCGGCAACTACGGCGCGATGCAGGACAAGCTGCTCCGCGCCGACGTGCTGGTGCTGGCGCACGGCGCCAAGACGGAGGACTGCTGGAACGCCAACAATGTCACGTTCCGCGAGCTCACAGAGCTTTTCACCGATCTGGGCAAGGCCCGGCTGACCCCGCCGGAAGTCTGGGCGCTGGGTTCGGAGGTCGAGTTCCACGGCGACATGGGCATGGACGAACTCAAGGCCTACTCTGCTTCCAAGCGCGCCTTCGCATTGCGGGCGCGTGACTACTATCGCTCCGATGCGCTGATCTACCGGCACATCGTGCCGTCGTCGTTCACCTCGCCCATGGGCAAGGGCGCTATGAGCGCCCAGACGGCGGTCAGCATTGCGCTATTCTTCATCCGCCGTGGCTTCCGCTACGTGCCGGTCACTCTGACCGGGCTGGCGCTGCTGAACTATTTCCGTTTTCGATTCTTCCAAAAGGGGCAGCCGGACGTTTCCCAGCCGGCCGAGTGACCATGAGCTACGATTCATCCAACATCTTCGGCAAGGTCCTGCGCGGCGAAATCCCGGCGCACAAGGTTTATGAGGACGATACGGCGCTCGTGATGATGGACATCTTCCCGCAGTCGCGCGGCCACACGCTGGTTGTTCCCAAAATGCCGTCGCGCAACCTGCTCGATGCCGATCCGGCGGCCCTGTCAGCTGTTATTCCGCTGGTGCAAAAAGTCGCCCAGGCGGTGAAGCGGGCCACGGGCGCCGATGGCGTCAGGCTGGCGCAGTTCAACGAGGCTGCCGCCGGGCAGACCGTGTTCCACCTGCATTTTCACGTAATTCCCGCCTATGACGGCGTGCCGCTGGGCGCGCATGGTGGCGGCAAGGCTGATGATGCCGAGCTGGCGGCTTTGGCCAAGGCGATAGCAGCCGCGCTCTAGTGGTGGCTGTGGCTGCCGCCCATGGTCAGCACCGCCACGATTGCCATAGTCCCAATGATCATCAGCAGGGTCATTTGCCGTTCTCCTTGAGCGGGGAGAACTCAGTATGCGCCTGTTCGGTTCGATCACAAAGTGTGATCGACGACCAGACCACCCTTGAGTGTGACGATGCGATCGGCGCGCCGCGCCAGATCGTGATTGTGCGTGGCGATAAGCGCGGCCGCGCCCTCGTTCTTGATGAGGTTGCCCAGGGCGGCAAAGACCAGGTCGCTGGTTTCCGGATCGAGATTGCCTGTGGGCTCATCCGCCAGGATCACCTTGGGGTGGTTGGCGGCGGCGCGGGCAATGGCGATGCGTTGCTGCTCGCCGCCTGACAGCTCGGCCGGCCGGTGGCTGGCGCGGGGCCCGACACCCAACAGGTCCAGCAGCTCCATCGACCGCTTGTCTGCCTCAGCCGGCGATTTTCCGGCAATCAGCTGCGGCATCGATACGTTCTCGAGCGCGGTGAACTCGGGCAGCAGATGGTGGAATTGATAGACATAGCCCACGGTGGAGCGGCGCAGCTGCGTGCGGCCGCGATCACCGAGCTTGCTGGTGGGAACGCCCATGATGGCAACTTCGCCGCCCTGTGGGCTCTCAAGGAGCCCTGAGAGGTGCAGCAAGGTCGACTTGCCGGCGCCGGACGGCGCCACGAGGGCGACGAGCTCACCACTGTTGACGGCGAGATTGGCGGCTTCGAGCACGCGGACGATGCTGTCGCCCTGCCCGTAATGCCGGTGGACGTCAGTCAGAAGCAGATGCGGCTCATTCATAGCGCAGGGCCTCGACGGGATCGTATTGCGCGGCGCGCCAGGCCGGGTAGAGCGTCGCGAGGAAGCTCAGCCCCAGCGAGAGGCAGATGACTACGGTGACCTCGACCGGATCGGTCTTGGACGGCAGCGAGGACAGGAAGAATATTTCGGGCGGGAAGATCGCCACACCCAGCGTATTGGAGACAAAGGCCCGCAGCGGCTCGGCATTGGCCGCCACAAGGAGCCCGAGCACCACGCCGCTCATCGTGCCGATCACGCCGATGGTCGTGCCCGTGATCGAGAATATCCGCATGATCGAACCCCGCGTTGCGCCCATGGTGCGCAGTACGGCGATGTCGGAGCTCTTGTCTTTCACCAGCATGATCAGGCTGGAAATGATGTTGAAGGCGGCAACCAGGATGATCATCGAGAGGATGGTGAACATCACTACGCGCTCCACCTGCAGAGCCGAGAAGAAGGTCTCGTTGCGCTGCTGCCAATCGGTCAGGATCAGCGGGCGGGCTAACGGGTCGGCTTGCAGCCGCTGACGCATCACGGTGGTGTTGTCAGGATCGTCGATGAAGATTTCGGCGGCGGAGGCCTGTCCAACGCGGTCATAATACTGCTCGAGCTGGTCATTGGTGAGCGGCGGATCGAGCGGCCCCTGCGACGGCAGCTGGACGCCCGGCTTCAGCACTTCTTCGGTCAGCTTGAAATAGTCCTGCGCCGGCTCGAGCGGCATATACATGAAGAAGCTGTCGAACTCGACCATGCCCAGGTCGAAAATCACGTTGACCGGATAAGACTTAATCTGGGGCGTCGAGCCGAATGGCGTCATCGCCCCATCGGGATTGATGATCTGCACCTGGTCGCCCAGCGAAACCCCCAGCGTCTGGGCCAGCCGGTAGCCAATCGCCACGCCCTTGCTCTCGTCCCATTGGTCCCACCCACCCTCGATATTGGCGGAGTAGAGAAGCTTGAGCTTCTTGAGGTTTTCCTCGTCCATGCCTCGGACGGTGACGCCGGTGGAACTGCCTTTGCCGGAAGCCAGAACCTGTCCTTCGACGAAATAGACCGCAAAGCTCACGCCGTCGACCTGCTCGAGCGCCGCCACAGTTTCCTTGTAGTCGGTGAATTCGCGTTCGATCGGATAGGCGGTGAAGTGCCCGTTGAGCCCCAGGATCTTGGTCAGCAGCTCGGCGCGAAAGCCGTTCATGACCGACATGACGACGATCAGCGTCGCGACGCCGATGGCAACGCCAACCATGGTGAGGCTGGCGATGACCGAGATGAATGCCTCCTTGCGGCGGGCGCGCAGGTAGCGCCCGGCAATCATCCATTCGAAGCGCGAAAAGGCGCGCGTGCCCTTGTTCAGCAGAGGCGGCGCCGTGTTGTCGGTCAAATGTCGGTCTTTCGCTGCGGTTCGATCAGGCCCTTGAGCCGCGCGACCGCATCGGCGATCGGCAGCGTCTCGCGCTCGCCGGTCTTGCGGTGCTTGATCTCGGCTTCGCCCGCGGCAAGGCCGCGCGGTCCCAGGATGATCTGGTAGGGAATGCCGATCAGGTCCGCCGTGGTGAACTTGGCGCCGGCGCCCTGGTCACGATCATCATAGAGCATGTCGATGCCCGCTGCCGTCAGCTCATCATAGAGTTTGTTGCAAGCCACATCGCAGGCAGCGTCGCCAGCCTTGAGATTGATCAGGACGGCCTCGAAGGGTGCTACCGAGACCGGCCAGACGATGCCGGCATCGTCATGGAACGCCTCAATCAGCGCGGGAACCAGGCGAGTCGGCCCAATGCCGTAGGAACCCATATGCACGGTGATTTCCTTGCCGTCGGGACCGGTAACGGTCGCCTTCATGGGTTCGGAATACTTGGTGCCGAAGTAGAAAATATGGCCAACTTCAATACCGCGTGCAGAAACACGGTGTTCCTCGGGAACAGCCGCTTCATACTCGGCCATATCGACCATTTCCTCGGTCGCGGCATAGAGCGACGTCCAATCGTCGAAGATCGGATTGAGGTCGCCGCGGAAGTCGGTATCGGCGCCCGGAATGGGCTTGTCGAGCAGGCGGCGGTCGCAGAACACCTGGCTCTCGCCGGTGTCTGCCAGCACGATCCACTCGTGGCTGAGGTCGCCGCCGATGGGGCCGGTATCGGCGCGCATCGGAATGGCGGTCAGGCCCATGCGGGCATAAGTGCGCAGGTACGCCACGAACATGCGTTCGTAGGCTGCCACAGCAGCTTCCTTGGACAGGTCGAAGGAATAGGCGTCCTTCATGAGGAACTCGCGGCTGCGCATGGTGCCGAAGCGCGGGCGCACCTCGTCGCGGAACTTCCACTGGATGTGGTAGAGGTTCAGCGGCAGGTCCTTGTAGGACTTCACATAGCTGCGGAAGATGTCGGTGATCATCTCCTCGTTGGTCGGGCCATAGAGGAATTCGCGCTCATGGCGATCCTCGATGCGGAGCATCTCCTTGCCATAGGCGTCGTAGCGGCCGGATTCGCGCCACAGGTCGGCGGACTGGATGGTCGGCATCAGCAGCTGGATCGCGCCGGAGCGGTTCTGCTCCTCCTCGATGATCTTCTGCACCTTCATCAGCACCTTGTAGCCGAGGGGCAGCCAGGAATAGAGGCCGGAGGCCTGCTGACGGATCATTCCGGCACGCAGCATCAGGCGGTGCGAGACGATTTCGGCTTCCTTGGGGACGTCGCGCAGGACCGGCAAAAAGTAGCGAGACAGGCGCATGTGAACTCCTGAAAAGGTCCGTCGACTCAAGGCTTTTGTTGATGCCCACTCAAATCCTACTCGTCCATCTGATGCAAGCATGGAAGGCATGCAGAATCTGCGTGACAGGGCGAAAATCTGTTGTTAGGGTCCCTCGCAATAAAGCGAAGGCGGTTCCAAACCGCCGGACGTCGACAACGTCTAGGGAGGAGCGTTGGCAGCCGCTTTCGTAGCGTGCCTAAGACCAACGTATTGTCGATAAAACTCTTTTAGCGGGGCCAATGTGCCCCGCTTTTTTGTTTCTGATCGCGAAGGTAAGGCCCAAGCGGCCGTTCGGGAGGTCTTGGCAATGGCAAATGGAGCCGATCTCAGGCGCATCGCTCTTTCGCTCGCCGGAACCACCGAGGCGCCCCACATGGACCGCGCCGCCTTTCGGGTAGACCGTATCTTTGTGACCCTCGACGCCGAAGGCCGGACGGCTAACTTCAAGTTCACGCCAGACGAGCAGGAGTTCAAATGCCAGCTCGCGCCGGACGTCTTTATGCCGCTCGACAATGCCTGGGGACGGCAGGGCTGGACGGCGGCTCATCTGTCAGCCGCAACCGAGGACGATCTGCGGGCGGCGCTCGAAATGGCGCATGGCCATGCCGTGGGCAAGCCGAAGCGGAAGCGCTAATCGGGCCCAGGGGCCGTCGCGCTTTGAATGGTCAGCGGTTCCAGTAGTGGTGGAGGGTCTCGTTGGTGAGGCCCCACAGGAGCAGCGCCGTCAGGGCCATGGCGAGCACAGTGGCAATGAGGACCTTGCGAACGAGGCGCGGCGCCACCGGCGCCCCTGGATCGGTGCCGGCAACGACCTCCCCCGCCTCATGCTGGCTACGGTTGCCGATGGGCAGCACGGCCACGAAGGTCAGCCACCAGATGACGAAGAAGACGGCGATGATGGAGCCGATCTGCATATATCACATCCCGCGGCCACCTGTGGCCAAGGTTTAGTAGACCTCATGGTGAGCTTGTCGAACCACGAGGTCGTGACTGTATAGTGCCACGCCTCGTCCTTCGACAGGCTCAGGATGAGGCTACTGGTGAGGCACGTCGCCGCTACACCCGGTGCACGAAGACCGAAACGTTGGGTTTGCGGCCCCAATAGGCGTTGACCTCGTTGCGGATGGCCTTGAACAGCGCCGAGTTCAGCACTTCGGTATCGCTGCGGCGCTTGGGCGGCATCGATTTGATGACACCTGCAATGGTGTCCTCGACCAGCTCGCCCAGCGACTCGTCCTCCGTCTCGGGCAGCCCTTCGATCACGAGGTCAGGACCCGACACGACCTGGCCGCCGCCATTGACGCAGAGGCTGACCACGACATGGCCGCCGAACGACAGGCGGCGACGCCCCTTGACCCCGGACTCTTCGGGTGTGCAGAGCACGAGGCCATCGAGATAGAGCTCGCCCGTGCGCACTTCGGCCGGGAAGGCCAGCGGCTCGGGGAACAGGCGCACCAGGTCGCCGTTGCGGGCGTCGATGACGTTTGCGATGCCGGAATCGCGGCCGAGCTTGGCATGGGCCTGGAGATGGGTTGCCTCGCCATGGACAGGCACCAGCACTTCGGGCTTTACCCACGAGTAGAGCTTGCGCAGTTCGTCGCGACGGGGATGGCCCGTGACGTGAACCAGACCATCATTGGCGGTGATGACCTCAACGCCCTTGTCGATCAGCATGTTCTGGATGTCGATGACTTCGCGCTCGTTGCCCGGAATGGCCCAGGACGAGAAGATCATACGGTCGCCGGCGTTGAGATCGATGACCGGATGTTCGCCGCGGGCGATGCGGGCAATGGCGGCGCGCGCCTCGCCCTGGCTGCCGGTACAGATCAGCACGATCTTGTTGCGGGCAATGGTCTTGTAGGCGTCCTGGTCGAGCAGCGGCGGCAGGCCCTCGAGCATGCCCAGCTCGCGCGCGATGCCCATGATGCGGTGCAGCGAGCGG
Organism: uncultured Devosia sp.; assembly: GCF_946479885.1. Next base: position 38,655 of record NZ_CAMLHM010000033.1, read on the forward strand.
CCCGACATCACCACTTGCCGGCCAGCCTTCTCAGCGGCACGCACGATGGAGATGACGCGACCGACGTTGGACGCGAAGGTAGTGACCGCAACGCGGTTGGGCGATTCCGCGATCATTGCGGCCAGGTTGGCGGCGACCTCGGCTTCGCTCGGGCTTTCGCCGTCCTTGAGCGCATTGGTGGAGTCGCAGATCAGCGCCAGTGGGGTCGACGTATCCTCGCCGATCTTCTGCAGGCGCGCCACATCGGTGGGCGCGTTGCCGACCGGGGTTGGGTCGAGCTTCCAGTCGCCGGTATGCAGCACACGGCCAATGGGCGTCGTGATCAGCAATGCGTTGGACTCGGGGATCGAGTGGGCGACGTTGATCGCCTCGATGGTGAAGGGGCCGATCTCGAAGGGCTTGCCCGGCCGCATGATGGTGATGTCTACGTTTTCGACGATGCCATCCCCTGCCCGCTTGGCGGCCAGCATGGCGGCGGTGAAGGGCGTGCAGAACACCGGCTTCTCGAAGCCCGGCCAGAGGTCGAGCACGGCACCATAGTGGTCTTCGTGGCTGTGGGTGAGGATCAGCGCCAGCACGTCATCGGCGCGTTCCTCGAGAAATTCGGGGTTGGCCATGATGAGTTCGATGCCCGGCAGGTCAGGCCCGCCGAAGGTCACGCCGCAATCGACGACGATCCATTTGCGCGAGCGCTCCGGGCCGAAGCCATAAGCGCCCATATTCATACCGATCTCGCCGACGCCGCCGAGCGGCACGAAGACGAGTTCATCCCTTTGGTTTTTAGCCATGGGTCAGTTCAGTCCTTTCGAACGCAGCGCCGGAGCGATCTTTGGTCGCCGGTCGCCTGCGCAGTAATTGTGGTCAGCTTCGGGCGCTGGCCGTTGCCCCAAAATGCACGTCGCCCGCCGTTATCGCGATGCGACGATTGTCGTCGGCGCGGATGATCAAGCGTCCGTCGTCGTCGATGGTTTCAAAAATGCCCCGCAGTACGCCGCCATCCTGATTGACGGCGACGGGAGCGCCAATGCCCGCGGCAGAGGCGCGCCAGTGCTTGAGTACGTCGCCAATACCACGCCCGTCGTTCCACAGGCCAAAGGTTTCGACCCAGGCGTCCGACAGGGCATCGAACACGTCCTCGGCCGATCGCGGAGCGCCGAGCGAAACAAGACTGGTCGCCGGGTAAGGCAACCCCTCGGGCGCTGCCACGACATTGACGCCGATGCCGATTGCCACAGCCTGACGCCCGTCGGGCAGCTTGCTGGCTTCGAGCAGGATGCCGGCGAGCTTGGCGCCATCGGCCAAAACGTCATTGGGCCACTTGAGTGCAATGCGCCCGCCGCCCTGCGCGTCGGCCCCGTCAATGCCGATCTTGACCATGCCATGAGGCAGGATCGCCGAGAGCGCCCTATTGAGGGATACGCCAGCGACGAAGCCCAGCGTTGCCGCAGAAGTTGGGTCGGATTCAGGAACAATCAAGAGCGTGGCGGCGAGATTGCCCGCTGGATTGATCCACTGCCGGCCACGCCGTCCCCTGCCCGCGGTCTGCTGGCGGGCCACAAACCACACGCCACCGGGATCGCCTGCGGCAGCCGCTGCCAGAGCTTCGGCATTGGTCGAGCCGATGCTGTCATAGGCGCGCAGCCGGTAACCGGCTGCGCGTGCCTTGGGCCCGAGGGCGAAGTCCGTCACCTAGAACAGGCTTCCGGCAGCAGTGTGGGCGAACGTGGCCAGCGGACTGCCGACGGTGAAGTAGTAGGTCACGACCAAGAAGCCACTGACCGCCATGATGATGTTGAGTTCGGCCGGAACCGCCTCGAACTTGGCGACGGGCTCGTCGAAATACATGACCTTGACGATGCGCAGGTAGTAAAAGGCGCTGACGGCCGAGGCCAGCACGCCGATGACGGCCAGCACATAGAGCTGGGCATCGATAGCGGCCAGGAAGGCATGCCACTTGGCGAAGAACCCGGCGAGCGGCGGCATGCCGATCAGCGAGAACATGATGATCGCCATGATGGCCGCCACGAACGGGCGGGTCTGCGCGGCGCCGCGGAGATCGTCGATATTCTCGACAAAACCGGCCTCGGTGCGCAGCGACAGGATGCAGGCGAACAGCCCCACCGTCATGGCGACATAGATCGCCATGTAGATGGCGACGCCTTCGACGCCGACCTGCGTGCCCGATGACAGGCCCACCAGCGCGAAGCCGACATGGCCGATCGACGAATAGGCAATGAGGCGCTTGATGGACTTCTGGCCGATGGCCGCGAAAGCCGCCAGCACCATTGACGCGATCGAGAGGAAGATGACGATCTGCTGCCAGTCGTGGGCGATGCCCTGGAACGTGTCCATGACCAGGCGCACCATCAGCGCCATGGCGGCCACTTTCGGGCCCATGGCGAAGAAGGCGGTAACCGGCGTGGGCGCGCCTTCATAGACGTCGGGTGTCCACATGTGGAACGGCACAGCCGAAATCTTGAACGCAACGCCAGCCAGCAGGAACACCACGCCGAAGATCAGGCCGATCGAACGGCCTTCGTTGGCGATGGCAACCACGATTTCCTGGAGGTTGGTGTGGCCAGTGAAGCCATAGATCAGCGACGCGCCATAAAGCAGCATGCCGGAGCTGAGGGCACCGAGTACAAAGTACTTGAGGCCAGCTTCGGTCGCCTTGCCGTCGTCGCGCTTGATAGCGGCGAGAACGTAGAGCGACAGCGACTGCAACTCGAGGCCGACATAAAGGCTCATAAGGTCGTTGGCCGACACCATGGCCATCATGCCCAGCGTCGCGAGCAGCACCAGGATCGCATATTCGAACTTGTGCGTGCCCTGTTCCTCGGCGTGCGGCAGCGCCAGCAGCAACGAAAAGGCCGAGCCACCCAGCACCAGCACCTTCATGAACCGGGCGAAGCTGTCGGCGATGAAAACACCGTTGAAAAGCACGCCTTCGGCGGGCGCGAACAGGATAATCGCAGCCACCACGAGCAGCAGCAGCACCGAGGCGTAGGACACAAGGATCGAGCGTTCCTTGTTGATCACCACGCCGACGACGAGCAGCACGACGGCGCCGATCGCCAGAAGCATTTCCGGATAGGCGGGAGCCAGGCTCGCGAAATCGATGACGTCTGAGTTCACGGGCATTCTCCTAGTGGGCGGCCGGTTCGGCGGCCGGCTCTTCAGCGGCGTGTTCGCCACCTTCGGCAGCAACGGGCTCGGCATGGGCCAGCGGCGCCTGGGCTTCGGCCAGCGATACCGCCGGGTCGAGACCGACCGACGTCGCGTAGTGCGAAACGAGGTTGTCGACGGCGGCAGCGGTCGTGTCGAGGATCGGAGCCGGATAGAAGCCGAAAACAATCGTCAGCACGATCAGCGGGTAAAGGATGATCTTTTCGCGCAGATCGAGATCGAGGATGCCCTTGAGGCTGTCCTTGGTCAGTGCGCCGAAGATCACGCGGCGGTAGAGCCACAGCGCATAGCCGGCCGAGAAGATCACCCCGAAGGCAGCGCCGAAGGCCACCCAGGTGTTGACCTGGAACACGCCGATCATGGTCAGGAATTCGCCAACGAAGCCCGACGTACCCGGCAGGCCGACATTGGCCATGGTGAAGACCATGAAGGCGAAGGCATAGCGCGGCATGCGCTCGACCAGACCACCATAGGCAGCGATGTCGCGGGTATGCATGCGGTCATAGACGACGCCGACGCAAAGGAAGAGCGCGCCGGAGACGATGCCGTGGCTCAACATCTGGAACATGGCGCCCTGGATGCCCAGCGCGTTGCCGGCGAAGATGCCCATGGTCACGAAACCCATATGAGCAACGGATGAATAGGCGATCAGCTTCTTGATGTCGGTCTGCACCAGGGCGACCAGCGAGGTCACGATGATGGCGGCGATGGACAGGAAGAAGACGATATTGGCAAACTGTGCCGAGGCATCGGGGAACATGGGCAGGCTGAAGCGCAGGAAGCCGTAGCCGCCCAGTTTCAGCAGGATGGCGGCCAGGATCACCGAGCCGGCGGTCGGCGCCTGCACGTGGGCTTCCGGCAGCCAGCGATGGAATGGCCACATCGGCATCTTGACGGCGAGCGAGGCGAAGAATGCCCACCACAGCCAGGGCTGCCAGGATGTCGGGAAATCATGGGTCAGCAGCTTGGAAATGTCGGTGGTGCCGCCATTCCAGTACATGGCCATGATAGCCAGCAGCATTAGCACCGAGCCGATGAAAGTGTAAAAGAAGAACTTGTAGCTGGCCTGGATACGCGCCGAGCCGCCCCAGATACCGATGATCAGGAACATCGGCAGCAGCGTGCCTTCGAAGAACACATAGAACATGGCCAGATCGAGCGTGGTGAACACGCCGATCATCAGCGTCTCCAGGATCAGGAATACGATCATGTATTCCTTGACCTTGGTCTCAATGCTCTCCCAGCTCGCCAGGATGGCGAACGGCATCAGCAGCGCGGTCAGCACGACGAACAGTACCGAGATGCCGTCGACGCCGACGCGGTAGCCGATGGTGTCGCCGATCCAGGCATTATTGACCACGAACTGGAAACCCGGGTTCGACGGATCAAAGCTCTGCCACAGGGCCAGCGACAGCACGAACACGACCACGGTGACGAGCAGCGCAATCCAGCGGATGGCGCCGAGCGACGACTTGGGCGTGAACAGCAGCACCGCTGCGCCCAACATGGGCAGCCAGGTGAGAACTGAGAGAATAGTGTTTTCGAAGGTCATCAGATCAGTCCCCCGGCCGCAATGGCCCAGGTCAGCAGTGCCGCCACGCCGATCAGCATGGCGAAAGCGTAGTGGTAGACATAGCCCGACTGGAGCTTGGTGACCCAGGAGGTCACGTTCTGCACCCGGCGTCCGAGGCCTTCGGTGATCTTGTCGTCGATCAGCCAGTCATCGAAGCCCTTCCAGAAGGCGCGTCCGATCCACAGGGCCGGCTTGACGAAGATCGTGTTGTACAGCTCGTCGAAGTACCACTTGTTGAGCAAGAACTGGTAGAGCCCCGGATTGGTGGCGGCCAGCTTGCCCGGCAGGTCGGGGCGACGGATATACATGATGTAAGCGGTGACGAAGCCGATGATCATGGCGAAGGTGGCGCTCCACTTTACCCAGAGCGGGACGTGGTGGGCTGCTTCGATGATCTCGTGATCGACCACGAGGGCACCGGCGAAGAAGTGCTCGATGTGTTCCACGTCGTGGAAGAACATTCCGTAGAACACCGCACCGGCCAGCACTGCGCCGACGGCCAGCACATAGAGTGGCACCAGCATCACGTTGGGCGCTTCATGGGCGTGATCATAGGCCGAGCCGTGATGGTCGTGGCCGTGGTCACGGTCGTCGTGACTGTGGTCGTCATGTGCATGCGCGGCATGGTCGTCGTGGCCATGCGCGTCGTGACCGGCCGGGCGCGGAGCGCCGTGGAAGGTCAGGTGGATCAAGCGCCACGAGTAGAAGCTCGTGAACAGCGCGGCAACAACCAGCAGCCAGAAGGCGAAGGTGCCCGTGTTGCCGCCGACGGCGTAGGCCGCCTCGATGATGGAGTCCTTGGAGAAGAAGCCGGCGAAGCCGAGCCATTCGGTGCCCGGAATACCGACGCCGGTCAACGCCAGGGTGCCGATCAGCATCATGGCATAGGTCACCGGAATCTTGTGGCGCAACCCGCCCATATTCCGCATGTCCTGCTCATGGTGCATGGCGTGGATGACCGCGCCGGCGCCCAGGAACAGCAGCGCCTTGAAGAAGGCGTGGGTGAACAGGTGGAAGATACCGGCCGAATAGGCCCCTGCCCCCAAAGCCACGAACATGTAGCCAAGCTGCGAGCAGGTCGAATAGGCGATAACGCGCTTGATGTCGTTCTGGACGAGACCAACGGTTGCCGCGAAGAAGGCGGTGATGGCGCCGATGACCAGTACGACGGTCATGGCGAAAGGCGAGGTTTCAAACAGCGGCGACAGGCGCGCCACCATGAACACACCGGCAGTCACCATGGTCGCGGCATGGATGAGTGCCGACACCGGCGTCGGGCCTTCCATGGCGTCCGGCAGCCAGGTGTGCAGCAGGAACTGCGCCGACTTGCCCATGG
>NZ_CAMLHM010000034.1 GCF_946479885.1 uncultured Devosia sp.
ATTTCCGCAAGGCCTATGGCATGACGCCCAGCCAGATGCGCAAGGATACGATCGAAGGCTAGGCGGGCGGTCGCATCCGGTATTGCAGCGGCGACAAGCCGACAAAGCGCCGGAAACGCTGGGAGAAGTAGAACGGACTTTCGAAGCCGCAGTGAGCCGAGATCTGCTTGATAGGAAAGCTGGTGCGGCGCAGCAGGTCGGTGGCCCGTTGCATGCGCCGGGCCTCGATATGCCCTTGGATCGTCTGCCCGGTTTCGGCGCGGAACAGATGTGCCAGTCGTGACGGAGAAAGGCCCACGACCTGGGCAATGTCGTCGATCAGCAGCTTTTCGGTCAGGTTGCGGTCGATATGCTCCAGCGCGCGCAGGATGCGGGCGTCGCCCCGTGTCGTGTCCTGTTCATTGTAGGCGTCGCAACCGAGCAGCAGGGCTTCCAGTGCATTCATCGCGAGTGCATCGCGCCGCCGGTGATCGCCGTTGAGCAGGTGATGCACGGCCAGGAACTGTTGGCCGAGCGGTCCGCCATCCTCGATATGCAGTTTGAGCAGGCCATCGGCGACACTGGGCCAGGCGAGCCATTCCAGCCAGTCGGGACGCGGCTGGAAGTGCGCCCAGACCAGTTCCCACCGCTCCAACGATGGCTCGACGCCATAGTCGTGCGGCGTGCCCGGTCGGATCAGCACCCAGTCCCCCGGCTCGGCCAGCAGCTCGCCACCTGGGTAGCCGAAGCGGCCGCGGCCGCCCACGGTCTGGATCAATAGCCAGTCTCCCACGCCGTTGCGACGGATGGCACGATAGCCCGATGTCTCCCGGAAATGTCCGGTGAGAAGCCTGAGAACGGCCTGATGTGGGGTGTCGAGCGTTTCGATCATAGCAGGATATTACATGTCATTGGCAATATGCTCCATGGCCGAGGTGCCGCGATGCACATAGTGTTTTGCGCATCAGAGGGGTCCCACATGACACAGCAACACCTGGACGACGGCCAACTTGCCCAGTTTCACCGCGATGGTTTCCTGGCTATTCGCGGGCTGATAGACGCCGACGAGATTGCCGAGATCCGAGAGAGTTTCATGGATCAGGCGGCTGGTGGCCCCGTCCCGGGGCTGTCTGACCTGCCGCGCGGTGCGACCTCGGCCAATGATCCGCTCAGCCGCTATCCCCGCATGATGCATCCGCACAAGCATGGCGATAAGGCGGTGGGCCAGCTGGCGATGCGCTACATGCTCGATCCGCGGCTGCAGCCGATCCTGGCCGACCTGTTTGGCGAGACGCCCTTTGCCGTGCAATCGATGTTCTATTTCAAGCCGCCCGGGGCGCGCGGGCAGGATCTGCATCAGGACAATTTCTACCTGCGGGTAAAGCCGGGCACCTGCATGGCCGCCTGGATCGCCGTCGACGATGCCGATGCCGGCAATGGCGGCATGATGTGCGTGCCGCAAACCGCGATGCTCGACATTGCCTGTCCGGAGCCGTCCGATCCTGCACTATTCTTCACGACCGAACACGTCGAGCCGCCACCGGGCCTCGAACCGCAGATGATGGAGCTCAAGGCCGGCGACGTGCTGTTCTTCAACGGCAGCGTCATCCATGGGTCGACGCCCAATACCAGCGCCGACCGTTTCCGCCGCTCGCTGATCTTCCACTACGTGCCTGAAAGCACGGTGGAAATGAGCCACTTCTACGAGGCGCTGAGCTTTGACGGCGCGCGGCGGGATATTGCGGTCAACATGGATGGCGGGCCATGTGGGACCATGCAGGCGATGCCGGCAGGGCCGCATTAGGTCGGTCGAACGCCTAGCGCTGCGCGAATTCGCCAAGAGCGGACAGGACACGCTCGTGAATCGAGGGTGTGGGTGCTGGCGGCTCGAAGGCGCGCCCGGTGATCCGCTGATAGGCTTCCACATATGTCAGCGCGGTCTTCCAGATCAGTTCCGCCGGGATCTCAGGGATGGGATCGGCATAAGGGTTGCATCGCGCGGCGACCCACTCGCGGATGACGTCCTTGTCGAAGCTGTCCGGACGCTTGCCGGCAGCCAGGCGCTCCGGGTAGGTGTCCGACCGCCAGTAGCGGCTGGAATCGGGGGTATGGATTTCGTCAGCGAGACGCAGGGCGCCATTGGTATCGAGCCCGAACTCATACTTGGTGTCGGCCAGGATCAGGCCCCGCTCGGCGGCGAGTGCCTGGCCGCGGGCGAACAGGGCAAGGGCGGTTTCGCTCACCTGCTGCCAGAGAGTTTCACTCAGCAGCCCACGCGAGATGATCTCGTCCGCGGTCAGCGGTTCGTCATGCGCGCCGTCGGCGGCCTTGCTTGTGGGTGTGATGATCGGGGTGGCAAGCGCCTGGTTGTCGGCGAGGCCATCGGGCAATAGCTGCCCGTACATCTGCCGACGGCCGGTCCGATACATGGTGAGGATCGAAGTGCTGGTCGTGCCGGCGAGGTAGCCGCGCACGACGATTTCGACCGGCAGGATGTCGAGGCGCTCGCCGACCACGATGTTGGGATCGGGATAGTCCAGCACATGGTTGGGGCAGAGGTCCGCGGTCTGCTCGAAGGCCCAGCGCGCAATACCGTTCAGCACCTGACCCTTGAAGGGAATGCAGCACAATACCCGGTCGAAGGCGGACAGGCGGTCCGAGGTCACCAGGATACGCCGCCCATCCGGCAGGTCGTAATTGTCCCTCACCTTGCCGCGATAGAGGCCAGGCAGGCGCGGGTCGATCGCGTCCCGCAGCACCTGATGGGCGCTGGCCGCCAGCCCGGCTTCGTCGATCGTGGACATGGTGGTCTCCCCCTGGCAGGTCTATGGGCGCGTAGGTGGCTCGCCTGGGCCCTGCGAGCATAACTCTTCGGGCCTTCTCGCCTGAAATCGCTCCACTGGAGCGATTTTCCCTGCGGGACGGCTCTAAGTATTGAACTTGAACAGCATCACGTCGCCATCCTTGACGACATATTCCTTGCCTTCGTCACGGGCCTTGCCGGCTTCCTTGGCGGGGACTTCACCGCCCAGGGTGACGAAATCATCGTAGCCGATGGTCTGGGCGCGGATGAAGCCACGTTCGAAATCGGAGTGGATGACGCCAGCCGCCGCCGGGGCCTTGTCGCCCTTGTGGATGGTCCAGGCGCGGGTTTCCTTGGGGCCGACGGTGAAATAGGTCTGCAGGCCCAGCAGGTCATAGGCCTCGCGGATCAGGCGGTTGAGGCCCGGCTCGTGCAGGCCGAGCGATTCCAGGTATTCGGACTGTTCGGCGTCGGGCAACTGGGCCAGCTGGCTTTCGATTTCGGCCGAGATGATGACAACGCCGGCGCCATTGGCATGGGCGTAGTCGGCGACGGCCTTGCTCATGGCATTGCCGTTTTCGGCCGAGGCCTCGTCGACATTGCAGACATAGAGCACGGGCTTGGAGGTCAGGAGCTGCAGCTCCTGGAACGCCTTTTCCTCTTCGGCGGACCGGGTGACAAAGCGGGCGGACTTGCCTTCGCGCAGCAGCACCAGCGCGCGATCGATCAGCTCGAGCGTCAGCTTGGCGTCCTTGTCGTTGCCCTTGGCCTTCTTTTCGACGCCGGTACGGCGCTTCTCGAGGCTTTCGAGATCGGCCAGCATCAACTCGGTCTCGACCACTTCGGCGTCGGCCAGCGGATCGACCTTGTTGGCGACGTGGATGATGTTGCCGTCTTCAAAGCAGCGCAGCACATAGGCAATGGCGTCGCATTCGCGGATATTGGCCAGGAACTGGTTGCCCAGGCCTTCGCCCTTGGATGCACCCTTCACCAGGCCCGCAATATCCACGAAGCTCATGCGCGCCGGCAGCACGTTGATCGATTTGCCGATGGTGGCCAGCTTTTGTAGGCGTGCGTCCGGCACCGGCACGTCGCCCACATTGGGCTCGATGGTGCAGAACGGGAAATTGGCCGCGGCCGCCGCGGCGGTGCGGGTCAGCGCGTTGAAGAGGGTCGACTTGCCGACATTGGGCAAGCCGACAATGCCCATCTTGAAACCCATGGGGAAGCTCCGGAAACTGTTGGCCTCCACTTGGTTCGGATTGGCCACATTGTCAATGCGAGCGGAGCGCCGCCGGGCAGCCATGCGCGTTCATTGGCGGTTCAGTTGCGCAAATGCATTTGGCGCCAACCTCGGGAGCCCAACATGCGTCAACCGCTTCTGCTTGCGACCTTCGTCTTGCCGATCTTGACTGCGCCGGCCCTTGCCGATTGCGGCGAGGAAATCCGCGCCGCGATGGTTCGGGCGGTCACCTCCGGGCCCTATCACATAGAGGCGGTCATCACGATGCAGGACGCCGTTTCGGAGAGCGTCGTGGACATCGTGCCCGGCGAAGCAATGCGCGCATCCGGCACCAGCGGCGGTCTGCGCCACGAAACGATAGTCATTGGCGAGCAGGCCTGGATGAATACGGATGGCTCTTGGCAGGAAATGCCGACCGAGATGGCGGCGAGTGCGGTGGCCGCGCTCAAATCCGCCACCGGCGATCCCGACGGGCTGGGTGATATCAGCGACGAAACCTGCCTGGGCGCCAGTGTCGCGGATGGTCGCGAGGTGCTGACCTACAGCTACGAGATCACCAGCAACGGAATCATCAGCCACAGCGATGTTCTGGTGGATTCGGGCACTGGCCTGCCTATTCGCACCGAGACGCAGACCAACATATCGGGATCGAACGGCACGATCGTCAGCACATACACCTATGATGCAGCAATCACCGTCGAGCCGCCGATCTGAGGAGGCTCAGCTCTTCGTATAGACCAGCTTGGTCACGCCATTGGAGTAGTTGGTGCTGCCGGCCAGCGCGAAGCCGGGGAGGTGGTCGCGGTCGATGTGCTCGGTGCCGTGGCCCAGCGTCACCGGCATCACGAACAGCTCGAGCCGGTCGACCACACCTGCCGCAACCAGCCGCATGGCGAGCGCGGTGTCACCCTGGACCCATACCGTGCCCTCGCCCTTGGCCCGCGCCGCGGCGACGATGGCTGCCGGATCGTCCGCCACTGCGGTGACGGGTGCGCCGATATCGGTCAATGGCGTCTCCGAAGGCACCAGGCCCGGGATGGCGCCATAGGGCCATTTGCCGCCGGCGGCGATCTTGTCATAGGTGCCGCGGGCGATGATGACCGCCGTGACCTTCGCAATGAAATCGTGGAAGCCAAGCTCGGGGATGAAATAGGGACCCTGCCAGGCGGCCGAGCCATCGGCATCGGTAACGAAACCATCCTGGCTCAGCGCCTGGAAGAACACGACCTCGGCCATCTCACTCTCCCTTGAGTTTCCTTAGCATCTCGGCCATCGGGCCGGTCTTGGGCAGCTCGACCTGCGGCTTGGTTGGGCGGGCCTGCCTGATATGGCTCTGCGCCTTGGGCGCCGGCTTGGCTTCGGGCTCGTCGGCGGGCTTGAGGGCCAGCGCCAGCTTGTTCATGAAGCCGTTATCGTCGCCCTTGACCAGCATGTCGGCATGCTTGCCGACGGCGTCGAGCAGCGGCTCGACCCAGTCGCGATCGGCCTTGGCGAAGTCGCCCAGCACGTGGTGGGTCACGAATTCCTTGCCCGGATGGCCGATGCCCAGGCGCACGCGCTTGTAGTCGAGCCCGATCTGCGGATCGATGGAGCGCAGGCCATTATGGCCGCCATTGCCCCCGCCGATCTTGACCCGCACCTTGCCGGCGGCGAGGTCGAGTTCGTCATAGAGCACGATGACGTCGGATGGCGGCAGCTTATAGAACTGGGCGACCTGCTGCACGCTGTCGCCCGAGCGGTTCATGAAGGTCTGCGGCTTGAGCAGGATGACCTTCTCGCCGCCTATGGAGCCCTCGGCCAACAGGCCGCCATGCTTGCTGCGGAACTGCGTGATGCCATGGGCGCGGGCGATGGCATCGAGCGCCATGAAGCCGATATTGTGGCGGTTGCCCTCATATTGTCCGCCCGGATTGCCCAGGCCCACGAGCAGCTTCATTCACGCACTCCAGAAACGAAAGAGGCGACCCGGGGGCCGCCTCAAACTCATAGCAGAAATCGAGGCAGGGCGATTACTCGGCCTTGGGCTCGGCAGCTGCTTCGGCTTCGCCTTCATCGCCAGCCGACTTGAGAGCCGACGGAGCAACGATGGTGGCGATGGTCACGTCTTCTTCGTGGCTGTGATCGACAGCGCCGGACGGCAGCTTGATCGAAGAGATGTGGACGGTATCGCCGATGTCCAGACCAGTCAGATCGACGGTCACTTCCTCGGGGATATTGTCGGCGCTCACGGTCAGGTCGAGCGTGTGGTGCACGATGTTCAGCGTACCGCCGCGCTTGAGGCCCGGGCTTGCTTCTTCGTTGATGAAGTTCACATGCACCTGGACGTTGAGCTTGGTGCCCTTGCCAACGCGGAGGAAGTCCACATGGATCGGGAAGTCCTTGACCGGATCAAGCTGGTAGTCGCGCGGAATCACGCGGTGCTTGGTGCCGTCCACATCGAGCTCGATGATGTGGGAGAGGAAGCCGCCGGCGTAGATGTACTTGTGTGCATCCTTGTAGGCGAGGGCGATGGTGACGGGGGCTTTCTTGTCACCATAGATAACAGCGGGAACGAGTCCCTGACGACGCATTTCGCGAGCGGCCCCCTTGCCCACTCCCTCACGCGCCTGTGCCTTGAGCACTTTGGTCTCAGCCATGGAAAATATCCACTTGGTTGGTGTATGCGTCACTACAACAGCATACGCGCCCGTCCTCCAGGGGTGACGAGCGCTTCATGGCGCGGGCTATAGCTGAAAGGGCGCAGGGGAGCAAGTGAACTTGGCAGGTCGAAGCAAGCGCCGACACAATCCCGCCAAAAGGCAGTGGTGAGCATCAGCTGGTAACGGGCTTGTGAGGAATGAATGAAGTCAGCTTTTCTGGTGAGTGTCCTGCTGTGTGCGGCTTTTGCCGCGCCCGCCTTTGCCGCCCCCAAGGTCTCGTTTGGAGACGATAACGGCAACTATACCCATGACGGGGAATGCGACGACCCGCGCTTCGATGGCCCGGGAATGACGGGTACGCCGCTGCTGAGCGACGACATGCTGCATGACGCCACCGACTGCCAGGCGGCATTCGACGCCGGAAAGCTGACGCTGCGCGGCGTGGCAGATGACGGCACCGTCGATTTTGGCGACGACAGCGGCAGCTACACCAAGGATGGCGAGTGCGACGACCTGCGCTTCACCGGTCCGGGAATGACCACGACCACGCTGATCGAAGACGACATCATGCACGACGCTACCGACTGCCGCACCGCCTATGAAGCGGGCAAGGTCAAGCTGCACCTCAAATAGCCGGCATCAGTCGTCCCGCAATTTTGCCCTGCGCCCGATCAGATAGTGGCGCACGGCATCGTCGGTGGCGAGGCCGATGGCGAGGGTGAGCGCATCATGGGCCTCTGACTTGCGGCCGGCCCTGGCCGCGAGGTTGCCCCGGGCTGCCCAATAAGGCTGGTAGCTTTCCATGCGCCGATCACCGGCTATGGCATCAAGATTTGCCAAGGCTGCCTCGGCTCCGTCGGTCTCGGCCAGTGCGGCGGCCCGGTTGAGCAGAGCGACGGGCGAGTGGGTCAGGCCCAGCAGCACGTCATAGAGCGCCACGACGGCGTCCCAGTTGGGTCGTCCCGTCACCCGGCGGGCCACATGCGCCGACTGGATCGCTGCTTCTATCTGGTAGCGTCCGGTTGGCCCCGCTGTTCGGTTGGCGCTGCGCAGCAGGGCCTCGGCCGCCAGGATCTGCGGTTCGTCCCAGAGGGCCACATCCTGCTCTTCGAGTGGCACATAGGCGCCGTCCGCGTCGCGCCGGGCCTGCCGCCTGGCCTCGGCATAGAGCATCAGCGCCAGCATGCCCTTGGCCTCGGCCTCGTCGGGCAGCAGGCTCACCACGAGCCGCCCCAGCCAGATGGCCTCATCGGCCAGCCGCTCGGCGGCGGTATCGCCGATTTCGGTCCAGCCCTTGGCATAGGCGGCATAAATGGCTTCGAGCACGGCATCGAGCCGTTCGGCCAGGTCCTCGCGTTCGGGAATGGCAAAGGGTATTCCGGCCTCCTTGATGCGCGCCTTGGCGCGCACCAGCCGCTGACCCATGGTGGCCGGCGGGATGAGGAAGGCGGCGGCGATGTCGATCGCTGACAGACCCAGAATGGTTTGCAGGATCAGCGGTGCCCGCATGCCGGCTTCGATCTCGGGATGGGCGCAGGCAAACATCAGCGCCAGGCGACGGTCGGGAATCACCTCGGGATTGGCGGCTGCTTCTTCGATTTCCTCACTCATGAGCTGGATATGAACCTCCCCGGCTGTGCGGGTCTGCCGCCGTCGTATCGCGTCGGTCTGGCGACGGCGAGCGACGGTCAGCAGCCACGCATCGGGATTGTCGGGTACACCGTCCGCCGGCCAGGATTTGAGCGCGCTGGCAAAGGCCTCCGCCAGCGCATCCTCGGCGCCTGCCACGTCGCGGGTGCGGGCGGCGAGAAAGGCGACCAGGCGACCATAGCTGTCACGGGCAACCCGCTCGGCCGCCTGGTGCGCCACGTCTCCCATCAGCGTGCGTTCTGCTCGACGATGGGGCGGATCTCGATGGCACCGTATTTCGAGCTGGGGCAGCGGTTGGCCCATTCCACCGCCTGCTCGATATCATCAACGTCGATGAAGAAGTAGCCCGCCAGTTGCTCGCGCGTATCGGCATAGGGGCCGTCGAGCACATCGGTCTTGCCGGCCCGGCTGCGCACCACGGTGCCGTCCTTGGCGCCGCTCAGGCGCAGGCCGCTCGAAAAGCCGGCGCCGGCCTTCTGCAGGGCCTCGTTGAAGGCAGCATATTCCGCCCAAAGCTCGCGCTGCGGGGCCTTGGCCATGGCTTCGTCGTCGTGGTGGATGATCATCATGTAGCGCATTGGATTGTCCTCATGTGGTCGGTGCGACATGCTCCGATGCAACAATGTCGGCGGGCCGCGACGGCTTTTTACTCTTCGAGCCGACTTTCTTCAGAAAATCGCTCCGGTGGAGCGATTTTAGGCGAGAAGGCCATGAGAGCTATGCTCGAATGGCAGGCGAAGATTCTTCGCCCAGGGTCAAAATCCTTCGCGGAAGGGCCGGATTTCGATCTTGCCCCAGCTTGCAGCCGGGCACAAAGCGGCCAGCTCGATGGCCGTTTCCATATCGGGCGCCTCGATCATGTAATAGCCGCCGAGCTGTTCGCGCGTTTCGGCATAGGGGCCGTCATGCAGCTTGAGCTGGCCGTCCTCGATACCGATGGTCCGCGCATCCCAGGTCGGCATCAATGCGGCCGTGGAAACGAAAGCGCCGGCCTTTTCCAGCGTCTGCTGGTAGGCGTACATCTGCTCCATGGCCTTGGCCATTTCTTCACGCGGGAAGGAAGCGCCGATCTTCTCGTCGGCAAACAGCATCATCAGAAATTTCATCGCGCGTCTCCTTGCGGGCAGCATAGCCCTTTCAGGGCAATGTCGTGCGAGGATTGGCGATTTCGACGTCGGAGGGGAAATAGTGCCACGACCTCGTGGTTCGACAGGCTCACCATGAGGTCTACTCTGCGGTCCCAGTAGACCTCATCCTGAGCTTGTCGAAGGACGAGGGCGTGGCTGGATCAGTCGAACAGGCTCGAAACGCTCTGCTCGCTCGCCGTGCGGGCGACGGCTTCGCCGATCAGCGGGGCGATGGACATGCGGCGGATATTGCCGGCGCCGCGGGTGGCGTCGGTTTCCTCGATGGAGTCGGTGACCACCAGTTCCTTGAGCTTGCTGGCGGCGATGCGCTCGGAGGCGCCTTCGGACAGCACGCCGTGGGTGATGTAGGCCGACACTTCCTTGGCCCCGGCCTTGAGCAGGGCCTCGGCGGCGTTGACCAGCGTGCCGCCGCTATCGACGATGTCGTCGATCATGATGCAGGTCTGGCCTTCGACGTCGCCGATGATGTTCATCACTTCGGAGACGCCGGCGCGCGGACGGCGTTTGTCGACGATGGCGAGGTTTGCCCCGATGCGGCCTGCCACGTTGCGCGCCCGCACCACGCCGCCCACGTCGGGCGACACGATCATCACGTTCTTGACGTCGTAATTGTCCTGGATGTCGCGCACCATGACGGGCGCGGCAGTCAGGTTGTCGGTCGGGATGTCGAAAAAGCCCTGGATCTGGGCGGCATGCAGGTCGAGCGTCAGCACGCGGTTGGCGCCGGCCTGGGTGATGAGGTTGGATACCAGCTTGGCCGAGATGGGCGTGCGCGGCGCCGATTTGCGGTCCTGTCGCGCATAGCCGAAATAGGGCAGCACTGCGGTGATCCGGCGAGCCGACGAGCGCCGGAGCGCGTCGATCAGGATCAGCAGTTCCATCAGGTTGTCATTGGCCGGATAGCTGGTCGACTGCAGGATGAAGGCGTCTTCGCCGCGCACATTCTCATGCACCTCGACATAGACTTCCTTGTCCGCGAAGCGCTTGACGGTGCAATCGGTGAGGGGCAGTTCGAGATAACTGGCGACGGCCTGGGCGAGGGCTCGGTTGGAGTTGCCGGTCACCAGCTTCATGGGCACGATCCTGTCTCAACCGGCCCCGGGGAGAGGGCCGTCCAGTTTCGGGGCACCTTTATCGAGTCGTTCGAGGACTCGCAACGCAACAAATGGATGAGGGGCGATTTTGGGTAAACGAAGCGATCTCGCCTCTATACCAGCCCGATAATGGCGATCTGCCGCCCCGTCGTGCCGCCCTGGTGCGTGGCATAGCGGTGCGAGAAATACTGCTCGGGCGCACCATAGGTGCAGCCACCGACGCGCTCGACCTGGCTGACGCCGGCCCGCTCCAGCTCCGCCATCACAAAGCCGGGCAGGTCGAAATGCGCCCGACCACCATTGCGGGTGGAAAAATGCCGCCAGCCATCTGGCCGGAGCTTGGTGAAGTCCTCCATGAAGTGGGGGCCCACCTCATAGTTCTCACCCGAAATGGTCGGGCCGATCGCGGCAACGATATTGGCCGGGTCGGCACCCAGCTCCACCATCGCCTCGACCGTGTTGCCGACAATGCCGTCGACGGCGCCGCGCCAGCCGGCATGCGCTGCGCCGACGACGCCAGCCTGCTGGTCGGCAAGCAGGATCGGCGTGCAGTCGGCGGTCAGGATGCCCAAAGCCAGCAGGGGCTGGCGCGTCACCATGGCATCCGCTTCGATGGGCAGATCGTCGGTGGGGTAGGCGCTCAGGCGATGGACACGGTTGGAATGCACCTGCTTGAGCAGGAACAACTGGTTGCGACGGAAGCCGAGCGCCTCGGCGGCGGCGGTGCGGTTGATGTCGACCGCCCGCGGTTCGTCGCCCGCCGCGATCGACATATTGTTCTCGGCGAAGGCGCCCAGTGAGCTGCCGCCCTTGCGGCCGAAAAAGCCGTGGCGGACGGGGTGCAGGTCGGCAAGCGTGGCGCTCTCTTCGTAATGCACGGTCATGCTTCAAACCCCGGCGGTTGCAGGCCCGGACTGGCGGCGCAGAAAGCCTTGAACAGATTTCCCATCTGCTCGGGCGCGGTCAGGCGAGCCTTGGCGGCAGCAATGTCGGCGGCCGAGCCCGGATTGGCGGCGCTCAGCGCCTTGGCCCGCTCGGTGATGCCGAGCCGGGTCAGGAACTGCCCCTGCGTGGCGAGTGGCTGCACGGCCAATCCGGCCTTGGCCGCGACGGCGCCAAGCGCCTCGAAATCGACGTGAGCGGAGAGGTCGACCTCGCCCGGCGCATCCAGCACATCGGCATAGGCATGCTTGCGCACGCCCTGCAGCGTTTCGCCCGTCTGGGTGCGGCCATAGCCATAATCGATGGCGAGAATCGCGCCGCCCTGGGTCGAGACGATCCCCGCCAGGCGCTTCATCACCTCGCCATTGGCCAGCCCAACCTCGAATACGGCATTGATGTCGGCCTCGGCGACCGCCGCCGGCATGGCCGCCACCGGGATTGGCGTGGGGTTGAGCCCGAAGCGGCGCTGGCCATCGCCCAGGCCCACCATGCGCTCATGCCAGCCGTCTTCCATGCGGACGAATTGGCGGATCGGCAGGGCGTCGAAGAACTCGTTGGCGACCACCAGCAGCGGGCCATCGCCCACCTTCTCGAAGCTGTCGATCCACTTGGGCTCATACGGCTCCAGACGCGCATTCTGCTCGGCGATCAACGCGGGATTGGTCTCGAACAGGCGCAGGTCGAGTGCGTCGCGAAACCCCTCGGCACGGCAGGCGACGCGCAGCATGTCGGCCATCAGCGTCCCGCGGCCAGGGCCGAGCTCAAGCAGGGTGAAGGCCTTGGGGCTGCCCATCTGCTGCCAGAGATTGACGACGAAAAAGCCGATCAGCTCGCCGAACATCTGGCTGATTTCAGGCGCGGTGACGAAATCGCCCGCCGTACCCAGCGGGTCATCGCTCTTGTAATAGCCCTTGGTCGGATGGGTCAGGCAGAGCGCCATATAGCTGGCGACCGACATCGGCCCGCTGGTGCGGATCTGCATGTCGATCAGCTCGGGCAGGGTGGGGGCTGGAGTGTCACCCACGGACCAAACTCTCCCGTCGTGTTCCCGCCCAGGCGACCAGCACCAGGCCGCCCAGCACCAGGGGCAGGCTCAGCATCATGCCCATCGTCACCCAGCCGGTGCCATAGAGATAACCGATCTGGCTATCGGGCAGGCGCACGAATTCCACGGCGACGCGGGAGAGGCCATAGCCGATGCCGAAGATGCCGGCGACCATGCCGGGGCGGCGGAGGCTATAGAAGACATGGGTAAACACGCGAATGACCAGGAACAGCAGCAGCCCTTCGAGGGCGGCTTCATAGAGCTGGCTGGGATGGCGCGGCAGTTGCTCGGGATCGGTTGGAAAGATCACGCCCCAGGGCAGGCTCGTCGGGGCGCCATAGAGCTCGGCATTGATGAAATTGGCGATGCGCACGAGGAAGATGCCGATGGTCGAAACCGAGGCGATCAGGTCGAGCCCGCTCAGCCAGTTGCCATTGCCCTTGCGCCAGGTGAACAGCACCACCGCCAGCATCAGCCCCAACATGCCGCCGTGATAGCTCATCCCGCCATCGAGCGTGTTGATGATCTCGGTCGGGTTCGCGAGGTAATAGGGCAGGTTGTAGAACAGCACATAGCCGACCCGCCCGCCGATCACGATGGCCAGCATGGTCCAGAAGGCGAAGTCCCAGATCTCCCTGGCCGCGAAAGGGGGCTCGCCCTTGTGCCAGAGCCGGCTATTGGCCAGCAGCAGATAGCCATAGGCGGCGCCAAGGCCCACACCGAACAGGTAGCCCAGGGCATACCAGCGCACGGCAAACGGCCCGAGGGCAAAGGCGATCGGATTGATATCGGGGAAGGGCAAAACCAGCTCCTGCGGCAATCGGCCGGACCATCACCGCTTCGGCCTCTCTGGTCAAGTCGGCGGGCGTATCCTAAGTATTGGAGTAAGGGGCCGAACCGAATGGGTATGCGATGAGCCAGAACAGCAGGATCTTCGACGATCTTGGCCGATTGATGAACGAGGCCGCCGGCGTTGCCGATGGCGTGCGTCGCGAGGTCGAGACCGCCGTCAAGGGCCAGGCGCAACGCTTTGTGGCCGATATGGACCTGGTAAAGCGCGAGGATTTCGACGCGCTGCGTGAACTGGTGCAGGTGCAGGGCGAAGAGATCGACGCGCTGCGCAAGGAACTGGCCGCCCTCAAGGGCCCCAAGTCCAAGACCAACTAGCCTTGCGCTTCGCCGTTATCTCCGACGTGCATGGTAATGCCATGGCGCTGGACGCTGTGCTGGCCGATATTGCCACGCAGGCAGTCGACGCGACCTTGTGCCTGGGCGACCATGTCAGCGGCCCGCTTGATCCGGCCGGCGCTGCCGACCGCCTGATGGCGCTCGATGGCCCCGTCATCGGCGGCAATCATGATCGCTGGCTGGCCCAGGGTCAGCGCGACAACCGCGATCTGGACGCTGCCGACCGTTTCGCCCTCAGCCGCCTGCGCGCCGACCAGTTGGCCTGGCTCGCGGCCATGCCGGACACATCCGTGTTCAATGGCGAGGTCTTTCTCTGCCACGGCACGCCCGCCAGCGACGACGAGCCCTGGCTCGATGGCTGGTATCATGATCGCCGGACCACCCTGCCGGGTGAGGCTGCGGTGACCCAGGTCGCCGCGGGTGTCGATTATCCGGTCATGCTGTGCGGCCATACCCATATTGCCCGCTCCGTCCGCCTGCGCGACGGTCGGCAGATCATCAATCCGGGCAGCGTGGGCCTCCAGCTCGTGCATGGCTCGCCCGATGCGCGCTATGCCGTGGTCGAGCGGCGCAACGGCAAATGGCTGACCAGCCTTCGCGTGGTGGAATACGACCATCACGCTGCCGGCCGGCAGGCGGCTGGCAATGGTTTCGCCGTCTGGCAGGAAGCGCTGAGCACCGGCTGGGCCGATGCACATGGCTTGTTTTGATACGCATCTGCCTGTTCACAAGCGTGCGTCGTTAATCGTTCGTTAACCCTGCGGCGCTCATCGTCATCCACAAGAGATTGCCGTCCGCGGCCTGCGTTGCGTCCCCTGAATCAGTGGGGCGGTGTAGGGTCAACTCATCAGGACGATTCGTAAGCCCCTTGTGTGTGCGTACAGTTCCCTGAGTACCCAAAAGCTGCCGGTTAACGGACGGAACCGTCGATGTCACTTCTGCAAGTCGAGCCCGATCGCAATGTCCACCCGGTGGACATTATCGAGCACATCGCTTCGATCAACGACTGGACTTTCGAGCGGCAGGATGCCGACGAGATATCGATCTCGGTGCGGGGCGGCTGGTCGGATTACCACGTCTCGTTCAACTGGATGGAAGACCTCGAGAGCCTGCACATTGCCTGTGCGTTCGATCTCAAGGTGCCCGAAGGTCGCCGTTCCGAGATCAAGCAACTGATTTCGCTCATCAATGAGCAGCTGTGGATCGGCCATTTCGACATCTGGAACAAGGAAGGCGTGGTGCTGTTCCGCAATTCGCACCTGCTGACCGGTGGCGCCGATGTGTCGCCGCAGCAATGCGAGGCGCTGCTGCGCTCGGCCACCGATAGCTGCGATCTTTATTACCAAGCGTTCCAGTTCGTCGTGTGGGCCGGCAAGACGGCCGCCGATGCGCTGAGCCATGTCATGTTCGAAACGGTCGGCGAAGCGTGAGCGTGTCGCTTCGTCACATCGGCCCGGTCATGCTGGTGGGCGCCGGCAAGATGGGCCTGGCGCTGGCTCGCGGCTGGCTCGATGCGGGCCTGCCGGCAAGCAACCTTCTCTTGGTCGATCCCAATCCGGGTGATCCTGCCCGTGAATTGGCGGCCGACTATGGCCTGACGCTCAACGCCGAGGCTGCAGGCCTGCAGCCCAATGTGCTGGTGCTGGCGGTCAAGCCACAGGTCATCGATCCCGTCATGGAATCGCTGCGGCCGGTCATCGGGCCGCAGACCCTCGCCATTTCCATCGCCGCCGGCATCGATATCGCGCGCTTGTCGCGCGGTCTCGACATGGGCCGGGTGGTTCGCACCATGCCCAATACACCGGCCCAGATCGGCAAGGGCATTACTGGCGCCGTTGCCGGCCCCGAAGTGGGACCGGACGGTCGTGAGGTTGCCGAAGCCCTGCTCAAGGCAGCCGGCCCCGTGGTCTGGTTCGATGACGAAGGTCAGCTTGATGCGGTGACCGCAGTGTCGGGCTCCGGTCCAGCCTATGTGTTCCATCTGGTCGAGGCGCTGGCCGCTGCGGGCAAGAAGCTCGGCCTGCCTGATGCCATCGCTGAACAGTTGGCGCGCCAGACCGTTATTGGCTCGGCTGCCCTGCTGGAGGCCGATCCGGCGACGCCTGCCGTGCTGCGCCAGAATGTGACTTCGCCCAATGGCACCACGGCCGCCGGCCTTGCCGTGTTGATGGAGGGGCTGACGCCGCTCATCGAGACGACGACCGAGGCCGCCCGCAAGCGCAGCGAAGAACTGGGACGCGGCTAGCGGCGGCGGCTTGCCCGCCGGTCACCCAGATCGGCCAGCTGGTCCCTGATCGCGAGCACCCAATCCTGCATTGCCGTATCGCCTGCCTCCTGGATGGCCTGCTCGACGCCATCCAGCGCCAGGTGAGCCGCCATCAGGTCGTCGCGACTGCCGCTGGCCTCATAGCGGGCAAGGCACACCACGGCCAGGTTGGCCCGGGTGGTTGCCCATGCGGCTGGCATGAAACCGCGCGGGCGACAGGGCACCGCCGTTGCCAGCAAATCGCGCGCCTGGCTGAGCTTGGCGACCGCGGCCGCATCGCGCTTGCCGTGGACCGACATGCACAGCGCCACGCCCAGATTGGTCAGCACCTCGCCCCGCAACGGGGTGTCGAGATCGCGGTCAAGCAGTTGATGGAACAGCAATATTGCAGAATCGAAGTCGCGGATCTCAACCAGGGCCTTGGCGCGGTTGAGCGTGGCAGAAACGCCTTCATCCGCGGACCGCGGTTCGATCATTGCATTCACGAAAAGACGCCTTTCGCCGGCCCGCCGCAGGCGGATGGCTATTTAGTAAACCTGGACTGGTTAAGGGACAAGCAATTGCGTGCCCTGCCCCCGCAAAAAACGAAAGGGGCGCATCCCCTCCAAGTGGATGCGCCCCTTTCGCGAAGTCCGGCCTGATCGGTCAGGCGGCAGTCAGATTGTCGGCGGCGGATTTGCCGGTCCGCTTGTCCTTGACGATTTCGTAGGTGACCTTCTGGCCTTCGTCGAGACCATTCAGGCCCGAGCGCTGAACGGCGGAGATGTGGACGAACACGTCCGCCCCGCCTTCGTCGGGCTGAATGAAGCCGTAGCCTTTTTGGCCGTTGAACCACTTTACGGTGCCAGTTGCCATGATGCGCGTTCCCTCGTGCAGTCGCTGCTGTAGGCGGTCCAGGGCCACTATTGGCCATGGACGGAGTGATATCGAAATATCGGAAAGTGACGTCAGCAGGCGGCGAATGGAATTCGCAGGATCAGATCGGTCGGCCGCAATATTCGATCAGGGGAGCGTAGCCCGAAAAAATTTGGCGTTCAATAACTGTTTACACATGACAAATGGCCCGGCGGGAATGGGCTCCTGCCAGGGCAAAACATAACGTCGTCAAGTATTTGCCCCAGGCTGTCGCAGCCTGGCGCTGACGCGGAACCGGCGAGCGGGACATTGCGAGAAGTCTCGTGCCGGGGCGTCCTGTCGCGGCGCGACACCTGAGCGTCGAACCGGACAAAGCCACAATACCGCAAAACCGCGCGCTGCAAACCGGCACTATGGTCGCACCCGCATTTTGCACTGCGGGCTGGAGCTTGCTTTCCGTCCCGATTTGCGGCAAACCCCCGCGCGCCGGGCGATCGGGCCCGCTTGCCCCCAGAGATCACTTCGTCTTGACCAAGGCGTTCCATTCCTCCGGCGATGTCATCGCCGACCGTCGTGCCGGCTATGCAAAGATGCTGGCCGAGAGCGGCGACCACGCCGCGGCGGCCGACCTGATGACACAGGCGCTCGAAATCGTCCCCGGCTGGGCCGCGGGCTGGGATATGCTGGGAGGCTACGCCGAAAAGTCCGGCGACGTCGCTGGCGCCATCTCGGCATGGCGTCACCTCGAAGCGCTCGATGATACGGGCGTGTTCGGGGCAGGTCTCAAGCTGGCGGCGCACGGGGCAGGGCGGGCGGCCGATGGCACGGCAGTCAGCTATGTCGAAGCGCTGTTCGACCAATATGCCCCCAAGTTCGAGCAGTCGCTCGTGGAGCGGCTCGGCTATCGTGTCCCGGAGATGCTCGACGACCTCGTGAACCAGGAAATGGCTCGGCTGGGCATTGCCAGCTTCGCGCGGGCGCTGGATCTCGGCTGCGGCACCGGGCTGATGGGGCTGCAATTGCGCGCCAGGGTGGCCTTTCTCGAGGGGATAGACGTATCGGCGGCGATGATTGCCGAGACGGCGCGCAAGGGCATCTATGACCGGCTGGAAAAGGCCGAACTGGTGGCGTTTCTGGCCGGCCGCGCGCCGAACGCTGACCTGGTGACCGCGGCAGACGTTTTCATCTATTGCGGCGCCCTGCCGCCGGTTTTGGCGGCGGTGGTTCCCGCCATGATGCCGGGCGGGTTGCTGGCCTTTTCGCTCGAAGCGCATGAGGGGGAAGAGCCGGTCTTCCTGCGGGCCTCACTGCGCTATGCCCATGGCGTCGCCGCGACGCGACAGGCTTTGGAAGAGGCGGGGCTCGACGTGCTGCGCTTCGAACTGGCGACGCTGCGTCAGGATCGCGGCACGCCCATCGAAGGCATGCTGGTGGTGGCCCGGAAGCCTGTCTGATCGACAAAAGCTCGAGCTCTGAGTAGACCTCATGGTGAGCTTGTCGAACCACCAGGTCGTGGCACCGTATCTCGCCACGCCCTCGCCCTTCGACAGGCTCAGGGTGAGGGCTACTGAGAGCCATCTCACATGAACACCATCCGCTACGATTTTCGCTCCGATACCGTGACCCGGCCGTCTGCCGGCATGCGCGCCGCCATGGCCGATGCCGAGGTGGGCGACGACGTGTTCGGCGACGATCCAACCGTTATCAGGCTGGAGCAGCGCATGGCGGCGACGCTGGGCAAGGATGCGGCGATCTTCCTGCCCTCGGGGACGCAATCGAACCTGCTGGCGCTGATGAGCCATTGCGGCAGAGGCGACGAGTATATCGCCGGGCAGGATGCCCATCTCTATAGCCACGAGGCGGGCGGCGCGGCCGTGCTGGGTTCTATCCAGCCGCAGCCGATTGCGCATCAGGCCGATGGCACGATGGACCTGGGCTATATCGAGAAGGCCATCAAGCCGGACGATCATCACTATGCCCGCACGCGGGTCATTGCGCTGGAAAACACCTTTGGCGGCAAGATCCTGCCGGTCGACTACATGCGCCAGGTGGCCGATATCGCCAGCCGCCACAATCTAGGCCTTCACCTCGATGGCGCCCGGGCCTTCAATGCCTGCGTGGCGCTCGGCCTCGATATCAAGAGCTTCACCGCTCCATTCGACAGTGTGTCGATCTGCCTGTCCAAAGGGCTCGGCGCCCCGGTCGGCTCGGTGCTGGTCGGGCGGCAGGACCTGATCGATACCGCGCGCCGGCACCGCAAGATGCTGGGCGGCGGCATGCGACAGGCTGGTGTGCTGGCGGCCGCGGGCCTCTATGCCCTCGACCACAATGTCGCGCGCCTCGCCGATGACCATCGCCGGGCCCGCCGGCTAGCCGAGGGCCTGGCCGCGTTCCCGTCGCTCAAGGTCGTCATGCCCGATACCAATATCGTCTTCGTCGATGTCGAAGACCGCCTCGACAAGCGCTTCACCGATTTCCTGCAAAGCCGGGGCGTGGGCATGCTGGGCTATGGCCGCCAGCGCTGGGTCACCCATCTCGACGTAGACGACGACATGGTCGACGGCGCGCTGGCAGAGGTGGCAGCGTTCTTCCGCGAAGGGGCCGAGGCGGCGTTTTGATAGGCCCCGCTGAGTCCTCATGGTGAGCTTGTCGAACCACGAGGTCGGGCAAACCGATCTTGCCACGACCTCGTCCTTCGACAGGCTCAGGATGAGGCTGATAGGATGGGCGGGGCAATCCCGCCCATCCAGTCTCACTACTTGCCCAGCGTCACCCTTATCGCCAATTCCACCGGCGAATAGTCGCCATCGGCCCGCTCGAGCTGCAGCTCGCCCCGCGGCATCAATGGCGGTTGGGCCATGAACTTGACCGCCTTGCCGCGGTGTTTCTGCGCGGCATGCACCAGGAACGGGTGGCAGAGATAGACCGTGCCGGCCGGACCTGTGGCCAATGCCTCGTGGCCGGTGTCGAACCAGTCCGACCGGTCGGCGATCATGTCGCGGAGCGATCGGCCGGCGTCGCCCGCCGGCGCCAGGTAACGCGCGACCTCCAGATGCGAACTAACCCGGATACGCGTGGGCGCATCGTCTTCCCCGACGTCGGAAAACAGGAACAGCATCAGCAGCGCCCGGCCCTTGGAAACGATGTTGGCCCGGATATCGAGGAAATCCTTGAAATCGTCGTCGGTGAAGCTGCCGTCGATATGCCAGCCGTCGTCGCCGGGCTCGTCGGGCGAGGGGAAACGCACTGGAAAGGTACCCAGCCCCTGTGGCGGCGCCCACCTGTCCTTGCCCACGAGCTGGTCAAAGGCCGAAACGAGCGTGGCCGTATTGGCGGCCTGGCGGAAGGGCAGGTCGGAATAGCCGCCCAGCCGGATGACGGGCTTGGTCCAGGTGGCCGGATTGTCCGGGTCGCAACCGGTCGCCTTCCACAGGATAGGGCGGCCTTGCTCGGCCAGTTCGCGCGGGAAGGCGTTGTCGATGCGGATGAAACCGTCGGTGATGAATGCGTCGATCTGCGCTGCGGTGAGCGCGGGAATGCTGTCAGGCATTGGAAAATCCATAAGTTCGCAAGGCCGCTGCTGCGGCCGGATCGAGCGGGAACCGCTCAACGAGTGCCCGAAAAGGGCGCCATCAGGCGCCGAGGAACACTGCGAACTTGGTGGACTGGATCATCATCATGGTGGCGGGACTATAGGTGAGGCGCCCGAAGTGTCAACGTCAGTGTCCTCAGTCGACACCCTCCCCCTTGCGGGGAGGGATCAAGGGTGGGGGGCGGCTGGCCACGATGCAAATCGGGGCTCCCACACCCCCTCCTAGCCTCCCCCGTCGAGGGGGAGGTGCCGCGCAGTGGCCGCGGAGAGGCAGAGGCCTAAGCCGCGAAATAGTCCTGCAGCGGGCGAACCACGAGGCTCCCCTTCTGCAAAGCCACGATCCCTTCTACGGCGGCGAGGGCGCCGTCGATGGTGGTGTAGTAGGGGATCTTGCTCAGCAAGGCGGTGCGGCGGATGTCGCGGCTGTCGCTGATCGATTTCATGCCATCGGTGGTGTTGATCACCAGCTGCACGCCGCCATTCTTCATCGAATCCACGATATGCGGACGGCCTTCGAGCACCTTGTTGATCTTGGTGGCGGCAACGCCATTCTCGACCAGGTATTTGGCGGTGCCGCCGGTGGCGAGGATGGTGAAGCCGCCCTCGACCAGGTGCCGCGCCATGTCCACGATATACTGCTTGTCGGCATCGCGCACCGAGATGAAGGCGGTGCCGGACTGCGGCACCTTGGAGCCGGCGCCCATCTGCGATTTGGCGAAGGCCATGGCGAAATCGGTGTCGAGGCCGATGACTTCGCCGGTCGATTTCATCTCCGGGCCAAGCACCGTATCGACGCCCGGGAAGCGGTTGAACGGGAACACGGCTTCCTTGACGGCGATATGCTTGAGCTTCTTCTCGGTGAGATTGAAGCTGGCAAGGCTTTCGCCGGCCATGATGCGCGAGGCGATCTTGGCGATGGGCTCGCCGATGACCTTGGCCACGAAGGGCACCGTACGCGAGGCGCGCGGGTTCACTTCGATGAGGTAGATCGTGTCGTCCTTGTAGGCATACTGGACGTTCATCAACCCGCCGACCTTGAGGGCGAAAGCGAGTTCGCGGGTCTGGCGCTTGAGTTCTTCGATGACCGCGGGCGAGAGGCTGCGCGGGGGCAGGGAGCAGGCCGAGTCGCCGGAGTGAATGCCGGCCTCTTCGATATGCTCCATGATGCCGGCAACGAAGACGTCCTTGCCATCGCAAAGGGCGTCGACGTCGATTTCGATGGCGCCGGAGAGATACGCATCGAACAGCAGCGGGTTGTCCGATAGCACCGAGTTGATCTGGCCGGTCTTGTCGTTGGGGTAGCGCTGCAGGATGTCCGGCGGCACCAGGCCCGTCAGCGTGTCCTGCACATAGCGCTCGAACTCGTTGGCCGAGTGCACGATGGCCATGGCGCGGCCACCCAGAACGTAGCTGGGGCGGATCACCAGCGGGTAGCCCAGACGTTCGGCGACAAGGCGGGCCTGCTCAAGCGAGTAGGCGATGCCGTTCTTGGGCTGGGTCAGTTCCAGCTTGTTGAGCAGCTTCGAAAACAGGTCACGGTCTTCGGCCAGGTCGATGGCGTCGGGCTGGGTGCCCAGGATCGGCACGCCGGCCTTCTGCACCGCTTCGGCCAGGTTCAGCGGTGTCTGGCCGCCAAACTGCACGATCACGCCATGCAGCGTCCCGTTCTGCTTTTCGGTCAGCAGGATTTCGATGACGTCTTCCTCGGTCAGCGGCTCGAAATAGAGGCGATCGGAGGTGTCGTAGTCGGTCGAGACGGTTTCGGGGTTGCAGTTGACCATGATGGTCTCGTAGCCGGCATCGCTGAGCGCAAACGCGGCATGGCAGCAGCAATAGTCGAATTCGATGCCCTGGCCGATGCGGTTCGGACCACCGCCGAGGATCACCACCTTCTTGCGGTCGGACGGGCGCGCTTCGTCGTCCACCTTGCCGTTGAACGGCACTTCATAGGTCGAATACATGTAGGCCGTGGGCGAGGCGAATTCGGCGGCCGAGGTGTCGATACGCTTATAGGCCGGGCGGACCTCCAGCGAATGGCGGAGCTTGCGCACATCGCTCGCCTTCACATTGGCGAGCTGGGCCAGCCGCGCGTCGGAAAAGCCCATGGCCTTGAGCGAGCGCAGGTTGACCGCATCCTGCGGCAGGCCGAATTGCTTGACCTTGTTCTCGGTCTCGACAATGCCCAGCATCTGCTCGAGGAACCACGGGTCGATCTTGCAGGCTTCGTGGATTTCCTCGACGGTCAGGCCCTTACGCATGGCCTCGGCCACATGCAGCAGCCGATCGGGCGTCGGGGTGCCGAGCGCCGCCTTGATGGCATTGCGGTCTTCGCCTTCGCCAAGGCCGGGAATGCCGATTTCGTTGAGGCCGGTGAGGCCGGTTTCGAGCGAGCGCAGCGCCTTTTGCAGCGATTCCTGGAAGGTGCGGCCGATGGCCATGGCTTCGCCGACCGACTTCATCGCGGTGGTCAGGCGGTTGTCGGCGCCGGGGAACTTCTCGAAGGCAAAGCGCGGGATCTTGGTGACGACATAGTCGATGGTGGGCTCGAACGAGGCCGGGGTCATGCCGCCGGTAATGTCGTTGTCGAGTTCGTCCAGCGTATAGCCGACAGCCAGCCGCGCCGCGACCTTGGCGATCGGGAAGCCGGTGGCCTTGGAGGCCAGCGCCGAGGAACGCGACACGCGCGGGTTCATCTCGATGACGACCATGCGGCCATCGGCAGGATTGATGCCGAACTGCACGTTGGAGCCGCCGGTTTCGACGCCGATCTCGCGCAGAACCGCCAGCGAGGCGTCGCGCATGATCTGGTATTCCTTGTCGGTCAGCGTCAGCGCCGGGGCGACGGTGATGGAATCGCCGGTATGGACGCCCATCGGGTCGATATTCTCGATCGAGCAGACGATGATGCAGTTGTCCTTCTTGTCGCGGACAACTTCCATTTCGTACTCTTTCCAGCCGAGCACGCTTTCCTCGACCAGCACTTCATTGGTCGGGCTGGCATCGACGCCGCTCTCGACGATGGCGAGGTATTCCTCGCGGTTATAGGCAATGCCGCCGCCGGTGCCGCCCAGGGTGAAGCTGGGGCGAATGATGCAGGGCAGGCCGATCACTTCGAGCGCCTGCAACGCCTCGATGGTGTTGTGCGCCAGCATGGAACGGGGCGTTTCGAGCCCGATCTTCTTCATGGCATCGCGGAACAGTTCGCGATCTTCCGCCTTGTCGATGGCCTCGGCCGTGGCGCCGATCATCTCGACGCCGAATTTCTCCAGCACGCCCATCTTGCGTAGGGAAAGCGCACAGTTCAGCGCCGTCTGGCCGCCCATGGTGGGCAGCAGCGCATCGGGGCGCTCCTTCTCGATGATCTTGGCGACCACTTCGGGGGTGATCGGCTCCATGTATGTCGCATCGGCCAGGTCCGGATCGGTCATGATCGTCGCCGGGTTCGAATTCACCAGGATGATCCGGTAGCCCTCTTCCTTGAGCGCCTTGCACGCCTGGGTGCCGGAATAGTCGAACTCGCAGGCCTGCCCGATAATGATCGGACCCGCACCGATGATGAGGATCGATTTGATATCGGTACGTTTTGGCATGGTGCTCGCTCAACTCTAAGGCGCGTCCGGAAACGCAGGGTCGGGCGAGAAAGAATCACCCGGCTCGTGACCACCCGCACCGTATGCGCACGGCAACAGGGCGTTGCGGCGCTTCGGGAAGGCTTGGACCGGGTGGTTAGGTGGGCTGTCTAGCGGAAGTGGGAGGGGAAGGGAAGCCCGAACGCGATGGCGACGAACAGCGATCCTCTGCTATGAGGAACTCGCAACATGGAAGTTAGCGACTTTGCCTGTCAACGCTGGAGAATACTTCGGAAAGTGCGCATTTTGCGGCTGTGACGAACGGCTGATGGAGAGCCACGTACTCCCAGCGTTCGTTTTCCGTTGGCTCCGAGGGCGCTCGGGCACCGGGCATATTCGCCACACAGATAACCCAAATCGCCGGGTTCAGGATGGCCTCAAGTTCCACTGGCTTTGCGGCAAGTGCGAAGCTCGCTTCAGTAGCTTGGAGACGGCGTTTGCCACGCGAGTATTCTATCCTTGGCAAGGTGGTGACAATCACATTGCATATCGTGAGTGGTTGCTGAAGTTTTGCGCCTCGGTCTCTTGGAGGGTTCTTAAGTTTGCCCGTGGGCGCAACGAAAACGCAAACTACACGCCCGAGCAAGACGAACTGATGAATCTTGCCGAGGCGAAATGGCACGACTTTCTGACGGACAAGGCTCCGCATCCGGGCCAGTTCGAGCAGCATTTGTTAATTCTGGACGTGATCGAAGAGACGACGCTTCACGACCTTCCAACCAACATCAACAGGTTCATGACCGGCGCGATAACGCTAGACATCGTCGGGTCAGATCGTTCCCTGATGACTTACGCAAAGTTGGGGCGTTTCAGCATCTTTGGGATGATACAGAAGGGGCAAAATGAATGGCTCGGCACGAAAGTTCATGTGAAGCATGGCATCCTGAAGCCAGGAACATTTACCGTCCCCGCGGGACTCGTAGATCTCTTTAGGGAAAAGGCCGCTGGCACCGCTGATGCGATGAAGCGCATGTCTCCGGCGCAGCAGGCCAAGGTCGCAAAATACGTTGAAGACAACCCAACGAAATTTGCGGCGTCGGAGCAGTTTGCCGCCATTGCGGCCGATGTTCGAATGTTTGGTCGCTCAGCGGCTCTAAAGAAATAGTCCACTGCGAATACGCACGACAGCAGGGCATTGCTGCGTCAACTTGACGGCCAATGTCCCCACTGCCAAACCACTGGCATTGTCACCCCATCCTCGCGGTGTTCGTTTGGTGCTCACAAAATCAGCTATCGACCAAGGACGAATATTCTTCTTAGGGGCTGGCTTTTCCGCTGCTGCGGGGCTGCCTTTGACGAACTCGTTGCTCCCCCAAGCCGCAGCACTGTTCAGAGCGGAAAGCCCAGGACTTTTTGAACGCATTTCCTGGTGGGCAGAGAGCGTAGACGTCGACCTAAATGGCTCGCCGGATGCCGAGGAGTTTGCAAGGTTCTGCACGTTCCTAG
Source organism: uncultured Devosia sp. (assembly GCF_946479885.1). Next base: position 25,520 of record NZ_CAMLHM010000034.1, read on the forward strand.
ATTTTATGGAACTTCGTGAGTATGCCGGAGGCGAGCGATGGAGCAATGAGGGCTCGAAGGAGCGCGTTGCGCTAAAATTCTACCTGGCGAAGGCCATCGCTCTTGCTACTCCGAAGCCGCAATCGGTGCCAACGTACTACTTGGAGTTCGCAAAAGACCTGAAACCAGGGGATATTGTGGTGACCTTCAACTGGGACATTCTATTGGAGAGTGTCCTGAACTACGTGGGCACCAGCTACACCTATGAATGGAAGATCGACACTGTTCAGATACTGAAATTGCACGGCTCGATAAACTGGATCGAAAAACCGGATCCACTTAGGCCGTGGCAGCCAGGTTCGGACTACGAACCATTAGGTTATGAGACAACGCGATGCAGAAGGAAATATATTCTTCAGTTCGTCTTCACGACTCCGATAGATGGCGTCCTCTCAGGGCTATGGTGGATGCCGTTTGGCCGCTTCTAGTCCTGCCCGGATACGGGAAGGCTGTTGACACCCGGCTTCTATGCTCACTCTGGTACCGGCCCGAAATGCTGAACATTCGAGGAGGCGGAGTGTCAATCATCGGCCTCAGCGTTGCCGATGACGACTACATTATGGACGGTTTGTTTCGCTACCTTTTTCGCGCGACTTTCGGCCCCGAGCGAGAAGTCACGGTAATAAATCCTGATGCTTCCGTCGGGCGCAAGTTCAGTGCCCTTGCCGGCGGGGAACTTAAGTTGCGCTTTCTCTGCGCACGGTTTGACCAGGATACTCTGAGCCAAGCGCTGCAAGGGGCTTAGCCCTCTCGACCCGCCGACGCCCGACACTGTCGTGCCACTGGAGAACGCTTACTGCCCCGGCACCCGATCGCGAAACGCATGGTTTAGGATGTTAGTTGCGACTGCGCTGAGCGGAGCAAATACATGTGGGGATGCGGCTGGGGCTGGATCACACGAGCGCAGCAGGGTCGCCCCCAAAATTCCGTCCACCCACCGCGTGTCACCCTCGGGCTTGACCCGAGGGCTCTGTACTTCAAGATGTCGGCAATGGGCGGCTTTGTGTACATCCTTGCCAATATGCGACGCGGGCGCACCTATATCGGTGTGACCAATGACCTGGTTCGCCGGGTCTACGAGCACCGCGAAGGCTTGGCGGCAGGATACACGAAGTCCCGCGACATCAAGCGTCTCGTGTACTTCGAGCAGTATGACGAGATCGCCACGGCCATTCAGCGCGAAACGTCGCTCAAGCGATGGTACAGCCACTGGAAGCATGCGCTGATCGAGGAGCGCAATCCTGAATGGCGCGATCTCTGGGACGACATCGTCAAGTGAAGAGCCCTCGGGTCAAGCCCGAGGGTGACGGCCGGTGGTGTATGGCAGAACGTCGTGGTGGCAGGTTCGGGTGGCGCTGTTCAACCCGACGACCTCCGTGGTCATGATGCTCGTCGTTGTCTTCATCGCAAAAAACTTATCCCCGCCCCCAATCACCTCCCTTATCCTTCGCCCATCCCCGCCACACACGCGGCGCCGACGAAGCGCCGGGCGGGGGGACTGGCAGCCGGGGTCGCCTGGCGCCTGCGTGGATGCTGACCACCGGCCGGACGGCGGGATGTCACGCGACGATGGGGAGCCCGGAAGGCCCGGCCGATGAGGACGGTATCGGAACGGCTTTCCCATCGGAGCGGGACGAGCGCCATGTCCAACCCGAAAGGGTGGCCGCTCGATGCGTGCGCAGGAAAAACCAGCTCGTGTGAAGCGGCTTTCGCCTCTTCAATACTCAAACAGGCGGCGCAAGCCGTCGGGGCGAAGGCCGCTTTGCACCGTGACCTCGGGCGCTCTTGCGCTCCGAAACCGCAAGCGAAAGCCGGGCGGCCTTTTGTGTTGCGCGCTTTGCCCCAAACTCCCCTTAAGCATTGCCCGCTATTGTTCCCGCAGCATCGGGAGTGTCCCATGACCACATCCACCCTCAACCTCTCCGAAGTCGTCGGTGCCCTCAGCTATGCCCTCGATATCACTGAGGGGCAGCCGGTCGGACACAGCCTGCGCTGCTGCTGGATTGGCATGCATGTGGGGATGCGGCTGGGCCTGGCGCCAGCCGAACTGTCGGACCTCTATTACACGCTGCTGCTCAAGGATATCGGCTGCAGTTCCAATGCGGCGCGCATCTGCCAGCTCTACCTGGCCGACGATCTGAGCTTCAAGGCGGGCTACAAGAGCGTCGATAGCGGGCTGCCGGAAATCCTGCGGTTTCTCCTCGCCCATACCGGCCGGGATTCGGGGCTGGTGGAGCGGCTGCAGGCGATGATCCACATTGCCCGCAATGGCGGCGAAATCTCGCGCGAGCTGATCGAGACCCGCTGCCAGCGCGGCGCCGACATCGCCCGCAGCATGCGGTTTTCCGAGGCCGTGGCGCAAGGCATTCTCGATCTCGACGAGCATTGGGACGGCAGCGGCCAGCCGCTCGGGCTGACGGGCACGCGGATTTCGCTCTTCGGCCGCATCGCCCTGATGGCCCAGGTGGCCGATGTGTTCTTCATGCGCGGCGGGGCGAAGGCGGCCATATCGGAGGTGACGTCGCGCGCCGGCCGCTGGTTCGATCCCGATCTGGCGGCGCTGCTGGCGGAGCTGGGGCAGGACGCGCAGTTCTGGGCGCCGCTGCTGGCCGATGACCTCAACGTCAAGGTGGTCGATCTCGAACCGAAATCGTTGATGCGCGCGGTCGACGAAGACTATCTCGACGATATCGCCGCCGGCTTTGCCCGGGTGGTCGATGCCAAGAGCCCGTTCACAGCGGGGCATAGCGACCGAGTGGCCCTGTTTGCCGAGCTGATTGCCGAGGAACTGGGCTACGCGCCCGACCGGCGCCGCTGGATCCGCCGGGCGGCTTTGCTGCATGATATCGGCAAGCTGGGCGTGTCCAACTCAGTGCTCGACAAGAATGGCAAGCTCGACGAGGCCGAATGGGCCGCCATCAAGCGCCATCCCGGGCTGGGTCGCACCATTCTCTCCAAGATTGCGGCGTTGCAGGACGTGGCGCGGGTGGCGGGCGACCACCATGAGCGGCTCGATGGCAAGGGCTATCCGCTCGGCCTCTTGGCCGACGAGATCGACCGCGATACGCGCATCGTCACCACCTCGGACATCTTCGACGCCCTCACCGCCGACCGGCCCTATCGCAAGGCGATGCCCGTCAGCCAGGCCTTCGCCATCATGGAGGCCGACGTGGGGACCGCCATCGATGCGGATTGCTTTGCCGCCCTGAAGCGTGGCTTTGTCCGTATGGAGGGCGTCGCGGCCTGAGGCGCGTTTCCGTATGGTCCTGTCGGAAAGCGGGCTGGCCGCTCGTCATAGCGGAGAGCCCTGTTCCACCGCCCTAACAATCGGAGCCGCCATGCCCCCCACCATCACCGCCTTCGCCACCTCGCCCGATCGCGGCAAGGGCCTGGCCCGCGACATGCAGGTGCGCTGGGCGCTGGAAGAGGTGGGGCAGCCCTATGATGTGCGGCTGGTTTCCTTCCAGGCGATGAAGGCGCCGGCGCATCGGGCGGTGCATCCGTTCGGGCAGATCCCGACCTATGAGGAGGGCGAGCTGGCCCTCTTCGAATCCGGAGCGATCCTGATCCACCTCGCCGAGCGCCATCGCGGCCTCCTGCCCGAGGAGCCCAATGCGAGGGCGCGGGCCATCATGTGGATGTTCGCCGCCGTCGATACGGTCAAGGCGCCGATCATCGAGCGCGAGACCGCCTGGCTGATCGAACGCGACAAAAGCTGGTTTGCCGAACGGCAGATCATGCTCGACGGCAATGTGCGCCGGCGGCTGGGCGAATTGTCGGTCCGGCTGGGCGATGCCAATTGGCTCGATGGCGATTTCAGCGCCGCCGACATCATGATGGTGGGCCTGCTGCGGCGCCTCGAGACGACGGAGCTGCTGGGGGAATATCCCAATCTCCTCGCCTACGTCGCCCGCGGCAAGGCGCGGCCCGCCTTCAAGCGCGCCTTCGAGGCGCAGTATGCTGTTTTCGCCGAGAACCAGCCCGTCGGCTGAACGGAGTTTTGTCATGACCGCCAGGAACAGCTATCTGGTGCTGCTGCGCGGCATCAATGTCGGCGGCAAGAACAAGCTGCCCATGCCGGCGCTGAAGGCGTTCCTCGAAAACCTCGGCTTCGAGCAGGTCCAGACCTATATCCAGAGCGGCAATGCCATCGTGCAGTCGAGCCTCTCGGCCGCGGCTATTGCCAGCAAGATCGAGAAGGAGCTTGGCGCCGCGTTCAAGCTGGACAGCGACATCATCAAGATCCTGGCGCTGAGCCGGGACGAGCTCCAGGCGGTGATCCATGACCGGCCAAAGGGTTTTGGCGACGCACCGGACAAATATCACTCGGATGCGATTTTCCTCATGGGCATCAGCCCCGACGAAGCGCTGACGGCGTTCTCGCCGCTCGAGGGCGTCGATACGCTCTGGCCGGGCAAGGGCGTCATCTATTCGCAGCGCCTCAGCGCCAAGCGCACCAAGAGCCGGCTGAACCGGATGATGGCCTCGCCGCTCTACAAGTCGATGACCATCCGCAGCTGGGGCACCGTCACCAAGCTGCTCGACATGCTGTGAGCGGACCTAGCGCGGCTGGATGGTCATGGTCACGGCGATGGTGTCGCCAACCGTGATGGCGGCCTTCCGGCGCACGGCATCCTTGAGCGGCAGCAGGTAGCCGCCATCCTTGGGGAAGAGCGAGGTGGTGAAGGCGACCTCGCCGATTTCCACGGCCACCGGGATCATGCCCCAGCCATAGCTCACCTGCCGGGCGGCGCTGGTGATGTCGGCCACATGACGTTCGGGCACTGGCGCAAAGAAGAACGGCGCCGGGCCGCGCCAATGGATGACCTGGGTCTCGAAGCTGAACTGCATCGTCCCTCCGGTCAGAGCCGCCACAGTCCCACGCGCAGGCCGCCATGCAACACGGTGGGCTCGGTCAGCGTCAACCCCAGTCCCGTGGCCCTGGCTAGGTCCTTGTCCGTGGTGATGATCCCCACCCGCCAGCCGGGAAACTTGGCTCGGATCACGTTGCCCAGCGTGCGGTATAGCCCCATCAGCGGCGCCTTGTTGCCGATGCGGGTGCCATAGGGCGGGTTGATGATGATCAGGCCGGGCGGGCCAGCAGGCGGCTCCAGCGTTTCGATCGTGTGCTGCTCGAATTGAACCACGCCTGACACGCCGGCCCGCTCTGCATTTTCGCGGGCGAGGCGGATGGCGCCGGCATCGCGATCGGAGCCATAAAAGCGCAAAGCAGTGCCGCGCGGTTGGACGGGCGCGCGCATGGCGTCCCAGGCCTTGGGGTCAAAGCCCGCCAGGTGCTCGAAGGCGAAGCTGCGCTCGCGGCCCGGCTTCAGGCCCAGGGCGATTTCGGCGGCTTCGATGACGAATGTGCCGGAGCCGCACATCGGGTCGAGCACGGTCTGGCTGCCGTCATAGCCGCATTGGCGGAGGAACATGGCGGCCATGGTCTCGCGCATGGGCGCCTTCGCCACGCCCTCCTTGAAGCCGCGCTTGTGCAGGGACTCGCCCGTCGTGTCGACGCTTGTCGTGACCAGGTCATCCTCGATGCGCACCATGACTCGAACCTGGGCATCATCGGCGAGCGGGGCGCCCAGCTCCTCGGCAATCGCCTTGGCGACACGCTGGCTGGCGGCGCCGGCGTGATAGATGCGCGAACGCTTGCAGCTCGCCTCCACCTTCACCGGCACATCGGGGCGCAGCACAGCTGCCCAGTCCACCTTGCGGGCCCGCTTGTCGAGCTGGGCCAGGTGCATGGCGCGGAAACTGCCTGTTCGGGCCAGCACACGCGTGGCGCCACGCAGTTCCAAATTCGCCCGCCAGACATCGGGCCATAGTCCCATGAACGCCACGCCGCCCTCGACCACCTTGGCGTTGAAGCCGGCTGCGCGCGCCTCGTCGCAAAGCGGCGCTTCAAGGCCGGGCGTGGCGACGAGGTAGATTTCGAACGGTTCTGTGGTCATCGGCCAGCACTAGCCCGACGGCCGGGGCACGGCAATGGTGGGCTGGCGACAGCGCATTGACCAATTTGAGACGCGCGTATCATATTGGGTTCGAACACCGCAAAGAGCAGGGCGCTAAGTCCGCCGCGTGGTGCAGGGAGGATCAGGTGGAACGCAACAATTTTCCCCGGCTGCATAATGCGGCCTGGCCAGGGGTGGTGGGCAAGGGTGCGCCCGACAGCGAGCCGGTCATCGGGCTCGATACGCTGCTCGCCCTTACGGCCGGCGCCGAGCATGACGGGCAGAAGTTCGATGGCATCGATCTCTGGCTGGCCGATCCGCATATCTCCATCGATTCCAGCCAGGACGACATCAAGCGCGTCTCAGACCATATCGCCAGCTACGGGCTCACAGTCGGTTCGTTCGTGGCGCCCATCTGGGGCGGCGCCGGTGGCGGCTCGGCCATGGGTGACGATGCCGAGGTGGGCCGCTTCCTGAGCCAGGTCGAGAAGGCCTGCCGCATCGGGCGCTGGATGCGCGATATCGGCATTCGCCCCAGCGGCGGCGTGCGCATCGATTCCTCGGTTGGCGTTGGGCCGTGGGATGCGGACCCTGAGGGCAATACCAGGCGCATCGCCGAGACCTTCCGCGCCGCCGCCAAAATCGCGCAGGAGCATGGCGAGTTCCTCGTTGCCGAAGGCGAGATCTGTTGGGGCGGCATGCATTCGTGGCGCGAAAACGTCAAATTGCTCGAGATGGTCGGCATGCCCGGTGTCGTCGGCTACCAGGCCGATATGGCCCATTCGATGCTCTTCGTGCTGGGCGCCAATGCCGAGAAGGATCGGCTACTGCCAGCCGATTTCGACTGGTCGGATGGCGCGGCGCTCGACGCCGCCTATCGAAAAGTCGCCGACGCGCTGCGACCGTGGACGCTGGATTTCCACGTTGCCCAGAATGACGGCACGACCTTCGGCTCGGGCGATCATGAAAAGACCGGCCGCCATTGCCAGATCGATGACCCTAACGGGCGTCTCGATGTCACCAAGCATGCCGGCTACTGGCTGCGCGATGGCGGCGGCAACCTCACCAGAAATATGCGCCACATCTGCTGGGACGGCTGCATGTTCCCCAATGGGGTGATGGAGCAGCAGGGCACCTGGAACAAGGTGCTGGGTGCCATGGTGTCGGTGCGCGATGCGCATGGCTGGCGCGAGTAGGGGAGAGTGCGGTGACCAAACAACTCAATATCGGCATGGTCGGCTATGGCTTCATGGCCCGCGCTCATTCCAATGCCTGGGCCAATGTCTCCCACTTCTTCGATACCGGCTATCGCCCGGTGCTCAAGGCCGTGGCCGCCCGCAATGTCAGCAAGGTCCGCCATTTCGCCGGGGCCTGGGGCTATGAGAGCCAGGAAAGCGACTGGCGCCACATGGTCCAGCGCGCCGACATCGACGCTATCGATATCTGCGTGCCCAATGACCTGCATGCCGAAATCGCCATCGCCGCGGCCAAGGCCGGCAAGATGGTGCTGAGCGAGAAGCCGCTGGCCCGCACCGAGGCCGAGGGCAAGCCGATGGTCGACGCCGTCGAAAAGGCCGGCGTCGCCAACATGGTCTGGTACAATTACCGGCGCGTCCCGGCCGTCATGCTGATCAAGCAGATGGTGGAGTCAGGGCGTCTGGGCACGATCTTCCACTACCGCGCCAAGTTCCTGCAGGATTGGACTATCTCACCTGACGTGCCGCAGGGCGGCGCGGCCACCTGGCGGCTCGATGTCGAGGCGGCTGGCTCGGGCGTCACGGGCGATCTCCTGGCCCATTGCCTCGATACGGCGATCTGGATCAATGGCGGTATCACCTCGCTGACGGCGATGACCGAGACCTTCATCAAGGAGCGCAAGGACGCGGTGACGGGCGAGAACAGGCCTGTCGGCATCGACGACGCAGCGGCCGTGCTGACCCGCTTCGCCAATGGCTCGCTGGGCACGTTCGAATCCACCCGCTATGCCCGCGGCCACAAGGCGGGCTACACGCTGGAGATCAATGGCGAGAAGGGCTCGCTGGCCTGGGACCTGCACGATCTCAACCGTGTGCAGTTCTTCGACCATTCGGTGTCAGGCGCGCAGCGCGGCTGGACCAATATCCTGGTCACCGACGGTGACCATCCCTATCTGGGCAAATGGTGGGTGCCCGGCCTCATCATTGGCTACGAGCATTCCTTCACCCACCAGGTGGCCGATTTCCTCGATGGCTTGCGCACCGGCAAGCCGGCAGCGCCGACCTTCCGCGAGGCGCTCGAAACCAACCGGGTCTGCGACGCCATCCTGGCGTCGGGCAAATCCGGGCAGTGGGTCAGCCTCTGACCCGTCAGCCCTTGTGCGCGGCCATTCGCTCGTAGAATGGCCGCGCTTCATCAGCGATCGACCGCAGATGGTCGGGCAGGGTGATGGCCTTTTCGTCGGGCGGGGCGAAGCCGGTCGTGTCGAAGATGGCGCCATACCAGTGTGGCGCCCACACGCCGTCGTCGGGGTGCTGCCCCTTGGGCCAACTGAGCATGGCCTCGGTGAAATCAAGGTCGATCGCCGCGCAGAGCGCTGACAAGGTGCCGCGCGGATCGCGGCGCACATCCTCGGAGTCGACCACGACAGGCGCCTCGCCCAGCCGGTCGGCGACGCGGTCGAACAGCATGGCCTGCTCGGCAAAGCCGATGTCGCGCAGGGCTACATCCTCGCGCTTCTGCGCATAGGAGGCGAGCACGCGCTCCGGGCTGCGCAGCAGGAACACATTGGTAACGCCATCCATCCAGTCGAGCGGGAAGCCCTCGATCATGTGATGGGCCATGTGCTTCTGATACCAGACCGTCTTGCCTCCTGGCACCGGCCCCAGCATGTCGGCGGCCACGCGATGGGGGTCCTGCGGCTGGCTGGCCAGGACCTCGGCATTCATCGGATGAATAATGCCGGTCGCCGCGAGATAGGCGGCGTAGAACGGCTCGTCGCTGACCGCGCAATCGGGCCGGGACGAAAAGGCGCGCATCATGGCAGTCGACAGATTGCGCGGGCCTGACCACATGGCGATACGGCGGATGGTCATGGCCGGTAGATCTCCCGGTCGATCAGCTCTCGATAGAGCCCCTGCAGGCGCAGCGTCATCTCGCCGGGGATTGGACCCGGCCCGGTCAGGGGGTGGCCCATGCGGCGCCCATCGACCTCGCGCACGGCGGTCAGTCCGGCAAAGGTGCCGGTGACGAAGGCTTCGTCGGCGCCATAGACGTCGGTCAGCGAGAAATTCTTCTGCCGCACGGTGATGCCGGCCGCCTCCGCCACGCGGATGATGTTGCCGCGGGTAATGCCGCCCAGGCAGTAATCGCCGGTCGAGGTCCACACCTCGCCGCGCCGCACGATGAAGAAGTGCGTCGAATTGCAGGTCGCCACGAAGCCCTGCGGATCGAGCATCAGCGCCTCGTCGGCCCCGGCCTTGGCCGCCTGGATACAGGCCTGGATGCAGTTGAGTTTGGAATGAGAATTGAGCTTCTGGTCCTGCATATCGGGCGCCGTGCGCCGGATGGTCGAGGTGAAGAGCGAAATGCCGTCCGGCTTGGGCGAGGGCGCCTTGTATTCGGGGATGATGACGATGGTCGCGTCCCCAATGGTGACCCGCGGATCCTGGTAGGGCGTCGCCTTGATACCGCGCGTGACCATGAGGCGGATATGGACGCCATCGGTCATGCCGTTGGCGGCCAGGCAATCGAAGATGCGTTTCACCAACGCATCCGGTGTCAGCCCGACCGAGAAGTCGAGCGCCTTGGCGCCCTCATAGAGCCGTTCGAGGTGCGCCCATAGAAACGGAATGCCACCTTGGTGCAGCCGCAGCCCCTCCCAGACGCCGTCCCCGAGCACGAAACCGGAGTCAAACACCGAGACGACAGCCTGGCTGCGCGGTACCAGCGTGTCGTTGACTGCGATCAGGATGTCCGCATTGCGCGGGTCATCCACATAGGCATGCACGCCGTAAGCCATTCAAGCACCACTACAAGTTCGATGCGCCAGTGTCGGTGTTCGGCAGCCATTGAGCAAGACAGGCAGAAAAATTCTGACCATCATGTCGATCCCGCCCTGCCGGCATCGACTAGATGCATCAGATGGAGGAATGCCCAATGAAATATCTTTGCATCGTCTATGCCGGCGCCGGTCCCCATACGTTGAGCGAGGCGGAAAGCGTCGCGATCAAGGACGCCTGCATCGAAGGCGACAACACGCTGTTTGAGGCCGGCAAGCTCTACATGGCCAGCCCGTTGCAGGGGCCGGAAGCCGGGGTTCACCTCCGCCAGGTCAATGGCAGGACCACGCGCATCGACGGTCCCTATGCCGAAACCAAGGAGCTGGTTGCCGGTTTCATGGTCATCGAGGCCGCCAACATGGATGAGGCCATTGCCGTCGCGGCGCCGGGTCCGCTGGAAGGGCTGGTCAGTCTCGAAATCCGGCCGCTGCTGGACGAAAGCCACAGCGTCACCGGGCAGGACCGTTCCGCCTTTTTCGCGCGGAGGTCGTGATGGTCGAGCGGAAACTCTATTACACCCACAACATCAATCCGCGCATTGCGGTGGCCGTGGCGCGGCACCTGCGCTCCCCCGTCGAGCTCAACCGCTACGAGCCCATGGGCGCCGATCGGGAAGCGTTCCTGCCGCTCAACCCCAATTCGCTGGCGCCGTTGCTGGTCGAGGATGGCAAGCCCTTGTGGGAAGCCGATGCCATCGCGATGCGCCTGTCGCGCCTTGCCGGTGGCGATTTCTGGCCCGACGACCACGCCGTCGACATCATGCAATGGGTGAGCTGGAGCGCCCATCATTTCACCGTCGCCGGGGCGGGGCTGGTCTGGCACAATCACACGGCGGTGTCCTGGATGGGGCCGGCCGATCCGGCGGTGGTGGCCGGGATCGGCCGGGACTTCCACCGCTATGCGGCGATTCTCGATGCCGCTCTGGCCGGTCGCGAATGGCTGGTGGGCGATCGCCTGACCTATGCCGATTTCCGCGTGGCCTCGGCGCTGCCCTTTGCCGAGCGCGGGCAAATCCCGGTCGATGGCTATCGCAACATCGTGGCCTGGCATGACCGGCTCAACGCCATCGACGCCTGGCGGGACCCGTTCGCGGGCCTCGCCTGATGGCTTGGCGGGAAACATCGACGCGGTGTAGCGTTTCCCGCCAGAGACCGGAGTTCGTCCCATGTGCCGCAACATCAAGCCACTGTTCAATTTCGAGCCCCCCGCCACGCGCAACGAAATGCACGATGCGGCGCTGCAGTTCGTGCGCAAGATTTCCGGCTACAGCGCTCCGTCCCACGCCAACGAAGCGGCTTTCCATGAGGCGGTGGAGGACATCGAAAAGGTGGTCCGCAAGCTGCTCAAGTCGCTGGAAACCAATGCGCCGCCCAAGGATCGCGAAGTCGAGGCGGAAAAGAAGCGCGAAAAATCCAGACTGCGCTTCGGCACGGCGTGAGGTCTTGCCTTTCCTCCAAAGGAGGGGCTATCCCTATTCCTCGGGCTCCGTGCTGAACAGCAGCGGGAAGCCGTGTTGGCGCGCGAAGTCGGTGGCGCGGGTGGCTTTTTCCTCGGCAATTTCCTTGGTGAAGACGGCGACCACGCAGGCGCCCTTGGTGTGCGCGGTCAGCATGATGACGTTGGCCTGCGCCTCCGGCACCCGGAACTCGGCCTTGAGCAGCCGCACGACAAATTCGCGCGGGGTGAAGTCGTCGTTGAGCAGGATCACCTTGTGCAGCGGCGGTCTCGCCGGCTTCAGGACGGTGTCGGTGCGGCTCTTGGTATTGGTGTCGGCCATTGCGCCCTCCGGGCGGATGAACCAGCGTCGCGGACCAGCCGCGACGCCCTGCGTCAGGGAAGCAAACCCGACCACCAGGGGTCAAGTCACTCGCGACATTATCGCTTTGGCTGAATGCCCTACAGCATCAGCTTGAAGCCTTCGTGGCTCCTGGTGAAGCCGAGTTTCTCGTAGAAGCGGTGAGCGTCGAGGCGCACCTTGTTTGATGTCAGCTGGATCAGCCCGCATCCCGCTTCGCGACAGCGCTCGATGGCCCAGCTTACCATCTGGGTGCCCAGGCCCGAGCCGCGCTGGTCGGCGCGGATATGGACGTTTTCCAGCAGGCCCCGCTTCATGCCGAATCTGGGCATGCCGGGGATGATGCTGATCTGGATGGTACCGACGACCTCGCCGTTTCTCTCGGCCACGATCAGGCGGTGGTTGGCGTCCGCGCTGATCTCATCGAAGGCGGCGCGGTAGCGCGGGTCGCTGAGCGTTGCCGGATCGAGCGGTGGGGTGTCCCTGCCGCGCGCATCGCCGTCATGGCTGAGGGTGATGATGGTGGCGATGTCGGCGGGAACAGCGTCGCGGAAACTCAGATCGCCCATGGTGCACCGTGCAGTTAGTCCTGCGTTTCGTGCAGCTGTTTGAGCGTGATGTCCACCAGCGGCATTTCGATCGCACTGGCGATGACCGCGTCGAGGAAGCCCGGGAAGCGGCTGTTGAGGGCTTCGCGGCGCAGCGTCACCCGCCGCTTGGTGCCCTCGGGTCGCACATTGACCAGGCCCGCCTCGCGCAGCTTGGCCACGTGATAGGTGAGGTTGGTCTTGGAGGTCAGCCCGCCCAGCTGTCCGCAAACCAGCCCGTTGGTCGCTTCGCACTGCGCCAGGCAGCCGATGATGGCCAGCCTGGTTTCGTCGCCCAGGGCGGCGAGCACGATGGGAAGCGATATCTGGTCGGCGTCGGGATGCGGCAGTGTCATGGCTGGTATTTAGCCGTTCTGCCCAGATAGTTCAATAAGTGTTGGACAAGGTCATTGACACGTCCGCGTGTGAGGTTCAATTGTTCAATGAATTTTGAACAAGGACTTTTCCCATGGATATCCGTCTTGTTTGGCTGGCGGTGGGCACCTTCGCCATCGGCGTCGAGAGCTTCGCCATTTCGAGCCTGTTGCCCCAGATTGCCGACTCCACCGGTGTGACCCTGACGCAGGCGGGCTACCTGGTTCTGGCCTTTGCGCTGGCCAATGCCTTCGGGTCACCGGTCCTCGCCGCCCTCACCGGCACGGCCGACCGGCGCCGCACGCTGACCATTACGGCCTTGCTGTTTGCGGCCGGCGCTGTCTGGGCCGGCTTCTCGCAGGGCTATGCCGATCTCATGGCAGCCCGCATTCTCATGGCGTTTTCGGCGGGTCTCTATACCGCAACCGCGCAGGCCACGGGCGTCGCCATCTCGTCGGTCGATCACCGCGCCCGGGCCATCTCGGTCATTGTCGGCGGCACCACCATGGCCGTGGCCTTTGGCGCGCCGCTGGGGGCGCTGGTTGCCGGGTTGGTGAGCTGGCGCGGCAGCTATTTCATGGTCGCCAGCTTCGGCGTCATCGCTGCGGCTTCCATCTGGGTCATGCTGCCGGCCGGCTTGCGTGGCGCCCAGCTGACCCTGCGCCAGCGCATTGCCGCAGTTGCCCTGCCGGGAGTGCCGGGTGCGCTCCTCACCACGCTGCTCAATCTGGCCGGGGCTTTCACGGTCATCATCTATCTGGCGGTCGTCACGATCCAGTCGATCGGGCTGCCGCGCGAACTGGTTCCGGCCGTCCTGCTGGCCTTTGGCATCGGCGCGGCCTTTGGCAATGCCGCCGGCGGTCAGCTGGCCGACCGGATCGGCGCCCGCCCGACCGTTATCGGCGCGGTGGTCCTCAATGGGTTGATGCTGGTGGCGATTTCGCCGGTGGCCCACCTGCCCACACCCATAGTAGGGCCCGGCTTCTTCGCGCTGATCGTGCTGTGGGGCGCCACCGGCTGGGCTTTCCCACCGGCGCAATCGAGCTACCTGCTGAGCCTCTCGCCCAGCAATGCGCCCCTGGTGCTGTCGCTCAACGCCTCGGCACTCTATCTTGGCATTGCCGGCGGCTCGCTGATCGGCGGGCTGGTGCTGCAATACGGCACGCCGGATGATCTGGGCTGGGTCGGTGCCCTGCTGCCGGCGCTGTCCCTGGCGGGGATCGGTCTTTCCGCCATGCTCCGCGAGCCCGATCCAAACCTGGCCCGGCTGGGCTAGGCCCGGCGCGGGCTGATCAGCCTGGCGACAATCAGCACGAGCACCGCCACGCTGGCCGGCGCGATGGCCAGCCAGGCGCCGCCCCCTGCCAGCAAGGCGCCCGTGCCGGCCCACATGATCGAGGCAAAGGCCTCGCTCAGCGTGGCGGCGCGGGACGCGACCTGCCGGCGGCGGAACATCGAGCGCTTGGCGACCACGCGGAACCAGAGCTGGATCGCCGTCGCCGATCCCGCCGATAAGGCGGCGCCGATGGCGGTGATCAGCGCCATGCCTGGCGAGGACAGGGCCATCAACAGCAGCAGCGGCGCCAGCACGATGGCAATCACCGTCAGCACAGCCTCGATCTTGGCCACCAGCACGGTGCGCGGCGACACTGGCGCCGTCACCACGAGGTCATGGGCGTCCTCGCCCGATATGGCGAGCCAGGCCAGTCCGCCCGCCAATTGCCCCGCGGCCATGATCAGCACCGGCACGACCACGACGAAGGCGCCGGCGTCATTGCCGAAATTCATCCACAACAGCAAAGCGGGCGGCGCCAGGTAGAGGATCTGCATCAGCGTCTGCGACAGCAGCCACGGGTCGCGCTGCAGTAGCCGCCATTCCTTGACTCGCAGCACGTGTCGCTGTGAGGCCGGACGGAATGCCCGCGTCGACGGCTTCCGCTGGCTGGCAATGTGGTTGAGCCCGGCGGCGGAGATGGCGAGGCGTCCGTAGCTCGAGGCCGAGACGGCAATGGCCAGCACCAGCGCGCCGAACCCGACCGTCAGCATGGTCAGCAGGGCGCCGGTATCGCCCATGGCGGCCTTGGCCGGCAGCCAGAGCGGACTGTCGATACCAGGGGCGGCCTCGATGACGGCTTTCGACTGGAACAGGGCAAGGCGCGAGAAATCGCCATAGTAGAGGATCGCCCCGGCCTGCACGCCGATAACGAAGCCCGCGCCGATGACGGCGGCCACGATCTGCGAGATGAACCGTGTCTGCCGCGGGCCCACCAGCTTGAACAGCAGCATGGTGATGCCGACCGAAAGGGCCGTCGAGATGGCGGCCATGGCGATGACCACGCCATAGGCGGCCAGCCAGCGTCGTCCGTCGAACACCGCCAGCATGTTGATCAGCGGGCTGGCGAGGAGGCCAGTCAGGGCCACGCTGCTCAGCGCCACCGCGCCGGTGCGGATGGCGAACAGGCGCCGAGACGAGGCGGGCGACGAGAGGATCAGATCAAGGTCGGAGCGGCCATAATAGATGCGGGTGACCGCTTCGAGCGCCTGCGACAGCATCACCGTCCAGAACAGCAGGCCGGTGCCCGTGAGCATGACGAGGCTTTCCGCATCCGAGGCGATACCGCCGGCGGCCCAGCGCGCCACGACGCCATAGGCCAGCAGATGCAGCACGATGACCACGATGCCCAGAAAGATCACGAGGCCGACGCCCCGCGTCCGGCTGCCGCCGGTGAGCATGGCGACGAGCTCGCGCCAGGCCAGCGTCAGTTCATGCCGGGCGAACCAGGGGAGCGAGGCGGGCGCAAACGTCATGCGACTTCGGCACCCTCTGCCACGAGGTCGAGGAAGATATCCTCGAGGCTCGATTCGCGCCCGATGCGCGTCCGCAGCTCGGCCAGGGTACCCTCGGCGATGAGCCGGCCCTGGTTGATGACACCAATGCGTTCGGCCATGCGTTCGGCGACTTCGAGAATATGGGTGGTCATGATCACCGTGACGCCCGATCGCACCTTGCCGAGCAGCACGTCCTTGACCTGGCGGGCGGAGCCGGCGTCGAGGCCGGTCAGGGGTTCATCGAGGATGATCAGCTGCGGGTCGTGCACCAAGGCGCCGGCCAGCGCCACCTTTTGCAGCATGCCCTTGGAGAAGCCGCCGCACAGTTCATTGGCGTGCGGCCGCAGGCCCAGCCAGTCGATCAGCTCATTGGCCTTGGCCTGGGCGGTACGGCCGTCGATCTGCCAGAGGCCGGCGACGAATTCGAGATATTCGAGCGGGGTCAGCCGGTCATAGACCATAGGCTCGTCCGACACCCAGGCGACGACGCGCTTGGCGGCGATGGGATCGCGCCGCGCATCGATGCCGAAAATGGCTATGTCGCCCCGGTCAGGCTGCAACAGCCCGGCCACCATGCGCAGGATGGTGGTCTTGCCCGCGCCGTTGGGGCCGAGCAGCGCATAGAACTCGCCGGCGCGGATGGTGAGGTCGAGATCGACAACCACGGGCCGGTCGAAGCTCTTGGTCAGGCGCGAGATGGCGAGGGCAGGGACGGTCAAGGCGGCGCTCCGGCAGGATGGCCCGGGCAGCCTATGCCGCGGGCCTTTCCCGCCGATGAATCGGCAGCGTTAAGTTTCCGGTATTGTTCAGGCGTAGCGATCGAGCAGGCGAAACGCGGCCGCCGCGGCAGGGCGTTGCACTTCGCCCAGGCTGCCGCCGAAGGTCACGGCGGACGGTTCGATGCCAGTTGGCGCCGCCGGGTCGATATTGCGCTTGGCGTTGGCCACGTCATCGCAATTGCGGCAGACATAGCCGTTGACGGTTATGGGGCGCGGATAGTCGGTACCAATGGCCATGTGGATCCCCGGCTGGCTGTTGGCATCCTATTCGGACGGCATCCGCACAAGGTTACGGCCGCCCGTTAGAAGCGGGCGGCCGTTGCAGGTCGCGGTTGGCGAAACGTTAAAGGACGGTCAGCGTCACAT
>NZ_CAMLHM010000035.1 GCF_946479885.1 uncultured Devosia sp.
GCGGTTCGCTGGTGATGGACGAAGAGCGCCACACCTGCACCTGGAAGGGCCAGCGCGTCACCCTGACCGTCACCGAGTTCCTGATCCTGCAGGCGCTGGCCTTGCGGCCGGGCGTCGTCAAATCGCGCAATGCGCTGATGGATGCCGCCTATGACGACCAAGTCTATGTCGACGATCGCACCATCGACAGCCACATCAAGCGGCTGCGCAAGAAGTTCAAGGCGACCGACGACGATTTCGAGATGATCGAGACGCTCTATGGCGTCGGCTATCGCTTCAAGGAGCAATAAGCACAGCAAGTGGCCATTCTCGATCCGGAGCTGGAGCCCAATCCCGACGCGAACCAGCAGCGGCGCGCGCCGGGGCTGGATGATCGCCTTGCATTGGGCGAGCGCCCGGGGCCGGACGGGGTCAAGGCGCGCCCTGCCGGACGCACCGCCGCCAATCGCTGGCGGCTGGTGGTCATGCCCTTTGCCAAGGTGGTCGGCGCGGTCGGCCGCTTTCTCGATTTCACGATCTTCTCGAGCCTCACCCGCCGTATCATCGTGCTCAACCTGGCTGGTCTTCTGGTGCTGGTGGTGGGCATTCTCTACCTCAACCAGTGGCGCGCCGGCCTGATCGACGCACGCGTGCAGTCGCTGCGCGTGCAGGGCGAAATCATCGCTGCCGCCATTGCCGCCTCAGCCACCGTCGACAGCGACGTGATCTCGATCAACCCCGATCGGCTGCTCGAACTGCAGGGCGACGGCACGGTGTCCTCGCTCAGCTATTTCGATCCGTCACTGGAATTCCCCATCAATCCCGAACGGGTGGCGCCGCTGCTGCGCAACCTCATCACCCCGACGCGCACGCGGGCCCGCATCTATGACCAGGGCGGGCTGATGATTCTGGACAGCGACAATATCTATGCCCGCGGCGAGGTGATGCGGCAGATCATTGAAACCCAGAAGGGCGGCGGATTTTTCCTCGTCGACTGGTGGAATGCGCTGCTGAGCTGGGTGCCTGGCGACAATTTCCCCGTCTATCAGGAATATGGCGTCGACGAGGGCAGCCGCTATCCCGAGGTTGCCTCGGCGCTGCAGGGCGCGCCGGCCGATTTCGTGCGCGTCGATGCGCAGAACCAGCTCGTCGTCTCGGTCGCGGTGCCGGTGCAGCGCCTGCGCGCCGTGGTGGGCGCCATCCTGCTGTCGACCGCGCCGGGCGATATCGATTCCATCGTGGCGCAGGAACGCTGGGGCATCCTGCGCATCGCCATGATCGCCGCGGCGGTGCAGATCGCCCTGTCGCTGGCGCTGGCCGGCACCATTGCGGGGCCGATGCGGCGCCTCTCGGCCGCCGCCGAGCGGGTGCAGACGGCCGGCGACGCGCGGGCCGAAATCCCCGATTTTTCCGATCGCCGCGACGAGATCGGTCACCTCGGTGGGGCGCTGCGCCGCATGACCGACGCGCTCTACAACCGCATCGAGGCGATCGAGCGCTTCGCCGCCGACGTGGCGCATGAGCTCAAGAATCCCCTGACCTCACTGCGCTCCGCTGTCGAGACGCTGCCGCTGGCCAAGCGCCAGGAAGACAAGGACCGGCTCAACGCCATCATCCAGCACGATGTGAAGCGGCTGGACCGGCTGATCACCGACATTTCCAGTGCCAGCCGGCTCGACGCCGAACTGGCCCGCGAAAGCGCCGAGCGTGTCGATGTGGAGAAGCTGGCCGAGGCCATGGTCTCGATCCAGAAGGACATGGCCCTGGGGCGCGGGGTGACCGTGGAAATGGTCAAGCGCGCCGGCCCGGGCCGCGGCGCCGCCATCGTCAACGGCCATGAAAGCCGGCTGGCCCAGGTCTTTGCCAACCTCATCGACAATGCCGTGTCGTTTTCGCCCGAGGGCGGTGTGGTGCGCGTGGCGCTTTCGACCGATCCCGAGCACATCACCGTCACCGTGACCGACGAGGGCCGCGGCATTACCGGCGATGTCGGCAAGATCTTCCAGCGATTCTACACCGACCGGCCCGATACCGAGAGCTTCGGCGACCATTCGGGCCTGGGCCTGTCGATCTCCAAGCAGATCGTCGATGCCCATAAGGGCACCATTCGGGCCGGCAATCGCGATGATCGCTCAGGGGCCGTGTTCACAGTTGTCTTGCCTCGCGCCCGCAAATAGATTGGCGCCATGAGCAAGCCTAAAAACGTGCACGGCACGGGTCTATTGTTGGGGTCGTCCGGTGTGCTGCTGCGCGGCCCGTCCGGCGCGGGTAAATCAGTTCTCGCCTTGTCGTTGCTGGATCGCTGGGAGGGACGGGGCCTGCCGGCATTTCTGGTTTCCGACGATCGCGTCGATTTGGTGCAGACCGGGCGCGAGCTCAGCATGCGATCGCCGGAAAACCTGGCGGGGCTGATCGAGCTGCGCGGGCGCGGCATCGTCAAGCGACCGCACAAGAGCCTGGTGACCTTGCACCTGGTGATCGACCTGGTGCCCGACCTCGCGCGCATGCTCGAGGAAGACGCCATGGTCACCGAGATATCGGGCACCCGCGTGGCGCGGGCCCCGGTGCCATCGGCTGACGTGGTGAGCCTGGGCCACCAGATGCTGCTGGTCATCGAAGCCCTGGCCGCGCTCGGCGGCGAGCCGACCCCGTGACAAAAAACCACTTGAATCGTCGCCCTTCCGGGCCGAAACTGGCTCATGCTCGTCCTACTGGGCCGGGTTCGCGCCTGCGTCACCGCCTCTTCGGCTGCGATTCGGGCAGGGGGCAGGAATTACTGGAATGCCGTGCGCGCTGCATCGCTGGCGCGGCCCGGCAGGCTGGGGACGTTGCATGATTGGTCTGGTTCTGGTGACGCACGGCGCGCTTGCCAATGAGTTCAAGTCGGCTCTCGAACACGTTGTGGGGCCGCAGGACTTCTGCGAGACGATCGCCATCGGTCCCGATGACAATATGGAAAACCGCCGCAACGATATCCTCGCCGCGGTCGACAAGGCCGATGACGGCGACGGCGTCATCATTCTCACCGACATGTTCGGCGGCACGCCATCCAACCTCGCCATCTCGGTGATGCAGAACCGCAAGGTCGAGGTCATTGCCGGCGTCAACCTGCCCATGCTGGTCAAGCTGGGCCGCGTGCGCGGCGACATGGCCATCAAGGATGCGGTGAACCTGGCACAGGAAGCCGGCCGGAAATACATCACCGTCGCCAATTCCATCCTGGGCGCGCAATAGTGGATGGCGCGGCAGGGGGCGGCCGGGCCGTCGCGCAGCAGCTGACCATCGTCAACCGCAAGGGGCTGCATGCCCGTGCCTCGGCCCGCTTCGTGCGCACCGCCGAGTGTTTTGACGCCACCGTCAACGTCATCAAGGATGGCACCTCGGTCAACGGCAACTCGATCATGGGCCTGATGATGCTGGGCGCCGGACCGGGCAGCACCATCCTGGTGCAGGCATCGGGCAAGCAGGCGCGCGAAGCGCTCGAGGCGATCGTCGAACTGGTGAACAACGGCTTCGACGAGGATAGCGACGGCGTAGCGGGGTGAGCGACGCTATCGTGCTGGTAGCGTCCGATCCCGATTGGCCCGCAGCCTACCTGTCGGCGCGCGAGGAGATCGTCGGGGTCTTGCCCGCCCTGCTGCTCATCGACCATATCGGATCGACCGCCGTGCCCGGGCTGATGTCCAAGCCCGTCATCGACATCATTGTGCTTCTCGCTGACATGGAGCCGGCTCGTGAGGCCATGCCGCAACTGGAGCGGATCGGCTATGAATTCCGTCCCGAGGTATCGAACCCGGCGCGGTTGTTCCTGCGCCGCGTCGGGTCCGATGGCGTGCGGACCCACCATCTCCATATCCACACCGACCACGACGATGTGCAGCGGCACCTGCTGTTCCGCGACCGGTTACGGGCCGATCAGGCGACTCGTCGGGATTATGAAGCGCTCAAGCGCTACCTCGCCATTCGCCATGCCGACGACAGGGAGGCCTATGCCAAGGGCAAGGATGACTTCGTCGACGCAGTGGTGCGCGCGGCGGGCGGAGCGGAACGTCGGCCCTTCTGGAAGGCGTGAGCCTTTGTCGCCAGGTCTAGTCAGACTTACGAGCGCACCTGTGCCTTGAGCGCATTGGCGAAGCGATCGATGACCTCGTCATCGATCTGCGCGGCAGGCGCAGGCCGCCAGGCGTAATTGCCCTGGATCTTGCGCTCGCCCTGCGGCCTGGTTTCGTCAGGCTTGCCCATGGCAAAATAAGCCAGCAATGCCCCGACGCTGACAACCAGGCTCGTTATGACCTGCCAATCCATTTTCGGTCTCCTTCCGAGTCCGGCGAACCATAGGCCGCGACGATTGCGGTGACCACGGTAACGTCTTGTTAAGCCTAACTCGTTCAATGCCACCGATTTTTGCCCAAGGCGGCAGGCCGATATCGATCGGCGGCGGCGTTGCACGTTCCCGTTGCGGAACGACTCCAACTCTCCCACATTGACTGGGCAAGCGGAGGATGTGCATGCGACGCATGATTGCCGGAATTGGCGGTGTCGGGCTGGCCGTGATCCTCAGCCAGTTTCCCGAATATGCCCAGCAATATACCCAGCGGCTCGGCGGCGCGGTGGATGAGCTGCGCGTCATCACCGAGGACTTCGATCGTGCCGCGGTTGCAGGCGGGCTGGGCCGGGCGGAGGCTCTGGAGCGCTACAATGCCTCCAACGACGATTTCCTGGCCGGACGCGGCACGTCGATGACGGCGACGTTCCAGCGCTACGACCAGCTCAGCACCACGCTGGCGCGCATTGAGGATGCCGGCCCGGTGGAGCGCTTCCAGTCGCTGCCGGCCTATCTCGACACCGATATCGGCCGCCGGACATTGGAGGCCTACCGGCCCGCCGTTCCCGTCACCATGGAGGGTATCCTTTATGCGGGCGGCGGCTTCATCCTGGGCTACCTGGTGCTGTCGGGCCTCTGGCGCTTTGTCAGCATGCCCTTCAAGCGCAAGCGCTATGCCGCCTATCGGTAAGTAGATATAAACATTTCTTTATGTCCCGTGTTGATCCGCGGCGCGGCCTTGCGTATAGCTTGGGCAACGATCCCCATCATGTTGCCGGAGCTTCCGCATGAGCACCCAATCGACCGACTACGCGGTCAAGGATATCTCCCTCGCTGCCTATGGCCGCAAGGAAATCGAGATTGCCGAGATCGAAATGCCCGGCCTGATGGCCATCCGCGAGGAATTCGCCGCCGCCCAGCCGCTCAAGGGCGCGCGCATTGCCGGCTCCCTCCACATGACCATCCAGACCGCCGTGCTGATCGAGACGCTGGTGGCGCTCGGCGCCCAGGTCCGTTGGGTCAGCTGCAACATCTTCTCGACCCAGGACCATGCCGCTGCCGCCATCGCCGCTGCCGGCATCCCGGTCTTTGCCCATAAGGGCGAGACGCTGGAAGAATACTGGGACTTCACCGACCGCATGATGGACTGGGGCAATGGCCTCACCCCCAACATGATCCTCGACGATGGCGGCGACGCCACCATGTATATCCTCAACGGCGCCAAGGCCGAAAAGGATGTCGCCCTGCTGGGTAAGCCCGGCAACGAGGAAGAAGAAATCTTCCACGCCACCATCAAGCGCCGTCTCGCCAAGACGCCCGGATTCTTCAGTGCCATCAAGAACGCCATCCGCGGCGTGTCGGAAGAAACCACCACGGGCGTGATGCGCCTCTACCAGCTCCACGCCAAGGGCGAGCTGCCCTTCCCGGCCATCAACGTCAACGACTCCGTCACCAAGTCCAAGTTCGACAACAAATACGGCACGCGTGAATCGCTGGTCGACGCCATCCGTCGCGGTACCGACGTGATGTTGGCCGGCAAGGTCGCCGTGGTCTGCGGCTATGGCGACGTGGGCAAGGGCTCGGCTGAGTCGTTGCGCGGCGCCGGCGCCCGTGTGCTGGTGACCGAAGTCGACCCGATCTGCGCCCTGCAGGCCGCCATGGAAGGCTTCGAGGTGGTGACGCTGGAAGACGCCGCCCCGCGCGCCGATATCGTGGTCACCGCCACCGGCAATCGCGACGTGCTGACGCTCGACGACATGCGCAATCTCAAGGACATGGCGATCGTCTGCAATATCGGCCACTTCGACAACGAGATCCAGGTTGCCGCTTTGCGCAACTTCAAGTGGACCAATGTGAAGCCGCAGGTCGACCTGGTCGAAAAACCCGACGGCAAGCGCCTGATCCTGCTGTCCGAGGGGCGCCTGGTGAACCTGGGCAATGCCACCGGTCACCCGAGCTTCGTGATGTCGGCTTCGTTCTCCAACCAGACGCTGGCCCAGATCGAACTCTGGACCAATGGCGACAAGCTCGAGAAGAAGGTGCATGTGCTGCCCAAGCATCTCGACGAAAAGGTCGCCGAACTGCACCTGGCCAAGCTGGGCGCCAAGCTGACCAAGCTGACCAAGGACCAGGCCGACTATATCGGCGTGACGGTCAACGGGCCATTCAAGTCGGGTGAATACCGGTACTGAGCTGCCGAAGTTTGGAGACGCCCGTGGCTTTGGCCGCGGGCGTTTTCTTTTGTCCGGTGCGTGTGGCTCACCCCCCCTTGATCCCTCCCCACAAGGGGGAGGGAGACGATGGGCCCACGGTCAGAGTCACAATATCCGCCAAGCGCGGAGCGGGCTTCCCTCCCCTTGTGGGGAGGGAGTGAGGGTGGGGGTGGTTGGCGGTGCGCGCCGGGGCCGCCGGCGCGATGAACAGGTCGCCAGCCGGGGTTGCTGCTTCGTTCACGGTCAATCCCCGATATCGCTGCTTTGCCCAGAATGCACAGCCATTAAGACTCTTTTAGGCGATTCACCGGGCCGGTATGGTCATGGTGATTCGGTTGCTGGGGGACACGCAATCGGTTCGAAGATGGTCGGATTCCCTTGGGACTCCGCGTATGGCCACTTTGCTTGAGTTGGGCGTACCGGCTGCCTTGTAGCCGGGCTGGCAACGATGATTTTGACAAGAGGGCAGCGCATGGCGCCGGATCGTTTCCGGAAGCATCGGGGATTCGCACGACTGGCGGCGGCCCCTCTTACCCTGCTGACGGCGGTCCCCGCCCTCGCCCAGGGTATCAACTCGGCCAGCTTTGTTGGCGCGGCGCCGCTTGCCATCACCGTCGGCGCCGGGGCCTTTGCCCTGCTTGCCATGGCCGTGATCCGCACCATGCTCAAGGACGGCAAGGCCGAACGGCACCGTGCCGCCGGCCAGATTGCCGGCCTGCGTGCATTGGTCGATGAATATGAAGCACTGCTGTCTGGGACGCGCGAAGTCACGGTGCTGTGGACCGAGAACAGCAACGGCGCGCCGCGCCTGCTCGGCCAGGCCGCCTCCGTCCTGCCGCCGGGGCGGCAGCCCGAAAGCGTCCTCAATTTCCCCAGCTGGCTGACGCATGGCGACGCCGACAAGCTGGCCCGGCTGCTCGAGGACCTGCGCGTCAACGGCCACGCCTTTGCCCTCAGCCTCAATGCGCTCGACGGCCGGCTGATCCGC
Source organism: uncultured Devosia sp. (assembly GCF_946479885.1). The sequence goes on from NZ_CAMLHM010000035.1 coordinate 7,505, forward strand.
GCCAATGGCTGGGTGCTGGGCGGTGGTGCGGCCATGCGCCTGCGACCGGCATTCCTGCAGGCCCAGTCCGAACCGACACTGGTGGCCGCGGCTGCTACGGGCGACCTCGCCAGCGTACGGGCCATCCTTTCGGCCCTGCCCAATCCCGCCTTCGCCCGCAATGCCGATCAGCGGCTGATCTTTGCCAATGACGCCTATCTGCAACTGGCCAAGGCGCTGGGCAAATCGGGCACCGAGGCCGCGCCGCCCGAATTGCTCGATACCGCCCAGCTGCGCCAGCACCTGATCGATTGTGCCAAGAGCGACGCCCCCGGCACCATGACCGTGAGCTGGCCGGGGCAGGGCGCCTTCGACCTCGTGGAATTTCCCATCGTCGGCGGCCGGGCCGGCTATCTGCGCCCGGCGCGGGACGAAGCCAACCCGCCGGTCGAGACGGGCCTGGCCCATATCGGCGGCATTATCGGCGCGCTGACCACCCCGATCGCCATCTTCAATGCCCGACGCGAACTGGTTCAGTTCAACGCCGCCTTTGCCAGTCTGTGGAACCTGAGCCGCGCCTTCCTCGTGCCCGGCCTCGACGAGCGCGCCATCCTCGACAAGCTGCGCACCGATGGCATGCTGCCCAACCAGGTGGACTACCAGACCTGGCGCAGCCAGCACCTGCAAAGCTATACCCGCAAGACCCCGCATGAGAACGAGCCCTGGCACCTGCCCGATGGCCGCACCATCAAGGTGATCTCGGCCCCGGCAGGCGCGGCGGGCGGGGTGATCTATGTCTACGAGGACATCACCGAGCGGCTGAAGCTGGAATCGACCAACAAGGCCTTTTCCAACGTGCAGCGCGAAACCATCAATGCGCTGAGCGAAGCGGTGGCGGTGTTCGGCACCAATGGCCGGCTGACCCTCAGCAATCCCCGGCTTTCGGCGCTGTGGAAGCTGCCGATGAACGAACTGGGGCAGAACCCCCATATCGACCAGATCGCCGAGGCCAGCGGCCGCGCCATTCCCGAGGACGGCGCCAGCATCTGGCGCGACCTGAAACGCGGTATCATCGACCTCAATCCGACGCGCTCCGACCAGACCGGGCGGCTCAACCGCTCGGACGGGCGGCTGCTCGACTATGCCATCACGCGCCTGCCCGACGGGCAGACCATGATGACCTTCCTCGATGTCACCGAAAGCGCCAGCTATTCCAAGGTGCTCAAGGAGCGCAATGATGCGCTGGTGGCCGCCGACCTGCTCAAGGACGCCTTCGTCGAGAATGTTTCCTATGAACTGCGCTCGCCACTGACCAACATCATCGGCTTCGCCGACCTGCTGGCCGGCAGCGAAGGCGGCAGTCTCAACGAGCGGCAGCGCGCCTATATCGACTATATCCGCGCCAGCTCGGTGACGCTGGGCGTCCTGATCGACAACATCCTCGACCTGGCCTCGGTCGATGCCGGTATCGCCGAATTGCGGCCCGAACTGCTCGACGTGCCGACCCTGGTCGACAAGGCGCGCGCCGGCCTTTCGGCCACCTTCCCCGAGATTTCGGGCGAAAAGCCGATCAACCTGGTGGTCGATATCGAAGACGCCATGCCGCCCTTCATCGCCGACGGCACGCGCATCGTACAGGTGCTCTATAACCTGCTCAGCAATGCCGCGCGCTTCTCCCCGCCCGGTGGCGAAATCAAGCTGTCGGTAAGCCACCGCGCCAACCGCATGCTCTTCATCATCGAGGACGAGGGCCCGGGGGTGACCGACGAAATGCGCGCCGCCATCCAGACGCGCATCGATACCCCCAGCGGCCGCCAGCGCGGGGCGGGCCTCGGCCTTGCCATCGTCAAGACCTTCGTCAACCTGCATGGCGGCACCATTTCGGCCGAGAAGCGCGAACCGCGCGGCAGCCGCATCATCGTCAACCTGCCGCGCGACAGCGCCATGGCCGGCGTAGCGGAATAGGGTTCGCCACTCCGTCGCCCCCTCCCCCTTGAGGGGAGGGCCGGGGAGGGGGTAGTGCTGTGGTCCACCGATGGACCCCCTCCCTCAATCCCTCCCCTCAAGGGGGAGGGAGGCGAAAGAGCCGATGCCAGATTTCCTCCCCGACGACGCCGCCACTGCCGAACTGGGTGCCAGTCTCGCACGGGAACTGACCCCCGGGGATATCGTCCTGCTCGAGGGTGATCTGGGGGCCGGCAAAACAGCGCTGGCCCGCGCCATCATCCGCAGCCTGGCTGCCGATCCTGATCTCGATGTGCCCTCGCCCACCTTTGCGCTGGTGCAGCCCTATGACACGCCCGCCGGCCCGGTGCTGCATGCCGATCTCTATCGGCTGGGCGATCCGCGCGAGGTGGACGAACTGGGGCTGATGGACAATCCCGACGCCATCGTGCTGGTCGAATGGGCGGCGCGGTCGCCCGAAATCGTCGCGGCCGCGACGATGACGATCGAGCTGGCCATTCCGCCCGGCGGTGACGGCAGGCTGGTTCGCATCACCAGGGCCTAGAGTAGGTCCGGCGTCGCCGGATCCTCGCGGTTGCGGAAGAAGGTGTGAACGCCGCGGGCGCGGCGCCTGGTAACCTATTGGCAATATCTTTTGGGCCACCCTTGGGCATCTGGCCGCCTTGGGAGGTGCCCCGCATGTCGGCAGTTGCTTCAATCGATCGAGACGCCTGGGAGCATGACCGCCTGGCGGCCCTGCAGCGCTTCGACGTGCTCGATTCCCCGCGCGAAGAGCCGTTCGACCGGGTAACCCGGCTCATCCGCTCGATCTTCGGGGTCAGCACCGGCATCGTCTCGATGATCGACGGGCATCGCCAGTGGTACAAGGCGGCCGATGGCTCCAACCGCAGCGAAGTGGCGCGCGGGGAGACCTTCTGCCGCTTCCCCCTGCTGTCGGGCGAAACGCTGGTCGTGCCCGATGCGACCCGCGATCCACGCTTTGCCGACAATCCCAATGTGACCAGCGGCGGCGTGGGCTTTTATGCCGGCGTGCCGCTGCGCACGGCCGATGGGCATGTCATCGGCACCATCTGCGCCATCGACCCCCAGCCGCGCGACTTTTCCGAGCGCGAGGTCAAGATCCTCGAGGATCTGGCGCTCATCACCATGAACGAGCTCGAACTCCGCCAGCGCGCCAGCATCGATGTGCTGACGGGGGCCCTGTCCCGCCGCGCCTTCAAGGAAGAGGGCAATCGCGCCGCTTCGCTGGCTAGCCGGCATAACCATGCCTTGGCCTGCCTGGTCTTCGATCTCGATCACTTCAAATCCATCAATGATCGCTTCGGCCACGGCGCCGGCGACAAGGTGCTGACCGATGTCATCAAGGCCTGCGTCGGCCTGTTGCGCCAGAGCGACCTGGTCGGCCGGCTCGGCGGCGAGGAATTCGCCGTGCTGTTGCCGCTGACCGACCGCGCCCATGCCATCGAGGTCGCCGAAAAGCTGCGCCAGGCCATAGCCGGGCTCGTCTTCGATTTCGGCGGCGTGGCCCTGCCGGTGACCGCGAGCTTCGGCCTCTGCGTGCTCGACGCCACCGCGCCCGATATCGAGACCATGCTCGAGCGGGCCGATGCCGCGCTCTACGAGGCCAAGAAGGCCGGTCGCAACCGCGTCGTCGCCGTCGAGCCGCCGCAGGACGATGTCCGCACCAATGCCCGCCGCGTGCTCAAGGCCGGCCGCATCGTCTTCAACAACGGCGCCTCGGTGGTGAACTGCACCGTGCGCTGGCTCTCCGACGAGGGCGCCGGCATGGACGTGATGGGCGTGTTCGGCATTCCCAACCAGTTCACGCTCTCCATCCGCTCCGACGGCTTCGAGCGCGCCTGCAAGGTGGTGGCCCAGACCGACCGGCATTTTGACGTGCGGTTTATCTGAGGCGTGCCTATACGCCGCCCGGCTTTCGCTTGCGGAGCGCAAGAGCGCCAGGTGGGAGCGCAAGGGCGCCCCGGGAGATCACGATGCGAAGCGGCTTTCGCCCCGACGGCTTGCACCGCCTGTTTGAGTATTGAAGAGGCGAAAGCCGCTTCACACGAGCTGGTTTTTCCTGCGCACGCATCGAGCGGCCACCCTTTCGGGTTGGACATGGCGCTCGTCCCGCTCCGATGGGAAAGCCGTTCCGATACCGTCCTCATCGGCCGGGCCTTCCGGGCTCCCCATCGTCGCGTGACATCCCGCCGTCCGGCCGGTGGTCAGCATCCACGCAGGCGCCAGGCGACCCCGGCTGCCAGTCCCCCCCGCCCGATGCTTCGTCGGCACCGCGTGAGTGGCGGGGATGGGCGGAGTATGGCGGAGGCGATGGCGGCGGGGATAAGTTTGTTGCACAAATGTGCCCCCGACACGGCCCCTGTTCATCCCATCCGCGGTGTCATTCCGGCGAAGGCCGGAATCCATGCGGTGGGCTGTCCCCAACGCCGGTGTTAGCAGCGAACCACGGACATGGATTCCGGCCTTCGCCGGAATGACCCGGTGGTTGGTTTACATTGCGCCAAATGCAACCTACGCTCGAAGCATTGAGGGGGGCTTCAATGTCATTCAAGGAAGATGTCGCCGATTTGGCGAAGCGCGCTATTAGTGCGCAAGCAGTTGCGCAAACTGAAGAGGCGACGAAGAACGCTATCGTCATGCCGTTTCTTCGCGTGCTGGGCTTCGATGTATTTGATCCGACGCAGATCATTCCCGAATACGTGGCGGACGTTGGTCTGAAGAAGGGCGAGAAGATCGACTACGCCTGCAAGATCGGCGACCGGATCGAGTATCTGGTGGAAGCCAAGTCGGTCTCGACCAATTTGCGCGACGCGCAATACAGCCAGCTCTTCCGCTACTTCCACACCTGCGATGCGAACATCGGCATCCTGACCAACGGGCTGCACATTTGGTTCTTCAGCGACCTCGAGGCGCCCAACAAGATGGACGCGGCGCCATTCTTCAAGTTCGACTTGCTGTCCTACGACGACAACGATCTCAAAGAGCTTGAGAAGTTCCACAAGAGCAATTTCAGCATCGAGAACATCAAGGCGGCCGCGTCGTCACTGAAGTATCTGCGAGGAGCCATGAGCTTCATCGAAGGACAGTGGGGCAACCCGGACGAGGAGTTTGTGCGGCTGGTGGCACGCGGATTCTATGAAGGTAAGCTAACTAGCGCAGTGGTCAACGACCTCAAGCCCATCGTAAAGCGGGCCTTCGATGACCTGTTCCGGCAGCGCGCCAAGCACAAGATCGACGTGGCCTTCGATGGTGGAGCGGACGAGGCGATACCGGCTGTGGATGAGAACAAGGTCGAGACGACGCCGGACGAGTTGCAGGGCTTTATGATCGTTCGGGCGATTGCGGCAGAGGTCGCGCCGGTATCCCGGATCGTTATGCGGGATGCGCAGTCTTACTGCGCGATTCTGTTTGACGACAACAACCGAAAGCCGATTGCTCGGTTGCATTTCAACGGGAAAGCGAAGTTCATCTCAATATTTGATGCAGAGAAGGAAATTGTCCGCCACGGACTGGACAAGGTGGAGGACATTTACGCGCACCGTGCCGCGATCTGCACTTTAGTGGGAAGTTACCTCTAGTGGCGGATGAGAACGCGAACTGGGTTCAGCCCGAAAATTGGCTCTCACTGATCGACACACTTTATGAGGGTGATTGGAACGAGGACATTGGCCGTCATCGGGCTAAGGCCGCATTTCGGGGAGTAGTTGACGCGAGCTGGTCGATGGGGACCTCGCTAATGCGTCTTGGTGGCGAATATTGGACGTTAGAGCGTCATCTCCTCCGCAATTTTCGAAAATACGCCCATCGCGACGTCGTTGATCGAGACTCTTTTTGGTATTGGTTGTCGGTGGCGCAGCATCACGGCCTCCCAACAAGACTGCTCGATTGGACATACTCTCCATTTGTGGCACTGCATTTCGCAACAAATGACATTTCCAAAATGGACACGGATGGCGCAGTTTGGGTGGCAAAAACAGAGCAGATACACAACCTAATGCCAGCACCACTCAGAGCCGTTTTGAAGAACGAAGGCGCCGCGGTGTTTACAGTCGATATGCTAGCGTCTTTGGAACGCGAGCGGCTCAGGGATCCGACTGCCTCAATATCGGTTCCAAGCCGAAGACCGAGAAATGTTCGTAATCTCGACGACTTTGATGCCCTGTCCTCAAAGCCCTTCGCGCTATTCTTTGAGCCTCCATCTATTGACGACCGAATCGTGAATCAATTTGCCCTCTTTTCCGTTATGTCCGACGCGAGGATGACAATGGATGAGTGGTTCTCTCAGCGATCTAATGTATTTAAGAAGGTAATTGTGTCGAGCGGTATGAAATGGGAAGTGCGCGACAGGTTGGATCAAGCAAATATTACTGAGCGAGTAATTTACCCAGGGCTCGACGGATTGAGCAATTGGCTGAGGCGACACTATACGAGCAAAACTAGATAGCACTCAGCGACCCTCGGTTGAACCGTCAGGGGGCGCATGTCAGTGCCGCCTCCAACGCCCGCCTGTTCCTCCCCATCCACGCCGCGCTTCGCGCCCGCCAGGCCATCGCCCACAGCGCGTCCACCGGGCCGTCGCTATCAGGCGTGAGCCCCGCCTGCACCGCTTCGTTCGCTGCGTCGGCGATGGCCAGTTCGATCATGGTCGGCACGAGTCGCGCGCGCTCCGCTGACGCCAGCCCGTAGCCATCGACGATGTAGCGCATTTTCTTGGCGCGCGCGGCCAGGGGTGGCAGGCCGATGCGGAGTTCGAGGTCGTCGTCAAAGAGGTGTGCATTCAGCCAAGCCAGTTGGGCGAGTTCGACCAGCGGGTCGACCGGGCCGGCCTGTTCCCAATCGATGAAGCCGACGGGCTGGTGGTCGTGGGCGATGACGTTCCAGTCGCCCAGGTCGCCATGGCCGATGATGCGGGGGCCGCTGCCGAGGTCGCGGCCGAACCAGGGGCGCCAGATGGCGTCGGCAGGGGGCACGAAGCTGGCGCTGGCGCGGTGGAAGTCGGCGAGCATCTTGCCCAGGTTGAACATGGCTTCGTCGGGCCAGGGGCCGGGATGGAGCGAGACGCCGTGGATGAAGCTCAGGGTTTCGCGGCCTTCGGTGTCGAAGCCGGAGCCGACGACGCGCGGCGCGCCGGTGAAGCCTTCGGCTTCGAGATGGCGGAGCAGGGCGTGGACGGATTTGGCCCAGGGGCCGGTCTGGCGGTGGACGGTGTCGCCGATGCGGGAAACGGCCGTGCGGCCGCCGCCGGTGAGGATTTGTTCTTCGGTAGTGCTGGTCATGGCCCTTGATCCGTTGCTTCAGTCGACACCCTCCCCCTTGCGGGGAGGGATCAAGGGTGGGGGATGTTTGGCCTGGATATCGGTGCCCTCGCCCCCCACCCCGCTGCGCTACGGCCCTTGGGGCCCAGCTGCGCTGCCCTCCCCGCAAGGGGGAGGGTGGGGTCCGGTGATGGAGCACCTAGTGCGCCTCGTCCCAGTTGTGCGCGGCATGTGCGTCGACCTGGATCGGCACGTTGAGACGCACGGCCGGCTCGGCGGCGCCCTCCATGACCTTCTTGATCACCGGCATGGCTTTGTCCTCGGTTCCCCTCGGCACTTCGAAGATCAGTTCGTCATGCACCTGCAGCAGCATGTCGGCTTCGATGCCGGCCTTTTTGAGTTCGGGCTCCATGCGGATCATGGCGCGGCGGATGATGTCGGCGGCGCTGCCCTGGATGGGGGCGTTGATCGAGGCGCGTTCGACAAAGCTGCGTTCGGCGGCGTGGGACGAATTGGCGTTGGGGAAATTGATCTTGCGGCCGAAGATGGTCATCACATAGCCATCGACTTTCACCCTTCGGCGCTGCTCGTCCATGTAGTCCTTGATGCCGGGGAAGCGCTCGAAATAGGTCTTGATATAATCGCCCGCGACACCGCGCTCGATGCCGAGCTGGTTGGCGAGGCCGAAGGCGGAAATGCCGTAGATGATGCCGAAATTGATCGCCTTGGCGCGGCGGCGGACATCGGACGGCATGCCCTCGACTGGGACGCCGAACATTTCCGACGCCGTCATGGCGTGAATGTCGAGGCCTTCCTCGAACGCATCCTTGAGCGCCTGGATATCGGCGATATGGGCCAGGACGCGCAGCTCGATCTGGGAATAGTCGGCCGAAATCAGCACCTTGCCGGGCGCGGCAACGAAGGCCGTGCGGATCTTGCGGCCGTCCTCGGTGCGGACGGGGATGTTCTGCAGGTTGGGATCGTTAGAGCTGAGGCGGCCGGTCAGCACGGAGTGCTGGCTATAGGTGGTGTGCACGCGGCCGGTGCGCTGGTTCATATATTCGGGCAGGGCATTGGTATAGGTGCCCATCAGCTTGGTGAGCTGGCGCCAGTCGACAATGGTGCGGGCCAGCGGAATGCCCTTGAGGGCGAGGTCTTCCAGCACGTCGGCGCCGGTGGACCAGGCGCCGGTCTTGGTCTTGGTGCCGCCTTCAAGGCCCATGCGATCGAACAGGATTTCGCCCAGCTGCTTTGGTGAGCCGAGGTTGAAATTGGACCCGGCCAGCTCATAGGCTTCTGCCTCGAGGGCCGCGGCACGCTGCGAGAAATCTCCCGACAATCTGGCCAGAATCTGCCGGTCGACGGAAATTCCGCGGCCTTCCATGCGGGCCAGCACCGGGGCAAGCGGGCGCTCGATGGTTTCGTAGAGCGTGGTCATGCCCTCGGCGGCGAGGCGCGGCTTGAGGATGCGCCAGAGGCGGAGCGTCATGTCGCTGTCTTCGGCGGCGTAGCGGGCGGCCTTGTCGATCTCGACCTGGGCGAAGGTGATCTGGCCCTTGCCCGTGCCGATCAGGTCCTTGATCGACTGGCCGGGGACGCCCAGCCAGTGATCGGCCAGCTCGCTCATGGTGTTGAACTGCGGGCCGTCGAGCGAATAGCTCAGCAGCAGGGTGTCGTCATAGGAATTGACCTGGACGTCGTAGCGGGCGAGCAGGCCCAGGTCGTATTTGGCATTGTGGAAGATCTTGAGGATCGAGCGGTCGGCAAACAGCGGCCGCAGCATTTCGAGGGCCTGCCTGACATCCATCTGGCCCTCGGCCTTGCCGCCGCCGAAAATGTCGCCCTCGCCCTGGCTGTGGCCGAGCGGCAGATAGGCGCCATTGCCGGGCTGGGTGGCGAAGGATAGGCCGACCAGATCGGCGGTCTGGTTGTCGAGGCCGGTGGATTCAGCATCGGTGGCGACGAGTCCCTCGGCATAGGCGGCATCGATCCAGCGCTGCAGATGCTCGGCATCGCGGATGATTTCGTAGCGCTCAGGCGTCCACGGAATGGCCTTGGTGGCCTCGTGCATCGCCGCGGCATGGAGCACAACGGGGGATTCCGAGCGACCCTCGGCTTCCTGGCGCGCGGCGCGGGCTTCGGCGCGGGCTTCATTGTTGAAGCCGACAGGCGAGGCAGGCACGGCCGAGAGGGCCGGATCGGCGTCCCAGGCCTCGGGATCGGCGCCGATCAGGCCGGCCAGGCGCTTGGTGATGGTGGCAAATTCCATCGCCTTGAGAAACGGGAAGAGCTTGCCCGGCTCGACCGGCTGCCGAGCCAGTGCATCGAGACCCAGTTCGACCGGCACGTCCTGCGCCAGGGTCACCAGGCGCTTGGAAATGCGGGCCAGGTCGGCATTGGCGATGAGCTTCTCGCGGCGGGCATTCTGCTTGATCTCGCCGGCATGCTCGAGCAGGTTTTCCACCGACCCATACTGGTTGATCAGCTCGGCCGCCGTCTTGACGCCGATGCCAGGGACACCAGGGACATTGTCGACGCTGTCGCCGCACAAAGCCTGCACGTCGATGACCTTGTCGGGTGTGACGCCGAACTTGTTGAACACTTCGTCGACGCCGATCCAGCGGAGCGGCGGTTGCCCGGGGCGCGGAATGGTGTCGAGCAGGCGAATGCTGCCATCGGGCTCGACCAGCTGCATCAGGTCCTTGTCGGACGAGACGATGGTCACCTTGCCGCCGGCGGCGCGGGCCTGGCGGGCATAGGTGGCGATGATGTCGTCGGCCTCCCAGCCCTCCATCTCGATGGATTCGATATTGTAGGCCCGGGTGGCGGCACGGGTGAGCGGGAATTGCGGCACCAGCTCGGGCGGCGCCGGCGGCCGCTGCGCCTTGTATTCGGCATAGAAGTCGTCGCGGAAGGTCTTGCCCTTGGCGTCGAAAATGACGGCCATATGGGTCGGCTCGTCCTCGCCCTTGAGGTCTTCCATCAGCTTCCACAGCATGTTGCAGAAGCCCTGGACGCACCCCACGGGCAGGCCGTCCGACTTGCGGTTGAGCGGGGGCAGGGCGTGAAAGGCGCGGAAAATATAGCCCGAGCCGTCGACGAGCAGCAGATGCATGAAACCGATTCCATTATCGAGCGAGGCGCGACTTTAGGGGAGATTTGTCGCAGCCAAAAGGGCTTGGACCGCGGGAACCGGGGCACAACTCGCGACGTTCTGGGAAATTGGCGGCAAAGAAGGTGCTGCTCCATCACGGTTTGAAAAGCGTCATGTCAGATATTGCAGACAGTAACAAAGCCAGGTTGGGCGTCGCTGGCCTCGACAATATTCTCGTGGGCGGTCTCGCCCGTGGGCATCTCTATCTGCTCGAAGGCAGCCCCGGCACGGGCAAGACCACGATTGCCCTGCAGTTCCTGCTCGATGGGCACGAACGCGGCGAACGTGGACTCTACGTGACACTGTCGGAGACCGAGGACGAACTGCGCCTCACCGCCAATTCGCATGATTGGGAAATCGACGCCAGGTTCGAGATTTTCGAACTGGCGCCGCCCGAGAGCCTGCTCGACAGCGAACAGCAGCAAAGCCTGCTCTATTCGTCCGATCTGGAGCTGGGCGAAGCGACCAAGGCGATCTTTGAGGCGGTGGAGCGGGTCAAGCCCGATCGCATCGTGCTCGACAGCCTCTCGGAAATTCGGTTGTTGGCCCAGAGTTCGCTGCGCTATCGCCGGCAAATCCTGCTGCTCAAGCACTATTTCGCGCGCAATGGCGCCACGGTGCTGCTGCTGGACGACCTGACTAGCGACGCCAATGACAAGACGGTTCATTCGGTTGCCCATGGCGTGATCCGCCTTGAGGAACTGGCGCCGACCTATGGTGCCGAGCGCCGGCGTCTGCGGGTCATCAAGTATCGCGGCCAGGCCTATCGCGGCGGCTTCCACGATTTCACCATCAAGCGCGGCGGCGTCGACGTCTTCCCGCGGCTGATCGCCAACGAACACCGCACCCGCTACGACCGCTCGGCTCTGACCAGCAATATCGCCGAGCTCGACGCGCTATTGGGCGGAGGCCTTGAGCGCGGATCGAGCACCCTGGTGCTTGGGCCGGCGGGCTCGGGCAAGTCGCTGCTGACGCTGCATTTTGCGCGCGCCGCGGTGGAGCGCGGCGAAAAGGCCGCCCTGTTCATCTTCGACGAGGAACTGGGCCTGCTGTTTACCCGGGCCAAGGCCATGGGCATTGATCTGGAGGCGCTGCGGGACAGCGGCAACCTCATGATCGAGCAGGTTGATGCGGCCGAGCTTTCGCCAGGCGAGTTCGCCCATCGTGTGCGCAAGCGGGTGGACGCGTCGCAGGTCAAGACCGTGGTGATCGACAGCCTCAATGGCTACCAGGCCGCCATGCCCGAAGAGCAGTCGCTCCTGCTGCATATGCATGAGCTGCTGCAATATCTGAACCGGCAGGGCGCGACGACCTTTGTTACCGTCGCCCAGCATGGCCTTGTGGGCGACATGAAGTCGCCGGTCGATATCACCTACCTGGCCGACAGTGTCATCCTGCTGCGCTATTTCGAGGCGGCTGGTCGCGTGCGTCGCGCCATTTCGGTGATCAAGAAGCGCTCGGGTTCGCACGAGGATACCATCCGCGAGTATCGCATCGGCAGAACCGGCCTGTCCATCGGCAAGCCGCTCGAAGATTTCCAGGGTGTATTGCGCGGCGTGCCTACCTATACTGGCTCGCATAATCCACTGCTGGAAGCGGAAGCCGACGGACGGTTTGGTCCGGCCATGGGAGACCACCGGGTGTGATCAGTTCGGAACGCGCGCTGATCCTGGCTCCGAGTGGCCGCGATGGCATTGTCGCCGCCACGCTGCTGAGCAATGCGGGCCGGGCAGCGGAAGCCTGCAACGGCATCGACGGCCTGCTGGCCGGGCTGGACGAAGGGGCCGGATTGGCCATCATCGCCACCGAGGCCCTGCAATATGTCGACCTGAACCCGCTCAAGCGCTGGATCGACGAGCAGGCGCCGTGGTCCGATTTCCCGTTCGTCATTCTCAGCCAGCGCACCAACACGCCGGACCAGACGCCGCTCGTCGCGCAATTGCAGGCCATTTTGGGCAATGTCATCGTGCTGGAGCGGCCGTTCCATCCCACGGCGCTGCTCAACGTGGTGGACAACGCCCTGCGCGGCCGGCGCCGGCAGTATCAGGCCCGCCGCTATCTCGAGGAGATGCGCGAGGCTGAGCAACGGCTGCAAACGGCATTGCTGGCCGGGCGCATGGGCGCCTGGGAGCTGGATGTGCTCGAACTGGGCCTGACCGGGTCCGATCAGTTCAAGGCCTGCTTCGGGCGTCGCCCCGATGAGACCCTGCTGTTTGCCGACATGATCGAGGCGGTCGCGCCGGCGGACCAGCGCCGCGTACAGCGCGCCTTCGACGACGCCATTGATGGCGCCGACCTCGTGCTCGAATACCGCGTGCGCTGGCCCGATGGCCGGGAGCACTGGATCGATATTCGCGCCCGCGTGCTGACCGATCGCTATGATCGGCCGCAGACCCTGGTGGGCGTGGCCTCCGACATCACCGCGCGCAAGGCGGCCGAAGCCGAGCGCGAGAAGCTGCTCGAAGCGGTGGCGGCCGAGCGTGAGCGCACCCAGCAGGCTTTGCGCGGGGAACGCGCGCTGTCGGGTCTGCTGCTGACCAGCGTGCCGGCCGGCATTGTCGCCTATGACACCGAATTGCGGGTGACCATCTGGAACCCGGTCATGGAGCGCATCTTCGGCCTGCCGGCGCCCGCCGTGCTCGGCCGCTCGCTGGCGCGGGTCATCGGCGATGGCCAGAAGGATGCGATCGAGCAGCGCCTGCGCGACGCCCTCGATGGCATTTCCGGGCCGATCGAGGAGATCGAACTGACGACGCTGGCCAGCGGTCAGGTCGTACTCGAGAGCCAGCACGCCCCGCTGCGCGGCGGCGACGGCCAGGTCGTGGGCGGCGCCGCCTTCTTCCGCGAAATGACCGAACGTCGCCGCGCCGAGGAGCAGTTGCGCCAGGCCCAGAAGATGGAAACCATCGGCCAGCTGACCGGTGGCGTGGCGCACGATTTCAACAACCTGCTGGCCGCCATCCAGGGCAATCTCGAACTGCTGCGCAAGCGCCTGCCGGACGATCCGCAAATCCGGCGTTTCATCGATGGGGCGCTGCAGGGCGCGCAGCGTGGCGCGTCACTGACCTCGCGCCTGCTGGCTTTTGCGCGCCGGCAGGATCTCAAGCCCGAGCCGACCGATCTCAGCCAGTTGCTCGATGGCATGCGCGCCTTGATGGAACGCTCGCTCGGCCCGCTGATCTCGATCGATTTCAGCATCGAGCCGGACCTGCCCGCTGCCCGCGTCGATGCCAACCAGCTCGAACTGGCCATTCTCAACCTGGCGGTCAATGCGCGCGACGCCATGCCTGACGGCGGGCAGCTCACCATCGATCTGCGCCAGCTCGAGGGCAGCGAGAGCGGCCTGGGGCTGTCGGGGGCCTATCTGCGGCTCGCCGTAAGCGACACCGGTATCGGCATGGACGACAAGACGCTCAAGAGCGCAATTGAGCCATTTTTTTCGACTAAGGAATTGGGCAAGGGTACAGGGCTGGGCCTCTCCATGGTGCATGGGCTGGCTGTCCAGCTCGGCGGCGCCCTGCGTCTCAAAAGTCGGGTAGGCGAGGGTACGACGGCCGAGCTGTGGCTGCCGGTCGCCATATCGCCGGTCAAGGAGGTTGAGCACGTGCAGTCCGAACAAGCGCTGGCCCCACCCCCATCCTCGGTTATCCTGGTGGTCGACGACGACGCCCTGATCAATATGAGCACGGTCGACATGGTGCAGGACCTTGGGCACACCGTGCTCGAAGCCTATTCCGGCAAGGAAGCCCTGCAGATCCTGGGCAGCGGGCAGCGCATCGACGCGCTGATTACCGACTATGCCATGCCCGGCATGACCGGCGTGGAACTGGCGGACCGGGCGCGGGAACTGCATCCCGGCCTGCCCATCCTCTTGGCCACCGGCTATGCCGACCTGCCCAGCGGCACGACCACCGACCTGCCGCGCCTGGCCAAGCCCTATCAGCAGACCGAACTGGCGACCCAGATTTCCCGATTGCTCACCGGCCGCGGCGCAGCGCAGGTCTAGCGCCGTCTCGGGTCGGCGTTCGACAGCCTCTTTGCGCCCGGCTATGCTGCCCCCAGAACGGTTGACCGCGCGGGGGGCAAAATGCGGGTTGCTGGACGAAGCGGGGCCACGCTGGTGCTGGCCACAATCCTGACGGGCCCGGTTGTGGCGCAACCGACCCCGACGCCGATGGCGGAACCGTTCGGCGGCTATCTGGCAAATCCCGCCGCGGCAGGCCTCTATGTCGAGGATGGCCGGTACAACGCCCTCAACCTGCAAGGCGGCCTGCTCTACAAACCGCAACCGGCAGCGCCCGGAACGGGCATAGTCTTCTATGACCCGGAGCCAGCGACGAGCGACACGAACCTGATCTGGAAGCCGCAGCTCCCTGCCGCGACCAGTCCCGGCATCATCTACTATACGCCGCAGCCCACCGAGACGGGCGTCTTTGCCACCGACACGCCGGCCTACGAGATCAAGATCCCGCAGGCTTCCGAAGAACCGCCGATCTGGGCGCAGCGCTGGACCGACTTGTCCGAAACGCTCAACACCCCCGATTGGGAGCCCGCGCCCGCCATATCGGTTTCCGACTGGGTGATTGCGCCCACGCCCGACAAGCCGCGCTTTGATGCCAGCATCATCGAGAGCTATCTGGACCCCGACAAGCAGTTCAGTTTCGACAGCTTCGCCGATGACGCCGCCAATGTGGTGAGTGCCAATGAGGGGCTGTTCGAGGGCTTGGGAACCCGGGCCGAGTTCACCAGCCTCGCCACGGACCTCAAGCCCCTGGTCGATGCCAACCCGGTCTGGGGCGCCGTGTTTGCCGTCGAGATGCTTGAAAACAGCAAGGACCTGCTCGCCGAGCGGTCCGCACCGGAATGGCAGGGCCTGATCGACAACCTGCAGATCGCCCATGAGCTGCGCAACCCCGCCGCCACCGCCATGCTCGGCGAATCCTATCTGCTGGGACGCGGCGTGGAGATGAACGAGCCGCGGGCGCTCGACTATCTGGAGCAAGCCGTTGCCGCCGGCGACCTGCGGGCGATGACCCGGCTGGGCAGCTACGCCTACGACCTCCCCAGCATCATGTCGCAGGACATGGCGCTGCAGCTGTCGCGCCAGGCCCTGGCGGGCGGCGACGCCAATGCCGCCGGCATTCTGGGCTATGACGCCTATCAGCGCGGCGAGATCGACGAGTCGGTCGATTTCCTGGCGACCACGGTCGCGTCGGGCTCGCCCGAATATGCCGAGCAGGCGCGCATCCACATGGCGATGAACTGCAGCATCGAGGGGGCCGTCTGTTCGCCCCTGACCGTCGCGGTGGCAACCAGCCGCGAGCCGGGCAGCATCACCGAGGGCCTGCCCTGGCTCGATCATCAGAGCGGCGCCTATGCGACCAATTTCGCCTTTGCCCAGACCATGGTGCCCTTCGACGGCGCGGCTTTGCAGGGCGAGCCACCGCCGCCAAACTTCTTCCAGAGCCTGCAGGAGCTCTTCCGCGCCGACCAGTTCGGCCGCTCGACCTTCGTGCTGCCCGATGCGGGTCTGGCGCAACCCGACGCATTTTTCGGTGGCCTCCAGACCGCGTTGGACCAGGCGCAGGGCGATGAAAAACGCATCCTGCTCTATGTGCACGGCTTCAACAATTCGGTTGAGGATGCGCTCCTCGCCATGGCGCGGCTCAAGCAGCGCGGTCGCCTGCCTGGCGTTCCGGTGATTTACAGCTGGGCCGCCGGCAAGGGCCTGGCGCGCCCCAATTTCGAGAACGCCACCTTTTACAGCGGCTATAGCCGGGACGTGCAGATGGCCAGCAATTCATGCTTTGCCTTCAGCAGTTTCCTGGCCGACCTCAGCACGCGCTTTGGCGCGGGCAATATCATTCTGGTGGCCCACAGCCACGGCGCCAAGCTGGTGCATTCCGCCTTGACCGGCTGCGAATTCCGCTCGGAGGCAGTGACCTATGCCGGCGGCCGGTTCGACAGCGTGATCTATGCGGCACCCGACATCGACCTCGACCAGTTCGACCAGTCCTTCGCCACGCTCGCCAACATGGCCGAGCGGGTGGCGATCTATGTGTCGAGCCAGGACCAGGCCATCTGGGCCAGCTCGAACGTCATTCGGGGCGGCATGCCGCGTGTCGGGGGCGCCGTACGCAAGAATTTTGGCAACGCCATCGAGGTGATCGACGCCAGCAGCATCACCGATCCCAGCAAGGATGCCGGCCACAGCTACGCCTTCATCAACTACCAGGCGCTCAGCGACATGCGTCGGTTTCTCAATGGCGAGGTGGCGGCAGACCGGTGCCTCGAGCCGATCAATGGCACGGGCCCCGGCTGGTGGCTGCCCGAATGTGACTAGCGCAGGCCCGCGACGTCCAGGAGGCCGGCGCGCTTGGCGTCATAGTAGAAGCCGCGGGCATAAAAGCGCACGGCCTGATCGGGGTTGCCCTTGGCGGTGACATAGGCGCCCGCCAGGTAGCGCACCGCGTAGCGCAGGTTGGTTTCGGCATCGAGCAGGCCCGCCGGCGAGCCGCGATAGCCCATGCCGGTCGCGGTGGCGTGGCTGATCTGCATCAGGCCGTAATAGGGGCCGTTGCGCGCCGCGGCATTGTAACCGCTTTCGCGCACGATGATCCGGCGCACCAGGGATTCGGGCACGTCATATTGCTGGGCGTAATGGGCGATCAGCCCATCATAGGCGCCGCCCGAATAGGCGAGCGCTGCAGGAGCGGGTGGCACGGCGGCCGCATCGGGCACATGGCCGGCCGGAGTAGCCGTGGGTGCTGCGAAGGAGGCCAAAGCGGCGGTCGCGGGGCCGGGCGCCGGCTTGAACGAACTCATCGAACAGCCCGAAACCATGAGCGCCAGCATAGCTGCCGCGCCGATCAGTCCCATGCCTCTGCCGATAGTGGTTCGTGCCATGCGCGCATCCTAGCCGATTTGCTGATCTGGCGCGATACGGACCAATCGCGGCAACCTGATGGCAATTTATGGGCATGGCCTGTGCAAGGACACAAATCTCCGTTGCCTTTGCGCGGCGTCTCCGTATTCACTTTTCGTTAAGGGCCGGGAAGACGGCCGGGGGACCTGCCTATGAGCAAGC
The DNA here is from genome assembly GCF_946479885.1 of uncultured Devosia sp. The sequence continues at coordinate 24,966 of NZ_CAMLHM010000035.1, forward strand.
GCAACACCTTGGGCGCGCGGCTGCGTTATGCCTTTGACACATCGATGTCTGCCGGGCCGATCGCGCTGATCGGCTGGCTGGCCGTGCTGTCGCTGGTGGTCATCGTCGTGGCCGGCGCTGTCATCGCGCTGCTGCGCATTACGCCCGATGGTGGCGAGTCGCTGGGCTTCGTCGAGGCCATGTGGGCCTCTCTGATGCGCACGCTCGACGCCGGCACCATGGGCGGCGATACCGGCTGGGTCTTCCGCATCGTCATGCTGGCGGTGACCATCGGCGGCATCTTCATCGTCTCCACCCTGATCGGCGTATTGTCCTCGGGCATCGAGGGCAAGCTCGACCAGTTGCGCAAGGGGCGCAGCCAGGTGCTCGAGACCGACCACACCATCATCCTCAACTGGAGCCCCTCCATCTTCGATATCGTCTCCGAGCTTGTCGTGGCCAACAAGAGCCGCCGCAAGCCGCGCATCGTCATCATGGCCGATCGTGACAAGGTGGAGATGGAAGACGAGATCGCAGCCAAGGTGCCCGAACTGGGCAATACCCGCGTCATCTGCCGCAGCGGCGCCCCGACCGATCTCTACGATCTGGGCCTGGTCTCCCCGCAACAGGCGCGCTCCATCATCGTGCTGTCACCCGAAGGCGCCGACGATGCCGACAGCCAGGTGATCAAGACCATCCTGGCTTTGGTCAACGACCCACGCCGCCGCGAGGCGCCCTATCGCATCGCCGCCGAAATCCGCGAAGCCGCCAATGCCGAGGTCGCCCGTGTCGTCGGCGGCAAGGAGGCGCAACTTGTGCTGGCCGATGACCTGATCGCCCGCATCGTCGCCCATTCGAGCCGCCAGGCGGGTCTCTCCGCGGTCTATTCCGAGCTGCTCGATTTCGACGGCTGCGAGATCTATACGATCGAGCAGCCCGCCCTGGTCGGCAACAGCTTCGGCGACGCGCTGATGGCCTACGAGGCCTCGACGCTGATTGGGCTGGTGACGCCCGACGGGCAGGTCAGCCTCAATCCGCCCATGGAAACGCTGATCCCCCAGGGCGCCCGCGCCGTCATCATCGCCGAGGACGATGCGGCCATCGCCATCTCCACGGCCACGATTTCCATCGACACCTCGGTCATCCGCCCCGCCGGCCTGCGCACCGAGGCGCCCGAGCGGGTGCTGCTGCTGGGCTGGAACCGGCGCGCCCCGGTCATCATCTATGAACTCAGCCGCTACGTGGCGCCGGGCTCGACACTGACCATCGCCGCCGACACGCCCGACCTCGACGCGGTCGTTGCCGGCCTCTCGGTCGCCAGCGCCAACCTCGCCGTCGAATATGGCCATGTCGACACCACCAGCCGCAGCGCGCTCGAGGCCCTGGCCATTGCCGGCTACGACCACGTGCTGGTGCTGGGCTATTCCGACCTGCTGGCGCCGCAACCCACCGATACCTCGACGCTGGTGACCCTGCTGCATCTGCGCAAGATCGCCGACGCCGCCGGGGTCCATATCAACGTCGTCTCCGAAATGGTCGACGTGCGCAATCGCGAGCTGGCGGAAGTGACCCGCGCCGATGATTTCGTGGTCAGCAACAAGCTGGTCAGCCTGATGCTGGCCCAGGCCTCCGAAAACGACATGCTGGGCGCCATCTTCGACGACCTGCTCGATGAGGAAGGCTCGGAAATCTACATGCGACCGGTCGAATTCTATGTGACGCCGGGAACGCCGATCAATTTCTACACCGTGGCCGAGGCAGCGCGGCAGCGCGGCGAGGTGGCCATCGGCTATCACTGCCCGCGCCCCGGCGCCAAGGCCAACGGCATCGTCGTCAATCCCGGCAAGGCCGCCACCGTCACCTACCAACAAGGCGACCGCCTGGTGGTGTTGGCGCGGGACTAGCAGGGGCGAGACGCCAAGAGCCGCCTACGCTGCCTTCGCCGCCCCTGGCATGCCGATCGCGCGACCGGGCGCAAAGCCGCAAAACCCCCGTTGCGCGGATCGCCCGCTTTGGTTAGGTTGCGCCCGTTCAGCCGGGGCTTGGCCCCGCGTGACGGATGCACCCGTAGCTCAGCTGGATAGAGCGCTGCCCTCCGAAGGCAGAGGTCACAGATTCGAATTCTGTCGGGTGCGCCAATTTCCCTGTTGGTTCTGAAGAGCTTAGCGGAAGCATTCGACCCCAAGAAAGTCGTTTGCTATCCAAGTGCTTGCGCCCGACGGCAACCGCAACCGTACGAGCTGGTGAAAGTCGGCGATTGATCCCCTCTCCGTCCTGGCCGCCGATCGACAGCCCACCCGACATCTGCCACGTTGTGGGAACCGGAGACCTGTCGATGTCGTCACAATTTGCGAAATTTCTGATCCCTACCGCCCTGCTGCTGAGCCTGACCCAGGGCGCCGTGGCAAACCCTTACCGCCTGGAAGTAGTGGGCGTGAGGCCCTTCAAGCTATACGTTGAAGGTGGTTCTGTGCGTCGACTTCCGACGGATTCTGGCACCGTCTATGAAGTCACCATGGAAGATGATGACCGCTGCGAGACCGTGGTAAGGGCTCAGATGCACGGCGACATGCTACGCATCAACTACAATGTGTGCACGGAACAGGGCATTGGCATCGGCCTGAGGCGCCAATAGTCGGACCAGCTGCGAGCCATTGCACGGCTGCCGGTCCGCGACCGACCCGAAATTGCGTGCTGAGAAAGCAGTGCTCCGGTTGTCGACGCGAGATTAGGAGCGAACAGCCGATGCTGGTCGCAACGCTGTGCGAGACGCTTCCTCTTCAGCATCCTGCGGCTCGCCCATGAAATCGACCACCGTCAGGCCGTTATGGGCATATCGATCTCGGAATAGGAAACTAACGATCTCGTGGAACCAGACCCGGCGACCCATCCGATAATACCAGCGGATGGCATGACGGATCTTGGGGTCGCGGTTCCAGACAAGCCTCATCAGAGCGCGCGGTCGCAACTGCGCCACCGCCTCGATAGCTTTGACCCACAGGAATAGCCGCCAGGGCGGAAGGCGCGACATGGCCAGCACTTGATGCTTGTAGTCCCACCGCGTCTTGTCGAACTGCACGACCTTGCGATCGCCGGCCAGTCGGAAGTACGGTGTCCAGCGATGCGGTGTAACGTACAGCGCCTGGATTTGGTCCGGATCGTAAGAGATCAGCTGCCGCAGCCCACGAAACAGATCGCCGTCGGTCTGGTCGTCAAAGCCGGACACCCAAGTCGCCATGGACAGGATATTGTGCTGGCGCAGCAGCCGCACAGCTTCGCGGTCTGACGTTGTCGTACCGCCCTTGCGGATCAGCTTGAGCGTCGCCTCGTCGGTGTTCTCCATCCCCAGAAGGAAACGCTCGAAACCGGCTTGCTTGTAGAGATGCAGGATATCGGCATCGCGCACGATGTCATCCGCCCGGGTCGAGCCCACCAGCGTCACCGAGACCTTCTCGGCAATCAGCGCCTCAAGAAACGCTTTCCAGGCCTTCCGTCCGGCACTGGGGTTTTCGTCGGCGAAATTGAAGACTTCAACCCCATGCTCGCGATGCAGCCGCGCGATCTCCCGCGCCAGCAGCACCGGATCGCGATGGCGCCAGCGGGTCCAAAACCCGCGCTGGCCGCAATAGTTGCAGAGGTGCGGGCAGCCTCGTGAGAACTGGATGACAACGGCGCGCTTGCCGCCCCAATAACTGTAGCGGCTGTGATCGATCAGCTCCCAGGCGATGCGATACTGGTCGAGATCGGTGATGACGCGGGCTGGCGCTGTGGCGACGACCTCGCCGTTGTCGCGATAGGCAATGCCATCGAGGTCGACTAGCGGCGCGTTCTGCTCGATTGCCCGCACCAACTGCCGGATGGTTTCCTCGCCTTCGCCGCGCACCACCGCATGAACGTAGGGCTCGTCGCGCAAGATTTCGCGGTGGAAATAGGTGGGATGCACTCCGCCATAGACAATCCGCGCCCTGGGGATAGCCTGCGCTATGGCTCGAGCCGTCGTCGCAATGATCGGATGGCCCGATGAGGAGCCCGAGTGGCCAAAAAGCACGAGGTCAGGCGCCGCCTTAATGGCAGCCGACACGATCTCCCCCAGGGACATCGGTCCGAATTCGGCATCGACCAACTCGACATGATGCCCGTCATCGATGAGCGGCCCGCCAACGCACAAGAGTCCTAACGGGGGGAGCTGTTCCTTGGGAATGCGGCTGCCGATGGCCGGATGCGGTACGTTGATGAGGAGAACACGCATGGGCAACCTTGAACAAGTGGCGCCGCCACTATCCTATTGGTCTGCCATTAATGTGTTAAGCGGGACCGATGAAATCATGGCCGAGGAACATGAGCCTAGTGTGCAGTATGCGGTGTTCTCCAGGCATCGCCTGCATTATGGCCGCCTGTTCTTCCAGGTGATTGCGTTCGCGATGGTTGTGGTGTTGCTGGGCGCGCTTGTCGCCCTCCAACTGCCCACCCCGCTACAACGGGTCCTCGTCATCCTTGGTGGCGCCATGTTTCTCGCCACAGCCTTCATCGCCTATCGCCTCAACGAGCAGGAAGCGGCCTACGCCCGTCTGCTTGCCCGCATTGAACAGAACCAGCCCGACTGGCTCTCCAGTCCGTCAGTTGGCGGCGTGAGTTCCCGCCAGCTCATGCCTGTCGGGCTTGCCTTGGCTGGCGTGGCCATGGCCGCCTTCGGCATTTGGGCGCCGAGCTTGTAGGATTTCCAGTCCAAGAGAATGAACCGGCCCGGGAACCAGCCGGCCCGGCTCGCCGACGGCGTGAGGCGGCCTGCTTTTTGGGGGTGTCTCACCCCATGTGAAAATGACCAGAATGGGGCGCAAAGCTGCTCGGCGGCTACCGACCCCATTTCAGACATCTGGACCCAGCTGCCGAAAGGTCCGCTTCTGGCCCTAAGCGGACGCTAGCTAGTAGTCTTGCGACCCCTCCGGTTGCCGCTCCATGGTCTCGCTGTCCAAACCGGCTTGAGCGGCAGATGCCGGAGGCCGACGGATGACGACGCGTTACTGAGTCGTCTCGACGCCCGACCCTAGCGCCGACACCGACAGCCGGAGAGCCGACACTGACAGCTGCGGACTACGCCGCAATGACATTATGGCTAGGATGCGTCGCGTTATCGGAGCGTCCGGCGCGTGGCGAACGAAACTGCGCACAAGCCGCTAGTTGGCTAACCCTTGATGCGGCGCAGGCCGACGTACTGCAGGCTGGCCATCACCAACGTGATCACGGCGCTGCCGAGGATGAGCGCGACGCCCGTCGTAGTCAACGGCCAGACGCCGGCGAGCGCCACCGCGATGGCCGTGACGGCGAAGCCGACGTTGCCGGCGATCACCGATGTGCCCGGGCGTCGCACCGACGGCAGCAGGGACAGGCCGAACACGACAAGGCCGTAGACGAGGCGGAAGATGGTGTCGGGCGTCGACGGGATGAAGATGGCAATCACCGCGTACTCGATGGCGGTGGTCGTGCCGGACAGCGACGTTATGTGTGGGGCGATCGCGGCACCGATGAGGCCCAACCCTCCGGTGATGACGGCGTCGAGGCGTAGCGCGAAGCGCAGGAACGCATCCCGGGTGGTGGTCTTGGCAGCGGTGACGTCGGTCATGGAACTTCCCTTCGGTTGGATAATGGTGATGGCCGGTGCGCGCCGTACGCCGCAACCTCTGTCGGCGGGCGGCATCGGCTCTAGTCGAGGCAATGTCCAACTGGGCGGTGGGACGTCGCCTGTCTGCTTTCGGTAGGTTCTGGATAAGCCGACAGGCGGTGGGCAGACGCCCACAGGCTTCCCATGGCTCTTCCGGAACGAGCCTATTCTATCGAGGCAGCGGTGGGAGGATCGCCTCGCTGCGGTCTCGTTTGGCCGCCAGGCTCCAGACTTCGTCCGCCAGCATGTCCGGATCGACTACAGGGAAGGAGTCCAGGACCATTCCAGCCGCCAAGGCCGCCGCCATTCCCGTGGAATTTTCGATCACGGCACCCACATGGAGCATGCCCGCAAAAACGCCATCCGGCTGAACTTCGTCATGCAGCGTCATTACGTAGTTGCGGGTAGCTGCCATAGCAGGGCCCGGTCCGCTCATTCCAGCAACCGGAATAACAGCCGAGAGCCCATCGGCCACGATGAAAGCTCCATCGCCGCGCGAACGCATGCCTGGCATCAATGCATGAGCCAACTCGATTGGTGCCCATGTCAGCAGCGGCGAAACTGACTGCAGGTAGCTCGCCTTCAGATCAGCGGCCGGAACGAAGTAAGCTTCGGCTGGGTTCGCAGAGAAGAGAGCAACATCAATCGAGCCAAGTTTGGATTCGATTGCCTGCACGAGAGATGGGACAGCGGCAAGGTCGTTCAGGTCGGCAGGAAAACCGAGCGCTTCAATCCCCTGCTCGGCCAATTTGGCCTTGAGCAGATCGAGGCTGGCTGCACCGCGGGCGATCAGGGCAACCTTGTAACCTTCCCGACCAAATCGGGCTGCAACCGAAGCACCCAACCCGGTGCCAGCTCCGAATATCGCGATAGTTTTTTGGTTAGTCATGAGGACGCTCCAGTGGCGGTATGTTTTCCTGACTATCTATGTGTGCTATCGCTGTTGGTGCACAAGAACGCAGAAATTTAGGGCCTAGTCAGATGCTTGTACCTACCCCTCCTCATCAGCTCGGCACCTTACCCGCATGCCGGGAAGTGAACCAAATGCTCGGGCGCATGGGCGACAAATGGACCATCATGACCATCGCCATGCTGGTTCAGCAGCCCAGACGGTTCAACGAACTCAAGCGGATGATCGGCGGTATTTCTCAGCAGATGCTGACGCGCACGCTCCGATCGCTAGAGGGTGATGGCTTGGTCTCGCGAAAGGTGCATCCGAGTATCCCGCCTCAGGTTGAATACAGCCTGACCCCGCTAGGACAATCGTTGGCGCAACCGCTGCTTGCGCTGGGAACCTGGGTCCTGGACAATATGGGGGCAATCCAAAGCTACCGTGACCAGATCGCTGCGCCGCCGGTCAACTTCTCCAGCAAAGGTGCGGATGACTTGCCTACGGCAGCTATGGCGCTCAACGTCGAACGCCAGAGTTAGGGTTGTCCGCTGCCTATGACCCTTCGGCTGAACCGCAGTTATTCCATCATTGAATCTTGAAATCTGCCGCTCCGCAATCGGCCCCAACGGTTTCACTAGGTGACCGTTTCTGGCGCTTAGCTGCCGTTGGCAGTTGGTTATCGGCATGGCAGCTACCCACCCCATAGGGGACACTCCACGCCGCATGAGCGGAACGGCAACTTTCGACAAGTCGGGTGATCAGCCTGAACGGCTGGAATGGGGCGCGTTGCAGACTCGAATGACTGTTACGTGGACACCAGTTGTGCCTGGACTCCACTCCTATTTTCTTGCTCAGTCCGCTGTCCCGATTTCCGCGAAGGTTAGGCCAAACCTCGCGAGGTATTTGCGGAGTCGGTCGGCATCGTTTGCTTTGGCTTTCTCAAGGCGCGAAATAGCAAACAATGTGCGCCCGGCATCACTGACGCTATGGCTGCTCCGACACACACGGATCACCTGGGCCAACTGGGCCCGGTCGAACAGATCAAGCTCACTGGACCGGGCTCCAAGGCATGTCGCCAACAATTCCTCGTCGCCCCCTGCGTCCTGCCAACCGCCCGCACCCCAAACGCGCGACAAACGAGCGATTTCGATACGCACCGTTTCCTCGTTGATGCGGCCGTCAGGGGCCAGCGTCGCCATGCGGGTCACAGAGGCCGATAGATCGCGGAAGTTGGCGCTCCACAGGGAACCGGCGTCGGTAGCAAACGCCAGGTACCGTTGGCGGGCTTCTCGGTTAAAGGTGGCGCTGCGTCCCTCGCGCTGGGCAAACCGGGAGAGTTCGAAGTCGAGATTGGGCTCGATGTCCTCCTTGCGCTCCCGCAGCGGCGGCAGGGCAAAGGTCCACAGGTTAAGACGCGCGAACAGGTCTTCGCGAAACTGACCCTGTCGCACCGCCAGGGCCAAGTCCCGGTTCGTGCCGGCGATCAGCTGGAAATCCGAGCTGACGTCGCGGTCCGACCCCATAGGCAGGAACCGCTTCTCCTCGATGGCGCGCAGGCACATAGCCTGCTCGTCCGGACCCAGTTCGCCGATCTCATCAAGGAACAACATGCCCTTATCGGCCGATTTCATCAGTCCCGCCCGTTCCGACTGGGCACCGGTAAAGGCGCCGCGGACATGGCCGAACAGGCTCGACATCGCCTGGTCACCCCGCAAGGTTGCGCAATTGACCTCGATAAAGTCGCCGCTGAGTTGCCGCTGCTGCTTCTTGAGCTCGAAGATCTTTCGGGCCAGTTGAGATTTGCCGGCGCCTGTCGGTCCGGTGAGCAGGACAGGCGCGCGTGAGCGGATAGCGACCTTTTCGATCTCGTCGATCATGCCGTTGAAGGCGGGATTCCGCGTAGCGATGCCCGACTTGAGGAAGGACGTTGCTTCGTCGCGCTCGGCGGCGAACCGGGTGGCGATTGCATCGTAGCGCGACAAGTCGAGGTCGATAATTGAATGGCTGCCCGACCAGTCGACCGCCCCCTCCCGCTGCTCCCGGCGCGGCGGCGACAATTGCAGCAGCCTACCGGGAATGAAGCGCGCCTCAGTCAGCAAGAACCAGCAGATCTGCACCACATGGGTCCCTGTGGTGATGTTGACCAGATAGTCCTCATGATCTGGGTCGAACGCATACCCGTCGGCGAAGTCACGCAGGCGAGTATAGACCTCGCTCAAATCCCAGGGATCGCGCATGTTGAGCGGGTGCCGGCGGACCTGCGTTGCCGGGGAAACCTGATCGATGTCGGCCGTGACCCGGTTGGCGAGCGCCGCAGAATGGTCGTCACTGAGCAGTTCCAGCCGGTCGATAAAAAGCCCCGGTTGCTGACACAGCGCCACCGTCGGCCGCCACTTCTGCCAACGGTCTTCAGTCTTGCCGATGTCCAGCGTGGTCCCGAGCACGCTAATGGCTACACGTCGCTTCATCGCTATCCAAGAAGATAATTTGCTAGAGGGCTTTATCGTATTGGGGCGAGTTCGATTTGGCTAGCGGAATGCACTTCCCAAGCAGCGTTTTGGAAATTAGTCAAATATTACAACTATATAACAGAATTTTTCCCTCGGTTTCCGTATCGGCCCTCTGAATTGGCACGCTCGTTGCAATGATGGGTTCGTCAAGAATGAAGGACGAACACGATGGCAAACAAATCGGTGTTTGCAGCAACGATCGGCAAGCTGCTTCCCCGCCCGGACACCACCAATCATCAGGGTGCTCCGGCCCACAAGCTGACGCCACGCCACGCACTGGCCCAGTTGGCAGCGACGGGAACGTTCAACGCAACCTTCTACGCCGATGGCGAGAAGCAGATTGCCGATATGCTCGAGCTCTGCCGCCAGGTAGATGCCGAGTTCATCGCCAAGGTTGCCGTTCACGCTTTCGAAGCGGGTTACATGAAGGACATGCCGGCGTTCCTTTTGGCACTGCTGTCCACGCTACCGGACAGCGCCTTTACTCGCGCCTTTCCGCGCATTGTCCGCAACGGCAAGATGCTGCGCAACTTCGTGCAGGTCATGCGGTCCGGAGCAGTTGGTCGCAAGTCGCTCGGCTCCCGTCCCAAGCGGATGGTTCAGGCTTGGCTGGAAACGGCCTCCGATATCGAAATCATGCGGGCTGCCGTGGGAAACGATCCCTCGCTGTCAGACGTGATCAAGATGGTGCACCCCAAGCCTGCTTCGCCAGAGCGTCGGGCACTCTACGCCTACCTGATCGGCAAGCCGCATGATGTTGCGACTTTGCCCGAGCTGGTGCGCGCTTTCGAGGCCTTCAAGCGCGACCCGTCGCTGACCGTGCCGGCGGTTCCGTTCCAGATGCTGACTGCGCTGGAGCTTACCCGGGAGCACTGGGTAGAGATCGCCAGGCAAGCCGGATGGCAGATGCTGCGGCAGAACCTTAACACCTTCGCACGCCAGGGCGTGTTCGAGGTGGAGGGTTTCGCCGAGGCGCTCGCCAAGCGACTCGCCGATCCGGCTGAAGTGCGCCGGTCGCGCGTCTTCCCGTACCAGCTGATGGTGTCGTTTTCGGCATCGGACGCAAAGGTACCTGAGGTCGTTCGCCACGCGCTGCAGGATGCGATGGAGATTGCGCTCGAAAACGTACCCAAGCTGAATGGCCGCGTGGTCATCTGCCCGGACGTCTCGGGGTCGATGGCATCGCCGGCGACGGGCTATCGCAAGGGTTCGACCTCGGCGGTGCGGTGCATCGACGTGGCCGCGCTGGTTGCCGCGGCCTTTGTGCGGCGCAATCCGGCGACGATGGTCCTGCCGTTTGAACAAGGAGTGGTCGATATTCGTCTCAATGCTCGGGATACCGTGATGACCAACGCGGCCAAGCTGGCTTCAATCGGCGGTGGCGGAACCAACTGCTCCGCGCCGCTGGCCCGCCTCAACGCCGAAAGGACCAAGGCCGACCTGGTGGTCTTCGTCTCGGACAACGAGTCCTGGGTCGATGCCCGCCGCGGCCATCAGGCTACGGCCATGATGGTCGAGTGGGAGCGGTTCAAGACCCGCAATCCCAAGGCCAGGCTGGTGTGCATCGATATCCAGCCTTACGCGACCAGCCAGGCTGCCACGGACCGGCAGGACATCCTCAATATCGGGGGCTTCTCCGACAGGGTGTTCGACGCGATCGGGTCGTTCATCGCCCAAGACGGCAAGGACCACTGGGTAGAAACTATCGAGGCTATCGACCTCTAACCAACAGCCGGGCGGCACGGTGCTGCCCGGTGTCACCGAACAGAAAGGGAATTGTCATCCGGTCACGACGAATGCCGGCGGAACTACATGGGATCTTCAGGTCGCGGGTTCGAATCCCGCCGTTGTCGAAAGGCGCGTAGCTCGGTCTGGCAGAGCGGGAGAACGTTTTTCGCCAATCTTCGTCGTCGCGACCGCCCGAAACTGGCATGACGAATGCCGATGGAACTACAGGCTGTTACCCTCCAGGTCGCGGGTTCGAATCCCGTCGGGTCCATCATAGGGGCCCGTAGCTCAGCGGATAGAGCGGGACGTTTCATCAATTCTTGTCGTCATGTCCAGCAATTTGCCGCGGCGAATGCCGGTCGGAACTACAGCGCCACCCGGGGTAATCTTCGAGGTTCGACCCCTCGACTGGCATGCGCTCTCTGGCACGAGCGGGATCCCCAAGTTTCGCCACCCTCGTCGCCGCGGCTTCCGAATGAACCTGACGAATGCAGATGGGACTACATGGAAAGAGCGTCCGGCAACCGCCGGAAGGTCGGGTGTTCAAGCCACCCCTTCCTCCTGGAGGAAGTAGCTCAGAGGCCGGCTCGCCGGCGGGCGTCTCGTCACTCCTCGTCGTCAGGACCGTATAACAATCACCGGGCGAATGCTGGTGGGACTACATTGGATCTAGGCGGTTCGAATCCGCCCTGCCGCAAGGCAGGTGTCTCGCTCATACTCGTCGCCCGGGCCGACCAAATAGAAAGCGTCAAAAATGACAGATACTCTGAGTGGACAGGATTTGATCGATGCCGGCCTCCGTCAGGGGAAGTGGTTTGGCCCCGCCCTGCAGGCGGCGAACGCCGTGCTGACACGGGGCGGCTCGCAAGCCGAGGCACTGGACGTTGCGCGCCGCTTCGAGCCGGCGCCGGCAATGGCCCTGCATAGCCCCGAGTCCATCCCGTTTTTCAGCAACATTGAAGCCGAGAACGCGGAGGAAGCCGACAACGTCGCGGCAGTGACCCACAGCATGGTCCAACTCATGCGCACGCCGGTGGTCCGCTCGGGCGCCATCATGCCCGATGCCTGTCCCGCCGGCCCTCCCGGCACCATACCCGTCGGCGGTGTAGTCGCCTCTGAAGGCATCCATCCTGGCATGCACTCGGCCGACATCTGCTGCTCGATGGCAATCTCAGTGTTTCCCGGCATGGCTCCGCGCGACCTGCTCGACGCCGTCCAGGCAGTGACTCATTTCGGTCCCGGCGGACGTCCTCGCGGCCAGCAATGGCGTCCTGCTCCCGAGCTGCTGGCGCGCTTCGACGCCAACCCGTTGCTCAAGGATCTGATCAGCCCAGCCATCGAACATTTCGGGACGCAGGGCGACGGCAACCATTTCGCCTTTGTCGGCACCATGAAATCGACCGGCGAAACGGCGTTGGTCACTCATCACGGGTCGCGTGCGCCGGGCGCGAAGCTCTACGGCAAGGGAATGAAACTAGCCGAGGGGCACCGCAAGGCACTCTCGCCCGAAACCCTGCCGCAAAACGCCTGGATCCCGGCCGACGGCCGCGACGCCGACCAGTATTGGGAGGCATTGCAACTGGTGCGCGCCTGGACCAAGGCCAATCACTTCGCGATTCATGACGCGGCGGCGGAGAAGATCACGGCCAAGGTCGCCGATCGGTTTTGGAACGAGCATAACTTCGTCTTCCGCAAGTCAGACGGGTTGTTCTACCATGGCAAGGGGGCGACGCCGGCCTTCGACAACTGGGCCGATGACGCGACGGACCTGACGCTCATCCCGCTCAACATGGCCGAGCCGATACTCATAGCGCGCGGCCGCAATGCGGCGCATGGGTTGGGCTTCTCGCCGCACGGGGCGGGGCGCAATTTCTCGCGCACCCAGCACAGGCGCAAGCAGGGCGGTCGTACCGATGCGGAGATCTTTGCCACCGAGACGGCCGGGCTCGATGCCCGCTTCTTCTCGGGCGTCACCGATATCTCCGAACTGCCCAGCGCCTACAAGAATGCCGCTTCCGTCCGCCGCCAGATCGATAGTTTCGGGCTGGTCGAGGTCGTGGATGAGGTGATCCCCTATGGCTCGATCATGGCGGGCGACTGGGAGGCAAACGCGCCTTGGCGTCAAAAGCGCAACCGGGCTGCTGCGTCTTGACGATCGGGAGCGTTTGCTCCCGATCCATCGCGGTTGCGACGATCAGAATGGACACAGGGGTGCCTCAAGATGTGTCTCAAGAACGCCCCTTAGCTCGTGATGCGGAACATTCCCGCGCTCCACACCCAATAGGAACCTCGAATGAGCGAGTTACTGCTACAGTATGAAAGAGATGATGAGCGAAACCTGTCTGGCTCACTTGCGGTCCTCGTCCAGGCTGACGGTTTCGGCGGGCGATGCGAGGTTTATGTCGACGAACCGTGGCTGGTCGATTTCGCCCGCCGACTTAGAACCTATCCGCTGCCGACCGAAGGCATTGGCGACGAGTTGATGATTGGCGACATTGCGGGTTTCCAAATTCACGTAGTGCCGGCCGACTCGCTGGGTAGCCTTCGTGTACGCGTACGAATCTACGAACTGGTGATGACACTGGCCCAGCTAGCACACGTGACCTTGATGACGGATTACGGGACTCTCGAGCGGTTCAGCAGAGAACTCGTTGCTGCCGCGAATGCGGGCTCTGGCGAAGCGCGATTGGCGAATTAGCAGGGTCTGGAACCGACCCCTTTGCGGTCGCATAACTCCATGTGGCGAGTACCATAAGCAGACGTTGATTAGCGGCTCACCCAGTGCCATCACTTGGTGTTCACAGGTGCTTACGAGTTCCGATTGCGACTTTGGAGCGTAAATTGACAGAGCGGTGGATCGAAGAGTTCTTGCTTAAGGGCTCAACTGTCTTGGCTATCGGTGATGCAGCCAAAATCGACGCGATGCTGCGCGACGAGCTTGTCAAAGTGCGCGACGAGGACGAAGGCTGGACGAATGTCTACCGGCACAGGACGAACGGCACGTTTTGGAAGCTGACATACCCGAACGGCGCAATACATGGCGGTGGTCCAAGACAGCTCATCGAGCTGTCGTCTGTAATGCCTGTGCCTAGAACAGACTTGATTGCCGAAGTGAGATTTTATTCGTCGGAAGTTAGCGGCAAGACGCAGCCCGTCTTTTCCGGCTATGGCTGCCCATGCATGGTGTCGACGGCGAAACCGTGGACCGGGTGGGACGCAAGGCTCGTGTTTGAAGGAGGGCCTATCCATCCCGGTCAAAAGCGTGGGGTAGGCTTCGCTTTTTTGACGCAGGAAGGCGCGCAGACCATTAGCAAGGCGCGGCACTTCTTTCTTTGGGAGGGTCGTGTGGTGGGCGAGGCATCGAAGGAGGAAAGCCTTGATAGCATGTTCGATGGGTCCATCGGGAAACCTGAGCACGGCATTTATTGAGTGTGACACTGCTGGTGCTAAGTTGCTCATCGAAACGCTGCAGGATCTTATCGCACAGGGCGGGCACACTCATATCGATCTGGTGCAAGACCGCCGTTTCTCAATTCGAGCTAACCAGCTGATTGTTGGATACAACGAGGGGGACTGGTCTGACGAGTTTGGAAGTACACCGAATTTTGGCTGACTTCGGGCATTTTTCTGCGTTGTTTGAACCTAGCTCAGCAGAGGTGCCAGGGTACCTTCTCTTACTTCGCCCCAGCGATGACGCATTGGTCGCGATCGATCAAATCGAGACAGCTATAGCAGCAAGCGGGGAGCATCTGGCGTCTCAGGTCACGAAGATGCTCCGCAACCTCAACTGGAGGCCGCAGCTTGTTGCCGCAGCAACGATCCTGACCGGAAGGCTTGCGGGTGAATTGCCGGAGCTTTGGGCCGCACTCGATCGCCCGTGCTGGACTTCCCCTCAACTCGCAGCTGTAGCCTCTCGGGTGGACTCAAGATTTCTGCAGCATGCTCTCACGCGCATCGAGCTTGGGGGCCGTATGGAAGCAAATGAGGCTGCAGACATGTCACCGATTGCAAGACTTTCGGCCCTGGGCCCGGCCTCTCTTGAGGGCCATTCCAGCAAATTGATCTCGTCATTGGTGGCGCTTTGCGCGACGGAAGAGGCCGCTAAAGCATGGCTTCCGGAATTGCTTTCGCGACAATACCTACAGCAAGTGATTGAATCGGACACGGATAAGGCTGGATCGATCGCCATTCACTGGCGCGCGCGAATGGACCACTTGCTAGGCATCTCAGCTAATTAGCTTGCGGCCGCTGTGCGGGAAGTTGCGGCAACTGCCGCCTGTCAGCCTGCCACCCGAACGCGCCATCAGGGACCAAGTTAGCGAACTCCTGGAAGCGTTCCGCCCGCAGTCGACCCCTTTTCGGTCGTCCGGGGGCGTCAGCGAAGAGCTAGGATGTTGGAACGTCCGCAACGTCCCTGTTGATCGGCACCGTTTTCATCACGCGGCGGGCGATATCCTCCAACTGTCCAGCGTCAAGAACCAGTGTAATTTGAAGGCGGGTTGAGTAGTCCGTTCCCCATAATTTCACGTCGAGCGAGACATGGCCAAGGTTGTCTATCGTTGCGGATAGTTGTAGCGCATCTTCCCGGTCGCTCCATTCCTTCGTCCCTTTCCATCCTCGCCATTCGTTGGCCATTTCGGCGAAGAAGGCGGCAGGGCTATCGACCGAGAAAATGTCGCATTCGGTTCGCCCCCAAAAGTGCTCATTTCTTGCCTCGACAAGCATTCTGTCGGCACTGATGCGCCGGAGCGTCAGCGAGCCGCCGTCAACCGACGACCAAATCACCGTGAGAGGATAAACCTGCCTGTCGTCCTCATTTCCCCCGGAATAGATGTCCAGGAGAAGCGACAAGCCACGGTCGGTCAAAAGCTTCATGGTCTTGGAGGGCAGGTCGTATCCCTCGTTTCCTTCTGCCATGAAGAAGCCGACGAAAATGTTACCGTCGAACCTGTTGGAGAGGTCACGCCATACATTGAGGTCTTGCGTAAGACCCGAGAGGATTTCTTCGATCTGACCGCTTAAGTTGCCTGGCTGTCGACGGTTGACCGTCAGGTGCCACTTCCCCGACCGCGCAACCATTGGCCTACGGCCAACGATCAGTTGCCCTTTGAACGCTCCGCGCGTCGGAGCCGCACCCAACAGTTTGGTCACCTCTTGAGGATCGAGTTCGTCCCCCCAGAAGCGCAGCGTGGCAGCCGTTTCGTGAATTACGGCCACTGAACACCCCACTCGGCAACCTCGGTCCCCCGCTGTACCAAAACAGTTGCGGTTGTCTAGGCCAATGTCCGCTCGTGACATCTCACGAGCAGCGGCTTGATATGTCGCCCGACCCGAACGCCGAACCCGGTCAGCTCGTCGTCCCAGTACACATTGTCCTTGCGGGTAACCGCCAAGGAATCGACCGTCCGCTTCGTGATCCGACCCGCCGCCATTGTATCCTCCGCTGCCTGCCCGCCAGCCTTGATCTGCAAGGTGTAGCGGTAGGGCTGGGAAGCTCAGGAAGGCGTGAGAAGCGCCGAACCATTGCCCTCCGCGGGCAGAGGTCACAGATTCGAATTCTGTCGGGTGCGCCAATTTTCCTTTGATCAGACTATTTCGTTCTGTCCCGCAGCACGTCGATGACCATGGCGAAGGCGGGGGTCATATGGCGGCGGCTGGGATAGTAGAGGTGGAAGCCCGCAAAGGGCTGCGACCAGTCGTCCAGCAACAGCACAAGCTCGCCGCTATCGAGGTGGGGCTGGGCGCTGTCCTGGGGGACGTAGGCTATTCCGAACCCCTTTAGGGCCGCGCTGACGATCGGGCGGACGGTGTTGAAGGTGAACTGGCCATCCACCTTGACCCGAAGCGGATGGCCATCCTTCTCGAACTCCCATGCATAAAGGCCGCCGCCGCTCGACAGGCGCAGGTTGATGCAGGCGTGGGCCACCAGATCCTGCGGTACGCTCGGCGCCACGCGGTTGGCAAGGTAGGCGGGCGATGCGACGGCCACCATGCGTATGTCCGGCCCGATGCGCACGGCGATCATGTCCTTCTCGACGCTTTCGCCGAGGCGCACACCGGCATCGAAGCGCTCGGCGGCGATGTCGGTAAAGCCATGGTCGATGAAGAGCTCGACCTTGACGTCCGGAAAATCGACCAGACCCGCGGCAAGCCTGGGCCACAGCACGGTCTCGGCGGCGCGCTCGCTGCAGGTGATCCGCACCAGGCCCGCCGGGCGGTCCCGCAATTCGCCCATG
>NZ_CAMLHM010000036.1 GCF_946479885.1 uncultured Devosia sp.
CCAGGATGGCGCGCGAGCGCTGCAACAGGTCAATCGTGAAGTTGGATACCCCGATCGTGCGGGTCAGGCCGAGCGCCTGGGCCTCGGCGAGCTGCTCGATATAGGCGGCGAGGGGCACCTGTTCATGTGGCGACGGCCAATGGATGAGGGTCAGGTCGACATAGTCCACGGCCAGCGTCTCAAGGCTGCGGCGCAGCGAGGGCACGAGCTTTCCGGTGCCGAAATTGGGCATGTCGATCTTGGTGGTGACGAACACATCCTCGCGCCGCAGCCCCGATTGCCGCAGCGCTTGGCCGCATTCGCGCTCGGTGTCATAGCTCTGCGCCGTGTCGAGATGGCGGTAGCCGATGTCGAGCGCGGCGAGCATGGCGTCAATGCCCTGGGCGCCGCGGCGGCCATAGGTGCCCAGGCCCAAGAGGGGCATGCCATATTGATTGCGCTGCATGTGCGGCTCCATCGGAATCGGTGGGGCGACCATAGGTTAGCGCTAATACAAAAGGCAAGCTCAGCGCAGCAGGGGTCGCACTTCGGCCTGCACCTTGCGCATCAGCGGCAGGAAATTGGCGATCATATGCGAGGTCGAGGCCCGCGCCGACTGGGCGCCGATATTGAGCGCGGCGACGGTGTGGCCCTGCGCATTGAACAGCGGCACGGCGATGGAGCAGAGGCCCAGTTCGAGCTCTTCGTCGATAACGGCAAAGCCCTGGGCCGCAACCACTGCCAGTTCTGTGGTGATCGAGGGCAGGTCAGCCTTGGTCTTGGCCGTATAGGCGATCAGTTCGGAGCGGTTGAGCACTTCGCGCGCCGCGGCAGCGGGCAGGGCGGCCAGCAGGATGCGGCCCATCGAGGTGCAATAGGCCGGAAGGCGCGCCCCGGCGCCCAGATTGATCGACATCACCCGGCGATAGGAGGCGCGGGCAATGTAGAGAATTTCGGTATTGTCGAGCACCGCGGCCGAGGAGCTTTCGTTGATCTGGCCCGACAGCTCCTCGAGAAAGGGCTGGATCAGCCGCGGCAGCGGTGTCGCCGCGAGGTAGGAGTGACCCAGGTTGAGGACACGCGGCGTCAGCCGGAAGAACTTGCCGTCATAACTGGCATAGCCCAGGTGGACCAAAGTCAGCAGGCACCGCCGCGCCGTCGCCCGCTCGAGGCCGGTGCGATTGGCGACGTCGGTGATCGACTGGCTGGCATGTTCCTCGTCAAAACACTCAATGACCGCCAGGCCCTTGACCAGACCGTTGATAATGTCGCCTTCGCGCATGTCGGCTCCCAGGCTCTCGCTGATGGCGCAGTGATAGCACGGGCGGCTAGCGAACAAACAGCGATATGCGCACGCCTGCTCGCGCTCCCTGTCTGGCGCTGAAGTCCGACCGCTCGTCACGATCTGGCGCCAGGTTCGTCCACTTCCCTCTTGCCAGCGTGCGATACCCTGCTAAGACCCGAAGCGGGGGCCTATAGCTCAATGGTTAGAGCCGACCGCTCATAACGGTCTGGTTCCAGGTTCGAGTCCTGGTGGGCCCACCACAATTTTCAACGCTGGATGGATCGCGCCATTGGGTTGGGACGCTCTTGCGCATTGGGGCAACGACGCGGTTCGGATCGAGCCGCTTTCGGGTGGCGTGGCCAACGATGTCTGGCGCCTGCGCGTCGGCGGCCGGATCGCGGTCGGTCGCCTCGGCACCAGGGGCGACGCAGATCTTGCCTGGGAAACCGGGCTGCTCCAGCATCTCGACCGTTCTGGCATGGCCGTGCCGGTGCCGATCCCGACGACGGATGGTCGGCTCTTTGCCGAAGGCCTCGTGGTCATGACCTATGTCGAGGGTCGGGTGCCCGAGACGGAGGCCGATTGGCGCCGGGTGGCCGAGGCGCTACGCCAGCTGCATCGCCTGACGGCCGGCTGGCCGCAGCGACCGGGCTGGCGATCGTCCACGGACCTGCTGCAGGCCGAGACCGGAACGGGGATCAATCTGGACGCCATGCCGGCAGAGGCCGTTGTCCGGTGTCGGGCGGCCTGGGCCCGGTTGGTCGGCCATCCGACCTCGGTCGTTCACGGGGACCCCAATCCGCGCAATATCCGGGTCACCGCCGAGCGCGTCGGGCTGATCGACTGGGACGAGTCCCATGTCGATGTCTCCGATCTCGACCTGGACTTGCCGCACAATGCCGCCGGCTTCGATCCGGCCATGCACGACATTGTCGAGCAGGCGTCGGCGGCCTGGGAAGCTGCCGTGTGCTGGAAGGACGACCATGCCGTCCAGCAACTTGCCCGGGTTCGATCGGTCTGAGCGCCGGTTAGGCGGCCAGCAATGACTTCAGCTTCACCGATGGATCGGTGAGATCCCGCGCAGTGGGGCTGGCCCGGCGGGCGATGAGCATTTCGGCGAGGCGAATATCCTTGGCGACTGCGCCGCCCACGCCGATGCCACTGGCGGCGACCAGCCTGCCATCGGCCGCCAGGTGAAACAGCACGGTGGCCCCGGCGCCGAGATCGCGCTGCACGGTCGTAACGCCTTCGTCAGAGAGCCCGGCAATCTGGAGCGTCAGCTCATATTGGTCGGACCAGAACCAAGGCACGCTGGCGATGGCGTCGTTGGCGCCCAGCATGTTGCGCGCCGCCAGCGTCCCCTGTTCCTGGGCGTTGCGCCAGCTTTCCAGCCGCACCCGGCGCCCGCCATAGATGGCGAGTGGAAACGAACAGCAGTCGCCGGCGGCGAGAATGTCGCTATCATCGGTCGCCAGATGCCGGTCGACGGCGATGCCATTGTCCACCGTCAGGCCGGCTGCCGCGGCGAGCGTCACATTGGGTATAGCGCCAATGCCGACCAGCACCAGGTCGGCGTCGATGCTTCGGCCGCTCTTGAGCTGAACCACCGCCCCGCCGGCTCGGCTCTCGATTGCGGCGATGCCGTCGCCAAAGACAAACCTGACGCCTTCGAGCCCGTGCCGGTCCTGGATACGCGCGGCGATGAGCTCGGGTACCGCCCGAGACAACAGGCGTGGCAGCGCCTCGATGACGGCGACGTCGCAGCCGCGCGCCCGCGCGCTGGCCGCCAGTTCGAGCCCGATGAAGCCGCCACCGACAATGGCGAGCCGCCGGCCGGGCAGCAGCGCGTCGCGCAGGCGCCGCGCGTCGTCCAGCGTGCGCAAATAGGCGATGTGCACGCCATCGGTGTTGGGCAGCCGGCGCGGCGATGCACCGGTTGCCAGCAGCAGCTTGTCATAGGGCAGGGCGCTGCCACCGGCATCCAGCAGCCGCTTGGCCGATCGATCGACACCAGCGATATGGCGGCTGCCGGCAAATGTGATATTGGCTTCGGCCAGGCGCTCGGCGGTGACGATCGTCGTGGCGGCGAACACCTCGGCAAGCATGCCCTGCTTGCTGAGCGGCGGCCGCTCATAGGGCAGGTGGGTTTCCGCGCCGATCAGCGTCACATCGCCGTCGAAACCTTCCTCGCGCAGGGCCATGGCGGCCCTTGCGCCACATTCGCCGGCGCCCACGATCACGAAATGCTGTGTCATTGCACCCTCCGGTCCGAGGCTCAGATCTCGATGAACACCGCGCCGGCTTCCACCTTGACCTTGTAGGTCCGCAGGTTCACGCAGACCGGCGCGCCGCGGGCCTCACCCGTCTTGTAGTTGAACCGGCCATTGTGCTTGGGGCACTCGATGATGTCGTCCATCACCAAGCCATCGGCCAAGCTGATCTGCTCATGCGTGCAGAGGCCGTCGGTGGCGTAATAGCGGTCGTCGGGGCTGCGATAGATCGCAAACGCCTTCCCCGCATGGTCGAAGCGGATCACGTCCTCCTCTTCGACATCGTCCGCCCCGCACGCTTCGATCCATTCGGCCATTGTTCGTTCTCCAAAATCTCAGTCGACACCCTCTCCCCTTGAGGGAGAGGGACGATCCGACGCGTTCAGCGGAGGATCAGGGTGAGGGGTGCTGCGTTCGCCCATGCCAGACGAGCAGAAAGAGACCCCTCATCCGCCCGGAGCCTGCCCTCGGGCTCGACGCGACCCGTGGGGGCACCTTCTCCCTCAAGGGGAGAAGGAAGACTGAGCCTACTCGGCTGCGACCGCCCCGCTGCCATCATGAAGCGCTGCCTTGTAGGGCCTGGCCGTTGCCGGCAGCTCACGCTTGAGGAAGTAGTCCTCGTTCCGCAATTGCCGCAGGAAGGCCGGCACCATCTCGCGATACCCCTCGATGATCGAGCGGTTGGGCGCCGGCAGGTCGTGCTTGATCAACTCATGCAGCTGCGGCAGCGCGTGGTAGGGCACCATCGGGAACATGTGGTGCTCCACATGGTAGTTCATGTTCCAGTAGATGAAGCGGCTCACCGGGTTCATCAGCACCGAGCGGGAATTGAGCCGATGGTCGATGACGTTGTCGGCGAGGCCCCCATGCTGGAGCAGGCCGCACATCACCATGTGCCAGGCGCCGTAGAGCCGGGGCAGTCCAACCAGCATCAGCGGCAGGATCGAGCCCATCCACAGGCAGAGGGCGATCGTCGCGGCATAGATGGCCAGCCAGATGCGCGCGATGCGGATCACCTTGTGCCGCTCCATCTCGGGAATGAAGCTCTGCTCCTCCTGGCTGAGCATGCCCGCGGCATTGCGCACCAGGTCGAGCATCGCGTAGCCGACGTCGAGGATGCCGAAGACGTTGAGGATTACGCGGAACAGATCGGGCGGTCGCATGACGGCGATTTCAGGGTCACGGCCGACGATCACCGTATCGGTATGGTGCCGGGCATGGCTCCAGCGCCAGGTCACCGGATTGCGCATGATCATGAAGCAGGCGAGCTGATAGACGACGTCGTTCATCCAGCGCGTCTTGAACGCGGTGCCGTGTCCGCATTCGTGCCAGCGCGAATCCGAGGCCGAGCCATAGAGCACACCATAGGCCAGAAAGATCGGTACGGCCCACCAGGTGCCCCAGAGCAAAGTGCCGGCGATCGCCAGCACCAGCATCGCGCCCAGCCAGATGGCGGTGTCGCGGATGGCTGGACCATCTGAGCGCTGCATCAGCGCCTTCATGGTCTTGCGGTCGATGTCGGTGTGATACCACTCGGCGGCAGCCAGGCCGTTGGCGATCGCGGCCTGCGCACTTTTGCCGAGCAGATTGTAGTCGCGTTTGGCCGATTGGCTCATCTGTGCCTCCGACGGGACACCGGATGTCAGCATATTGGCTGGATGTGCTGCTCCGGATCGAATGGCATGTTGCTACGAAACTTGCCGTTGCGGGGCAATGCAGGCATGATGGTTTCTATCATTTCCATCATCGTCCGCTTGTGTGGATGATCGTTCCTTGCAGGCCCGCCATGACAAGCCGCCCCACCGTCGCCGATATCGCCGCCCTGTCCGGTCTCAGCGTCGCTACGGTCGATCGGGTGCTCAATGCGCGCTTGCCGGTGCGGCAGGAGACGGCGGAGCGGGTGTTCAATGCGGCGCAGGAGCTGGGCTATCACGGGACGGGGCTGATCCGGCGGCGGTTGGAGCAGAGCCTGCCGCATTACCGGCTCGGCTTTTTGCTGCAGCGGCCGGATCAGTTGTTCTATCAGGACTTTGCGAAGGCGCTGGCGCAGGCGGCGGGGGCGACCGTTGGTTTTCGGGTTACGGCCAGCGTCGAGTTCCTGCAGTCGCAGACGCCGGGCGAGATCGTCCAGCGGCTCAAGGACATGGCCAGGCGCGTCGATTCGGTCGCCATGGTTGCCGTCGATCATCCGGCGGTGACCGGCGCCGTGGCCGAGGTCGAGGCGATGGGCAAGCCGGTCTTTGCTCTGCTGTCCGACTTCGCGCCGGGGGTGCGCCGTGGCTATATCGGCACCAATAACCGCAAGGTCGGTCGCACGGCTGGCTGGCTGATCGCCAAGGCCGCCCAGGCGCCGGGCAAGGTCGCCGTCTTTGTCGGCAGCCATCGCTTCCATGGCCATGAAATGCGGGAAATCGGCTTCCGCTCCTATCTGCGCGAGGCGGCGCCCGATCTCACCATCATCGACACGCAGGTGAGTCTCGAGGATGCGGCCCTGGCGCATGAGGCGACGCTCGATCTGATGCGGCGGCACGCCGATCTCGTCGCCATCTATGTCGCGGGCGGCGGCACCGAAGGCGTTATCGCCGCGCTGCGGGAAGAGGGCATGGCGGGCAAAATCGCCATGGTCTGCAATGAGCTGAACCCGATCACCCATGCCGCGCTGGCCGATAATGTCGCGACGGCACTCATCGGAACGCCGCTTCCGGCTTTGGCCAGCAACCTGATGCAGCTGATGGCCGGCGCCATCGGCAATCCAGAGCAAGAGTCTGTCGGGCAGAGCTTTTTACCGTTCGATATCTACGTGTCGGAGAATATTTGATCGGCTTCGCCGCCGATATCACGGTTCATTCCGTCCATTTTTGGAATGTATATTCCGCGTTGACAAGCGTACGGAACCTGTGTTTCATCCATCTCAACAAAGGCCGGGCGGTACAAAACCTGCCTGGCACCGTGGGGAGATGCCGATCTTGTCGCTCGATTTCGCGATCAATCACATGGCCGCGCCGCAATGCACGCTTGGAGATTTCTTCAATCTTGCTGCAAGCTTGCACGCGCCACGCGTTGAAATCCGCAACGACATTTCAGGCAATGCCATCCTCGACGGCACGCCAGCGGCAGAGGTGAAGCGGCTCGCGGAACAGAATGATGTAACTATCATTTCCATCAACGCGCTCCAGCATTTCAATCATTGGTCGACAGACCGTGCCGCCGAAGCCGAATCCCTGGCCGCCTACTGCGCCGAAAGCGGCGCCAAGGCGCTGGTTCTGGTTGCCGACAATGGCGGACAAGAGCCTGACGGCGCTAAGAGAATTGCCGATGCGGCGGAGTCCCTGGCTGGACTTATCCCCATCCTGCGCAAGGCTGGTATCATTGGCCTGGTCGAATGCCTGGGCTTTGAGACCTGCTCGCTGCGTTCCAAGGCAGAGGCCGTGGCAGCCATCGATCGCGTCAACGGTCGCGATGTGTTCCGGCTGACCCATGACACGTTCCACCATCACCTTGCCGGTGAGCCGGACATCTTCCCCGAGCTGACGGGGCTGGTCCACATTTCGGGTGTGGACGACGCTGCCATCAGCGTCCGCGACATGCGCGACAGCCATCGCGTGCTGGTGGGGCCGAAGGATCGACTCGACAATGTCGGCCAGATCGCGGCGCTGCGGCGTGGTGGCTATGCCGGCCCACTGTCGTTCGAGCCCTTTGCCGAAGAGCTGCGCCATCTGGCGGACCCGGCCGCGGCGCTGCGGCAATCCATGAATTTCGTCATCAACGGCCTCAAGGCGCGCGCCGCCTGAGGCCCAAGCACTTCCCGAATAGGGAACATCCGGAAAAACGGGGCGAAACCGGACGCCCGCTCTGTGGAGGAGAACAAAATGAAGAAGATCGCGCTGGCCGCACTGGCCACCACCATGCTGAGCACCGGCTTTGCCGGCGCCGCCTATGCCGAGACGGTCGGCGTTTCCATGGCTGCTTTCGACGACAACTTCCTGACCGTGCTGCGCAACGGCATGCAGGACTATGGTGCCACGCTCGATGGTGTCGAACTGCAGGTCGAAGACGCGCAGAACGACGTGTCCAAGCAGATGAGCCAGATCCAGAACTTCATCGCTTCGGGCGTCGATGCCATCATCGTCAACCCGGTCGATACCGATGCGACCGCCCCGATGTCGGCCCTGGCCGCCGATGCCGGCATTCCGCTGGTCTATGTGAACCGCCAGCCGGTCAACCTCGACACGCTGCCGGAAAACCAGGCTTTCGTGGCGTCCAACGAAGTCGATTCCGGCACGCTCGAAACCAAGGAAGTCTGCCGCCTGCTGACCGAGGCCGGCAAGACAGAAGCCAATATTGTGGTGCTGATGGGTGAACTCAGCAACCAGGCCGCCCGCCAGCGCACGCAGGACGTGCATGACGTGATCGCCACCCCGGAATGCTCGTTCATGAAGATCGTCGAAGAGCAGACCGGTAACTGGTCGCGCCAGCAGGGTGCCGACCTCGTCACCAACTGGCTGTCCGCCGGCATCGCCTTCGATGCTGTGGTTGCCAACAATGACGAAATGGCTGTTGGCGCGATCCAGGCCCTCAAGGCCGCCGGTATCGCCATGGACGCCGTGATCGTGGGCGGTGTCGACGCGACGCAGGACGCACTGGCCGCCATGGCCGCCGGCGACCTCGACGTCACCGTGTTCCAGAACGCGGCCGGTCAGGGTTCGGGCGCTCTCGACGCGGCCTTGGCCCTGTCGCGCGGCGAAGCTGTCGAGCGTGAAGTCTGGATCCCGTTCGAGCTGGTCACCCCGGCCAACCTGGCTGACTACCAGAGCAAGAACTAAGCGCTGCCGCTCGGGGTTTCGGGGCTCCCGTCACCCCACCCTCGGTCCCTCCCCATCGAGGGGAGGGAGGCGCCAGCTGTACTGCCCGTGTTCATCGTCTCCCTCCCCCTTGTGGGGAGGGATCAAGGGTGGGGGTAGTTTGGGCACGTCGCTCTTGTCGGGCACTCTTGGATGCGCCGCTAATTCGGCGCATCCTCATTCAAACACGCCCGAGCGGGCAGGGAGGCGATAGCGATGGTCAGTCCGCAGACGATGCGCGCGGTCCGCGAGAGCGGGGCTGTTCCCAACGCGCCCTTCCTTCTTGAGATTGCCCACGCCCGCAAGGAATTTCCCGGCGTGGTGGCGCTCGATGACGTATCGCTGCAGCTCAAGCGCGGCACCGTGCATGCGCTGATGGGCGAGAACGGCGCCGGCAAGTCGACGCTGATGAAGATCATCGCCGGCATCTACGTGCCCGATAGCGGCACGGTGACGCTGCGGGGCGTCGATATCCAGCTCAAGTCGCCGCTCGATGCGCTCGAAAACGGCATTGCCATGATCCATCAGGAACTCAACCTGATGCCCTATATGACGGTGGCCGAGAATATCTGGATCCGCCGCGAGCCGCTGACCCGGCTGGGCTTTGTCGATCACCGCCAGCTCAACCGCCAGACCGAAGAATTGTTCAGGCGCCTCAATATCGACATCGACCCCGAAGTGCAGGTTTCGACCCTGTCGGTGGCCAGCCGGCAGATGGTCGAGATCGCCAAGGCAGTGTCCTATGAGAGCGACGTGCTGATCATGGACGAGCCGACCTCGGCGCTGACCGAGACCGAGGTGGCGCATCTGTTCCGCATCATCAGGGACCTGCGCAGCCAGGGCAAAGGCATCGTCTACATCACGCACAAGATGAGCGAGCTGTTCGAGATCGCCGATGAAGTGTCGGTGTTCCGCGACGGGCGCTATATCGGCACGCATGCCTCGACCGAGGTGACCCGCGACGACATCATCCGCATGATGGTCGGACGCGAAATCACCCAGATGTTTCCCAAGGAAGACGTGCCGATCGGCGATGTGGTGCTGTCGGTCAAGGACCTGGCGCTGGATGGCGTGTTTGCCGACATTTCCTTCGACGTGCGGGCCGGTGAAATTCTGGGCATTGCCGGGCTTGTAGGCTCGGGACGGTCCAACGTGGCCGAAACCCTGTTCGGGGTGACGCCTGCCTCGTCGGGAACCATCTCCCTGTTCGGCGAGCAGGTGTCGATCACGGCGCCCGATGTCGCTATCGGCCACGGCATGGCTTTCCTCACCGAAGACCGCAAGGATACCGGCTGCTTCCTGACGCTCGACATTCAGGAAAACATGCAGATGGCCGTGCTCAAGGGCAGCAATCTGCGGTCGGGCTTCGTGCGCCAGGGTGTGCTCGACAAGGCCTGTGAAGACATGAGCGCCCAGTTGCGGGTCAAGACGCCCAACCTCAGCGAGCGGGTGGAAAACCTGTCGGGCGGCAACCAGCAGAAGGTGCTGATCGGCCGCTGGCTGCTGACCAAACCCAAGGTTCTTATTCTCGACGAGCCGACCCGTGGCATCGACGTGGGCGCCAAGGCCGAAATCCACCGCCTGGTGACCCAGCTGGCGCGGCAGGGCGTGGCGGTGATCATGATCTCGTCCGAATTGCCCGAGGTGCTCGGCATGAGCGATCGCATCATGGTCATGCATCACGGCCGCGCCACCGGGTTCCTCGATCGCGCCGAAGCCGACCAGGTCAAGATCATGGATCTGGCGGCACGATGATGGCCCGCGTTCCAATCCATGCTGAGCGCCCTTCACCTCTCCCTTTGGGGGAGAGGTCGGCCGCAGGCCGGGTGAGGGGGCCTTCCTCTCGCACTGAGCCAAGAAAAGGCCCCCTCACCCGACCCAAGAGGGTCGACCTCTCCCCCAAAGGGAGAGGTGAAGTGGGGGCGTGCCGAACGCACAGAGCCTTCCCTTCTCCCCTTGAGGGAGAAGGTGCCCCGAAGGGGCGGATGAGGGGTCTCCTGGCCCCAACGACAATTTCGGGGAGGACCCAGCCATGACGACCACATCCGAAAGCCTAGCGCCCGCCCGCGCCCGTCGCCGCAAATTGCCGACGGAGCTGTCGATCCTGCTGGTCCTGGCCGGCATTGCCCTGGCCTTTGAGGCGCTGGGCTGGATATTCATCGGCCAGTCGTTCCTGATGAACCAGCAGCGGCTGACCATCATGATCCTGCAGGTGTCGGTTGTCGGCATCATTGCCGTGGGCGTCACGCAGGTGATCATCACCGGGGGTATCGACCTCAGTTCGGGCTCGGTGGTGGGCATGACGGCGATGATTGCCGCCAGCTTTGCCCAGAGCGCCGACTGGGCGCGGCCGGTCTATCCCGGGCTCGTCAGCCTGCCGGTGTTCATTCCGCTGCTGATAGGCCTGGCCATCGGCACCATTGCCGGCATCGTCAACGGCTCGCTGATTTCCTACACCAAGATACCGCCCTTCATCGCCACCCTGGGCATGATGGTGTCGGCGCGCGGCGTCGCCAAGTGGTACACCAAGGGGCAGCCGGTTTCGGGCCTGACGCCGGAGTTCAACTTCATCGGCTTTGGCATCTGGCCGGTGGTGATCTTCCTCGGCGTCGCGCTGATTTTCCACATCGCGCTGCGCTATACCCGCTATGGCAAGTTCACCTACGCCATCGGCGCCAATCCGCAGGCGGCGCGCGTGTCGGGCATCAATATCGAAAAGCACCTGATCAAGGTCTATGCCATTGCCGGCATGCTGGCGGGCCTTGCCGGCCTCGTCACCGCCGCCCGTGCCCAGACCGCGCAGGCCGGCATGGGCGTGATGTATGAGCTGGATGCCATCGCGGCGGCCGTCATCGGCGGCACCTCGCTGGCGGGTGGGCAGGGGCGCATCACCGGCACGGTTATCGGCACGATCATCCTGGGCACGATGACGTCGGGCTTCACATTCCTGCGTATCGACGCCTACTATCAGGAAATCATCAAGGGCATGATCATCGTTGCCGCCGTGGTGGCCGACCAGTATCGCCAGCGCAAGCGCAAGAAGGTCTGATTTGCGGCACACTACCCCATCCACGGTGTCACCCCGGGCTCGACCCGGGGTCCATCCTGAGATGGATCGGCGTTCCGTGGGTGTGAGAAAAACCTCAGGATGGATACCGGCCTGGCCGGTATGACAGCGAGTTTGTTGAAATAACCGCGCCACCTCCCGGCGCCCCTATCGGAGACTACACATGACTGTTCGTTTCGGCCTGCTCGGCGCCGGCCGCATCGGCAAGGTGCATGCCAAGGCCATCACCTCGAGCCCCAAGGCCAAGCTGGTCGCCGTGGCCGATGCCTTCGAGAAGGCCGCGACCGACTTGGCGGGGCAGTATGGCTGCCAGATCCGGACGATCGAGCAAATCCTGGCTTCGGACGATATCGACGCGGTGGTGATCTGCACCCCGACCGATACGCATGCCGACCTGATCGAGCAGTTCTCCCGCGCCGGCAAGGCCATCTTCTGCGAGAAGCCGATCGATCTCGATGTCAACAGGGTCAAGGCCTGCCTCAAGGTCGTGGACGCCGAAGGCGCGACGCTGATGGTGGGCTTCAACCGGCGTTTTGATCCGCATTTCATGGCCGTGCACGACGTGATCGCCAAGGGCGAAATCGGCACGGTGGAAATGGTGACCATCGTCTCGCGCGACCCCGGCGCGCCGCCGGTGGACTATATCAAGCGCTCGGGCGGCATCTTCCGCGACATGACCATCCACGATTTCGACATGGCCCGGTTCCTCCTGGGCGAAGAGGTCGAGACCGTGACGGCGCAGGCGTCCGTTCTGGTCGACAAGGCGATCGGCGCGGCCGGCGATTTCGACAGTGTCTCGGTGATGCTGTCGACGGCATCGGGCAAGCACGCCACCATCTCGAACTCCCGCCGCGCCACCTATGGCTATGACCAGCGCATCGAGGTGCATGGCTCCAAGGGCGCCGTTGCCGCGGAAAACCAGCGGCCGGTCTCGATCGAAGTCGCCAACGCCGCCGGCTATACCCGCCCGCCGCTGCATGACTTCTTCATGACCCGCTATACCGAGGCCTATGCCCGCGAAATCAGCAGCTTCATCGACGCTGTTGAATCGAAATCTCCGGCATCGCCGAGCGGCCTGGACGGGCTGATCGCGCTGGCCATGGCCGATGCGGCGCTCAAATCGGCTGGGGAAGGCCGGGCGGTGAAGCTGAGCGAAGTGACCGGTGCGCTGGCGGACAAGAGCGTGTTCCAGGGGCGCTGAGCCTTTTCCCAAACTCGATCGTCACCCTCGGGCTTGACCCGAGGGGGCTGTACTTGCCGAGCGCTGATTGAAGTGAAGAGCCCTCGGGTCAAGCCCGAGGGTGACGTCCGGTGGGTGGGGAGGGCTCGTGCCGCGCCCTTACTTCAGCAGCCACTCATGCTCGGGCGCATTGTGGAATTTCCACACCCGCTTGGGGCCGGCCATCACGTTGAGATAGTAGAGATCGTATCCCGCCGTCGTCGCCACCGGATGGTAGCCCTTGGGCACCAGCGTCACGTCGCCATCCTCCACCGCCATGGCCTCGTCGAGGCTCCGGTCATCGGTATAGACGCGCTGGAAGGCAAAGCCCTGCGGCGGGTTCATGCGGTGATAGTAGGTTTCCTCGAGGAAGCTCTCGTGGGGCAGGTTGTCCTGGTCATGCTTGTGCGGCGGGTAGGACGAGGTGTTGCCCTGCGGTGTGACGACCTCGACCACCAGCAGCGAATGGGCCGCGCCATCGTCCTCGGGCATGATGTTGTAGACGTGGCGGACATTGGCGCCCTTGCCGCGGCTGATGCGGGGATGGATGCCGGGGGCGATGACCTTGGCGGGGTAGCTGCCGCCGCCGGGTGCGGCGCAGACGGCCAGTTCGAGCGCGGTGGTGGCATCGGCCGCCCACTCGCTGCCAGCGGGGACATAGACCGCCCAGGGCGCGCCCTCAAAGGGGCTCATGCGCTCGCCGATCTCGCCGAAATCGACGCCATCGACCGCGATGCGGGCCTTGCCGCTGACCAGCACCAGGCACAGCTCCTGGGCGCCGGAATTGCCACCGGTGACAGTGCCAGGCTCCAGCTTGTGCAGGGCGAAGCCGACATAGGCCCAGCCAGCCGAAGCCGGGGTTACCTCATGGACGAGGCCCGTCTTCGCCTGCGGGCGGCGGAGGAGGTGGGATTTGCTCATCGGGCGTTTCCTTCGGAAAGGCATAGAAGAAATTGTAGAGCGAATAGGCCAGCGCCGCCCCGACCAGCACGCCCCAGAAGGGCTCGTGGTTCCACAGCCATTCCCAGGCGCACCACACCGCGAGGAACCCGGTGACGGCGACGCGCCGCCACAGGGGTCGGAACCAATTGAGGTCACTGCTCTTGAGGGCCAAACCGCCATCCTCCGAAATATCGTTCCGAGGCTTCTACGGGAAAGCCTAGCGGTTGGGAAAGCCCTGCGTTTCGACGGTGTAGCCGGCCGCGGTCATGACGCGCATCAGTTCGGCGTGACCGACCTGCGCCATGCGCAGCGGCGGATTGGGCTTGGGGTCCTGCTCGGCCTCGACGACAAACCAGCCCTCATAGCCGTAATCGGCAAATTTCTGCACGATCGCGCCGAAATCGAGCGAGCCGTCGCCGGGCACGGTGAAGGCCCCCAGGGCCACGGCATCGAGGAAGGACTGCTTGGTCCGATCGAGCTTGTTGATGACGTCCATGCGCACGTCCTTGACGTGTACGTGGTTGATGCGGGCGTGGTGGTTGTCGATGGCGCGCAGCACATTGCCGCCGGCAAAGGCCAGGTGGCCGGCATCGAGCAGAAGCGGAATGCCTTCGCCGGAATGGCGCATGAAGGCGTCGAGCTCGGCCTCGGTCTCGACCACGGCCGCCATGTGATGGTGGTAGCTCAGCGGCATGCCCTGCTCGGCGCACCATTCGCCAAACTGGGTGACCTTGCCTGCATAGGCCTTCATTTCGTCGTCGGAGAGCTTGGGCTTCTGCGCCAGCGGAACCTCACGTCTGCCCTGGATGGAGCGGCCGACTTCGCCATAGACGATGCAGGGTGCGTCCACAGCCTTGAACAGCTCGATCATGGGCTGGATGCGCGCCTTGTTGGTGGCGAGATCCTCGTCGACCAGCGTGCCGGAGAACCAGCCGCCACACAGCGTCACGTCGGCAGCCCTAAGAATGGGCAGCATCACCGCGGGATCGTCGGGGAAACGGCGACCCTTTTCCATGCCGGTAAAACCGGCCGATCGCGACTGGCGCAGGCATTCCTCCAGCGACACGTCATCGCTGAGTTCCACGAGGTCATCGTTCCACCATGCGATGGGCGACATGCCGAGTTTGGCTTTCAAGGTATTTGCTCCGTTGCTGCCTGCACTTTTCTTCTCCCCATCGGGGAGAAGGTGGCGCGAAGCGCCGGATGAGGGGGATTTTGTGGTCCGCTCAGCGTGTCGCGAGTGAACCGAACACCCCCTCACCGACCCGGCTGCGCCGGGCCACCTCTCCCCGATGGGGAGAGGAATAAGAACTATCCCGCCCGCTGCGCCTTCAGCGCTTTCGCATAGGCTTCGCGGGCGGCATTCACCTGCGGGCGGTCGCTCACCTCGGGCACCGCCACGTCCCACCAATGCCCACCGGCATCGGTGGTGATGAGGGGGTCGGTGTCGATGACGATGACGGTGGTGCGGTCGGCGCTTTCGGTTTCCTGCAGGGCCGTCTCGAGCTCGGTGATCGAACTGACCTTGCGAGCGACCGCCCCCATCGCCGCGGCATGCGCGGCAAAATCGATTCCGGGCAGAGTGACATGGTGGGTGTCCTTCAACAGATTGTTGAAGTTGGCACCACCGGTGGCCATTTGCAGCCGGTTGATGCAGCCATAGCCGGCATTGTCGAGCAGAACGATGGTGAGCTTGGCGCCCAGCATGATCGAGCTGACGATTTCGGAATTCATCATCATGTAGCTGCCGTCGCCGACCATGACGACCACATCGTCATTGGGGCGGGCCAGTTTGACGCCCAGACCGCCGGCTATTTCGTAGCCCATGGTCGAGAAGCCGTATTCCATGTGGTAGCTACCGGGGCCGCCGGCCTTCCACAGCTTGTGCAACTCGCCCGGCAAGCCGCCCGAAGCGCAGACGAGGGTGGCATTGTCGCGAGCGCGCTGCACGGCACCGATAACCTGAGCGTCCGACGGCAGGAGGGCATTGGTCGAGGCGGTTGCCTGGTCGGCGGCGACCAGCCACTCGTCCTTGCCCGCCTTGGCCTTGTCGGTCCAGGCGGCATCGGCCTGCCAGCCGGTCAGGGCCTGGTTGAGGGCGTCGAGGCCCACCTTGGCGTCGGCGACCAGCGGCAGCGCCTGATGCTTGTGGGCGTCGAAGGGCTGGGTATTGAGACCGATGATCTTGAGGTCATCATTCTTGAACAGGGCCCAGGAGCCGGTGGTGAAATCCTGGAGGCGGCTGCCGATGGCAAGCACGACGTCGGCTTCCTCGGCCAGCCTGTTGGACGCGGATGAACCGGTGACGCCAACCGAGCCCATATTGAGGGGATGATCGTGCGGCAGGCTGGATTTGCCGGCCTGCGTTTCCATTACCGGCACGCCGTAGCGTTCGGCGAAGTTGCGCAGTGCGCTGGACGCCTGGGAATAGAGGACGCCGCCGCCGGCAATGATCACGGGCTTCCTGGCCTGGAGCAGCGCGGCCGCAGCGGTGGCGAATTCGTCGCCATCGGGCATGACGCGGCGGATGTGCCAGACCTTCTCGTCGAAGAAGCTCTCGGGATAGTCATAGGCTTCGGCCTGCACATCCTGGCAGAGGCTGAGGGTCACCGGTCCGCATTCGGCCGGGTCGGTCAGCACCGCCATGGCGCGGCGCAAAGCCGGGATGATCTGCTCGGGGCGGGTGATGCGGTCGAAATAGCGGCTGACCGGCTTGAAGCAATCGTTGACCGTGGTGGTGCCGTCGCCAAAGTCCTCGGCCTGCTGCAGCACCGGGTCGGGCAGGCGATTGGCAAAGACGTCGCCCGGCAGCAGCAGCACTGGCAGCCGGTTCACATGGGCGAGGGCGGCCGCGGTGACCATGTTCAATGCGCCCGGGCCGATCGAGGTCGTACAAGCCATGAAGCGGCGGCGGAAACTGGCCTTGGCATAGGCAATGGCGGCATGCGCCATGCCCTGCTCATTCTGGCCGCGATAGGTCGGCAGGGTGTCCCGCACGCCATAGAGCGCCTCGCCCACGCCAGCAACGTTGCCGTGGCCGAAAATGGCGAAGACGCCACCAAAGATCGGCACGATCTCGCCATCGATTTCGGTCTTCTGCATGGTCAGGAACCGGGCCACGGCCTGGGCCATGGTAAGGCGGATCGTTTTTTGGCTCATGGTCGTTTCCTAGTTCGCAATCTTTCAGTCGACGCCCTCCCCCTTGCGGGGAGGGATCAAGGGTGGGGGGATGTTTGGCCACGATTGAGATCGTGGCTCTCAACACCCCCTCCTAGCCTCCCCCGTCAAGGGGGAGGTACCGCGCGGTGGTTGAGGGCAGATAGTGTCACGGCCTAGGCCGCCTTGCTCTCGCCCAGCCGCTCCCAAATCTCTACCAGAGCGCCGAACCGGCGCGCCATGTCGTCGATGGCCGCATCGTCATCGATCGTGCCGGCCAGCCAGCTCTTGGCGGCATCGGCGAAAATGGTGCGGCCGACGGCGAAGCCTTTGACAGTGCGCGCCGTGCGGGCGGCGGCGAAGCCGGCCTCCAGCACATCCTGCGGGGCTTCGAGACCCAAAAGGACCACGCCGCGGCAGTAGGGGTCGTTGGTTTCGATGACGCGGTCGACGGCGGCCCAGGCGGCCGGGCTGGCCTGGGGCTCAAGCTTCCACCAATCAGGCTTGATGCCGGCATCATAGAGTTCGACGAGGGCGCGGCTGATCGTATTGTCGTCCAGCGTGCCGTGCTTGCCGGCGATGATCTCGACCAGCAGGTCGCGGCCCACCTTGCGGGCCGCCTCATAGGCCGAACGCAGCTTGTCGATCTGGACGCGCTTGAGATCGGTCGCATCGTCGGGATGGTAGAAGCACAGCACCTTGATGCAGTGGTCGACCGGCCAGTCGACCAGCCGCGAGCCGAGGTCCTGGCTGAATTCGAACTGCAGCGGGCGCGAACCCGGCAGCTCAATGGGCTTGCCGATCCAGAAATCCTTGATGCCGCCGGCGGCAAACAGGGCGTCGCGGCCATATTTGTCATCGAGCAGCATGCCAAAGCCCGGCCGGCCATTGGCCACGCGCGCTGCGGCCTTGACGGCCAGTGCCTTGAAAGCCGGGATGCGGGCGAGCAGCTTTTCATCGCCATTGGCCAGGTCTTCGAGCTGGCTGCGATGGTCGATGGCCAGCGCGGTGAGGCTCGGGATGTCGCGGCGGCGATTGGTGGCCCAGTGAATGTGGTTGAGCTCTGCATCCTTGCGCAGGGCGCGCTCGGTGCTGCCATGGGCGAGGAAGTGGCTCAGCTCTTCCCAGCTCGGATATTCCGGGGCGCAGAGCAGGCGGGAGACGGCAAAGGCGCCGCAGGCATTGGCCCAGGTGGCGCTGGTGGCATGGGGTTCGCCGCGCAACCAGCCGCGCAGCCAGCCGCTCATGAAGGCGTCGCCCGCGCCCAGCACGTTATAGACCTCGATGGGGAAGCCCTTGCCGACGATGCCATGCTCCAGATCGTCGGGGATGGCGCCATCATAGACGATGCAGCCCATGGGGCCGCGCTTCAGGACGATGGTGCCGGAGGACAGGGCGCGTATCGTCCTGAGCGCGGAGAGCAGGTCGGCCTGGCCGGAGGCGATCAGCACCTCCTCTTCCGTGCCGACGATGAGATCGCAATCAGGCAGGATGGATTTGTATTTTTCCGAAACGATGTCGGAGGCGACATAGCGCGAGAAGCCGGCCTCGTGGCCTGCGAGGCCCC
Source organism: uncultured Devosia sp. (assembly GCF_946479885.1). The sequence continues at coordinate 18,327 of NZ_CAMLHM010000036.1, forward strand.
AGAGATTGGGCCGGTAGTCGATATCGAAGGCAACGCGCGCGCCATGGGCCTTGGCGAGGCGGATGGCCTTTTTCTGCGCGGCTTCGCTGTTGGGGCGAGAGAAATGGGTGCCGGTGACGACGATGGCCCGGGCGCTGGCGATCTGGGCTTCGTCGATATTGCTCTCGTCGAGCGCCATGTCGGCGCAGTCGGTGCGGTAGAAGATCATGGGCGATACGCCCTCGGCCTCCACCGACAGCAGGACCAGCGCGGTAAGGCGGTTGGGGTCGGTGGCGACGCCTGAGGTTTCAACGCCTTCCCGATCGAGCTGCTCGCGGATGAAGCGACCCATCTGCTCGTGACCGACGCGGGTGATCAATGCGGATTTCAGCCCGAGCCGGGCGGTGCCAACGGCGATATTGGCCGGGCAGCCGCCGACGGACTTGGCGAAGCTGCCGATATCCTCGAGGCGCGTGCCGATCTGCTGTCCATAAAGATCGACCGAAGCGCGTCCGATGGTAATGACGTCGAGCGTCTTGTTGCGGTCATCGGGGTGCGCATTGGTCACGGCAATCCTCCATGCGGCTGTGCGCCGATCTTCAGTCATCCAGCATGCTGGTTGCCATTATGAAACATGGGTTCCGAGAATTCGTCAATATGGAATGTTCATTCCATCAACGGAATTGACGGCAGGCGATGCCGGATGACCTCAGCCGCGACGCCGCTTTTCGGCGATGGAAACGGTCAGTGCCATGGCGAAGGCCATGCTGGCCGAAAGCGAGCGGAATCCGGCGTGATCGGCCTCGACCACCTCGAACCATTCCCTGGAGCACTCGGCCAGCGGCGAGAAAGCCGAATCGGTGAGCGACACGACGGGAATGCCGCGGGACGCCATCATCCGGGCCTGGGCGGCGCTCTCGGAGGCGTAGGGCGAGAAGCTGACCGCGAAGGCGGCATCCTTGGATGTCGCCATGGCCAGCATGTCGTCGTCGATGCCGGCGGACGTTCCCACCAGCTGGCAGCGCACCTTCAGCTTGCCGAAGGCATAGGCCATATAGCTGCTGATCGGGTAGGAGCGGCGCTTGGCGATAAGGTAGATGGTGTCGGCCCCGGCCAGCAGCGTCACCGCGCGCTCGAAGGCCTCGGGCTCGACGGCGGCGGCAATGGCATCGATGGAGCGATGCGCCGCGGCGACGAAACCATTGAAAATCGTGGTGCTTTCGGCGAGAGCGGCGCCATCCTGTTCGAGAATACGCAGCCGCTCCTCGTAAGACGAGGTGCGTTCGCGCAGGCGGGCGCGGAACAGCAGCTGCAGCCCGGAAAAGCCATCGAAGCCAAAGTGCTGCGCAAAGCGCACCAGCGTGGACGGCTGGACGTCGGCCGACAGTGCAATGCTCGCGGCGGTGCCGAAGGCGATCTCGTCGGGATGATCGAGCGCGTAGATCGCCACCTGGGTCAGCCGCTTGGGCAGGTCGCCCTTGCGCTCGAGGATGGTCGAGCGCAAGGCATCGAAATCCTGTGGGGGTTGCGGTTTGGCTGACGTATCCGACATGGCGTGTTCTCGCTGTTGGTGCCCATAATCCTCAATATCGAGCGGCAATCAAGTCGCGTTAGAAAGCCTATTCCGAAAATGGAATGCATGGACTATTCATTTCGTCGGGATCGGAGGACGGAATGAAAACATCGATCGGCGTTGGCCTTGTCGGCACCGGCTATATGGGAAAGTGCCATGCCTTGGCGTGGAACGGGGTCAAGGCCGTGTTCGGCGACGGGCCACGGCCGGTGCTGGTGCATCTGGCCGAGGTCAATGCCGATATTGCCCGCAAGAAGGCCGACGAGTTCGGTTTCGAGCGCTCGACCGGCGATTGGCGCGCGCTGATCGCCGACCCCGATGTCGATGTGGTTTCGGTGACCACGCCCAATGCCTTCCACGCCGAGATGGCCATCGCGGCGCTCGAGGCGGGCAAGCATGTGTGGTGCGAAAAGCCGATGGCGGTCGCGCTCGCCGAGGCCGAGCGCATGGCCGCAGCGGCCCGGGCATCCGGCAAGGTGGCTGTGCTGGGCTATAACTATATCCAGAACCCACTGGTGCGGCAGATCGGGGCCATCCTCGGCGAGGGCACGATCGGCACCGTGAACCATGTCCGCCTCGAAATGGACGAGGACTTCATGGCCGATCCGGAGGCGCTGTTCTACTGGAAGAGCGAGGCCAGCTCCGGCTATGGCGCGCTGGACGATTTCGGCGTGCATCCGCTGAGCCTGTTGCAGGTGCTGTTCGGTGGCGTAACCAAGGTATTCGCGCATCTGAGCAAACCCTATGCGGACCGGCCGACCAAAGACGGCGCGCGCCGGGCGGTGGAGACATTCGACATAGCCAGCGTGCTGTTCGAGATGGGTGGTGGCATCAGCGGCGTGATGGCGCTCGATCGGTCCGCCTGGGGCCGCAAGGGGCGCATCGCGCTCCAGATTTTCGGCAGCAAGGGCAGCATCGTCTATGATCAGGAGCGCATGAACGAGCTGCAGCTCTATGTGACCTCGGACAAGCCGACCGAGCAGGGTTTCCGCACCATCCTGGCGGCGCCGCAGCATGGGCCCTATGACCGGTTCATCCCGGCGCCGGGGCATGGGCTGGGCTTCAACGATCTCAAGATCATCGAGTGCCACGAACTGCTGCGGGCGATTGCGGGCGAGCCGGCGCGGGTGATCGATTTTGATACCGGGCTGGGTATCGAGCGGGCGGTGCATGCCATGGCGCAGAGCCATCGGGAACAGCGCTGGGTTACCATAGGGGCGTGACGATGCAGAAGCTGCTGGTGCTGCAATCGCTGTGGGCGATGCAGGGGCTACGCGACGTGCCGGCCGAGCGGTCGCTCGAGGAGAATGTGGCGCTGATCAAGGGCGCCGGGTTCGATGGATTTGGTACGATGTGGGAGGACGACGCGACGGCGCGGCGCAGCGTCGACCTTGCCCGTGCCGAGGGCCTGATCGTGGAGGGGCTGTGCTTGCCCACCGATATCGAGCAGGTGCCGGCGGCGCTGGAGCGGGGGAGCAAATACGGGCTCCATCACCTCAACCTGCAGCTCAATATGCGACCGCGGACGCTGGCCGAAGCGGTCCGGATATTGGAGCGGCTGAATGCGCTGACAGCGCAGGTCGACTTCCCAGTCTATGTCGAGACGCATCGCGGGCGGCTCACCAATGACCTGCTGTTCATGCTCGATGTGCTCGAGGCGGTGCCCGATGTGAAGCTCCTGGCGGACCTGTCACACTATGTGGTGGCGCGCGAAGTGGAACTGCCGGTGTCTGACGAGACCGATCGACAGATCGACCAGATTCTGGATCGCAGCTGGGCCTTTCACGGCCGGGTCGCGGGCAGCGGGCAGGTGCAGTTGCCGCTGAGCTTCGCGCAGCACCGGCCTTATATCGACCAGTTCGCGGCGTGGTGGTCGCGGGGCTTTGCCAGCTGGCGCCGGCGCGCGGCTGATGATGCCGAGCTGACCTTCGTGTGCGAACTGGGGCCGGGGCCCTACTACGCGATTTCGGGCGCCGACGGCCGCGACCTGACCTATCGCTGGGCGGAGTCCCTCCAAATGCAAAAGTTGGTGCGCGACCTTTGGAGTGCCACCTAGAAGATAGCGTGATCGCGCCGCACGATATCGGTGAGGAATTCGGCGACGGTGCTGACGCGGCGGATGCTGCGCAGGTCCTCGTGCACCACGGTCCAGTAGCTGCGGGTGAGCGTGTGTTGCGGCAGGACGGGGGTGAGGTTGGCATCCGACCGGGCCATGAAGGCGTGGAGGATGCCGATACCGGTGCCTGAGCGGACGGCCTCTGTCTGGCCCATGGCGGAGGATATGGCGACGCTCGAGCGCCAGCCCTTGAAGAACTCGGCGGTGTAGTCGAGCGTGGCGGTATAGAGCAGGTCTTCGACATAGCCGACGAGGCGGTGGCTGGCGAGGTCGTCAAGCGTCTGCGGCGTGCCATGTGCAGTCAGATAGGTTTGGGCGGCGTAGAGGCCAAGGCGATAGTCGGTGAGTTTGCGCGCCACCAGCCGGCCCTCGCGTGGCCTTTCGATGGTGACGGCGATATCGGCCTCGCGCCGGGAGAGCGAGAAGGCCCGCGGCACCGGCACCAGCTCTATGCGCAGGCCCCTGTGGCGCTCGGTCAGCTCGCCCAGCCGAGGGGCGAGGAAGGCCACGCCGAAGCCGTCAGGGGCGCCGACGCGCACGGTGCCCTCGATCAGGCTATCGGCGCCAGTGGCCTCTTGTGCTGCCAGCATGGCGCTTTCCATGCGCTCGGCATGGACGAGGAAGCGCTCGCCGTCGCCGGAGAGATCGGAGCCATTGGTCTTGCGGGTGAACAGCTTGCTGCCCAGCGCCTGCTCCAGCGCAGTCAGGCGGCGGGCGACGGTGGCGTGATTGAGGCCCAACGCCCTGGCAGCGCCGAGTATCTGGCCGCTCCTGGCGACGGCGAGAAAGATGCGGACGTCGTCCCAGTTCATTAGCGTACTTTCTGTCGCGATCTTTGACAAAGAGTGGAGCGGCACCTCCCCCTCGACGGGGGAGGGTGTCGACTGCGCAATCGCGACGCGAACATCAAAATTTGCACAACAGGTGCGAAATCTATCGTGTTGCGATGCGTAGATTGTAGCGCCATGAATGCCCGCCAACAAGGGAGAGCCTCATGCGCACCATCGGCCATTTCATCGACGGCGTCGAAACTTCGGGCAACAGCGCCGAATTCCAGGACGTGTTCAACCCTGCGGCCGGCGAGGCACAGGCTCGCGTGGCGCTAGCGACCAAGGCCGATCTCGATGCGGCGGTGGCTTCGGCCGCTGCCGCCCAGCCCAAGTGGGCGGCGACCAATCCGCAGCGACGGGCGCGGGTGTTCTTCAACTTCGTGGCGCTGATCAACCGCGACATGGATGCCCTGGCCGAACTTTTGAGCGCCGAGCATGGCAAGACCGTGGAAGACGCCAAGGGCGATATCCTGCGCGGCCTCGAGGTCGCTGAGTTCGTGGCCGGCGCGCCACACCTGCTCAAGGGCGAGTTCACCGACGGGGCAGGGCCGGGGATCGACATGTATTCCCTGCGCCAGCCGGTCGGTATCGGCGCGGGCATTACGCCATTCAATTTTCCGGCGATGATCCCGCTCTGGATGCTGTCGCCGGCCATTGCCGCCGGCAATGCCTTCATCCTCAAGCCCTCCGAGCGCGATCCATCCGTGCCGGTGAAGCTGGCGCAACTGGCGATCGAGGCCGGGCTGCCCAAGGGCATCCTCAATGTGGTGCATGGCGGCAAGTCCGTCGTCGACGGCATCCTGCATCACGAGCAGATCGGCGCCGTGAGCTTTGTCGGCTCGACGCCCATCGCGCGCTACGTCTATGCGACCGCGGCAAGCGAAGGAAAGCGCGTGCAGGCTTTTGGTGGCGCCAAGAACCACATGATCATCATGCCTGACGCAGACATGGAAAAGGCCGCCGATGCGCTGATGGGCGCCGGCTATGGCTCGGCTGGCGAACGCTGCATGGCGGTTTCAGTCGCCGTGCCCGTGGGCAACGAGACGGCCGACCGGATCGTCGCCGCACTCAAGCCGCGCATCGAAAAGCTCAAGGTTGGTCCGGCGACGGACAAGGCCAGCGAGATGGGGCCCGTGATTACCAAGGCGTCCAAGGACCGCATCGCGTCGCTGGTGGAATCCGGCATCGCGCAGGGTGCGACGCTGGCGGTCGATGGCCGTGGCTTCTCGCTGCAGGGCTATGAGAATGGCTACTTTGTCGGGCCGAGCCTGTTCGACAACGTGACTGCCGAGATGGACATCTACAAGGAAGAGATATTCGGGCCGGTGCTGTCGGTGGTGCGCACCAAGACCTATGAAGAGGCGCTCAAGCTCACCATGGATAACCCCTATGGCAACGGCACGGCCATCTTCACCCGCGATGGCGACGCGGCGCGCGACTTTGCGGCGCGGGTCAATGTCGGCATGGTGGGGATCAACGTGCCGGTGCCGGTGCCGCTCGCCTATCACAGCTTTGGCGGCTGGAAGGCCAGCGCCTTTGGCGACCTCAACCAGCACGGTACCGATTCCATCCGCTTCTGGACCAAGACCAAGACGGTGACGGCCCGCTGGCCGAGCGGCATCAAGGACGGCGCCGAATTCCAGATGCCGACGATGAAGTAATGGCCAGGGTTGGGGCGCCTACCTAGCGCCCCAATACCATGGCCAGCAGCACCACAACGGCGCCCGCCAGCGCCAGCGACAGCAGCTGCCAGAACAGCACCGGATTGCGGACCAGCAGCGAACGGGGCGGCAGGGTGGCGAAGTCGGAATTGGGGTGGCGGAGATCGTAGGTGAACTCGGACAGCGCCTCGTAACGCTGGGCTGGGTCGGGATGGACCGCCTTTTCGAGTGCGCGGTCGACCCATTCGGGAATGCCGCGATCGGGGGCGATCGGCTGGTAACGCAGCCGGGCCAGGTCGCTTCGATCGCGCAGCATGGCGGCGTTGGCGCCATAGGGCAGCTGGCCCGTCAGCATCTGGTAGGCGATGACCGCGAGCGAGAACTGATCGGAACGATCGGTACCGGCGTCGCCGACGCGGTACTCCGGCGCTGCATATTGCACCGTGCCAAGCAGCGCCTCGTCTTCCACCGGTTGGGCCTCGACGACGCCGGCGACCTTGGTGGAGCCGAAGTCGATGATCACGACCGTTCCGGTCTTGTCGATCATGATGTTGTCGGGACGCAGGTCCTGATGCACCATTTCCTGGCGATGGAAGGCGTTGAGCCCGCGCGCGATCTGCTCGACCAGGTCGCGCACAGTGTTGAGGTCGGGCCGCGGATTGTCCGTCATCCACTGGGTCAGGGTCTGGCCGTCGACATATTCGGTGGCCAGATAGAGGTAGTGGCGTTTGCGGTCCTGCCGGTGGATGCGCAGGGCATGGGGCGTGTTGAGCCGCTGGGCGATCCACTCTTCCATCATGAAACGGCGGAGGAATGCGGGGTCATCGCGCATATCCGAACCCGGCACCTTGATCACCGCAAGACGGCTGTCGGTCTTGTCCTGCGCCAGGAAGACCTGGCTGCGCGCATTGGCGTGGAGTGGCCGCAGGATGCGGTAGCCGTCGAAATCGGTGCCCGCCTCGATCGGCGGCGGCAAGGGCAGGTCGGCGGATTGACCGAGAAAATCGGCGGCCTCGCCGCCGGGCAGGGCATCGACGCGGGCGATCTGGATGGTGAGATTGTCGGCGCTGCCATTGCGCAGTGCGCGCGTCACCACATGGCGGGCCGCGGCGTCGAGATCATCAGGATGCGCCTCGATGGCTTCCGCGATGATGGCGCCGTCGACATGTTCATGCACGCCATCGGTGGTGAGCACGAAGATGTCCCCGACGCCGACCGGAACGCTGCGATAATCGACCTCGACATTGCCGCCAATGCCGAGGGCACGGCCCAGATAGAAGTGGTTGGGGCCGGCGGCGACGCGATGGTCGACGGTCAGTTGCTCGAGCGAGCGGCCCGCCAGGCGATAGATGCGTGAATCGCCGATATGGAAGATGTGGGCGGCGCGGGATTTCAGCACCAGCACGCTGAGGGTGCAGACATAGCCGCTATCGACATCGTCGGCCTGGCGCGCCCGGGTCTGGGCATGCAGCCAGGCGTTGGTGGCCGCGATGACGCGATGGGCCGAGGTCTTGACCGGCCAGGAGTCCGAGGTGCCGTAGTAGTCGGTGAGGAAGCTCTTGATTGCCGTCTGGGCGGCGATGGAGCTGACCTCGCTCGAGGAAATGCCATCGGCCAGGGCAATGGCTATGCCCTTGAGATCGAGCGCCGGCTGGGCTGGGATCAGCGCGCCATAGAAATCCTGGTTGGCGGGCTTGCGGCCCTTGTCCGAATGCTGGCCGAGCGAGATGGAGAGGCTGGCGCTCATAGGGCTCCCGGAACGCAAGAGACCCCCGCTGGGCGAGGGTAAAGGCGCCCCGCCGAGCGGAGCGCCTTGGTATGTAGCCGATAGCTTATTCGGCAGGAACGAACTTGCCGGTTGCAGCAGCGGCTTTCTTGCTCGTCGTGCGGGAATGGGCAAGGTAGAGCGCCAGGCCGACGAAGACAAAACCGCCGACGAAGTTGCCCACAATGGTGGGGATCTCGTTCCAGATCAGGTAGTCCATGATCGAGAACTTGCCGCCCAGCATCAGGCCTGAGGGGAACAGGTACATGTTCACGATGGAATGCTCGAAGCCCATGTAGAAGAACAGCATGATGGGCATCCACATGCCGATCACCTTGCCGGAAACCGAGGTGGACATCATGGCGGCAACGACACCGGTCGAGACCATCCAGTTGCAGAGCACGCCGCGGATGAACAGGGTCAGCATGCCGGCGGCGCCATGGGCGGCATAGCCGACGGTGCGGCCCTCGCCGATATGGCCGATGGCCTGTCCGACCGCATTGGGCTCCTGACTGAAGCCGAAGGTGAAGGTGATGGCCATCAGCACGGCGACGGTGAAGGCGCCGGCGAAGTTGCCGACAAAGACGAGGCCCCAGTTGCGCAGCACGCCCTGGATGGTGACGCCCGGGCGCTTGTCGATGAGCGCCAGCGGCACCAGCGTCATCACGCCGGTCAGCAGGTCAAAGCCCATCAGGTAGAGCAGGCAGAAGCCGACGGGGAACAGCACGGCGCCGGCCAGTGGCTGGCCGGTATTGACGTTGATGGTGACGGCGAAGGCCGCCGCGATGGTCAGGATGGCGCCGGCCATATAGGCGCGGACCAGGGTGTCGCGCGTGGACATGAAGACCTTTGCCTCGCCGGCATCGATCATCTTGGTCACGTATTCAGTTGGTATGACGTAGGCCATTTCTTCTCCCTGCCGTCAGGCACCGCCTGCGGCACCCTCGTTGGTGGTAGCGAACTATTCGGCGGCGACCAGATCGGCCGTGAACGCCATGAAAATGCGGCCATCGACCAGGTCGATGGGATAGGTCTTGACCTGGCCCTCGTCGGCGCCGAGCGCCTGGCCGGTGGCAAGGTCGAACACCCAGTTGTGCAGCGGGCAGGTGACGGAGGCGCCGTGCACAATGCCTTCGCTGAGCGGGCCGTGCTTGTGAGGGCAGCGGTTCTCGATGGCGAAGACCTGGTCTTCCTGGGTGCGGAAGACCGCGATCTTGCCGGCCGGGGTATTGACGCAGCGCGAGCCGCGGCGGGGAATGGCGTCGATGGTGCCGATCTCGATCCAGTCGCTCATGAATGCTCTCCCTATTCTGCTGCTACGGGCATGCCGAATTCGGCCATGGCGGCGAATTCATGCGCGTCCTTGCCGTTGACGCGCTCTTCCCAGGGGTCGATCTGGGCAAAGGTCTGCGAGTAGACGAAGCGCTCGTAGTAGTGACGGCGCTTTTCCTTGTCGGCGACGACATTGGCCAGGATCGAGGGCGTGCCGACGCGCTTGGCCCACTTGTAGATGCGCTCGAGATAGCGGCCCTGTTCGCGATAGAGCTGGGTCAGGGCGACGATGATTTCGAGCGCTTCGTCCTCGGTATCGGCATGGCAGAGCAGTTCGGTGCCCTTGATGTCGAGGCCGGCGGCCCCGGCAAAGTGGATGTCGTAGCCAGAGTCGACGCAGATGACGCCGATGTCCTTGCAGGTGGCTTCGGCGCAGTTGCGCGGGCAGCCCGATACCGCGAGCTTGACCTTGGCCGGGGTCCAGGCGCCCCACATGAACTTTTCGAGGCGGATGCCCAGGCCGGTGGAATCCTGGGTGCCGAAGCGGCACCAGTCGGAGCCGACGCAGGTCTTGACCGTGCGCAGGCCCTTGGCATAAGCGGCGCCCGAGACCATGCCGGCGGCATTAAGATCGGCCCAGACGGCGGGCAGGTCTTCCTTTTTGACGCCGAGCAAGTCGATACGCTGGCCGCCGGTGACCTTGACGGCCGGAATGGCGAACTTGTCGGCGACATCGGCGATGGCGCGCAGTTCCTTGGGGTTGGTCATGCCGCCCCACATGCGCGGAACGACGGAATAGGTGCCGTCCTTCTGGATGTTGGCGTGCACGCGTTCGTTGATGAAGCGGGACTGGGCGTCATCCTCGTATTCGCCCGGCCAATCGGAGACCAGGTAGTAGTTCAGGGCCGGGCGGCATTTGGCGCAGCCGCAGGAGGTCTTCCACTCCAGTTCCTGCATCACGGCCGGAATGGACTTGAGGCCCTTGGCGATGATGAGACGGCGGACGTCGTCGTGGCCATATTCGGTGCAGGGGCACATGGGCGAGACGGCGGCGGGGTTGTAGGCGTCACCCAGGGTAACGTGGAGAAGTTGTTCGACCAGATGTGTGCAGGAACCGCACGATGCGGAGGCTTTGGTATGGGCGCGCACGCCATCAAGGGAGTTGAGACCCTTGCCAGTGATTGCGCCGGTGATCTTGCCTTTGCACACGCCGTTACAGCCACAGATCTCTGCCTCATCCGGCAAGGCTGCAACGGCCGCCATAGGGTCCAGGGCGGCACCGCCCTGATATGCCTGGCCGAAAATCAATGTGTCACGCATTTCGCGCGTGTCGACGCCGCGCTTGAGCAGGTCGAAATACCAGGGACCATCGGAGGTTTCGCCGTAGAGCACGGCGCCGATGATCCGGTCGTCCTTGAGCACGAGGCGCTTGTAGACGCCGGCGCTGGCGTCACGGAGCACGACTTCCTCGCGATCCTCGGCCTCGCCGAAATCGCCAGCGGAGAAGAGGTCGATGCCGGTGACCTTGAGCTTGGTCGAGGTCACCGAGCCCTGATAGGCGGATGACTGCCCGGCCAGCGTCCTGGCCAGCACTTCGCCCATTTCGTAGAGCGGGGCGACCAGGCCATAGCAGGTGCCGCGGTGTTCGGCGCATTCGCCCAGGGCGAAGACGTGGGGGTCATCGGTGCGCAGCTGATCGTCGACCACGATGCCGCGGTTGACGGCGAGGCCGGCGGCCTTGGCGAGGCCGGAGGCCGGGCGGATGCCGACGGCCATGACGACCATGGAGCAATCGATGATGGTGCCGTCGTTGAGCTCGACGCCCTCGACACGCTCGGTGCCCAGGACCTGCTTGGTATTGGCCTTGGTGATGACGGTAATGCCGCGGTCCTTGAAAGCCTTTTCCAGCAAGTAGCCGGCAGCCGGATCGAGCTGGCGCTCCATCAGGGTGGGCATCAGGTGGAGCACGGTCACGTCCATGCCCTGCATCTTGAGGCCGGCGGCGGCTTCGAGACCGAGCAGGCCCCCGCCGATGACCACGACCTTGCAGCCGGCACCGGATGCCAGCATCTTGTCGACGTCGTCGAGGTCACGATAGGTCACGACACCCGGCAATTGATGGCCGGGTACGGGGGGGATGAACGGGCTCGAGCCCGTGGCGATCACCAGCTTGTCGTAATCGGCGACGATGCCGTTGGTCGAGACGACGCGGCGGGCTTCGCGGTCGATCAGGGTGACCGGCGAGGACTTGTGCAGTGTGACATTGTTGGCCGCGTACCAATCGTCGCCATGGGTGATGATGTCCTCATAGGTCTTCTCGCCCGACAGGACCGGGGAGAGCATGAGGCGGTTGTAGTTGACGCGCGGTTCGGCGTTGAAGATCGTGACGTCGAACTGGCCGGGCGCGGCCTCGAACAGATGCTCGAGCATGCGCCCGGGGGCCATGCCGTTGCCGATGATGACCAGTCTTTCTGCCATCCGTGTTTCTCCACCTGCCGCCGCTTGGCGGCGCGAAAACAAAAAAGCTGCCAACCGACCTTCAGCCCGGCCATGGGCCGAAAGCATGTGTCAGTTGGCAGCTCTGCCTGAACTGGCGCCCACCATTGGACGCCGAAACCGATGACACCCTCAGGTGCCGCGAACAGTTCAATGCAGGAAGCGTGCCAAACCAGCTCTGTTTGTGTTTCTGCAACATAAACAAAGGCTTGGAGAAACGGGGCGGTGGGGAGAAACGTGGAGTTAAACGGGCTCGGCCGCCCAATCGGTTGTCAAACTGCGCAAAAATTATGCAAGAGGCAGTTCAGCACAGAAGATGCACAAGGTGTAATCAGGCGGTGCAGGTGTCGAATTTACCCATCGTCGTTCGTCGCCCTGATACGGTCGCGCGGCGCGACGCCTGCAGGAGATTGACGATGAAATACATGACGCTGGTCAAGACGACCAAAGCCGGGGTTGGTGCACCGCCGATGGCCCTGATGCAGGCGATCGGCCAGCTCGGCGCCGATGCCGAAGCGGCAGGCGTTCTGGTGACGCAGGGCGGGCTGATGGGCAAGGACGACAGCGCCTTCATCGCCATCCGCCAAGGCAAGATGATCATTACCGACGGACCGTTCGCCGAGAGCAAGGAGCTGGTCGGCGGCTATGCGGTTTATGACGTGCCATCAAAGGCGGAAGCACTGGAATGGGCGACGCGATTTGCCAACCTCCATACCGAGCACTGGCCCGGCTGGGAGGGTGACATCGAACTCCGTCCGATTTTCGGCTGAGGGGGCTAGTGCTGCCAGACGACGAGGCCAGCGGCGGTGGCCATCATGGCGCCGGCGGTCTTGTTGAGGCGGCCCAGCGCGCGTGGGCTCCGGAACATTTCGCGGGCGGCCGAGGCCAGCCAGGCATAGCCGCAGCCAATGATCAGCAGGACGACCACCACGATGAAGGTGAGCTCGGCAAAGGCGACCGGGTTCATCTGGTCGAGCGGGATCACGGTGGGCAGGATGGCAAGGTAGAAGACGATCGTCTTGGGGTTGCCCATGGTCAGCGAAAAGCCGGCCAGGAAGGTCTTCCAGCTCCCCTCGCTCTTGGGCTTCATCTGCTCGGAGCCCGGTCGGGCCGTCCAGAATTTATAGGCGATATAGAGCAGGTAGGCGGCGCCCGCCCAGCGAATGACCACGAAAACCGGCCCGAACCAGGTGGCGATGGCGGCCAGTCCGAAGACGGCAAAGACGAAATAGACCAGATCGCCGGCCAGGATGCCCAGGACCATTGGGAAGGCGCCCTTGAAGCCGCCGCCCAGGGCGCGGGCGACCACGGCCGCTACGCCCGGTCCGGGGACCAGCACGGCGATGGCATAGGCGATGGTGAAGGTAGCGAGGGTGAACAGGTCCATGGCGGCGGTCTCGGTTGGGAGGCGGAGAATAGGCTCGGACAGGGTGATTGCCAAGCGGGGAAGGCGGCCCCTCTCTCAGGCGGAGGGTCGTGCACGACCTCGCGCGATCGAGTGCGTGGCACGCTCTTGGCAAGCCCGGATGGGATTCCTCCCCCTTTTCAGGGGGAGGTTAGGTGGGGGTATCCTTGCTTTCTGCAAGACTTATCCCCGTCCCCAAAACCTCCCGTATCTTCCTCCCATCACCCCACGCGGCGGCCTGCAGGCTTCGAGCCGGCCGCAGGCAAAATCGCTCCAGTGGAGCGATTTTAGGTGAGAAGGCCATACGGGCTGCGCCCGAATGGCGGGAACAGTGGTGGGTGTGAGCCGGGTGGGGGTTTTGCCTCTCCCACAGGTCCGAGTGCGGCCGCGACCGGGCGAGCGTCCCCTAGCGCGATTCCGCACTGCTCCAAAAACCGGCACTCCGAGACGGCTTCCGTCTCATGCTCTTATTTCCTACGAGGCGAAAGCCGTCTCGGGGTCCTCCCGTTGCCATCTTGGCATACGGCCCCTCTCTGCCCTCTTGGGCATGCGACCACGAAAACCGCAACACAGACGGCGCTTTGGCGCGTCCTCACGGAAGCCGGGCCAGGCGCTCAAGCAGCAGGGCGAAGAAGCCGTCGGCGTCGCCGTTGCGCAGGTAGTTGACGTTCCGAACCTTGCCGGTGACGTGCCAGTAGTCGGCGACGGTCATGCCCACGGTGAGCTCGCTGGCGGTCTCGATGGTGACATTGCAGTGGCGGCCCTCGAAGAGATCCGGCTGCAACAGGTAGGCGATAACCGTGGGATCATGCAGAGGGGCGCCCGCCCAGCCGTATTTCTGCAGATCGAAGGTCTCCGAAAAGGTCAGCATCTCATAGACCGCGCTGCCGGACTTGTTGCCCAGGCCGAACATGGCGGCGAGGCGTTCGGGGGTCGACTGCATCTGATGGGTCACATCGAGCGGCAACATGGTGATCGGCACGCCGGACCGCAGCACGACGTCGGCGGCTTCCGGGTCGACATAGATGTTGAATTCGGCTGCTGGCGTGATGTTGCCAACCTCGAAATAGGCGCCGCCCATCATGACGATCTCGGCGATCCGGTCGGCGATATCAGGCTGTTTGACCAGCGCCATGCCGATATTGGTCAGCGGGCCAAGGGTGCAGAGCGTGATGGTGCCGGGTTCGGCAGCCATCAGAGTGTCGATGATGTAGTCGACGCCGTGCTGGCTCTGCAGCGGTATGGTTGGATCGGGCAGGTCAGGACCGTTCATGCCGGTTTCGCCGTGGACATGCTCGGCAGTCACCAGATGGCGCCGCATGGGGCGGGCACAGCCGGCATAGACCGGAATGTCGCGACGGCCGGAAAGCTCGACGACCTTGCGTGCATTATTGGCGTTGTGGTGAAGGCCGACATTGCCAGCCACGGCCACGATGCCCAGGACCTCCAGTTCGTCCGGCGAGGCAAGTGCCAGAAGAATGGCGACGGCGTCATCCTGGCCAGGATCGGTGTCGATGATGATCTTGCGTGGCATGAAATGACCCTTGGGAGGAATGTGCGAATCCGGGCGGCACAGTAACGGCTGAGGCCCCGGCGGTCGACTGTTCGGCAGGCGCTTGCTCAACGGAACGTTTGCACCCGGCTCACGTTACCGATGCGCGAGGGGTCTCGAGCAGTGGAAATGACATGGCACGCGCAGCTAAGCTAGCGTCACCTGAAGACATGAGCGAAAGCCAATTCGAGCGCGTGACAGCCAATGCTGCCCGCATCGCGATGGTGTTCGTCGGGTTCCTCGCCCTGCTGTTTGCGCTGCAGGTGGGACAGGTATTCCTGGCCCCCGTTACCCTGGCCATCGTCGTCGGGCTGATGTTCGGGCCAGTGGCAGACCGGGTCGAGCGCTTCGGGGTTCCGCCGGCGCTCTCGGCGGGCATCGTGGTGCTGATGCTGATCGGCGTGATTGCCGGCGGCGTCGTCCTCTTCGCCGTGCCGCTCTCCGAATGGGTCGCCCGCGCTCCTCTGATCTGGAACAAGCTGCAGCAACAGCTTGCGACGCTGGAAGGACCGCTGGAGGCGATCGGGACATTCCAGGAGCAGGTCACGTCGATCTTTGGCAGCGACAATGCCATGTCGGTGACGGTCGAGGATGGCGGGCAGATGATCGGGGTGGCCATGCTGGCGCCGGCGATCCTGGCGCAGGTGCTGATTTTCCTCGCCAGCCTCTATTTCTTCGTGGCGACCCGCGATCACATTCGCATTTCGGTGCTGTCGCTCTGTGTCAGCCGGCGCATGCGCTGGCGGACGGCGCATGTGTTCCGCGACGTGGAGGCAAAAGTCAGCCGCTTCCTGCTGTCGATCACCTTCATCAATGCCTGCGTGGGCTGCGCGGTGACCTTGGCCATGTGGGCCATCGGCATGCCGTCGCCCTTGCTCTGGGGCGCCATGGCTGCCGTGCTCAATTACATCCCCTATGTTGGCCAGGGCGTGATGATGCTGGTGTTGCTGGCGGTGGGGCTTGGCACCCAGACGGGGTTGCAGAGCGTGCTGCTGCCGGTCGGTTGCTACCTCGCCATCAATTTCGTCGAAGGCCAGATCGTGACGCCGCACTTCATCGGCCGCACGATGACGCTCAACCCGTTCCTGATATTTCTGTCGATCACGTTCTGGCTGTGGGCATGGGGCCCGATGGGCGGGCTGGTGGCCGTGCCGACCTTGCTGATCGCCACGTCGGTGCTGTCCCATATGTTGCCAAGCAAGCCACTGGTACCCAGCCGGCCGGTGCGCCGCACGCGCAACATGACCGACCGCGAAGAACTGCTGGCCAATACGGCACGCGCCATCCGCGAGCAGGCGGAGGAGGAGCAGAAGCCGTCCGACAAGCGCAAGGAAGAGCGGTTTGAACCGCCTGAGGGCACGGCCCCCACTGGCGCGGAAACGGCCGCGTAGGTCGGTTATGCCGCCAGCGCGCTTGACGGGGTGCGCCCGGGTACGAAAGAGTCTCCACCTGAATTGAATGCGGAGACTTTCGTGGCGGGTGAAGTTGCTGGACATGCTGCCGAAGCGGCAGCGCATGGCGTTGATCTGATACCAGTGGTGGCCCTGCTGGGTGCTGCAGTCATTGCCGTGCCGCTGTTCAAGCGTATCGGGCTGGGTTCGGTGCTGGGCTACCTTGCGGCAGGCCTGCTGCTCGGACCTTCCGGCATCGGCCTTATCAGCGATCCCGAATCGGTGCTCACCACGGCCGAACTGGGTGTGGTGATGTTCCTCTTCATCATCGGGCTCGAAATGGAGCCAGCCAAGCTCTGGGCCCTGCGCAAGCAGATCTTTGGCCTTGGGCTGGTCCAGGTGGCCACCTGTGGAGCGCTGTTGACAGGCGTGGGCGTCGCGCTCGGCTTCGCGCCGGCCGTGGCCTTCATCTTCGGCATGGGCTTCGTGCTGACCTCGACCGCCATCGTCATGCAGATTCTCGGGGAGCGTGGCGAGCTGTCGACCGATGGCGGGCAACGCATCGTGTCGATCCTGCTGCTGGAAGATCTGGCCATCGTGCCGCTGCTGGCCGTCGTGGCGCTCTTGGCGCCCGGTAGCGGCGAACAGGTCGACCTGGTCACGCGCGTGCTCAGTATCGCGGCCCCCATCGGGGCGGTGCTGGTGCTGATTTTCGTGGGCCAGCGCATCATGAACCCGTTTTTCAGCCTGCTCGCATCGAGCAAACTGCGCGAGGTCATGACGGCGGCGGCGCTGCTGGTGGTGCTGGGGGCGGCGCTGCTGTTCCAGGCCAGCGGGCTTTCCATGGCCATGGGCGCCTTCCTTGCCGGCGTGCTGCTCTCGACCTCGACATTCCGGCACCAGCTCGAGGCGGATGTGGAGCCGTTCCGCGGCATCCTGCTCGGCCTGTTCTTCCTTGCCGTCGGCATGTCGCTCGATATCGGCATCGTGGGTGAGAACTGGCTGGTCATCGCCATGAGCGTGGTGGCCTTCATGCTGGTCAAGGCTGGCGCGATCTATGTGATTGCGCGGATGCTGAAATCCAAGCACGCCGAAGCGCTGGAGCGGGCGGTGCTGATGGGGCAGGGCGGTGAATTCGCCTTCGTGCTCTATACCACAGCGGTCGCCGCCGGAATCATCGACGGGCCGACCAACGCGATCTTCACCGCGACCGTCATCGTCTCGATGGTGCTGACGCCGTTCTTCATCATCGGCCTGCGCTTCGTCCTGCCCAAGCAGGCGCAGTCCATGGAGGGTGTCGAGGCGGTGGACGGCCTCAGCGAGCGCATCCTGGTCATCGGGTTCGGGCGCTTTGGGCAGATTGCCTCCCAGACCCTGATCGGCCAGGGGCATCGCCTCTCTATCATCGACAATGATACCGAGATGATCCGGGTGGCGGCGCAGTTCGGCTTCAAGATCTACTACGGCGACGGCGCGCGGCTCGATATCCTGCATGCGGCAGGTGCCGGCAATGTCGACCTCGTGCTGATCTGCATCGACGACAAGGCGGCGGCCACGCGGATTGCCGAACTGTTCCGCGACGAGTTCCCGCTGGTCAAGGTCATGGCGCGGGCGTTCGACCGGGTGCATGCGATCGAGCTGACGCGGTTGGGCGTCGACTATCAGCTGCGCGAGATGTTCGAATCGTCGCTGACCTTTGGCGCGCAGGCGATCCGCTCGCTGGGCGCCACGGAAGATGAAATCGACTCCGTGCTTGAGGGGGTCAGGCGGCGGGATCAGTTGCGGTTTGAAGCGCAACTGCTTGACGACGCCAATGCGCTCGATGCCGCAAGAACCCTGCTGCTCAAGAATGCTGCCGACCAGGCCCGCGAGGGCGGGGTGGTCGTGTCGTCCGACGCAGCCGAAGAGGAGGCCGCCAAGGTTACGCAGCCCAAGCAGCCTGCATAGGAGCGCGATGACGCATGGGGGCTTTCGCCTGCACAAATTAAGTGCAAGACTAAAGTCTCTAGAGGGGAATACATCGTCATGAAACCTGGATTGCGTTATGCCGCAACAGCCGATCGTTTACGACGCCCCTACGCCGGAACCGCGTGCTCGCACCGTTGAGGCCATCCAGGCGGAAATACTAGAAAGACTGATCTATTCAGTCGGCAAGGATCCCATTGTTGCCCGGCCGCATGACTGGCTGGCGGCAACAATCCTGGCTGTGCGCGACCGGGTCATGGACCGTTGGATGGAATCGTCCCGCGAGACGTGGCGAACCTCGCATAAGCGCGTCTACTACCTCAGCCTCGAATTCCTCATCGGCCGCTTGATGCGCGACGCCATGAGCAATGTGGGGCTCATCGAGCCGGTGCGCGACGCGCTCAAAAATCTCAATGTCGACCTCGGCGAGCTGATCAACCTCGAGCCCGACGCGGCTCTGGGCAATGGCGGCCTGGGGCGCCTGGCGGCGTGTTTCCTTGAATCCATGTCGTCGGTGAAAATTCCGGCCTATGGCTACGGCATCCGCTACGTGCATGGCCTGTTCCGCCAGGAAATGAGCGAAGGCTGGCAGGTCGAACTGCCCGAGGAATGGCTGGCACACGGCAATCCGTGGGAATTCGAGCGGCGCGAGAGTGCCTACGAGATCGGCTTTGGCGGCCATGTCGAGCCGGTGACCGACCCGGATGGCACGCTGCGGCAGGAATGGCGCCCCAACGACCATCTGTTGGCGGTGGCTTACGATACGCCGATCGTGGGCTGGCGCGGCGCGCGGGTGAATACGCTCCGCCTGTGGAGCGCGCAGCCGATCGACCCGATCCTGCTCGACAAGTTCAATTCGGGCGACCATATCGGCGCGCTGGAGGAGAGCTCGCGGGCGGAAGCGATCACCCGGGTGCTTTATCCGGCCGATTCGACGGCCGCAGGGCAGGAATTGCGGCTGCGGCAGGAGTTCTTCTTCTCGTCGGCGTCGCTGCAGGACATCGTGCGGCGGCATCTGCAGCAATATGGCGACCTGGGTTCGCTGCCCGACAAGGTGGCCATCCATCTCAACGACACGCATCCGGCGATCTCCATCGCCGAGCTGATGCGCATTCTGGTGGATGACAACGGGCTGAAGTGGGCCGAGGCCTGGAAGCTCAGCCGGCTGGTGTTCGGCTACACCAACCACACGCTGCTGCCCGAGGCGCTGGAAAGCTGGCCGGTGGCGCTGCTCGAGCGCCTGCTGCCGCGCCACATGCAGATCATCTACCAGATCAATGCCGAAGTGCTGACTGACGCGCGGGTTCGCGCCAAGTTCACCGATGCGCAGATCGCCAATGTGTCGCTGATCGATGAGGCCGGTGGGCGCCGCGTGCGCATGGGCCAGCTCGCTTTTGTGGGCTCGCACTCGATCAACGGCGTATCGGCGCTGCATACCGAGCTGATGAAGCAGACGGTGTTCTCGGATCTGCACAAGCTCTATCCGGACCGGATCAACAACAAGACCAACGGCATCACCCCGCGCCGGTGGCTGATGCAGTGCAATCCCGACCTGACCAAGCTGATCAGCGACAGGATCGGCCCGGAATTCCTTGACAATATCGACCTGCTCAAAGGCCTCGACGCCCATGCGGACGATCCGACGTTCCAGGGGCAGTTCGCAGCGGTCAAACAGGCCAACAAGGAGAAGCTGGCCAAGCTGATCAAGGACCGCATGGGCATCGTGGTATCGCCCAACGCGCTGTTCGACGTGCAGATCAAGCGCATCCACGAATACAAGCGGCAGCTGCTCAATATCATCCAAGCTGTTGCACTGTATGACGAAATTCGGGCGCATCCGGAACGGGACTGGGTGCCGCGCGTTAAGATCTTCGCGGGCAAGGCGGCGCCGGGATATTGGAACGCCAAGCTCATCATCAAACTGATCAACGACGTCGCCAAGGTGATCAACAATGATCCGGCGGTGCGCGGCCTGCTCAAGGTGGTGTTCCTGCCCAATTACAATGTGAGCCTGGCTGAAGTGATCGTTCCCGCTGCCGACCTTTCAGAGCAGATCTCCACTGCCGGCATGGAAGCCTCGGGCACCGGAAACATGAAGTTCATGGCCAATGGCGCCATCACCATCGGCACAATGGACGGCGCCAATGTCGAAATGCACAAGGAAGTTGGAGCGGACAATATCGTGATCTTCGGCCTCACGACCGAAGAGGTGAACGACAAGCGCGCCAGGAGCGAAGTGCCGCGTTCGGCGATCGATGCCTCGCCGCGGCTCAAGGAAGCGCTGGAGTCCATTTCGTCAGGGGTGTTCTCGCCGGATGATCCGCATCGCTATCGTGATCTGATTGGCGGCCTCTACGACCATGACTGGTTCATGGTGGCGCGGGACTTCGACGCCTATGTCGCCGCGCAGGCCACGGTCGATGCCATCTGGATGGACAAGCGACGGTGGAACGCCATGGCGATCCGCAACACCGCGCATGTCGGCTTCTTTTCGTCGGATCGAACGATTCGACAGTATGCGCAGGAAATCTGGGGTGTTTCGGTAGCATCAGCATGACAGTGCGCAGCGGCCGAGAACTGGCGGAGAAGACCGAGCCGGCTGCTGTTTTATGGTTTGGAAGGCGTGGCCGGAAGGCGGACGTCTTCGTCGGGGGAGCGTGCGTGTGACCAAAGAGAACTGGCAAGCCGATGCACGGGAAGTGGAAGCGATCGTCGGCGGTCGGCACCACGATCCGTTTGCGTTTCTGGGGCTGCATGAGATCGGCGGGCAATGGGTGCTGCGCACGTTCATTCCGCATGCCGAGATGGTGTCGGCCTATTCGCTGGACGGGGTGGCGCTCGGTCACCTGATCCCGCGCAATGCGGCCGGTTTCTTCGAGGGCAAGGTCAGCATCGACAAGCGCCAGCCCGTCCGTTATCGCGCCAAGAATGCGGGCGGCGAGTGGGACGTTTATGATCCCTATTCCTTCGGACCGGTGCTCGGGCCGATGGACGACTACTATATCGGCGAAGGCAACCATCTGCGGCTGTTCGACAAGCTCGGCGCCCATGAGATGGAATTCGAAGGCATCCACGGCACGCATTTTGCGGTGTGGGCTCCCAATGCGCAGCGCGTGAGCGTGGTCGGGCCGTTCAACGAATGGGACGGTCGGCGCAATCCGATGCGCAACCGCTTTGAGACCGGCATCTGGGAAGTGTTCATCCCGGTTCTCGGAACGGGGACGCTCTACAAGTATGAAATCGTCGGACCCGATGGCGTGGTGCAGCCGCTCAAGGCCGATCCGTTTGCGCGGCAGTCCGAAATGCGGCCGAGGACGGCGTCGGTCGTGCCCGACCCGACCGAGTTCACCTGGACGGACAGCAAGTATATCGAGGAGCGGGCGACCCGCGACTGGCGGCGCACGCCGATGTCGATCTACGAGGTGCATCTGGGTAGCTGGCGGCGGCGGCCGGATGGTGGCTTCCTGTCCTATGATCAGTTGGCCGAGCAACTGGTGCCCTATGTGGCCGATATGGGCTACACCCATATCGAGCTCTTGCCGATCACCGAGCATCCGTTCGATCCGAGCTGGGGTTACCAGCCGACCGGCCTTTATGCGCCGACCGCGCGCTTCGGCGATCCGGCCGCCTTTGCCCGGTTCGTCAATGCGGCGCATGAGGCGGGGCTTGGTGTCATCCTCGACTGGGTGCCAGCCCATTTCCCGACCGACGCGCATGGCCTGGCTCATTTTGACGGCACGGCGCTCTATGAACATGCCGATCCGCGTCAGGGGTACCACCCGGACTGGAACACCGCGATCTACAATTTCGGCCGCCGCGAGGTGGTGAGCTTCCTCGTCAACAATGCACTCTACTGGCTGGAGAAGTTCCATCTCGACGGTCTGCGCGTCGATGCCGTAGCGTCGATGCTCTATCTCGATTATTCGCGCCAACAGGGGCAGTGGGTGCCCAACAAATTCGGCGGCAACCAGAACCTGGAAGCGGTGGAATTTCTGCGCCGGGTGAATTCGGAAGCCTACCGGCTGCATCCGGGCACGTTCATGATCGCCGAGGAATCGACGTCATGGCCGGGGGTCAGCCACCCTTCCTATACCGGCGGGCTGGGCTTCGGGTTCAAGTGGAACATGGGCTTCATGAACGACACGCTGCGTTTCATGAGCCGCGAGGCGGTGCACCGCAAATACCACCACAACGACATGACCTTCGGCACGGTCTATGCCTTCAGCGAGAATTTCGTGCTGCCGCTGAGCCATGACGAAGTGGTGCATGGCAAGGGGTCGCTGCTCGAGAAGATGCCGGGCGATGACTGGCAGCAATTTGCCAACCTGCGCGCCTATTACGCCTTCATGTGGGGTTTCCCGGGCAAGAAACTGCTGTTCATGGGCCAGGAATTCGCGCAGCGCGACGAATGGGCCGAGGGCAAGTCGCTCGACTGGTATCTGCTCGACGCGGGCATGCATGAGGGCATGCGGCGGCTGATCGCCGACCTCAATCTGGCCTATCGGCAATTGCCAGCTTTGCATGAGCGCGATTGCGAGCCTGACGGCTTTGAATGGGTGATCGGCAACGACCACGCCAATTCCGTCTTCGCCTGGCTGCGCAAGGCGCCGGGCAGCGATCCGGTGCTGGTGGTCAGCAATTTCACGCCAGTGCCACGTGCCGGGTACAAGATACCCATGCCCCTGGCTGGCAACTGGGTCGAGCGGATCAACACCGATGCTGGCTGGTATTCCGGGTCCAACACCGGAAACCAGGGCGTGGTGAAGGCCCATGCGGTCGAGGGCCAGCATTGGCCGGCGGAAGCAGAAATCTATCTGCCGCCGCTATCGACGCTGTTCCTGAAATTCGAGCCGGTCTGACCCGGCGGAAGACAGATACGTCCCGGCAAACGGGCATAGTGGAGGGTAGAAAAAATGGCAGACTACAGGACACCATCGCCGCTGGCCCGCGAGGCCATGGCCTATGTGCTGGCCGGCGGCCGCGGCACGCGCCTGATGGAGCTCACCGACCGGCGCGCCAAGCCGGCTGTCTATTTCGGCGGCAAGTCGCGCATCATCGATTTCGCGCTCAGCAACGCAATCAACTCGGGTATTCGTCGTATTTCCGTGGCGACGCAGTACCAGGCGCACAGCCTGATCCGGCACCTGTCACGTGGCTGGAACTTCCTGCGGCCCGAGCGTAACGAGAGCTTCGACGTGCTGCCCGCTTCCCAGCGCGTGCGCGAGGACATGTGGTATGCCGGCACCGCCGATGCGGTGTACCAGAACATGGACATCATCGAGGATTCAGGCGCGCGTTACATCGTGATCCTGGCGGGCGACCACATCTACAAGATGGACTACGAAATCATGCTCCGCCAGCATGTGGACACCGGGGCCGACGTGACCATCGGTTGCCTCGAAGTGCCGCGCATGGAAGCCACCGGCTTTGGCGTGATGCATGTCGATGGCCGCGACCGGGTGGTCGATTTCGTCGAGAAGCCCAAGGATCCGCCGGGCATTCCCGACAAGCCGGAAATGGCGCTGGCCTCGATGGGTATCTACGTGTTCGAGACGCGCTTCCTGATGGAACAGCTGCGCCGCGACGCCGCCACCGAAGGCTC
>NZ_CAMLHM010000037.1 GCF_946479885.1 uncultured Devosia sp.
GGTCGGCTCGTCCAGCAGCAGGATATCGGGCTTGGGGGCAAGCACGCGCGCCAGTGCAGCGCGGCGGCCTTCGCCACCCGACAGGTTCCGTGGGTTTTCCGCGCCGGTCAGTCCCAGCGAAGTCAGCAGATATTGCGCACGATATTCGTCATCGCCTGGCCCCAGCCCCGCCTCGACATACTCGAGCGTCGTCGCATAGGCCGAAAGGTCGGGCTCCTGCGGCAGGTAGCGCAGGGTGGCGCTCGGCTCGACGAAACGCACGCCGCCATCATGGGTCACGTCGCCCGAGGCGATCTTGAGCAAAGTCGATTTGCCCGAGCCGTTCCGACCCACCAGCGCGATGCGCTGGCCGGGCGAGACGATCAGTTCGGCGCTTTCGAGCAGCGTCGTGCCGCCGAAGGTCAAATGGATGTTCTGAAGCGAAAGAAGGGGAGCTGCGGCCATGGCGCGGATAGAGCATAGACCCCGCGCAAAGAAAAGGCCGCTCAGGGCATGGCGGCGCCGCGTCCGGCCACCACATGCATGCCCGAGCATGGCAAGCACGGGCGAAAAAGAAAAGGCCGATCAGGACGTTGAGGATCCTGACCGGCCCGGGGAGACGGTAGCAGCAAGCCCCGTCGTCTCGGCGCGGTGGCCACCGTTCCCCTCGGACCGATCACCGCCATCGCGATGACGGGAGAAAAGCACAGGTTATTATGAGTGTCAAACTCATAATAATGACGACGCATGTTGAACGCACTTCACCTCTCCCTCTGGGGGAGAGGTCGACCCTCTTGGGTCGGGTGAGGGGGCCTTACAGGTGCAGCGAGGGGAAAGGCCCCCTCACCCGTCGGCTTCGCCACCGACCTCTCCCCCGAAGGAAGAGGTGAAGAAAGTTAGTGCGCCGGTTCCATGACGGCTTCGAGCGTCGACAGCCCGAGCCGGTCGCGGATAGAGCGCTTCTTGCTGGCGAGATCGGCGATGGTATAGCTGGCCAGCACGTCGAAGAAGGCACCCAGCGCCTCGCGCAGCGCGCCGTTGAGGTCGCATTCCCCGATCAGCGGGCAATCGGCGCCATCCTCGAAGCACTCGGCCAGGGCGAAGTTTTCCTCGGTCAGCCGGATCGTATCGAGCAGCGTGATGTCCTCTGCCTTCTTGCCCAGCTTGATGCCGCCATGGCGGCCGCGCACCGTGGCCAGGAGGCCATTTTCCACCAGCGGCTTGATCAGCTTGAACAGGAACAGTTCGGAAATATTGTAGGCCCTGGCGATGTCGGCGACGCGGCTCAGGCCCGGCTCATTGACGGCGCAATAGACCAGGGTGCGGATCGCATAGTTGGATTGGCGCGTCAGTCTCACTTCGAACCTCGCTTGGGCGGAATCTACGGATGCCCCCGGCGCGACGCCGGAAGACCATCCTGATTCTGCCTGTTTTTTCGTCCTAGAACGGCTCGCAGCTTATAACCATTCTAAAATATGTCAACTAAACCTGATCGACCTGTTCAGGTTTCTATCGACGCGGCGACCGCTGGACAGACGTTTAAATTCCCCGTATGAATTTAAACAGGGAGACGGCAGATTGACCACGACTATTACGCGAGCCATGCTCAGCGAGGCGGCGGCCCAACGCACCGGTTTAAGCAAGTCAGAGACGGCAGCGATTGGCGAAGCCATGTTCGCACTGATGGGTGAGGCCCTGATGGCGGGCGAGAACGTCAAGCTCACGGCCTTCGGCTCATTGCAGGTACGGGCCCGCGCCGAGCGGCTGGGCCGCAATCCGCGCACCGGCACCGAACACCGCATTTCGCCACGGCAGACCGTGGTGTTCACGCCCAGCGCCCAGCTGCGCGAAGCGCTCGAGAGCGCCGCCAGCCCCGCCGTTTCAGCCAGCCTGGTCCGCGAGACGGCGTGAAAAGTAGCGCCGGTAGAGCGTGAGCTCGGCCGCGCCGACCGCCGGCGCCAGGGCGCCGCGATGCCCCGGGACCACCTGCGGCGGCACATAGGGCGCGGTGGGCAGCAACCGCAATTCGCTCTCCAACCGTTCCACCAGCGGCGCCACGACGGCCGCGGGCAGGATGCTGTCGATGACCACGAGCTTGGTCTCGATCACCGTTCCGGTATTGAACACGACCTTGGCCAGCGCCCGCGCGCTGTCGGCCAGCCATTGCTCGAGCAC
The DNA here is from genome assembly GCF_946479885.1 of uncultured Devosia sp. Next base: position 2,155 of record NZ_CAMLHM010000037.1, read on the forward strand.
TGGCCCGAAGCCCGGCCAATCCCACTCGGCGGGGTCGAGGGGGCCTGGATCCAGGCCCGCCCCGGCAAGTCGGGAGCGCAAGGCCGCGACGGAGGCGATGAGATGGGCCGGCAGCAGGCGGCCATGGCCATCGCTCACCAGCATCGAGCCCAGATTGGCCGAATTGCCGGTTGGCCCTTCCCAGAGCTGACCCTCGCCGACAATGCCGGCAGCGATGAAATGGGAGATCAGGAAATACATGAAATCGGTCGGGCGGGGCCGGGGAAAGGCCGTCAGCTGGGCCCAGCAGGCGGCGTTGCCGTCATTGAAGAGACTGACCTCTAGGCCGGTCCGCCGCCGCAGTTCGTCGGCCAGATCAAGCTTGCGCCACAGCTCGACCTGGCGCTGCGGAGCCATGACGGCACCGAGGTTGTCGGCGAGATTGGTGGGCAGGGCCACGCCGATATTGCCCAGGCGCGCCCGCTGCACTTCGCTGAGGGGCGCCAACACCTCGGTCATCATCGCGATGATCGCTTCGACAATGCCTGACGCATCGGGATAGTCGTGATCGCGCCGCCGGCGTCCCAAAACCTGGCCATTGAGATTGACCAGCAGCACCTCCAGATGCCGCCAGCCGATTTCGACTCCCACGGCGAACGCGCCTTCGGGCTGGAGGAAAATCGGGGTGGCAGGCTGGCCGCGCCGGCCACGCAGCACCTCGCCCCGCACGATCAATCCGGCATTGTCGAGATCGGCCAGGATGGCCGAGACGGTCTGCGGCGCCAGGCCCGACTGCCGGGCAATATCGGCATTGGACACGCCGGGATTGAAGCCGATCACGGTTAGCACGGCGCGCTCATTGGCCTTGCGCAGGCCCTGATGCTGCAGCCCGCGACCTCTCGCATCAAAGACGTCGCGCACCGGCTCGGAGATCATGGTCGACATCCCAAATCAACCACCCCCTGCCACAACGGCGCGAACATCGCCGGCGACCGGAGGCATGAAAATAATGAAGGTGGCACGCGCGCCGCAAACGCCGTGGGCCTGATTCGAAAGGCAAGAGCGGCGATCATGTCAAAGGGGCAGCCAGCCGCCAAGCCCCGGGCGAGCGCGTAGGGGTACTTGGCCAAGATGGCGCGGCGGATCGGCGCGGCCTATAACGCGCTGGCTTGGGGCGAGGAGGCAGCCATGGTCGACGTGAGGCGCATAACCGAGGCGGACATACCCGGATTCCACGCGGCACTCGACGCCGTGGCTCGCGACGCCAATTTCCTCCGCGGCAACCAGGCGCCGCCCTACGACGCCGTCGCCAGCTTCGTTTGCGGCAATATCGAAAGCGGAAACCCGCAATTTGTCGCCGTGACGCCAGACGGCCAGGTCGTGGGCTGGTGCGACATCGTGCGGGGGAGTGGCGCCCACGAGCGCCATCTGGGTGAACTGGGCATGGGCGTCGTCGCGGCCTGGCGCGGGCGCGGCGTGGGCAGGAGCCTGCTGCTGGAAACAGTGGCGGCCGCCGATGCGGCGGCCTTCCTGCGGGTGGAACTCAGCGTGCATGCCGACAACATCGCGGCCCTGTCGCTCTATCGCAATTCCGGCTTCGCCGAAGAAGGCCGCAAGCTGAAGGCCCGCCTCAAATCCTCCGGCCCGGTGGACGTGATCATGATGGCCCGCCTGCGCCCCGACAGCGCGTGGCCATCGCCGTCATAGGCGCTAGCGCAATGCCCGGCCGGTTCTGTCGAACAGATGGACCGCGTCGGGCGGCACCGCGATGTGGATGGTCTCGTGCAGCGTGAGGTCGGGAGCGCCATCGAGCTTGATGGTGATCAGTTCCCCGGTCGGCAGTTCGACATAGGCCAAGGCATGTTCGCCGAACTGCTCGATGACCGACAATGTCCCTGTCAGGTCCGCTCCTGCCGCGTCGGTGAGGCGCAGATGTTCCGGGCGGATGCCGATGGTTCGCACCTGGGCCAGGTGTGGGTGCAACACGGCTAGCCGTTTGTTACCCGGAAGCACCAATGTGTTGTTCTCAATCGAGACCTCGGTGAAGTTCATGCGCTGGCTGGCGATGAAGCCGGCCACGAAGGTGTTGACCGGGCTGCGATAGAGTTCGAGCGGGGTGCCGACCTGCTCAATATTACCCGCATTGAGCACGACGATCCGGTCGGCCAGGGTCATGGCCTCGACCTGGTCGTGGGTCACGTAAATCATTGTGGCGTCGAGCTGATCGTGCAGCTTGGCGATCTCGATGCGGGTCTGGGCGCGCAGCGAAGCGTCAAGGTTTGAGAGCGGCTCGTCGAACAAAAACACCTTGGGATTGCGCACGATGGCGCGGCCGATGGCGACGCGCTGGCGCTGCCCGCCGCTGAGCGCCTTGGGCATGCGTTCGAGGTAATCCTCGATCTGGAGGATCCGCGCCGCCTCCCTAACCCGCTGATCTATCTCGGCTTTCGGCGTCTTGGCGAGCTTGAGGCCAAAGGCCATGTTCTCGTAGACCGTCATATGCGGATAAAGCGCATAGGATTGGAACACCATGGCGATGCCGCGCTGGGGCGAGGGCACGTCGTTGACCACCTTGCCGCCGATCGAGATGTTGCCGCCGGAAATGGGCTCCAGCCCGGCAATCATGCGCAGCAGGGTGGATTTGCCGCAGCCCGAGGGACCGACGAAGACAACGAATTCACCCGATTTGATGTCGAGATCCACGCCATGGACAACTTCCAGATTGCCATAGGATTTGCGGACGCCGCGCAGCGATACGTCGGACATGGAAGCCTCCTCAGGTTTCGATCAACAGCGTGGCAATTTCGAAAGGCCGGAGCGACAGGGTTACGCCATTGTCCTTGATTTCCAATGGCTTGCCTGCATCCTCCTCCATCAGGTTGACTGTTCGAACCGACTTCACCGGAATGCCGAAGGTGATGGTCGCCTCCGCCCGGATATTGGCGTGCTCGAAGATGCGCAGCACCACGGCGTCGGACTTTTCGGCCTTTTTGACGGTTTCCAGCGTGATGTTATCCACGTCGGCTTGGGCGAAGCTAAACTGGCTGAACTCACTGGCAGCAACGGAGGCGTGCTTGAGCGAACCGATGACGGCTACGGGATTGTTGAAGCGTTCAGCGGCGCGATGCACGTCGGCGAGATCAGCAACGCCGTCATGCACGAACAGGGCGTAACGCAGGCGGTGCTCGCCGACGTCGGCATCGGGGCTTGGGAAGGTCGAGCCACGCACCAGGGTCAAGCGAACCGATTGTTCGAGGCAGTCATAAGCATACTTGCAGTCGTTGAGCAGGGCGATGCCGAAATCGGCCTCGCTGAGATCGACCCAGCGGTGCATCGAAGCCTCGAAGCGCGCACGATCCCAGGTGGTGTTGCGATGGGTCGGGCGGCGGACGTGGCCGAACTGGATTTCCGAGCGGATTTCCGAGGTATTGAGGTCGAATGGGAACTGAGCCTTGAGCACGGTATGGCGCTCCTGCCAGTCGATGAAGGTGTCGAATTCGACCTGTCGCTGGCCGGCGGCGAGCGAGATGACTTGGACGACCTTGGACTTCTGGTAGGTGCGTTCGACGCGGATGGCGGCGCGGTGGGGGCCGGTTTCCACCACTGAGATCAATGACTTAGCGTCTGCCAACGGCCAGAACTGTTCCTCGAAATAGCGGTCGATATCCCAGGCGTCCCATTCCATGGGCTTGTCTTCGTAGGCGATCAGGCGATTGGCGGTCTTGCCGGGCTCGAGCGTCTCGCGATTGCGGGTCTTGTCGAAGACCGAGGTGATCTCGCCTGATTTATCGAAGGTGACCCTAAGCAGCTCATTTTCCAGATGTTTTTCGGAAACTGAGAGCGGCGACGTGGTGTTGCTGGCGCCGCCGGAAACGACCTGCCCACCGGTCCAGCCGAGGGGAGACATATCGGAAACCGGCGCGGCAAAGGCGCTGGAACCATCGGCCGCAACGACCTTCTGGAACGGGTGCACCGCCCCGTCGGTCGCCAGGGACGCCCCGTCCAAAGTCGATTCCGAACGGAAAATAACCAATCCTGATCGCGTCTGGCCGGTGAAATTGAACAGGCGGAGCTGATCGGCGCCCGGCTTGGAGAAAGCCTGGGCGGCGGCGTGCCAGGGACCGTTCTGCGACCCCAGGGTCGAGAAGATCTGGCCGTACTCGTTGTCGCTATCGACATAGACCTCGGGGATCGAGGTGCCGGGAAGGATGTCGTGGAACTGGTTGATGAGCACCAGCTCCCAGAACTCGGCCAGCGTGTCGCTCGGGTAAGCGGCGCCTGATTGGGTCAGGGCCATGGCGCCCAGGAATTCGAGTTCACGCAGCAGGCGTTCGGCCTTGCGGTTGTTGGCCTTGTTCTTGGCGACCGAGGTCAGCGTGCCGCGGTGGTATTGCAGGTAGAGCTCGCCATTCCACACCGGGAACTTGTTGCCGGGCGCATCCATCTTCTTGCCGAGGCGATCGAGGAACGGGACGATGCCTTCGAGCTTGACGCGGGGGGCGCCGGGAATGCCGCGTTCGAGGCGGATGCCGCGCTCGATCATGCCGCGGGTCGGGCCGCCGCCGCCGTCGCCATAGCCATAGGACATGACGACTTCGTTGTGCACGGCCTTGGGCTCGTAGCGCTTCCAGGCGCCCATGGTTTCGCTGACCGAGAGATCGCCATTGTAGGTGGTGAAGATCTGCTCGCTGTCATATTTCTGCGCGGTGATGAGCTGCGCCTTGGTGACTGTGCCGTCGATGCCGCGCCAATGGAAACTGTCATAGGGATGGCGGTCGGTATCGTTCCAGCTGAGCTTGCTGGTGACAAAATACTTGAGGCCCGACTTGTCCATCACCTGGGGCAGGTTGGCCGAATAGCCGAAGGTATCGGGCAGCCAGACCGTCTTGGGGTCGACGCCGAAATGCTCGAGGTGGAAGCGGCGGCCGCGCATGATCTGGCGGACCAGCGACTCGCCCGAGACGATGTTGACGTCGGGCTCCACCCACATGGCGCCTTCGATCTCGAAATGGCCGGACTTGACCTTTTTGAGCATGCGCTCCCAGAGCTCTGGATAATCCTTCTTGAGGAAATCGAAGAGCACCGACTGGTTATACATGAAGATGAATTCGGGATACTCCTCCATCAGGTTGAGCACCGTGGCGAAGGAACGAGCGGTCTTGTCGCGGGTATGCAGCACGCGCCAGAGCCAGCCCACGTCGAGGTGGGTGGAGCCCACCGCGGTGATCTGCGGCTGGGTCTCGGTATCGACCAGTTTGTAGATTTCGCCGGCAATCTTCTCGGCAGCGCCGAGCGAGGCTTCAAACTCCGGCGTGAAGCCATCGCGGCGATCGAGGGCGCGCAAGGCGCGGTCGATGATGTTCAGGATGGCCTGGCGCCGCGGGTCGTTCTGGTAGAGGCGCACGGCGACGTCTAGAGGCGTCTGCAGGTCCCAGTAGAGCTTTTCTGCGCGCTCGCTGCGGGTATAGAAATCGACGGTGAAGCCGACCAGCGGACGCTCGAAGAAGGTGAAGGCATTGACCAGCAGGGTGTGCTTGCTGCCCGGCTTGGCATTGCGCTCGATGACCAGCTCGGTGTGATTGCCGTCGAGCGCCTGGGCGATCTTGCCATCGATATAGGCCAGGCATTGCGGGTCGGTGGAGCCGGGGCGATCCTGCCACTGGCTGGTGAACTTGAGCACGAAAGTCTTGCCCTTGGCCGCCTCGGGCACGGTGACTTCAGCGGCGAACCAGGTATGCCCCTGCTTCTTGGCCCAGACCGAATGGGGGCCGAACTGCTCCCATTTGAGCCAATCGGCCTTGAGCGCCTGCTCCGCCGAGATGTCGGCGCGCTGCACGTGCCACTGCCAGGCGACATCGGCGACCGGCGTCAGGATCTTGCTCTCCAGGTCGGCGCAAAGCCGAATGAGCTTTCCTTCCATCTTGAGATCGTCGTCCAGCAAACCGAGCTTGGTCGACATGGGATTGGAATAGGTCATCCTTTAACTCCGACACCGGCGAACCCTGTGTTCATGTTGCGCCGTAACAAGAAATAGACGCCGACCGCCGGCGCTGCGTAGATGATGGAAAAGGCCGTGAGGAAGCCGTAGTTGATGGCCCCCTGCTGGCCGAAGGCGGCGTAGAGACCCACCGACATGGGGAAGGCATCCTGCACGCGGGCAAAGATCAGCGGCAGCAGGAACTCGTTCCAGGCGCCGGTGAAGCTGTAGAACCAGACCACTGCAATGCCGGCACGCGACATGGGCAGCACGATTTTGGTGACGATCTGCAGCAGCGACGCGCCTTCGACATAGGCCGCCTCTTCCAGCTCGATCGGCACGGTATCGAAGAAGTTCTTCAGCAGCAGCAGCGTGAACGGCAGGTTGAGGATGGTGAGCGCGACGATGACGCCGAACTGGTTGAGCAGGCCACCGCGCTGGGCGGCGAAATAGAGCGGCACCAGCACGCCCGCCGATGGCAGCATGCGCAGCAGCACCAGCGTCCAGAGGAACGCGTTGCGGCCCGGGATGCGCAGCCGAGACAGCGGATAGGCGGCCGAGATACCGACGATGACGCTGAGCGTCGCCGTGCCGGCGGCGATCAGCATGGAATTGAGGAACTGCTTGCCGGCATTGCCGCTGATGGCGAGCGCGAAATTGTCGAGGCCCACCGCGCGCGGGATTTCGAGCTGGCCGGTGGACAGCGGGTTGAAGGCATTCAGGAACAGCCAGGAAAACGGGCTGACCCAGATGACGGCCATGAATGCCAGCGCAATTGCCGTGATGCGCGAGGTGCTGGTCGTTTCCATTATTTCGGCTCCCGCAGCATGCGCAGATAGACCAGCGACAGCAGCCCGACGATGACAAGCATGGCGACCGAAATGGCGCTGCCGAAACCCAGATTGCCGCGCGAAAAACTCTGGTTGTAGAGGAACACCGCCAGGGTCTGGGTTGCCGTGCCCGGCCCACCACCCGTCATGGCGAAGATGAGCGGGAAATAGGTGAAGGTCCAGATGGTGATGAACAGCATGTTGGTGGCGATATGCGGCCGGATGATCGGCAACATGACCAGCCAGATACGCTGGAAGCCGGTGGCGCCATCGACCTTGGCGGCCTCGACCACTTCACGCGAGACCGAATCCAGCGCCGCCGAGAACAGCAGATAGGACCAGGCCGTACCCTTCCAGATATTGGCGATGGTGACGACCGGCAGCGCGTATTCGTTGATGAAGTTGATCGGTGGCAAGCCGAAGGGGGTAACGAAAAGCTGATTGATGAGGCCGGTCTGGCTGGTCGTCGCCGACCACAGGAAGGCCGCTACGATATCGGGCAGCAGCCAACCCAGCATAATGCAGACTTCGACGACGCTGCGGATGGAGGACTGGGTGCCGCGCAGCAGGGCTGCGAGCAGGAAGCCCAGCACGGACTGGCCGACAATGGCCGAGAAGAAGACGAAGATGACCGTGGTCCAGAGCGATTCAAGGAAGCCGCGGCGGGTGAACAGACGCTCGAAATTCTGCAGGCCAACCCAGCTCCATTCGACCGATTTCTTGCCCACCAAGGCCAGGTCGGTGAAGCTGAAGGCGAAGGCCCAGGCGGTGAAGTAGAGCAGCGCGCCGATCATGATCGCCGCCGGCAACATGCCGAGGGCGAGGACGAAGAGGTTGCTGGTGAGCCAGGGATTGGCCTGGTTTTTCATGGATGCTTTCCTGCGTCGATCCAATCACCCGCTCGGTGTCATCCCGGCCGGGGTGACACCGTGGGTGGGAGATCTCCGTGGCACGACCTCTTGGTTCGACAAGCTCACCCTGAGGTCTACTGAGCGTCACGTAACTCCCCGTCACGGCGGCGTCCGGAGGACAGTAGGCGCCGCCGCGTCGGGAGGTGTGGCTTATTCGTAGGTGATGACCTTTTCTTCGCCGAACTCGTCGACCAGCGCATCATGGTAGCTCTGGATGACTTCGTCGACGCTGGCGCCATCGAGCAGGTCGGATGTCGCCTGCTGGATGAGCGCCGAAACGGTCTGGTAACCCGGGATCGTATCGCGGCCGGTGGTATCGGCGGCAAGCGCCGTGGCTTCGGCCAGGAACGGATCGGCGGTATAGTCCGGGCTTTCCGAAATGTCGGTGCGAACCGCCATGCGGTGGTTGGCCAGGGTCCAGGCCTTGAAGTTGGCTTCGTCGAAGATCGAGGTTACCAGCTTGAACGAGGCTTCCGAGTCAGCGGCCTTGGCGTTGATGCCGATGGCCCAGCCGCCCGAGATATTGGTCGTTGTCTTGGTGCCGGGTTCACCCGAGCCTGGCCATGGCGTCCAGCCGACCAGGGCATCGCGTTCCTCGCGGCTCGGCGGGGCGTTGCAGTCCCACAGGCATGCATCTTCCCACGAGCCGGAAGCCAGGATGCCCAGCTTGTCATCGGCAAGAGCAGCGCGGACGGCGGCACCGATATCGGTGGCGTAGTTGAGGTCGGCCGGGTTCAGCTCACGTTCGACATAGACCTGGTGGTAGAGGTCGAAGACGCGACGCAGAGCCGGGCTGTCGCCGATCCACTGATTGGTCTCGCGGTTGAGCAGGCGGTTGCGATCACCCTCGGGTACATCGGCGCCGAGCAGGGCCATGTAGACGCCCTGCATGGTGGTGGCTTCACCCTGCTTGATGCCGGCCGGAAGCTGGAACGGATACTGCACGCCAGCATCCTTGAGCTTCTGGGCAGCGTCGAGCACGTCGGTCCAGCTCTTGGGCTGCCACGGCATGGCGATGCCGGCTTTTTCGAAGTTGGACTTGTCGTACCACAGCATGCGCACGTCGGTATCGGTGGGCAGGGCATAGACATTGCCCTGATAGGACGCCACTTCGAGCAGGCCGGGCAGATAATACTGGTACTGGTCCCAGGCCGCCGCCATGTCGTTGAGCGACTGCAGGTAGCCGGCCGCGGCCAGTTCGGAGACCATGAAGCTGTCGATCACGTTGACGTCGGCGGCGGTGCCGGCGCTGAGATCGAGCGCGATGCGCTGGTCATAGCCCTGGCCGGGCAATTTGATGGCGTTGACGGTGTCGCCCGTCTCGGTCTTGTAGGCCTCGATGCCCGGCTCGACCAGCGAGGCGATCCATTCGGGATACATAATCGTCACTTCCGCCTGCGCGGGCATGGCGGCTGCGGCCATCAGTGACAATGCGGCCACCGTGGTCAGAAAACCTTGTCTGAGCATCAAGTCCTCCTCTGCTGCTTGAACCGCCTTTGATTGGGCGGCGTCTGCGCCGGAACCCTCATCCGACGCGGCCAGAGAAAATCACAAGTTCTGCAACGTTGCAATTCTGAATCGTATTGCGACAACCATTCTGTCGTTCATCAGATTTTCGTACGTTTTTTCAATATGATAGATTTCTGCAATCGTTTCAGATTGAGACTAATGCGCAATGTATCGTTGCAAAATTTGGGCTGTTTGGTTTCTGCACAGGCCGGTGTAAAAGCGTCTGGGGGAAGCGACACGGCATGAACAGCAAGTCAACCACAGCGGATAAGGCACGCGCGGCAGGGAACCGGCGCGTCACCCTGCGCACGATCGCAGATATGACGGGACTGAGCCTGTCCACAGTGTCGCTATCGCTGCGCGGTGGCACGACTCTCAAGCAGGAAACGCGCGACAAAGTCGCCGAGGCCGCCAAGGCGCTGGGCTACATCCCCGACCGGGCGGGCGTACGCCTGCGAACGGGCAAGACAAATGTCATCGCCCTGGTGCTTGATGGGGCCGAGGACTCGATCGATTTCGCCCGCCAGATGATCCAGGGCATCGGCAATGCCATCAAGGGCACGCGCTATCACCTGACGGTCATTCCCGAATTCGAGCGGCATAACTCGGCCGAAACCATCCGCTATATCCTGGACAACCGCACCGCCGACGGGGTGATCATCACCCATACCGGGCCGCGCGACAGGCGGGTGCAGATGATGATCGATGCGGACTTTCCCTTTGTCAGCCATGGTCGCACCGAGTTCTATACCCCGCACCCCTATCACGACTTCCACTCCGAAGTGTTCGCCGCCATGGCGGTGGAGCGGCTGGCCAGCAAGGGTTGCCGGCAGGTGATGCTGGTCATCGGCGATGACAGCACCACCAACTACCACAATATCGTCACGGCGTTTCACAAGGCGGCGGCGCGGGCCGGCATCGAGGCGCGGCTGCTCGAAGGCACCAAGGGCATCAGCCCGGCCGAGATGCGCAAGATCGGCCTCGAACTGGCCGTCGACGGCGCGCGGCCCGATGGCATTATCAGCGACAGCGAGATGCGCACCATTGCCCTGGTCGGCGGCCTGCAGGAGGGCGGGCTGACGCTGGGGCGGGACCTGCACCTGGTCTACAAGCAGACCTCGGGTATCCTGCCGACGCTGTTTCCCGATCTCGACAGCATCCGCGAGGACGTGTTCGCGGCCGGTGGCGAGCTGACGCGGCTGCTGATCAAACGCATCGAGGGCACAGACGTCGAGAGCCTGCAAACCATGGCCGAACCGCAGCCGCATTGGCGCAGCTAGGCTGCATCGAGCATATCTGCCACGCCCTCGTCCTTCGACAAGCTCAGGATGAGGGCTACTGGAAACGCTGAGATAGACCTCATGGTGAGCCTGTCGAACCACGAGGTCTTGGCACTCTGGTAGGGAGGACTTTCGGATGCGCCTGCTCATTGTCGGCACGGGCGGCATGGCCAACAGCCACGCGACCGCCTTCTCGGCCATTTACGGCGTCTCGGTTGTCGGCGGCGTCGATGTCGATCCAGGGCGGCTGACGGCCTTCTGCGCGCAGCATCATATCGGCCGGCAGTTTGTCTCGCTGGAGGAGGCGCTGGCCTGGGGCGAGTTCGACGCCGTGGCGAATGTGACGCCCGACCGCATCCATCATCCCACGACGCTGCAGGCCATTGCCGCGGGCAAGCATGTGTTCTGCGAAAAGCCGCTGGCGACAGATGCCGGGAAGGCCATGGAGATGACCGAGGCGATCGAGCAGGCGGGCCTCGTGGGCATGGTCAACTTCACCTATCGCAACTCGCCGGCGGTGCAGCAGGGGCGGGAGCTGGTGCTGTCTGGCGCCATTGGCGCGGTGCGGCACGTGGAGGCGTCGCATCTGCAAAGCTGGCTGGTGGGCAATCATTGGGGCGACTGGCGGACCGAGAGCAAGTTCCTGTGGCGGCTGAGCACCGGGCATGGCTCGGGCGGGGCACTGGGCGATATCGGCATTCACATCGTCGACTTCGCCAGCTATGGCGCGGGGCTCGACGTGGCGCATGTATTCGGGCGGCTCAAGACCTTCGACAAGGCGCCTCCCGACAACCGCATCGGCGACTACCAGCTCGATGCCAATGACAGTTTCACCATGAATGTGGACTTCACCTCCGGCGCCATCGGCACCATCCAGGCGACGCGCACGGCAGCCGGGCAGATGGACCAGCTGCGGCTGCGCATCTATGGCGAGACCGGCTCGGTCGAGATCGTCTACGATACCGGCCAGTCGAGCCTGCGGATATGCCGTGGCGAGGATGTGCACACCGCAACGTGGCGCGACCTGCCGCTGGTCGATGTCGAGACCAACTACCAGCGTTTCGTCGCGGCGGTGCGCAGCGGCGCAACGCTGGAGCCATCATTCCGCCGGGCAGCCAATATCCAGAAGGTGCTCGATGCCGCGATTGCGTCGAGCAATAGCGGGCGCGACCAAGCGGTGGCTTAGCCGCGTCCCGTACATTGGCTCAAGGCTTGGTGACGCAGATGGCGAAACGGTCCTGCGTCAGGCGCTCAATGGCGCGCCAGAACGGCATCTTGCGGGCCTGCGGCCAGTGGATGGCGCCGAGCTGGCGATCGACGACCGGATTGACGAAGCCGACGGCCTGCAGGGCCGCGACCACGTCTTCGGCCGGCATCTGCCCCGAGAAATAGACCTGCTCGCGAATGCGCTCAAGCCGCTCAGCCATGCCGGGAGCCAGCCTGCTGTGACCGGGCTTGCCGCCGAACAGCATGCGCAGGCGCGTCGCCCAACCCTTGCGGCCCATATTGCCGTCAACGATGAGCAGCTTGCCGCCCGGTTTGAGCAGCTCGAACCACTCGCGGAAGGCGGCGGGAGCATCGACCAGGGTCCAGACCAGATGCCTGTTGGTGATGACGTCATAGCTCTGGCGCGGCTCCGCGGTGTTTTCCGCATCGCGCATGATGAAGCGGATATCGGCCTGGCGCTTGCGAGCCTTGGCGCGCGCCTGTTCGAGCATGGCTTCGGACCAGTCGGCGCCGGTGACGCGGAAACCCATATCGTTCATCAGATGGGAGATCACCCCGGTGCCGCTGGCCAGGTCGAGCGCCGCACGGCCCTGCCCTTCGCCCAGATGCTTGCGGATCAGCTGGTGCCAGCCGGCCCGCTCGGCTTCCGAGAATATTTCATGGCCCACGCTCTCGTCGAAGGTGGCGGCGCGTTCGGACCAGAATTCGCGAATTTCGTCGCGGATAGAGTAGTTTGAGCTGACGTCGCTCATCGTTCGACCTAACACATTGGAATTGCTCTAAAAGATAAAACTTGATATCTGACATCATGTTTTATAGGCGGGAGACGTATCAAGTTTCCTGCGAGACGCAAAATGAAAATATCGCACCTCATGCTGGTGCCGGCAGTTGCCGCCTTCGCCGCCTTCTCCCTGCCCGCTTTTGCACAGGCCTTCACCGTGACCGACGTCGCCGGTCGGCAAGTTTCGTTCGATGGTCCGGTCGAGCGCGCCATTCTGGGCGAAGGGCGCATGATCTATTCGCTGGCCACGATCGAAACCGAGAACCCGTTCGCGCATGTCGTGGGCTGGCGCAACGATCTGTGGACCACCGACGTCAAGTCGTTCGATGCCTATGTCGAAAAGTTCCCCGAGGCAGCTGATCTGCCATTCCTGGGCAACCTCACTGATGGAACGCTGCAGACCGAAACCATCGTCACACTCGATCCGGATGTGCTGATCCTGCCGATCGGCAACAAGACGGCGGCCGAAGAGGTCAAGCTTGAGGAAATGCTCGACGGCATCGGCGTCAAGATCGTCTATGTCGACTTCCGCGAGCACATCATCGACAACACGGTCCCCAGTCTCCATATCCTGGGCCAGCTGTTCGGCAAGCCCGAGCGCGCTGCGGAAGTGGCCGATTTCTGGCAGTCCAAGATGGACGAAATCGCCAAGGTGATCGCCGAAAACGACATCGAGCGCCCCAATGTCTTCATGTATCGGGCGGCCGGCCTAGTGGAATGCTGCGGCACGTTCGGGCCTGACAATTTTGGCCTGATGGTGGAACTGGCCGGCGGCCACAACCTGGGTTCGGACTTCCTGCCCGGCTATACCGGCTCGATCAATCCAGAACAGGTCATCGCTTCCAACCCCGATGTGATCGTGGTGACCGGTTCGGACTGGACCCATGCGCCCGACGCCAAGGACTTCGTCAGCGTCGGACCCGGCACGGCCGATGGCGCCGAGGCCAGCCGCGCCATGCTCGCCAAGCTGGTGGACGCACCGGCCTTTACCGGCTCAACCGCCGTGGCTGAAGGCAATGTGCATGCCATCTGGCACCAGTTCTACACCAGCCCCTACCAGTTCGTGGCGATCCAGGAGATGGCCAAGTGGTTCCACCCCGACCTGTTCGCCGATGTGGATCCAGACGCGACGTTCAAGGAATTCTATGACCGGTTCCTGCCCATCGCTTACGAGCCGGGCGCCTGGCTGTCGCTCAAGGCGGACGAATAGGCCATGGCCGTCGCTGACATCACCGACATGACGGAAGCGGCGGCTCAGGGGCGCGGTGAATACCGCGCCCGCACGCGCCGCAAGATCGCGATCCTGATCGGGCTGGGGCTGGCGCTCTGCCTGTCCTTTGCCGTCGACCTGGCCTGGGGCCCGGCCCGCTATGGGCTCGATCAGGTCGTGCTGGCGCTGTTCAACCCCGACGCGGTTTCGGCGCAGGTGCGCACCGTGGTCTGGGATATCCGCATGCCGGTGGCCGTCATGGCCATCGTGGTCGGCGCGGCGCTGTCGGTGGCGGGCGCGCAGATGCAGACCATTCTCGCCAACCCTCTGGCGAGCCCCTTTACCCTGGGCATTTCGGCGGCCGCCAGCTTCGGCGCTGCCCTGGGCATCGTCACCACGGTGCCGCTCCTGCCGGTGGCGGCCGGGCTGATCGTGCCGGTCAATGCCTTCATCATGGCACTGGCGGCAACGCTGTTCATTCACTTCGTGTCGCAGGCGCGCGGCGTAACGGTGCAGACCGTGGTGCTGCTCGGCATTGCGCTGGTCTTCACTTTCAATGCGCTGCTGGCCTTCGTGCAATATCTCGCCTCCGAGCAGGCGCTGTCGCAGGTTGTGTTCTGGACCATGGGAAGCCTGACCAAGGCGACCTGGCCCAAGATCTGGATCACGCTGACGGTGCTGCTGGTTGCGCTGCCGCTGTTTGCGCGCAATGCCTGGGCGCTGACGGCGATCCGGCTGGGCGAGGACAAGGCGGCCAGCTTTGGCGTCAATGTTCGCTATATCAGGCTCGAGACCATGCTGATCATTTCGCTGCTGGCCTCGGTGCCGGTCAGCTTTGTCGGCACGATCGGCTTTGTCGGCCTGGTGGGCCCTCATATTGCCCGCATGATTCTGGGCGAGGACCAGCGCTTCTTCCTGCCCGGCTCGGTGCTGGCAGGTGCGCTGCTGCTGTCGGTGACCTCGATCGTCTCCAAGTCGATCATCCCCGGCGTGGTCTTCCCCATCGGCATCATTACCGCGCTGGTCGGCGTGCCCTTCTTCATTTCGCTCATTCTCTCCAATGTGAGGCGGTCATGGTAGCTCTGCGGCTGGACGGCGTCGGCGCGCTCTATGGCAAGCGCCTGGCGGTATCGGGGATATCGACGCCTGCCCTTGCAGCGGGGGAGATCGTCGCCGTCATCGGGCCCAATGCAGCGGGCAAATCGACCCTGTTCAAGCGCATTGCCGGCCTGCTCAATGGCCCCGGCGAAGTTCGCCTCAGCGAGTCCAGGAAGGGCAAGGGCGCGATCAGCTACATGCCGCAGGACACGTCGGCCAATGCGGTGCTGACGGTCTATGAATCGATCCTGCTGGCGCGCAAGCAGGGCAGCGCCTGGTCGGTGGCGGATAGCGACCTGCAGCTTATCGACCACGTCATGAGCGCGCTCAACATCGAACCGATCGCCTTTCGCGACCTCGGCGCCCTGAGCGGCGGCCAGCGGCAGCTGGTATCGGTGGCCCAGACCCTGGTGCGCGAGCCCGAGATCATGCTGATGGACGAGCCGACCAGCGCGCTGGACCTGCACCGGCAGGTCGAGGTGCTCAGCTTCATGCAGGCGCAGGCTCGCCAGAAGGGCATGATCGTGTTGATCGCGATCCACGACCTCAACCAGGCCCTGCGCTTTGCCGACAAGGTCTTGCTGATCGCCGATGGCAGGATGCGCGCCTGCGGCGACCCGCTCGAGGTGATCAACCCGACCATGCTGCGCCAGATCTACGGCGTCGACGCCCGCATCGAAAAATGCTCGCGGCAGTTCGACCATGTCATCGTCGATGGTGTCGCCGCCTAAGCCCATCCGGGCGGAAGCGGCTGACCGCCGCAGGCGAAGCGATCTCTTTGCCTGCCGCCGCTTATATGGCTATGATCGGCAACATCTTTTCTTGCTGCCTGCTCCGGATCACCCCGCTCTTGCAGTTGAGAGTGCGTCGACGCCGAGGCGAATTGCGATGATATCGAGACCATCCGGCCAAGCTGGCCCGCTGACACTGTCCCATTTTGCAGGCACCGGCGCATGACGGGCCAGAAGCGACGAGCCGCGCGGGGACGCCCCACGATGATGGCCGTGGCGGCTGCGGCGGGTGTCTCCCAGGCGACGGTTTCGCTGGTGCTGAGCAACAGCAAGGGCGCCAAGCTGACCGACGAAACCCGCCGCCGTGTGCTGCAGGCCGCCCAGGACCTGGGCTACAAATTCGTGCGCCGCGGCGCCCGGACCGATCCCAGCGGCCAGGGCACCATCATCTTCATGGCCGACGAGGTGATCACCGATCCCTGGATGTCGCTAGCCTTCGAGGGGGCGCGCGACAAGGCGCTCGAGCTCGGCATCAACGTGCTGCTGGGGGTGAGCCACGGCGACGCGGATGTGGAAACCAACATCCTTGGGGGCTTTGACAAAGTGCCGGTGCTGGGGGTCGTCTATGGCACCATCCTCACCCGGCTGGTGCAGATCCCCCCGGCGTTGGCCAATCGCCGCCTGGTGCTGCTCAATTGCTATGACGAAGGCCGGGAACATCACTCTGTGCTGCCCGGAGACGTGCTGGGCGGACGCGCGGCGACCGACCACCTGCTCAAGGCGGGCCGCAAGCGCATCGGTTTCATCAACGGCCAGCAGGGTGTCGATGCGGCGCGAGACCGGCTCAAGGGCTATCGGCAGGCCCTGGCGAGCAACGACATCCCGTTCGACCCGGCCCTGGTGCGGCCGGGCAACTGGGAGCCATCGGCCGGCTATGCCATGACGCATGAACTGATGGCGCTGAGCGATCCGCCCGATGCCATTTTCTGCGCCAACGACATGATGGCCCTGGGCTGCTACGACGCGCTGCGGGAACTTGGAAAGAGCGTGCCGGGCGACGTGGCCGTTATCGGTTTCGACGATCGCGACGTGGCCCAATATATGCACCCGCCGCTCAGCACGCTGGTGCTGCCGCTTTACGAAATGGGGCGCGTCGCGGTCGAACTGCTCCTGGATGACGCTGGCGGGCTCCACTCGTCGGCAAGCGGGATCAAGGTGGAATGCAAGCTGGTGGAGCGGGCATCGACCCGGACCGAACAGCCTGCGGTTTCCGAGCTGGCCGCCGGCTGAGCGCGGCAGTTACTGGTCGGCGGGCGTCAGCGAATCCATCATTGTCCGCCGGGCCGATGCCAGGTGCCGCGCACAGGACTGCCGGATAGCCACCGGATCGCGCGCCAGGAACGCTGCGATATAGTCGAGGTGTTCGCCAATGGCGACCTCGTTGCGGTGCCGCTCGTCGCGCTTGTTCCACTGATAGTGATAGTGAAACACCAGCGTGATGATGTCGTAGAAGTCATCGATGAAGCGGTTTGGCAGCGCGGAATTGATGAGCTTGTGGAACCTGTTATCGAGATCGGAAAAATCGTGGAAGCGCTCGTCGATGTCACGCAGCAGTTCCTGATGCTCGCGCTCCATGGCGCGCAGCCGACCCCAGACGGGGGCCGTGGGTGGCAGTGAGAGCAGGGCCATCGCCGACCGCTGCTCGAACATTTCCCTGATCTCGAACAGCTCGGAGGCAAAGGCCGAGGTGAAGCCCTTGAACAGCCAGCCGGCATTGGGGCGCTTCTCGATCAGCCCGAAGCGGCTGAAACGGTTGAGGAATTCGCGGATGCCCGTCGTGCCCACCCCGAAAATACGCGCCAGCTCCAGTTCGTTGATCAGGGTGCCGGGCTTGGTGTCGCCACGCAGCATCCATTCCATGAATTGCCGCTCGACCTGCGCGGAGGCGGCCATGGTCTCCTCGACGGGAAAGCCGGCATCGGCCTCCACGGCCCGAACGACGACGCGGTTGCGGCCCTCGCCAACCACATAGCCGCGCTCAGCCATCGTCGACAGCACCTTGCGGACCGTGGTGCGGCTAACGCCCAGGCGCTGGCTCAGCTCATTCTCGGCCGGAACCGGGGCACCGGCCCCCGCAGCTGCGACAATCCCCAGGGCATCGTTAAAGGCTGCCTTGAAGACTGCGTCGCTTTTCATGCTGTCCCCTCAAGGCCGCGTCCGGCCTTGCCGACGGATCGCCTAGATTGCGATCGAGTGCCTGGATGGCCCCAACCCCTGCTCAGTCTATCTCGACAATGGCCTTGATCAATCCGGTCTTGTCGGTTGCCCAGCGCGGCAAATCCTCGGCAGCGCCCGCCAAGCTCGTCCGGTGGGTGATCAGGTCGTCGGGCCGTACGCGCCCCGCGCGGATCGCGTTGATGACCGTGGTGAAATCCGCGCTGGTGGCATTGCGGCTGCCCAGAAGGGACATTTCACGCTTGTGGAACTCGGCATCGACAAAGCGGATGTCCCCCTTGACCACGCTGACAAGGACGTAGCGACCGCCATGGGCCACGCTGTCGAAGCCATTTTCGATCGACTGAGTATTGCCGGTGGCGTCGAACACCACGTCGAAGCCGTCGCCATCGGTCAAGGCGCGGATGGCTGCCGGCGCCGCCTCGTCGGCGACAATGGTGGAGATGCCGCCGATAATGCGCGCGGCGGCGGCAAGGCGGTCCGGATCACGGTCCATGACCGCGAGCTGTACGCCATGCTGGGCGGCGAAGACGGCGACGCCCAGACCGATCGGGCCGGCCCCGACGACCAGGACCCGCTCGGCGCTATCGAGCGCGGCGCGGCGGACCGCATGGGCGCCGATGGCGAGGAACTCCACAGTGGCGCAGGCGTCGACGCTCAGGCCCTCGGCGCGGACGAGATTGGCGGGAGGCAAGGCAAGCAGGGTCGCCATGCCGCCATCGCGATGCACGCCCAGCACCGAAATGGCGGTGCAGCAATTGGGTTTGCCGCGGCGGCAGGCAATGCAGGAGCCGCAGGCGATATAGGGATTGACCACCAGCACCTCGCCGGACGCAAAGCCGGAGGCGGCTGGCGCCTCGACGACCTCGACCGCCAGCTCGTGCCCCATGACCCGGGGATAGGCGAGAAAGGGATGCTTGCCCTCGTAGATATGAAAATCGGTGCCGCAAATGCCCATGCGGCGGGGGCGGACCAGCACTTCATCGGCGCCGCGAACCGGTGCAGGCCGGCTGACGAGGGTGAGCTTGCCGGGCTCGGTGCACTCGAGCGCATTCATGAAGTCCATCGCGGATGTCCTGACATATGAAGGGTACGGAGGGCAGAGAAGGGAAAGACCCTGCCCTCCGCGCTGACGACCGACTTACTGGAAGTCGGCGACGTTTTCGGCGGTAACCAGACCAGCGCCGGTATCGACGAGCGGCGTCACTTCTTCGCCGCGGATGGCCTTGACCAGGGTGTCCACACCCAGCTCGCCCATCTTGGCGGGGAACTGGGCGACAGTGGCGTCTTCCTGACCGGAAACGATCTTGTCGAGTTCGCCGCAGCAGGCGTCAAAGCCCACCAGAACGATGGCGTCGTTGGCGATGCCGGCATTCTCGATAGCCTGAGCGGCGCCAACAGCCGGCGGACCGCAGGCCGCGTAGATGGCCTTGAGGTCCGGGTTGGCGGTCAGCAGATCTTCGGCTGCCGAGAGGCCGGTTTCCTGGGCACAGTTGGTGCTGTTCTTGCCAACGATCTGGACGTCGGGTCCGCCAGCCAGGCCCTTGAGCATGCCGGTGACACGATCATCGAGGGCCGGAACGCCCGGAACGCCTTCGAGAATGCCGAGGGTATCGCCATCCTTGAGCACGCCCTTGAGATATTCGCCGGCAATCATGCCCGCATTGTAGTTGTTGGTGGTGGCCAGGGCGATCTTGCCGAGCCAATCGGGGATGTCGTTATCGAGCAGCACGACCTTGATGCCGGCTTCGACGGCCTTGTCGAGCGCCGGCGCCACCGTGGGGTCGACCGGGGTGATGGCAATGCCCTGCACGCCCTGGGTGATCATGGATTCGATGAGCGCGATCTGGCCCTCGATGTCGGTGCCCGAGGCGCCCTGGCCGAAGATGATCTCGACCTCGGGATGGGCCTCGGCATAGGCCTTGGCGGCGTTTTCCATGGTGGAGAAGAATTCCACCGGGAATTTGGTGATGAAGCCGATCTTGACGGCGTCTTGCGCCAAGACCGGGGAGGCGCCAGCCAATATCAGTGCCAGCCCTCCCGTGATGATATGCCTTAGTTTCATTGTTTCCTCCCTGGAAACCCGGCTGCACAGGCAGCCGGGCGGTATCAGCGCTCCCTCCCGGAACGCCGATCTGTGCAGCATCAGGCTCCGACGATCATCGCCACGAGCTCCTGCTGGTTTGTCTTGGTGGGGACAATCTCGCCGACCTTGCGCCCCTGCCGCAGCACCACGGCGCGGCTGGCCAGTTCGGTGACATGTTCCATATTGTGGGTGATCAGGATCACCGCATTGCCCTCGTCGCGCAGCTGGGCCACCAGATCGAGCACCTTGCGCGACTCACGCAGGCCGAGCGCAGCGGTGGGTTCGTCCAGAATCACCACTTTGCGGGCGAAGACGCTGGCGCGAGCGACCGCGACGGCCTGGCGCTGACCACCTGACATCAGGGCAACGGTGGCGTCCTGCTTGGGCAGGATCACCTTGAGGCGATCCAGCACGCGGCTGGTCTCTTCGTCCATCTGGCGAGACTTGAGGAAGCGCAACCCGTGCGGCAGCCAGGCGGGCGACGCCAGTTCGCGGCCGGCATAGAAATTCTGCGCCGGCGTGAGATTGTCGAACAAAGCGAGGTCCTGATAGACGGTCTCGATGCCGGCGGAACGCGCATCTGCGGGCGAGCGAATGGCCGTGGCGACGCCGTCGATGGCGATATCGCCGCTGTCGATCTGATGCACGCCGCTGACGCATTTGATGAGCGTGGACTTGCCGGCACCGTTGTCGCCGAGCAGAGCCAGCACCTCGCCGCCACGGGCTTCCAGGCTCACATCGTTGAGGGCCAGCACCGGGCCGAAGCGCTTTGTGGCGTTGCGGACGCTGAGGATAACGGGGTTGGTCATTGCAGCCTCGCGGCGCGCAGGGTGCGAACGCGACCCTCGAGATAGGTCCGAAGCACGTCAGCTTCGACCGCCAGCACGATCACGACGCCGATGGCGATGAGCTGGAAGAAGATATCGACATTGAGCAGGTTGAGGGCGTTGCGGATGACGCCGATCATCACTGCCCCCACCAGGGCATGCCCGATATGGCCGCGTCCGCCCAGGAAGCTGGCGCCGCCGATGATGACGGCGGCAATGGTGTCGAGTTCGAGCAAATTGCCGAACAGGGGCGAGCCCGCATCGGTGCGACCGGCCAACAGGACCGCGCCGATGCCGGCGCACAACCCGGCCATGACATAGGTCGAAATCAAGACGCCGCGCACTGGAATGCCCATGCGCAACGCCGCCTCCGGCTTGCCGCCCACCGCATAGATCCAACGGCCCCAGACCATGCGGCGCGCCATCAGCAGGATGAGGCCGGCAACGCCGACCACGACGAAGAACGAGGCGGGGATGCCCAGGACCGAGCCGCCACCGAGAAACTTGATGCTCTCTGGCATGCCGGGAATAGCGCGGCCGTCGGCCAGCTGCAGCGCCGTGCCCTTGGCGATGCTGAGCGTGGCAAGGGTGATGATGAAGGGATGCGGCAGCCGCCCGAAGGTATAGACCACGCCGTTGATGGCGCCCACGCCAGCCCCGCTGACCAGCATGGCAAGAACCGTCAGAACGTCGGATCCGGTGGCGTGCCAGGTCAGGGCGCCGAACACGGTTGCCAGCGCCAGGTTCGACCCGACGGACAGATCGATACCACGCGTCAGGATCACCAGGTGCTGCCCCATGGCGACGACCGCGATGACCGCGGTCTGCGCCAGGATATTGGAAATGTTGCGCGGGGTCAGAAAGTTCGGCGCCGCGATGGAGAGCACGACGATCAGGGCAATCAGGATGGCGATGGGGCCGGCGCTGAGCACCTTGAGCCAGATCGCCAGCGCTGCCGCCGGCTCGGGTGTTGGCCTTGCCAGTATGTTTTCCTGCCCGTTCACCCGCTACCGACCGACGTCGCTCCCTTATCCTGTCTTTTATCAATAAAGCACAGTTATAGTCGCCGCAAGCTAATTATCAGTGATATTACTAAAGTGCGTCGCGAGAGGGATTTGGAGTGCTATGCGCTGGTGTGCACTCGGGGGTGGGAGAGGCGTTCAGGCTGAGTTCAGGGGCCATGCCTGATGGCAGGCGCACTCATCCGACGGGAATACACACCATGCCCAAGCGCCCCTCCCTTGCCACCTCTCTGCTCGCCGCCGCGGTCGTGCTGGCAAGCGGCCTGCCGACCCTGGCCGCCAGAAATATCTGCGACTTTCACGCCTATTCCGATGATGCCGATCCTGATGGCACCAATGTCCGCAGCGGGCCGGGCATCGATCATGCAGTCGTGGGTGTGCTCAAATCCGTGCATGACGCATCGGGATACGATTGGTCGCCGGAGTTTGAGGTTACCGCGTTCGAGGATGGGTGGTTCAAGATCGGCGATGCGCGCATCGAGGATTATGGCGACATCCCGCCAAGCCGGGTGTTTCAGGGGCCTGGCTGGGTTTCGTCCAAGCTGGTGGTATTCGACATAGAAGACCCGCTGTTGCGCGACGGACCGTCACTCGAGGCGGCCACCGTGCTCGACATGGGTAGCCTCTACGATCCGGCCAACGCCTGGAACCTGAGCGACGTCCGCGTCCAGACCGTGCATTCCTGCGAAGGTGCGTTTCTGGACGTGACCGTTACCAATCTCGCGGGGCAGACCAAACGCGGCTGGATTACCGACCTGTGCGGAAACCAGGCCACGACCTGCTCTTGAGATCCCGATGCCCAGGCGCTGCGTCTGGAGCCAAACTCCGGCGATGTCATGGATTGGGGAAGGTGGCGGAGAGAAAGGGATTCGAACCCTTGAGACGGTTCCCCGCCTACACACTTTCCAGGCGTGCGCCTTCGACCACTCGGCCATCTCTCCGCATCGCCTTGTCCCTGGGCTGGAAACGCCAGGGGGGCCGGCTGGTTGGCCGGCGCGAGCGAGGCGCAATATACTTATCAACGCCTTGGGCGCAAGGGATCACGACGCCTCGATGACGATTGTTTTTGCCGGAGACGCTTGCCACCTTGTGAGCAGGCCGCCCTGCATGGCACAAACAGGTGTGCATGGGGCGGAACGGATCGGGCCAGCGGCAGCTTATCCCCGTGAGCACAGGGAATGTGAATGCGGCTAGTTCTGCGAATTGCCGGCACTTGGCTGATTGGCCTGGCGCTGGTCCTGCTTGTGGTTGACGGCACCAAATCGCTTGGCGCCAACGCCTTGATCTATACCAGCCTGGCCGACCTGTGGACGCAGGTGCACCCGCCGAGCCTA
Source organism: uncultured Devosia sp. (assembly GCF_946479885.1). Next base: position 25,192 of record NZ_CAMLHM010000037.1, read on the forward strand.
GAAACGGTCGAGACGTTTTTCGAAAGCCGGTTCTTTGCCGACCTGCTCGATGCGGCGCTCAAGGCGGTGCTGGGCTATCCGGCCTTTGCCGTGTTCGGCATTGCCGGAATCGTGTTGGCGCTGGCCGGGCGCAAGCCGCGCCGCGAACGTTACCTGCGCACCGACCAGATCTAGCGCTGGCCTGTAACCTGGACCGACCATGCTGCGAATAGAGCGGTGAAAGGATACGACATGTTCTTCAAATCCAAGCCCACCACAATTCCCGACGCCAGCCAGGCCCTGCCCGGCCGGGATATGGCCATGCCGATTGCCCCCGAGCATTTCGTCAACGGCCAGAATCTCAAGGGCCCCTACCCCGATGGCGCCGAGACCATCTATTTCGGCCTCGGCTGTTTCTGGGGCGCGGAGCGCCTGTTCTGGCAGTTGCCTGGGGTCATCGTGACCGCCGTTGGCTACCAGGGCGGGTCGACGCCCAATCCGAGCTATGAGGAAGTCTGCTCGGGCCGCACGGGCCATACCGAGGCGGTCAAAGTGGTCTATGACCCCAAGCAGGTCAGCCTCGACACGCTGCTCAAGACATTCTGGGAAGAGCACAATCCGACCCAGGGCATGCGCCAGGGCAATGATGTGGGTACCCAGTATCGCTCGGCGATCTATACGACGACGCCCGAGCAGGCCGAGGTGGTCGACAAGAGCCGCGCCGCCTATCAGGAGGCGCTTGGCAAGCAGGGGCTGGGGCAGATCACGACCGAGATCGCGCCGGCTGGTGAGTTTTTCTATGCCGAGACCTATCACCAGCAGTACCTGGCCAAGAATCCGCGGGGCTATTGCGGCTTGCAGGGTACGGGCGTGAGTTGCCCGATCGGCCTGGGGGTTGCGGCCGAATAGGCCAGCCCGGCTGTCACACAGGAGTCGATCCGGAGCCACCGGATCGGCTTTTTTGTTGGCAGAATGTGCCTCCTCAATGCCACCTGGGGGATAAGTGCCTATCCGACTGCCTCGCTATGCCGATTGGGCGCCTGACATGGGGACCGAGTTGAACGCTGCCACTGCCGACCTGCTGACCCGCGAGGGGTTTGAGACCTATGTTGCGAGCCTGCCAGGTGTCACCCTCGTCCACCAATGGGGAGACGCCAGCGTGGCCAAGATCGGCGACAAGATCTTCGCGCTGCTGTCGGGCTGGTCGACGGGCGGATTGCCAGGGCTGAGCTTCAAATGCTCGGACATTGCTTTCGACATGCTGCCGGAGCTGGAGCATGTCCGCCCAGCACCCTATCTGGGGCGCGCCAAATGGGTGCAGGTGATGCCCGACGCGCCGCTCGATGACGCGGCGCTGCGGGCCTATGTGGCGGAGGCGCACAGGATCGTGGCGAGCAAGCTGACACGCAAGGCGCGGACCGAACTGGGGCTGGCCTAACCGCTATTCCGGCAGGACGGCAAAGACCTGCAATGTCGCGCCGGGCAGGCTCACATCCTTCAGCCAGGGCGGCAGTTTTCCGGCCGCGTAGAGATTGGCAAAGCTGTCATCGGCGCGGCTGGGCAGGCCCTGGAGCTCGGCCATGGCCGGGCAGAGGACCACGAGGCCTATACCGCGCTCGTCGAGAATGGCGCGGGCGGTGGCGATGGGATCGTTGATGAAGCGATAGGCGTCGCGGACGCCCTGCTGGTTGCGGTGATAGGGCGCCGCGACAACTTCGTCCGGCGTGTAGAGCAGCAGGTGGGCACCCAGGTCGATGGGCGTCATGACCCGCTCGGGCGGCAAGGCGGCCAGATCGTCGAAGGCGGATGGAACGAGGCACGGCTCCTTGCTGGCGCGCGCCTCGGCCATCTCTTGCGGGCGGCCCGGCGCGAGGTTGACCACCGCGGTGACCAGCAGCGACAGGACGATGCCGGCAAAGGCGAGCCAGCTCAGGACGAGGCCGGCAATGGCGCCCAGGCGCGGCGTGGCGAGATAGCGCTGGCGGGCGGTGACGATGAGCCAGGCAGCGGCCGGCATGGCCGGCATGACAGCAAGGCGGGCGCCGCGAATCTGGGCCAGCATGATGAGGGCGGTACAGATCAGGAAGACCAGCAAGGCCGCCCATTGGGCGCGCTGTTGCGGCACAGTCCATAGCCGGACGACGACGACTGCGGTCGCCAGTAGCGCGGGCAGGCCCACGGCAATGGCATAGGCGGGCAGCTCGGTGATGGTGGTCACCCAGGGCCGCGCCTCGACGATGCTTGATATCCAGTTGGCCTGCAGCCAGGGATCGAGGGCACCATAGGGGCCGCCGAGGCAGAGCGGGTAGGCCAGGGCCACGGCAGCCATGCCGCCGACGCCCGCGACACCCAGCATGGCGAGGCGCTGCCACGCGGCGCGCAGCGGCAGGAGGCTGGCGAGGGTGAATGCCGCCGCGACGACCAGGGCCACGGCGACATAGACCGGAGACAGCACGTCGCAAGCGGGCTCGAGCCAGCGCGCCGGCGGACGGAAAATGGCGAGGTGGATAATGGCCCCGGCGGCGAAGGCCAGGCCGAAATTGCGCATGGCGCGGCCATGGACGGGATTGGCGACGAAGGCCAGGCCCATGACCAGGATGGCCGCAGCAATTGATGGCAAGGATTCGGTGGCGATGGCGAGCGCGGTGGCGGCAAACAGGCCGCAGGCAATGGCAAAGCGCGGGCGGCTGATCGCCTCGATACCGGCCCAGACCACGGCCAGCGTCAGCAGGATGACCACATTGTGGTGATCGACGCGGCCGGGGCTGAATTCGGCGATAATGGCGGGGCTGAGCACTGGCAGCACCAGAGCCGGCAATACCCCCTCGGGGCCGACGAGGCGATGCGCCAGGGTGGCGCTCAGCCACAGCAGCAGGCCCAGCAGCAGCAAAGGCCAGACGAAGCCGGCAACGACCAGCGCCTGATCGGCACCCAAGAGAGGCGTGAACAGCCCCAGCAGGAGGGCGAGCGGCAGGTCGATCAGGCGCGACCAGTGCAGCTCGGCGCCGAACGGCGTGTTGAGGCGGTGCGCGGTGAGATCGTACCAGGATTGGCCGCCCAGAAAGTCCCGCACCATGACCATGCGCATGGCGTCATCGGTATCGGCAAAGAAGGGCATGCCGGCCCGGCCAAACTGGGTGCGCAGGACAAGGATGGCCGCGGCCGCGGCAAAGACAAGCAGCACGAGCCGGAGGTCGGGGCCGCGATGGGCGGAAGTCTGGTCAGTCAACGGAGAATCCTGCGCTGGGACGACGGCAGGATGGACCGGGCGCGGTTAAGATGGGGTGGAAGTCCCGAGGCCGGTGGGTCGCGTCGTGCTTCTGCCACGCAAATAGGCAATTGCTATCCGCCTCCGGGCAATATACCAAGGATGTTCTTGTTTATTTGCGGGTTTGATGATGTCCGATAATGTCGAGGGCCAGTGGGCCGAGATTTTTACGCCGCGCTATGCAACGGTCACCCTGATCCTGTGCCTGGGCGTGGCGCTATTGGCGTTCAATGCCTTCCTGGCCTCGATTTCGCTGCCGACGGCGGTGCAGGAAATGGGCGGCGTGGCGCTGATTTCCTGGGCGCTGACGCTGTTCCTGGTGTTTGCGATCGTGGGCGGGTCGGGCGCGGCTTTGCTCAAGCAGCAATTGGGCGCCCGCACCGCCCTGCTGGTTTCGGCGGGCGTGTTCCTGGCCGGCACAGTGGTGGCGGCGACGGCAACGTCGATGGAAATGGTGCTGGTGGGGCGGGCCCTGCAGGGGCTGGGCGAGGGCGTGGTTTCGGCCATCTGCTTTGCGCTGATTCCGGAGCTCTTTCCCTCGCGCCTGGTGCCCAAAGTGTTTGGGCTCCAGGCCATGATCTGGGCCATCGCGGCCTTTGGCGGGCCGGCGGCGGCTGGCCTGTTGACCGAGCTCGTGTCCTGGCGGGCGGCCTTCCTGGTCAATGTGCCGCTGGTGCTGATCTTTGCGGCCATGGTCATGGTCAAGGTGCCGGCGCATTCGCCCGGGGACCGGGCCGCGGTCAGCTTTCCCGGACTGCGGCTGGCGATCATCGGCGCCGCGATCATGCTGGTGGCACTAGCCGGGCTGGCTGCTCCCCTGCCCGCAGCGGGCCTGCTTGTCGGCGCCGCCGTGCTGCTGGTTGCCGCCGTCTGGCTCGACGGTCGTAGTCGCGACCGGCTGATGCCGCCCGATGCCTTCCGGCCTATTTCGGTGGTCGGGACGGGGCTGTGGATGGTGTTGCTGATCAACGTGGCCGGCGCCGGCTCGGCGGTTTACCTGGTGCTGGTGGTGCAGGAAATGTGGGGCTATGGCCCCACCGCGGCGGGCGCCATAGCCGCCGTGCTGGCAGTTGCGTGGAGCTTTTCGGCCATTACGGTGGCCAATGTGCGCAGCAAGGAGACGCGCAAGCTGCTGATCCGGCTGGGGCCGGCCATGATCGCCACCGGACTGCTGCTTGACCTGATCGGGCTGCAGCTCGACCAGGTTGTCGTGGTGGTGGTGGGGCAGCTCATCGTCGGCGCCGGATTTGGCACCTGCAACGGCTATCTCAACCTCACCATGATGGAGGCCGCCAGCGATGCCGAGCGTGACCGCACGTCGGCGCTGATGCCCACGACCCAGTCGGCCGGCAATGCGATCGGCGCAGCGCTGGCCGGGGTGGCTGCAAATTCGGGGGGCATGGCAATCGCCGCATCGGCTGCCGACGTCAAGCTGGCGATCATCCCGGTCTATGCGCTGGGGGTGGTGGTGGCGGCCCTGGCGCTCGCAGCGGCCTGGCGGATGGTGGGCATGATCCGGCCGCAGGATGCCAATTCGAGCTTTGCGGCTGGGTAGATGGCGCGGCTGGACGAGTCTTTGTCGGATACCCCCTCCTAGCCTCTCCCTTGATAGGGGAGGAATCCTGCCGGTGGTTGCCGCAGATAGCGCCTCAAACTGGATCAGGGAAGGTCGGGAGGGGTTACCGCAGCGCCTGCGCAAGGCCCCCTCACCCGGCGCTGCGCGCCGACCTCTCCCCCAAAGGGAGAGGTGAGAAAGAAAAAGGGCGGTGGAGGAACCACCGCCCAGTCTGTCAGGGAGAAAACGGTGCGGCCTTAGCCGCGGGGCTGGGGAACAATGCGAAGGTAGGGCTTGGGTTCCTTCCAGCCATTGGGGAACTTCTCCTTGGCGGCCTCGGCCGAAACGGAGCTGGCGATGATGACGTCTTCGCCGTTCTTCCAGTTGACCGGGGTGGCCACCGAGTGCTTGGCGGTGAGCTGCAGGCTGTCGATGACGCGGATCACCTCATCGAAATTGCGGCCGGTCGAGGCCGGATATTCGATCTTGAGCTTCACCTTCTTGTCCGGGCCGATGACGAAGACCGAACGCACGGTCAGCGTGTTGTCGGCATTGGGATGGATCATCTCGTAGAGCTTGGCGACTTCGCGGTTGGTGTCGGCCAGCAGCGGGAAATTGAGGGCCGTGCCCTGGGTTTCCTCGATGTCCTTGGCCCAGCCGCCGTGATCCTCGAGCTTGTCGACGCTGAGGCCCAGCACCTTGACGCCGCGCTTGTCGAATTCAGGCTTCAGCTTGGCGGTGTAGCCCAGCTCAGTGGTGCAGACCGGGGTGAAATTCTTGGGGTGGCTGAACAGCACGGCCCATGAGCCATCGATATAGTCATGGAAATGGATCGGGCCTTCGGTGCTGTCGACGGTAAAATCGGGGGCGGTATCGCCAATCAGAATTGCCATGGTCTTGTCCTTACAGGGCCCCAAAAGGCCCAACTCACTCAAATCAGAATATCGCAGGCCGGACCGCGCAATGAAGCGCAGTCCGGCGAAATCCTTTTATGTTTTGGTGCAAGGGAACGCCATGACGTTCCAACGGGATAGCGGCTTGCAGTAAACCGGCGTCAGGGGGTGGGCGGGGCGCCGTTGGCCCAGGTGACCTGTTCGCCGGCCAGGGGGATGACCGAGAGGCTCATCTTGCCCGAACCCTGCTGGATTTCGCGGGCATGGGCCAGGTAGATCAGCGAATTGTTGGCCGCATCATAGACGCGGGTGACGCGCAGCGACTTCCAGATCAGCGAGCGCCCTTCCTTGAAGATCTCTTCGCCACCGGGGCGGGTGGAGATATCGCCGACCGTGATGGGCCCGGTGACCGAACAATCGAGCGCCGAATAGGACGGATCCTCGAACCAGTTGCCCTGCTGCAGCCGGTCGATGAAGGAGCGGTTGAAATAGGCCAGGTGGCAGACGACGCCCTCAACCTCCGGATCGGCCACCGCATCGATGGAGATATCGTTGCCGGTCCAATCCAGCACGAAATTGCCAACCTCCCGGCTATCGCCGCAAGCGGCAAGCGTGACGGCGACGGCGGCAGTCATGGCGAAGGCGGCAAGGCGGTTCATTGGCGGGCTCCGTGAGGTTCGGGGATTAGATGGGGACTTTGGGGGCCGGTGCAAGTGGCGTGAAGCAGGACGCCGGCCAAAAACACTGCGTTTCCTCGGGCTTGACCCGAGGACCACTTGCCCACTGTGCCGGGCCCCGAGTGGCCCTCGGGTCAAGCCCGAGGGAACGCCGGTGGGTGGGGGAGAGGTAAGATCAGCGAGCGTTTTCGCGCAGATATCTCTCCAGCACGCGGACCAGCAAGGACAGCGAGATGGTCATGGTGAGGTAGAGGAAGGCCACGACATTGTAGGTTTCAAAGAACAGGAAGGTGCCCGAGGAATAGACCTTGCCGAGCTGGGTAATGTCCTGGACGCCCAGGGCCGAGACGAGCGCGGAATCCTTGATCATGGAGACGAAATCGTTGGCCAGCGGCGGCAGAATGGTGCGCAGGGCCTGGGGGAAGGTGACGAGGCGGAAGCACTTCCACCGCGACAGGCCGAGCGAGCGGGCCGCTTCGAGCTGGCCGCGATCCACCGATTCTATCCCCGCGCGGAAAATCTCGGCGATAAAGGCAGAGTAGCAGACGGTGAGCGCGACAATGGCGCGCCAGACGAAATCGAACTGGCGGATCGTCACCACCAGATCGAAGGGCTGCAGCAGCCAATTGAGACCGCCGACCATGAAAGGCGCGCCGACAAAGGCAACGTAGAACAGGAAGACCAGCACCGGAATGCCGCGGATGATTTCCACGTAGAAGGTGGCCAGTTCGCGCAGGATGCGGTTGCCGGAAGTGCGGGCCAGGGCGACGAGGAGCCCCATCACCGTGGCGGCGCAGAAGGCGACCAGAGCCACCCAGATGGTGGTGAGGACGCCGCCCGAAAGGGCCCGGAAGATCTGGCTATAGCCGGCATCACCGGTGATGGCCCAGAGGCCGAGGACGAAGAGCAGCCCGATGGCGACAAGCCACCAAGGCATGCGGGAGAGGAGCGAGGGTTTGCGGGGGGCGTAGGTCATGAATCTTCTTGTCGACTTCAGTCGACACCCTCCCCCTTGCGGGGAGGGATCAAGGGTGGGGGAGGTGAGCCCGGATAATGGGGCTCTCGCACCCCGACCCTAGCTTTGCTATGCCCCCAATGGGGCTTAGCGGCGCTACCCTCCCCGCAAGGGGGAGGGTGACCCGAACCAGACATCGCTTACTGCGCAGCGTTGTACTCGTAGAACCACTTCTGCTGCAGCTTTTCCATGGTGCCGTCGGCCTTGATCTGGGCCAGGGCGGCGTTGACAGGGGCGACCAGATCGGAACCCGGAGTGAAGATGAAGCCGAAATCCTCGGTGCCGAGCGGGCCGCCGATGACTTTGAAGGCACCCGGATTGGCGCCGATATAGCCATTGGCCGAGGTCTGGTCCATCAGCACGGTATCGACGTCGCCCGACTGCAGGGCAGAGACGGAGGCGCCGAAGGTGTCGAACAGCTTGATGCGCGGATTGGCTTCATCGCCATCGAGCACGTTGTAGACGGCGACGTAGAAATTGGTGGTGCCGGCCTGGGCGCCGACCAGATTGGCCGGGTCGGCGGCAAAGCTGGCCGCATCGCTAAAGCGGGTTTCGTCCGCGCGGACCAGCATCAGCTGCTGGCTGGTCAGGTAGCTGTCGGAGAAATCGATCTGGCTCTTGCGCTCGTCATTGATGGTGATGCCATCCATGCCGATATCGAACTGGCCATCGCGCACCGCCTGGATCATCACATCCCAGCTCGAGAGCTGCCAATCGACCTTGGCATTGAGGCGCTTGGCGATCTCGTTGACGAGATCATATTCGAGCCCGATGCCCTCGCCGGTCGCCGGATCGGCGAAATTGAGCGGTACATAGGCATTTTCGGTGACGGCAACGATGGTGCGCCCAGCCAGATCGGGCAGCGCATCCTGGGCGTGAGTGGCGCCGAGGCCGAGAATGGAAACCGCTGCGGCAACGGCAAGCGACTTGATGAACGAAGGCATGAGGCGGCAGTCTCCCGGAGCTTGTTTGCCGGGAGACTAGACCAAGCCATCAAGACTTGGGAATGGGCTTTATGCCTCGTCGAGAGTCTCGGCCTTGGCGGCCCGTTCCTTGATCGACTTGATGCAGTTTTTGGCGCTGGCGCGGGATTTGTAGGTCTCGGACCGCACCATCGGCTCGCCATTGGCGGCAACGAAGCGGACGAAGGTCTGGCCGTCCTTGCTGGCGACCAGCTCGAAGCGGTAGCCCTTGCCCTCTTCGCCCTTGGTCAGATCGACCACGGCCGCGCCGGGCGCGTTCTTCTTGATCGATTCGATGCAGTTGGTGGCGCTGGCCTTGGATTTGTAGTTCTCGGACCAGACCATGGTTTCGGCATTGTAGACGAACTTGGCGACGAACTCGCCGTTCTTGGCGGCGCTGATCTTGAAGCGATGCGGCATGACGCAGAAGCCCTCCTCAGGAGCGGCCGCGGTGGGCCGCTTGCGGGGGGCAGCTTAGCGGGATGGCAGCGGAAGGAAAGCCCCCGCCTAGGTCGCCGCCTTGTGGCCGTCGATATGGCCCAGATCGCGGTCCGGATCGATGCGATCGCGGACCATCTGCTTGAGCAACTTCACATCGGGGAAGCCGCCGTCGCGCTTGCGCTCCCAGATCAATTCGCCATCGAGGCTGATCTCGAAAATGCCGCCGGTGCCGGGGATCAGCGTCACCGCGCCCATTTCAAAACTGAAGGTGGAGAGCACTTCCTGGGCCATCCAGGCCGAGCGCAGCAGCCAGTTGCACTGGGTGCAATAGGTGATGCTGAGGCTCGGCTTGGTATCGGCCACGGGTCAGGCCTTCTTGCGCTTCTTGACGTCGGCCGGATCGACCAGGCTGGCCAGGATCTGGTCGACCAGGTCGAGATCCTGTCGTTTCCCCGCAGCCTGCTGTTGCAGATCGACCAGGTAGGACGTCGTGTAATAGAGACGCCGCGCCAGCATGGTGGCGATGTGGAGCGAGAATTCCGGGCGGCTGTCGAGGAACGTCAGCGCATCGGGGATCTCGTAGGCGGTGACTGCCGAGAGGGCTTTGACCGTGGCCGAATGGGGCATGTCGAGCAGCACGGCCATTTCGCCGAAGATCGAGCCCGGCTCGTCGACATGGGTGACCTGGGTGCGTTCGCGGATGACCTCGACCTGCCCCTCGATCAGGACCAGGAGTTTTCCCATGCGCTCGCCCTCGGGCAGCATGACTGTGCCCGGCTTGAAGCTGACTTGTTTGAGACCCTGGCAATATTCGAGAATGTCGGCCATGTGCACCTCCGCCTGCGGGAGACTCTATAACCGCAAGCCCGGTCAAAGCAAAGCCGCCCGGGGTGAACCGGGCGGCTGGTATGCAGCGTGGTGAGGTCAGTTGATCCAGATCACCGTGCGGCTATTGGCATCGACCAGAGCCGGGCGGTCGTTGAGATAGACATAGCCGTAGTGAGAGTCGGGGATGGTCGAAATCTCGGTGCCATCGGGCAGCACATAGCCGACCACCACATCGCCCTGGGCCTCGAAGGAGGTCACGGGGTTGGCGACGGCAAAATCAGCCGCCGTCTGGGGCACCAGGTAGCCCGGCGAATACACCAGGGTGCGGGTCTGCAGATCGACGATCCAGACGCGGTCATTGGCATAGAGATAGCCGTGGGCCGGGTCGGTCTGGATGGGATAGACGGTCACCTCGGCGGGGACGACGAAGCCGATATCGGCATTGCCCTGGATGTAGATGGGCTCGACCGGGTTGGCGACGACATAGTCGACCGTGGCCGTTTCGATGCCGGCCTCAGCGCCGATGGTGGCGCCGGCAAAGCCGCCGATGACGGCGCCGATGGGGCCACCGAGCAGGCCACCCAGCACGGCGCCGGTGGTGGCGCCACCGGTAGCGCCGATGACGGCGCCGGCTTTGGCATTGGATTCAACACCGACAACCTTGTCCTGGGCAAAGGCCGGGACTGCAGCGGCGAGCGAAAGCGCGGCCACGGAGGCCAGGAGGATCTTCTTCATTTTTATTGTCCTTTCACGAACTGGCCGAGGGCATCACTCTTTGCGAGTGGGCCGGACCATTCATTGCGGAGCGCGACCCTGGAGGGATCGCAAACGCGACCCTGGGGGATCGCAAACGCGACCCTGGGGATCGCAAACGCGACCTTGGGGGTTCACGCCATTTCCGCCCCGTGAGCTGACAACGGGAGTATAGGTCCTTCGTTCCGGACGAGGATAAGTGGGGTCGCCCGGTGTGGCCGATGGGCTACAGCTGGGCCTCTATGGCTGGCGCGAGCGCAGCCGGCTGGGTATCAGGGGTGAAGCGGGCGACCACCTGGCCGTCGCGGCCGACCAGGAACTTGGCGAAGTTCCACTCGACATCGCCCGGCTCGGCCTGCTTGAGCCAGCCGTAAAGCGGGTGCTGGCCCGGGCCGTTGACCTCGAGCTTGCCGAACAGGGGAAAGCTCACGCCGAAATTGATCTCGCAGAATTCGGCGATCTCGCCGGCCGCGCCCGGCTCCTGGCTGCCGAACTGGTTGCAGGGAAAGCCCAGCACAACCAGGCCCTGCGGCCCATATTGGCGCCACAGCGCTTCGAGCCCGCCATATTGCGGGGTGTGGCCGCATTGGCTGGCGGTGTTGACCACCAGCACGACCTTGCCGGCATAGGCAGAGAGCGGCTGGGTCGTGCCATCAAGGCGCGGCATGGCGAAATCGGCGAGCGTGGTCATGGAACGGATCAGTTGGTGAGAGGGCGCAGATCGGATTCGGCGACGATGCGCAAATGGCTCTCGGCCTTGGCCTGGACGCGATATTGCACGGCATGGCCCTCATAGGGCAGCAAAGCCATGATTTCGCACTGGCCGGCCTTGCGCGTGCTGCTGCCGCGATTGGGCAGCAAATCGAGGGTCTCGCCGATCTTGTATTTATGCATGGGGCCGGGCTCCGTTCCTGTCAGGACGAGGAAAATCCGGCCCTTGGAGGGCCGTTATACACCAAACGCGGCCCAGCGGGGATTTATCGGCCGGCCGGGGCGCAGACCCTCGCCGCCGGGCGAGCCAGCCTTCGGCTAGCCGCCGGTATAGACCGAGAGCGAATTGCGGTAGATGTCGACGCAGATATAGGGGTAGCCGCGCACGATCTTGCGGGCCAGGCCCGGCTCGATATTGCCATTGTCGAACATGGATGGAATGCGCTCGCGCGCCGCTGTGGTGTCGAAGGTATTGTCGCCATAGTCATCGGCATCGGGCGTGCCGAAACGGTGCCAGTTGGCGCGGTCCTGCCGCAGGATGGAGCCGGCATCGGAGAGCGGGTAGCCATCGGAGGCATATTTGTCATTGTCGGAAATCTGCGCGCAATAGCTGTCGATGGGCTGGCCCTGTGCAAGGGCTGGCAGCGCGGTGGCAAGGCTGGCGCCAACCAGGGCGGCGGCAAGGGCGATCGACGAGACAATGGCACGCATTTGAGTGGTTCCCCCGAGGCCGCATGCGACGGCCGCTGCTATCGGTAATGCAGAATGAGCAGGCAAGGAAGGCCCCTCGCCCGCGGAGGGTGTGACCTTGCGCCGGACGGCGCGGGCGCCTCCGGTTGCTCAAGTATAGGCGGACCCCGAGACGGCTTTCGCCTCTGAGTATTTTAAGTAGTGAGACGACAACCGTCTCGGGGCGTCCGGTTTTCTGCCATTCGCTGGGATCGGTGCCCAACGCTCGCAAGCGCCGACCCAGCTCTTTGACCCGCATTGGTGGCTTGCCCATGCGCCCGGCCCACCCCGCCACTGTCGCCTGCAGGCCGCCCGCGCGGGGATGGATGGCGAGGAGTTTACTCGAGCCGGCGGATATGGGGATAAGTCTGGCGCGCCTCGACCTCGATCTCGGCCACGGGCCTGCCCTGCCGCGCGGCGCGCCCGGCGGCAAAGCCCGCCTCGAAATCGCCTGCCCGCCGCTGGTCGATGCGCTTGGCCAGGGCTTCGCGAATGCTCACGCCACCATGCGTGGTCAGCGGCGGCGGCAGTTGCGGGCGCAGCCGCATGATGGGTAGAGCCTCGCCGCCGACACGCCAGCAACGGCAGGCCTTGCCCGCATCCCAGAAACTGTGGCCGGTCTCCCAGGCCTCGAGCCCGGCCAGCGCCTGGCCGAGCTGCACGACCAGCCCCATCAGCTCAGGCGCCGCCACCGGCAGGCGCATGCGCTTCTGCGGCAGGAAGGGCGCGCTATTGGCCAGCAGCCCTTCGGCGGCAATGCGCAGCGGCTCGGAAACTGACGTGGCGGGGTGCTTGCTGGCGAGTGTCAAGACATCGCGGTGCAGAGCCGTCAGCGCCAGCCACAGCGCCTCGTGGCGCAGCGCCAGGTTATGGGTGGTTTTGGGCGGCTGATGGGCCATGGCGCATGCTCCTGTGACGGATGGAGCAGGCGATTATGCGGGCGGGTGGAGGAGCGGGGACAAGTTTGCCGGAATCGGCGCAGCCTGCCCCGCAGGCTGGCCTTAAGCGCCGGGCGCGAAAGGGGGCTGGCTGGTTTGTGTGGTCATGGTTTTTCCTGTTCCGGCGGGATGCCGGAGGGAGAGGGTAAGGCGGGGTGGAGGGCCGGGGATTAGTTTCTAGATCGCGAGAGGCTTTGTTGCTCAAACCCCGCGGATGATTGGCTTCCAGTACGCGTTCAGGAAGTCAACGCAGGTCATTGGTTCCAGCGTGACTGCTTCCACCACCGACTGATTAGGTCCCATGGCCTCCAAAATGTCCTGCTCGATGACACGCTGGTTGGCTTTGGATACACCAAAACTAGTGCCATAAACGACGCGGCTGCCCGCGGTTTCCAAGGACATGAGCTCCATGTTCATATCTCCAAAGGAAAATCCAAGGTAGACTACCACCTCCGCCTCCGAGAGCAGCTTGCGCATAGCGAAAAGCACGTCGTCGCTCTCCACCCTCTCCGTAAAGGTTCGAATCTGAGCAGCCACTAACGGCAGCTTAGTGGAGTGGATGTGCTCTCCAAAAGCGATGCCACCCTCGGCCGTGCTCGGAAGTTTGCCCACCTGCCCATACGGGTGAATAATTGATAAACGAGACATCAACAACTCGGCATCTTTAGCGCTTAGCCCTAAATAACTTTGCAGAGAATGATGCAAGTACCTCTCGATGCATCTATCATAATTAAATGTTATGATTGATACGTTGTCGAATACATCTGATATATCCCTTCGAACAGACCGCTCCAACAACATCTTCACGAAAACCGAATGCCAAGTTTCCTTAAGTTCACTAAATTCAATCAGATCTCTCTGACCCTCGTCCCGATGAAATATGGCTGAGTTGCGCTCGGCTTCCAGAATAGCCGCAGCAATCCCCAGTTTACCCATGAGGGTAATGTTCTTGTCATGGCCGTGGGTGTGGAGAAAATTGTCAATGGAAATTGCCTGAGACATGCCGCGAGAGATGGCCTGTCCAGCACGAAACATGGGATTAGGATCTCGTTCCTTCTGTTGCTCCAGAATGGACTTGACGGCCCAGTATACGTCGTTGTCTCCACCTGTCGGACTGTACCCATCAGGGAAAGTAAATTTTACTCGTCCGCCAATGTTACTTGCGAGCTCAGATCCCATCGGCAAGCCAAGTTCGCGGCTGCCGCCCGCACCAACTACGAAGACCGTACGACGCTCAAACATAGATCGCTCTATCCGAATTCAGCCAAATTGAGCCATAGTGCTCGACCGATTCCTGGTCCCAATCAATGCACTAAACGCATACCGCTTGTGGCAGCGACATCGAGATATGGGGCAGCGCCTTGGCATTCGCCGTTTTTATCCACCGAGCGGATTCGATCTATGACGATAGCCCGGCGGAACGATACCAGTTCCCGGCCCCGTATCTTGAGCGTGCTTCTGCCTGCGTGGGCGACTGGATCGTCTACTACGAACCGGTGAAGGTTCGTGGATCAAAGGGCTACTACGCCATTGCGCGGGTTTCGCAGATCGTTCCCGATCCTTCTTCCCCGCGCATGTACCTGGCTTTGATTGAACCCGGCAGCTACCTTGAGTTTCCTAATCCTGTGCCATTCGACGATGGCACTGGTCTAGTGGAGCGGGGGCTGCTGAACGAACAAGGTCGCATATCGGGAAGGGCGCAGGCGGCCGTGCGACCCATCTCGCCGCAGGATTTCGACCGCGTTCTAGAGCGCGGTTTGGCCGAGGATCAGCCGTTGCTTCCGCGGGTTGGCACGCCGGAGGCGCCCCTGCAGTTCGATGAGGCGCGGGCGCCGTTTGCCTACGAGCAGGAGCGCGAGCGCGTTGCGGCGATGACAACGCGTGTCGTGCGGGACCGAGTGTTTCGCCGCGTCGTGCTGCGCGCTTACGGCGAACGCTGTGGGGTGACCGGGTTGAAGCTCATCAATGGTGGCGGGCGCGCCGAAGTGGCGGCGGCGCATATTCGGCCGGTGGAGCAGAACGGACCAGATATCATCAACAATGGCGTTGCGCTGTCTGGGACCGCGCATTGGATGTTTGATCGAGGGCTCATCGGGTTCAGTGATGATCTGGAGATCATGGTGTCGCGGCAGGTGAATGACCGCGATGGGGTTGAGAGCTTGATCAACAAGACTGGCCGATTGATTGGGCCCCTTGCGGCGCGAGATCGGCCGCACCCTGCGTTTTTGAATTGGCACCGAGAGAACTGTTTTAAGCGGTGAGTTCGCCTCAGCCCGGACGGCCCTCCCCTTGAAGGGGGAGGTTGGGAGGGGGTGGGCCACACGCACTGGACTCGCGGAGAGATACCCCCACCCTGCTCGATTCCACGGACTTAGCTCACGCTAAGTCCTATCTCGCTTCCCTCCCCGCAAGGGGGAGGGTGGGTGCCGACGGATGGGCTGGTGGAGCCTGAGGCATTTCGGAGTGGATCCTGGCCAGCGCCGGGATGACATCGGGGTTGGGGTTGGCCGGGACAAGCCGCGTGGCCCGACCCGGCGCGTGGGAGGATGACATCACCCTCCGCGCCTGCCACGATGCTCCTCTCGTTCATCATCAGGACGCAATGGCGTGTTGGGTTGGGCGGGGGCGCCGGGGCTCGGCATTCATGGCGGGCCGGACGGCGCGGCTCTATCTTTTTCAAACCAAGGGAATTGCACGATGAAGCGCAGCGCGACGGCGAAATGGAATGGGTCACTGACCGAGGGCAATGGCACGCTGGACAGCCTCAGCGGCGCGCTCAAAGCCCTGCCCTATACGTTCAAGGGGCGCTTTGTCGATGAAAGCGGCCAATCGGGCACCAACCCGGAAGAGCTGATTGCGGCGGCGCATGCCGGGTGCTTTGCCATGCAGTTTGCCCATTTCCTGGCAGAAAACGGCACGACGGCAACGCAATTGCAGGTGTCGGCGGTGGTGGAGCTGATCCCGGGGACCGGGATTACCAGCAGCGCGCTCACCGTGACCGGCCAGGTGCCCGGGCTCGACGCGGCCAAGTTCGTCGAAATCGCCGAGCGGGCCAAGACCGCCTGCCCGGTCTCCAACGCGCTGGGGGCGCTGACGATTACGCTGGATGCCAAGCTCGGGTGAGTGCTCGCTGCCGGCGGCTAGCGCGGCTGGCAGATGAAGCGGGTGGGGCGGACTTCGTTGAAATGGCCGGGGCCCTTGCCGTCGAGATCGCAGGCGATCTTGTCGGCGGTCTTGGCGCCGAGGCTATAATTGCAGCTGAAGGTCTGCAGCGGGCGCTCGCCGGTGACGGTATATTGGCAGGATGCCGTGCAGGCATATTTGCCGTCGCCGCTATTGGACACCGTCAGGACCAGGCTGGATTTGTCGGCGTTGAAGCCGCATTGGGCCGCGGGCGCATCAATGGCGAAGGCGGCAGGCAGGCTGGCCAGCGTGAACAGGGCGATGGCGGCGGCGCGCAAGAGCGTGTGTATTCCCCTCGGATGTGGCGGCACAAAAGCAGAATTGTGCCGCCGGGACAATGGGATGGGCGCTGCTCGTCCCAGGTCGTGTGGCGCGATTCCCAGGCTTCGAGCGCCGCCAGGGCTTGGCCGAGCTGGGCGGCAAGACCCATGAGATCAGGCGCGGCCACCGGCAGGCGCTCGCCCCTCTGGCGGATGAACGGGGCGCAATCGCTGAGCAGGCCCTCCGCGCTGATGCGCAGGGCATCGGAGACATCAGCATTGGGCTTCTTGGCGCCGAGGGCCACGGTATCCTTGTGCAGGGCGGCAAGGCTCAACCACAGCGCCTCGTGCCGCTCGGCCATTGGCCTGGTGGTATGGCCCTCACGCGGTGGCGGATTTCCGGGCGCAGCCTGCCCCGCAGGCTGGCCTTGAGCGCCGGGCGCGAAAGGCGGGTGGCTGTTTTGTGTGGTCATGGTTTTTCCTGTCCCGGCGGGATGCCGGACAGGAGAGGGTAAGGCGGGGTGGAGGGGCGGGGATTAGTT